>DATIDD010000102.1:0-10151 GCA_035456465.1 Gaiellaceae bacterium | reverse complement strand
CGCGCAGCCGGTCGTGCATGTCCTTGAAGGCGCCGAACCACTTCCAGTACTCCTTCGAGTTGCCGAGCAGGTCCTCGCCCCAGGCCCGGAGGTCGGCGCCGACGCAGAAGGCGCGGCCGGTCCCCGTGACGACGACGACGCGGATCTCGTCGTCCCACGAGGCGTCCTCGAAGGCCCGCGCGAGCTCGCGCAGCATCCGGAAGTCGAATGCATTCAGCACGTCCGGCCGGTTGAGCCGCACGGTCGCGCGGGGGTAGTCCTTCTCGTAGACGATCGTCTCGAAGCCGAGCTCGGCCGGATCGGCGACCGGCCGCGGAGCCGACGGCTCCGTCACTCCGACACCTCCGCGAAGTGCACCTGGAACGGGACGCCCATCGCCATCGCGTCCGCCCCCGTCGCGGCGAACTCCTCCGTCCGCGCGGCGGCCTTGAACGCGTCCATGTCCGCGAACTCCCACTCGGCGTAGTGGCGGAACCGCGGGTCGCCGACCGGGGCGCCGAACACGCGCCCGTGGCGGAACGTGCCTCCCGGCACCTTGCGGCAGAGCGCCGCGTGCTCCCCGTAGCGGGCGGCGTCCGGCTCCTGCTCGTAGACGACGAAGACCCTGACCATCCCAGCTCCCCTCTGTCGCTCGCCGAGGAACGAGCGTATAGCGTGGCGGTCGCGCGGCAGCTCGGGAGGAGGAGACATGGCGGGCAAGCTCAGCGGAGGCTCGTAGGCCTTGTCGGGCGGAACCGCCGTCGCGGTCGCGCTCGCGTCGGCGGCGGGGCTCGCGGGGTCGGTGCAGGCGGTGGTGATGGGCCGTCTCGGGGAGCGGGTCGGCTCGCTCGAGGCGCTGGCGTTCGCGACCGTGCTCTCGGTGATCCTCGCGGTGGCGCTGCTCCTCGCGACGCGGCGGTCGCTGGACGGGCTCGGCGAGGCGGCGCACGCGCCCGCGTGGATGTGGGCGGGAGGCGTGCTCGGCGTCTTCATCGTGTTCACGATCACGTTCGCGACGCCGCGGCTCGGCGCGACCGCGACCATCGGGATCCTGATCGCGGGTCAGCTGCTGATGGGCGCGGCAATCGACCGCTTCGGGCTGTTCGGGATCGAGCAGATCGGGCTCACGTGGCCGCGGCTGCTCGGCATCCTGCTCCTGGCCGCCGGCGCCGCGCTGTCGCTGCACAAGGCGACGTAACCGCCGCCGGCGGCGAAGCGACCGGTTCCGTCGACGCCCGCAGCGGGCGCAACGGCGCCGAACGGGCGCACGCAAGGACCCGCCGCACCACCTCGACCGGAGCGTCACCGGCTGCCGCCGGAGGCCGGCTCCGCCGGCCGGGAGGCGCGGCACGCCGCCGCAACGTCGAGCGCCGAAGGAGGGGCCCGCGGGGGAACCATGGGTTTCCCCGCGCTATCAGACGAGCCGCCGCTCCAGGTACGCCGCGAGGCGCGTGAGCGGGAACGAGATCACGAAGAAGAGCACCATCACGGCGCCGTAGATCTCGAAGGCGTGGATCTCGCCGAGGCCGACGGGCGGCACCGCCGTCAGGCGCTCGACCGAGCGCTCGCCCGCCTCGAGCACCTCGAGACCGCCGATCACCTGCGCGAGCGTCGTGTTCTGGACGATGTTGACGAGCAGGCTCACCCCCGGCGGCAGCAGTCGCCGCAGCGCCTGCGGCAGGACGACGTTGACGTGCCTGCCCACCCAGCCGAAGCCCAGCGCCGCCGCCGCCTCGTGCTGCTCGCGCGGAATCGACTGCACGGCGCCCCGCGTCGCCTCCGCCATCTGCGCGCTCCCCCACAACGTCAGCGCGATCGCCGCGGCCGTGAGCGGCCCGAACTCGAGCCGCGGCGACACCTCGCCGAGCCCGAAGTAGACGATGAAGACGGTCACGAGGATCGGCAGGCCGCGAAAGACCTCGATGTAGGCGCGGATGAGCGCGCGCAGCAGCCGCGCGCGGATGGTGATCAGCGTCCCGAGCACGACGCCGATGACGGTGCTGCCGACGATCGCGAACGCCGCCACACGGAGCGTGCCGGGCAGGCCCTCCTCGAGGACGTACCGCGCGACCGGCTCGACCCAGTCGGGCACCTAGCGCGCCTCCGGCAGGGCGAGGCGCGCCTCGAGCAGTCGGATCACGAGCGACAGCGCCCACACGAGCGTCAGGTAGACGACCGCGAGCACCGTCAGCGCCTCGAGCGTCTCGACCGTGAGCGCGGCGATGTTGAGCGCCGTCGTGGTGAGCTCCGGGTAGCCGATCACGTACATCAGCGACGTGTTCTTCAGCACCGAGATGTAGGTGTTGATCGACGACGGCAGCGCGATCCGGGACCCGATCGGAAGCGTCACGTTCCAGAACGTCCCGAGCCGGCCGAAGCCGAGGGCGGCCGCGGCCTCCCGGTAGCGCGCCGGGACCGCCTCGAAGCCGGCGCGGAAGTTCTCGCTGTTGAAGCCGCCGCCCCAGACGGTCACCGCGAGGACGGCGACCGTGAACTGGTCGAACAGGATCCCGAACTGCGGCAGGGCGTAGAAGATCATGAAGATCTGGAGGAGGATCGGCGTGTTCCTGACGATCTCGACGTAGACCGCCGCCAGCTGGCTGATCACGGGCACGCGGTGCGCACGGGCCGCGCCGAGCACCACGCCGATGACCGCGGCGCCGGCGATGCCGAGCGCCGAGACCTTGAGCGTGTTCACGAGCGCGTCGAGCAGCTCGTCACGGTTGTCGCTGACGAAGGCCCAGAGGTCGTAGGTGACGGCGAGCGTCATCCGCCGACGAGGAGGGAGCGGCCGCGCGTGGCGCGGCCGCTCCTCGTCGAGCTGTCGTTCCGCGCGCCGGCTACGGGCACACGGTGTCCGCGCTCGGGCTTCCCGGCGGCGCGTACCCGAACGTGTTGTTCGGCCGCAGGATGTTGCGCGAGAAGCCGTTCACGAAGCGGGCGGGGACGTTGTTCCGCAGGATCGACATGAACCGATCCTTCTTGCGCATCAGCTCGAGCCGCGAGTCGACCCACCGCTTCATCGCGACGTTCCCCTGCTTGATTCCGATCCCGTAGGGCAGCGCCAGGAAGGTGTCGTCGGTCAGCTTCGCGCTCCGGTCGGCCGCCGCGATCCCGACCAGCACGGTGTCGTCCCACATCAGCGCGTCGGCCCGGCCCTGGTTGAACGCCAGCAGAGCGTTCGTGAAGCTGTCGGTGACGACGAGCTGCGCGCCCGAGAAGCACCGGCGCACCCAGCGGTCGTAGATCGACCCGCTGGTGGTGGAGACGCGACGGCCGGCGAGGTCTGCCACGGAGCGGATCGGCGAGTCATTCTTCACGAGCAGCCGTCCCGTCGCCTTGTAGTACGCCCGCGAGAAGTCGATCCGCGTGTCGCGATCGGTCGTGTACGTGAACGTCGAGATCACGAGGTCGACCCGGTCGGTCGTGAGCAGCGGCTCACGTGCCGGCGTCGGGGCGCACACGAAGTTCACCCGGTTGTCGCGTCCGAACGCGAAGCGGGAGAACCACCGCGCGATCTCGACGTCGAACCCGGCGTTCTCGCCGCGGACGTTGATGTAGCCGAACGGCGGCGCGTCGCACTTGACGCCCACCACCCACCGCTTCCGCGACCTGACCTGCGCCGGGAGCGGCGGCAGCTTCGGCTTCTTCGCCGTCGGCGCGGCCTGCGTCGCCGAGCCGGTCGAGCCTGTCGGCGCGGCGAGACCCCACGTCGCGAGCGCCGCCGCGGCACACGCGACGACGACCACGGCGGTGACGAGCCGTTTCATGCGTCTCCTCCTTCGTCGGTTGTCAACTCATCGAGCGAATGGGCGAGCTGGAGCGAGCGGCGCAGGAACCGGCGCGTGCGCTCTTCCCGCGGCCGGTCGAGGAGCTCGGAGGGCAGGCCCTCCTCGACGATGCGGCCCTCGTCCATGAACACGACGCGGTCGCCGACCTCCCGCGCGAACTGCATCTCGTGGGTGACGACCATCATCGTCATGCCGTCGCGCGCGAGGTCGCGCATCACCACGAGCACCTCGCCGACCAGCTCCGGGTCGAGCGCCGACGTGACCTCGTCGAAGAGCATCACGTGCGGCTCCATCATCAGCGCGCGCGCGATCGCGACGCGCTGCTGCTGGCCGCCCGAGAGCTGGTGCGGGTACTGGCGCTCCTTGTCGGCGAGGCCGACGCTCGCGAGCAGCTCCTGGGCCCGCTCCTCGGCCTCGGCGCGCGGCACCTTCCGGATCCGGCGGGCCGCGAGCGTCAGGTTGTCGAGCACCTTCAGGTGCGGGAAGAGGTTGAATTGCTGGAAGACGATCCCGATCCGTTGCCGGATCGCGGTGACGTTCGCGCCCCTGCGCGTGATCTCGTCGCCCTCGAGGAAGATCCGCCCGGAGTCGAGCGGCTCCAGCAGGTTCACGCACCGGAGCAGCGTGCTCTTGCCGCTGCCGCTCGGCCCGATGACCGTGAGCACCTCGCCCACCGCCACCTCGAGGTCGATCCCGTCGAGCACGAGGTTGTCGCCGAAGCTCTTCCGCACCTGCTCGAGCCGGATCAGCGGCGACGAGTCAGCCGTCGGCGCGGTCACGAACGCGGGCTCCCCGGAGGCACGCACGGACTCGATCAAACGGGACCGGCCGGGTCAAAGTCAAGAGAGCCTGCCCGGCGCGGCTTCCTGTCGATGACTTCCACGCCCGTTCGTCGTCTACCCGAGAGAGCCGGACAGAGGCTCCGGCAGCAAGCGGCGAGAAGGGAGACGCAATGACCGGCAAGCCCGTCCACGTCGAAATCGGCGCACGGGACGTCGAGCGCGCGACGTCGTTCTACGGCGACCTCTTCGGGTGGCAGTTCCAGGGCTTCGAGGGCAGCCCGACGCCCTACCTGATGACGCGCTTCTCGGAGGACAGCGGCGGCGCGATCTACGAGTCGGACGGCCCCGGCGGGCGCGTGTACTACGACGTCGACGACGTCCGCGCGGGCCGCGAGCGGGTGCAGGAGCTCGGCGGGTCGGCGGACGAGCCGCAGCCGGTCCCCGGGATGGGCTGGTTCGTCACGTGCACGGATCCCGAGGGGAACGCCTTCGGGCTCTGGCAGACCGACCCGAGCGCGTCGATGCCGGGCTAGAGCCCGACGATCTCGTCCGGCCGGACGGGCACGCGCGAGAGTGCCCGTCCGGTCGCGGCGCGCATCGCCGAGACCACGGCGGCCGTCGACACGACCGCCGGCGGCTCGCCGACGCCCTTGACGCCGTAGGGCGCGTCCGGCTCGGGCTCCTCGACGAGCACCGACTCGATCGCGGGCGGGACGTCGAGCGCGGTCGGGATCAGGTAGTCGGTGAAGCTCGCGTTGGCCACGCGGCCGTCGTGCAGCTGGAGCTCCTCCATCAAGGCGAGGCCGATTCCCTGCGCGGTGCCGCCCTCGATCTGGCCCTCGACCGCGAGCGGGTTCAGCGCCCGGCCGACGTCCTGCGCGGTCCCGATCCACACGACCCGCGTCAGGCCCAGCTCGACGTCCACCTCGACCACGACCTTCATCGCCGCGCACGCGAGCGCGACGTGCGTGCGGTCGCCGGTCGTCTGCCCCGTCTCCGGGTCGAGCGGGAACGTGCGGGGATGCCGGTAGACGCGCTCGACGTCGACCTCGCCGCCGCCGCGGGCTTCCCGCTCGGCGAGCGCGGCGCGGCAGGCGTCGCGGACGGCGCCGGAGACCATCCACGTGAGCCGAGATGCGGACGAGGAACCCGACGACTGCACCGACACGGTCGTGTGCGGCGCCAGGACCACGTCGTCCGTCCCGAGCTCCTCCCGCGCGACCGCGAGCATCACGTCGGTGACGCCCTGGCCGACCTCGGCGGCGGCGCAGTGGACCTCGGCCCGTCCGGACGCGTCGATCCGCACGCGGGCCGCGGTCGAGTCGTCGAAGCCCTCCGAGTACGCGATGTTCTTGAAGCCGACCGCGAAGCCGACGCCGCGACGGACGCCCTCGCCGCGGGTCGTGTTCCCGGCGCCGCCGGGGAGGCGGATCGGATCGCGCGGCAGCTCCTCTGCCTCGGGCGGCCGAAGCTCGGCGCAGCGCCGGATCACCTCGGCGACCGGCAGCGCCCCCTCGATGCGCTGCCCGGTCGGCAGCACGTCCCCCGGCGCCAGCGCGTTCCGCAGCCGCAGCTCGACCGGATCGAGCCCGAGCGCCGCCGCCAGCCGGTCCATCTGGGACTCCGCCGCGAAGCAGGCCTGCACGGAGCCGAAACCACGCATCGCGCCGCACGGGAGGTTGTTCGTGTACACGACCGTGCACTCGGTCAGCACGTTCTCCACCGCGTACGGCCCGACGACGAAGCACGCGGCGTTCGAGGCGACCGCCGTCGAGGAGGACGCGTACGCGCCGCCGTCGAGGAGGATCCGCGTCCGCACGCTCACGAGCTTCCCGTCGGCGCGGGCGCGGTGCTCGCACGAGATGCGGGCGGGGTGCCGGTGGACGTGGCCGACGAACGATTCGTCCCGCCCGTAGACCATCTTCACGGGCCGGCTCGTGTGGAGCGCCAGCATCGCCGCGTGGATCTGGATCGAGAGATCCTCCCGGCCGCCGAACGCGCCGCCGACCCCGGCGAGGTGGAGGCGCACGCGCTCGGGCGGCAGGTCGAGGCACGGCGCCACCTGGTCGCGATCGACGTGGAGCCACTGCGTCGCGACGTAGATGTCGACGCCGCCCTCGCCGTCCGGCACCGCGAGGCCCGACTCCGGCCCCAGGAAGGCCTGGTCCTGCATCCCGAGCTCGTACACGCCGCTGACGCTGACGTCCCCCTCGGCGTCGGGGTCGCCGTGCCGGATCACGATCGTGCGCAGCACGTTCGGCCGGTCGTCCTGGCGGTACCCGTGCCCCTCCGTCCACCGCTCCTCGTGGAGCGGTGCCTGCTCGACGGCCCGCTCCATGTCCACGACCGGCTCGAGCGGCTCGTACTCGACCCGGATCAGCGCCGCCGCGCGCCGCGCCTGCTCGGGGTGCTCGGCCGCCACGAGCGCGACCGGCTCGCCCACGTAGCGGACGCGGTCGAACGCGAGCACGGGCTGATCCGGGAACTCGAGCCCGTACCGTTTCGCGCCGGGCACGTCGTCGTGGGTCAGGACCGCGTGCACGCCCGGCGTCGCCAGCGCCTCGCCGAGCTCGATCGAGCGGATGCGCGCGTGCGGGTGCGGGCTCCGCAGCGTGTGGCCCCAGAGCATCCCGGCGGCGAAGAGGTCGGATGCGAACGCAAACTCGCCGGTCGTCTTCGGCGCGCCGTCCGAGCGCGGGAGCGGCAACCCGATGCGGCCGACCTCGAGCTTGCGGGCCGGTGCCGTCACGGCGAGCCACCCGCGGTGAGCCCCACCCTGGGTGGGGATCCGTCCACCCGCCACCCGCCGTCGAGGCTACCGCGTGACCGCGCACACGGCTGTGACGCGACCGCGCCGAGTTCGTGCCGATTCGCGGCGCCGCGGGCCCCGACAGCCCTCACGTCCGCGACTCCCGCGCCGCGAGCCGCACCGCGTCGAGGATCTTCGCGTAGCCGGTGCAGCGGCAGAGGTTCCCCGAGAGCGCCTCGCGGATCTGGTCGTCCGAGGGCTCCGGCACGCGGCCGAGCAGGTCGACCGCCGCCATCACGAGCCCCGGCGTGCAGAAGCCGCACTGCACCGCGCCCGCCTCGACGAACGCCCGCTGCACGGCGTGGAGCTCGCCGTCGCCAGCGAGGCCCTCGACCGTGACGACCTCGTGCCCGTCCGCCTGCGCCGCGAGCACCAGGCACGCGCACACGAGCGACCCGTCGAAGAGCACGGAGCACGAGCCGCACTCTCCCTGCTCGCACGCGTTCTTGGACCCCGGCAGCCCCAGCCGCTCGCGGAGCGCGAACAGGAGGCTCTCGCCCTCCCAGACGTCCGCCTCGCACGGCTCGCCGTTGACGGTGAGCGAGACCTTCATGCCGCGAGCGTCCTCTCCAGCGCACGGCGGACGAGGATGCGCAGCGCGTGGCGCCGGTAGGCGGCGGTGCCGCGCACGTCGTCGATCGGCGACGCCGCCTCCGCGACGCGCTGCGGGAACGAGCCGGCCTCGTCGAGCGGCGCGCTCACGAGCCCGGGCACCGGCCCGGCCGAGCCGTAGGAGGCTCGCAGCTCGCCGTCGACGCGCACGGCGAGCGAGCAGACGGCGATCACCATCGCGTTGCGCGGCCCCACCTTCATGAACGTCTCCGCGCCGCCCGGCCGCACGCGCACGGCCACGACGAGCTCGTCGGGCTCGAGGGCGTTCCGCTTCGGCCCGACGAGGAACTCCGTCAGCGGCAGCCGGCGCGCGCCGCGGGCGCTCGCGACCTCCACCTCCCCGTCGGCGACGAGCAGCGGCGGCAGCGCGTCGCCGGCCGGCGACGCCGTCCCCAGGTTCCCGCCGATCGTGCCCCGGTTCCGGATCTGCGGGGAGCCGACCGTCCGCGACGCCTCGGCGAGCGCCGGCAGCTCGCCCCGGAGCGGCCCGTGCTCGACCTCCGCGTAGGTCAACCGCGCGCCCAGGCGCAGCAGCCCGTCCTCCCGGCTCCACCCGCGCAGCTCGTCCACCTCCTCGAGGTTCAGGATCGCCGCGGGCCGTGCGTGGTCGAACGTGAGCGCGACCATGACGTCGGTGCCGCCGGCGATCGGCAGCGCCTCGGGCCGCTCGGCCTTGAGCGCGAGCGCCTCGTCGAGGGAGCGCGGCGTCAGCACCTCCACGGGCCGAGGATACGAGACCGGCGGCGACCTGTCCTCCGCGACCGCGGAGACGTCGCCGGCCGTCGCGCGCATGAGAGGATCACGCCGTGCCCGCCGGGAACACGCCCGACCTCGCGCGGCGCCTCGCCGTCGCACGCGGCGACGAGCCGGCGGACCTCGTCGTCCGCGGAGGCCGTGTCCTCTCGGTGTTCACCCGCGAGTGGCTCGACGCCGACGTCGCCGTCGTCGACGGCTTCGTGGCAGGGCTCGGGGAGTACGACGGTCGCGAGACGCTCGACGCGTCGGGGCGCTGGGTCGTGCCGGGGTTCGTCGACGCGCACATGCACATCGAGTCCTCCAAGCTGCTCGTCGACGAGTTCGCCCGGCTGGTGCTCCCGCTCGGGACGACGGCGATCGTCGCCGACCCGCACGAGATCGCGAACGTGCTCGGCACGGACGGCGTCCACTGGCTGCTCGACGCGTGCCAGGAGGTACCGCTGGACGTCTACTTCATGGCGTCGTCGAGCGTTCCCGCCTCCGGCTTCGAGTCGCCGCGCCGGCCGCTCGGGGAGGGCGACCTGGAGGCGATGCTGCGCCGGCGGCGCGTGCTCGGCCTGGCCGAGATGATGAACTTCCCCGGCGTGGTCTCCGGCGACCCGGCCGAGCTGGCGAAGCTCGCCCTGGCCGTGCACGTCGACGGCCACGCGCCCGGCGTCCTCGGCAAGGCGCTGAACGCGTACGCGGCCGCCGGGATCCGGTCGGATCACGAGGCGTACTCGCTCGAGGAGGGCCGCCAGCGCCTCCGGGCGGGGATGTGGCTGCTGATCCGCGAGGCGTCCGGAGCGCGGAACCTCCGCGACCTCCTCCCGCTCGTCCGGGAGTACGGCCCGGCGCGGATGGCGTTCTGCACCGACGACCGCGAGCCGGAGCACATCGCCGACGAGGGGCACGTCAACTCGATGGTGCGCGTCGCCGTGGAGGAGGGGATCGCTTCCGAGGACGCGCTCGTGCTCGCGACGCTCAACCCGGCGACGTGGCACGGCCTGCGCGAGCACGGTGCGGTCGCGCCCGGCTACAAGGCCGACCTGCTGCTCCTCCCGGACCTCGTGGGGTTCGTCCCGGAGCTCGTGCTCAAGTCGGGGCGACCCGTCGGCGAGATCGCCCGCCCCGAGGTGCCCGAGTGGGTGAAGCACACGGTGCGCGCGCAGCACGTCACGGCCGCCGACTTCACGCTGCCGCCGCTCTCGGGGCCCGCGCGCGTGATCGGCATCGTCCGCGACCAGATCGTCACCGACGCGCTCGTCGCCGGGCCGCCGCTGCCGGACCCCGGCCGCGACATCGCGAAGATCGCCGTCGTCGAGCGGCACCTCGGCACCGGCCGGATCGGCCTCGGGCTCGTCAAGGGGTTCGGTCTGCAGCGCGGGGCGCTGGCCTCGACGATCTCGCACGACGCGCACAACATCGTCGTCGTCGGCGCCG
>DATIDD010000101.1:0-19144 GCA_035456465.1 Gaiellaceae bacterium | reverse complement strand
CGGGGTCGATCCCGAGCTCCTCGCGCGCGTGCGTGTCGAGCGCCGTGGTCGGGTCGGCCATCAGCCGCTCGGCGACCCTCCTCGCCTCGCGCGGGTGGAGCCCCTTCTGCTCGTACACGAGGGCGAGCTCCGCCCGCTCCGAATCGGTGTCGCTCTCGATGTGCCGCTGCTCCACCTCGAGCTCCCTCGCGCTCAGCTCCCGGCTCGACTGGACGGAGATCCACTCGCCCATCGACATGGAGCACGCCCCGGCGATCAGCCCCGCGATCCCCGTCAGCAGGATGTCCGTCGAGGCGACTCCCGCGCCCGCGACGCCCATGACCAGGCTCGCGTTCGAGACGAGGCCGTCGTTCACGCCGAGGACCGCCGCCCGCAGGGCGTTCCCGCCCGCGGCGCGGCCGCGCTGGAGGCGGGCGAGCGCGCGGCCGATCGGCTCGCCGCGGATGTCGCCGACGAGAAGCGCGAGCGCTCGGGCGTGGCGCTGCTCGTCCTCGGCGAACGCGCCCGACTCGTCGAGGTACGCCTCGGTCGCCTGCGCCTCGCGGTCGCGCATGATCGGGACGACCACCGTGTCGCCGAAGTCGCCGGCGAGCCTGCAGAGGACGCGGGCACGCTGGCCGGGGCGGCCGGGCCCCGGGTCGAGCCCCGCCTCGCGGAGGAGCTCCTCCCAGTGATCGGCGTGGCGCCGCTCGTCGTCGGCGATCCGCTGGAAGAGCGCCTTCCTGTCGGGGTCGCGCTGTGCGTCCGCGAGAGCGCGGTAGACGGCCTCGGCGTCGAGCTCCTCCTGGCGCGTCGCCCTCCAGCGCTCCGTCGTGGCGGGGTCGGTCGCGACCTGGCTCATCGTGCCCCGGACGTTAGTGCTCACGAAGCCCGGCCGCGCGCTGCTCCGCGGCGAGACGCTCCTCCGCGGCCGCCTCCTCGTGGAAGAGACGGACGAGGAGCCAGACGATGGCCGCCAGGAAGACGAGCGCCTGCTCCGTGGACATCAGGACGCCGCCGAGGTTCTGGTCCTGCGTCGCCGTGATCCCCCACAGGCGCTCGGGGCGCGACTCGTAGTAGTCGTACACGGGCGGTGCGAACGTCAGCGCGAGGCCGAGGAAGGCGGAGAGCACGAACGCCGCGAACACGTAGCCGATGCGCGTCAGGGTCGAGACGACCCGCGGGACGTCGCAGAGCACGGGCCACCAGAAGACGAGGCCGATCGCGATCAGGAAGGCGTGCTCGACGGCCAGGAGCACGGGGCTCCGGACGGCTGCGTCGTAGACGGCGCCGAGGTGAACGACGTACCAGCCGACCAGCCAGACGGGCAGTGCGATCCCCGGGCGCGTGATCGTCGCGAGCCACCGGCCGCCGCGGTCCGCGACCGCCCTGCGCATCTGCGGCGTGAGGCCGATCAGCAGGAGGGGCGGGGCCCAGTCGCCGATCATCACGTTCTGCAGCAGGTGGAAGAGGACGAGGTACTCGATCGCGATCGTCCCGAGCGGAGAGTTCAGCGCTCCGACGACGATCGCGATGCCCACCCCGAAGCACCACGCCCGCCACGACGGTCCCGGGCTTCGCCGCCAGGCGCGAACGTAGAGCACGACGGCGGCCGCGGCGAGGACGACGAACAGCGGCTCGAACGTGAACGACCAGGGCGAGGGGGTCATCCGGCTCCGGTCGGCGCGCCGGGCCGCGTCATTCGGAGACGAGCTCCCCGGCGGCGGGCGGGGCCGGGCGCTTCGCCTCCCGCTCCCGCTGCGCGATGCGGCGAAGGATGAGGAACGCGATCCCGAGTGTCAGCGCCTGCTCGACCATCATCACCACGCCCGCGAGCTTCTGGTCGACGAGCGCGGAGATGCCGAACAGCCTCTCGGGCTGTTCCGCGTACACGTCGTAGAAGGGACGGAACGAGAACAGCATGGGGTACGCGAGGAGCTGGCTCATCCAGAAGAGCGCGATCGCGAGGCCGATCCGCTCGTTCACGGTGAGTCGGCCGTGTCGGGCAGGGTCGATCAGGAGCGTCCAGACGAGCGCCCCGACGACGACGAACGAGAGGTGCTCGGCGCGATGGACGAGCGGATGCCCGAGAGCGGCGTCGTAGAGCGCCGGGACGTGCCAGGCGACCAGGACGAGCAGCCAGAGCGGCACCGCGACCCGCGGGCGGAGGAGGAGCGAGAGCCCCGCTCTCAACGGCCGCATCCGCGCGAGGGGCGCGAGCAGGTCTCGCGGCAGGAAGAACATCGAGAGCGGTCCGCGGACGGCGACGAGGGCGATCGCGACCCCGAGGTCGGCGATCAGCACGTGCTGGAGCATGTGCGCGGACTGGAGGTACTCCTCCGCGACCGCGTCGAGCGGGGACACGATGCCGACCAGGACGATCCCGACGCCGAGGAGGAAGAGGGGCCAGCGCGACCAGGGGGCGAGATCGGGCCGCCGACGGTGGAGCCTCCGCCAACCCTGCGCGAAGAACGCGACGGCGACCGCTGCGGCGGCGAGCACGAGCGGGTCGAACGACCACGCCCTCCAGAGGTCGTCCGTCGCGGTCGCAACGAGCGGGGTCACGGCCTCCTACGGTAGCCCTGAGGCCGATCGCACGGGCGCCGACGCACGGCTTCCGGCTTCAGGCGATCCCCGTCAGGACGTCTGCCAGCTCCGCGGGGCGCGAGAGAAACGGCGAGTGCCCGCCGTCGAGCTCGACCGCCTCGACGCCGAGCAGCTCGCGCGACATGCGCCGCGACCACGACGGGTCGATGACGCGCTCGTCCCGGCAGAGGATCGACGTTCGCTCGACGTCCGGCAGCGCGTCCGCCGGCCAGGGCTCGAGCCGCGGCGCTGCGGACTGGGGTCGTAAGCGGGCGACGGCCCACGCTGCGTCCGCGGCGGTGCAGTCGTGGTAGAAGCAGCGGATCGCCGCCTCGGGATCGGGCCAGTACGAGGCTCCGTCGTCGCGCGTCGCGGTGTTCCCGACGAAGCCCGGGACGTACACGCTGTCGGTCGCGTAGCGGTCGCTGACGCTCTCGCCCGGGCGGGGGACGAGGGAGCAGAGGAAGACGAGCCGGGCGAGCGGCCGGTGGCGCGCGACGAGCGGGATGGTCGCGCCGGCGAACGAGTGTCCGACGAGGATCACGTCGTCGTCGACGTGGGCCAAAGCATCGGCCACGACCTCGGCGTACCGCGTCAGGCCCGCGTTCGGATCCTCGATCGGCAGATCGATCGCGACTGCACGGTGGCCGCGCGCGCCGAGCTCGGGCCCGAGACGCTCCCAGCACCAGGCTCCGTGCCAGGAGCCGTGCACGAGCGCGAACACGGCCACCGCTGGCCGCCCTAGCGCTCGACGTGCATGGAGCCCGCGAGGTCGCCGAGCACCAGATCGCGGTCGCGATCGGGGATGTGGTCGAGGGGCACGGGCCCGAGAGCCTCGATGAAGGTCACGCCGCCCGCCGAGTGGAGCTCGTGCTCCACGCCCCGGTTCACGACGCAGACGTCGCCCGCACTCATCTCCCGGGACTCCTCGCCGATCGTCATCGTCAGCGAGCCGTCGAGGATCAGCATCACCTGCTCGGTGTGCTCGTGGCTGTGCCGTGCGACGGTCGTCCCGGGCGCGTACGTCACCTTCCCGAGGAACACCTGGTCGCCCGCGACCGCCTTGAGCCCCACCCCCGGGAAGAGGGGGTGGGGCTCTCGGCCGTTGAACGTCGAGAACGGCGTGCTCACGACCGGGCGGGCACCTCGAAGGCGATCCCGCCCTGGGAGACCGCGTTCACGGAAAGCTCCGAGTCGAACACGACCTTCTTGCCGTCGCGGGCCGGCGCCGCCTTCGCGTCGAGCGCGCGGAGCACCTTTTCCGGCGTGATCGGCAGCTCCGTCACCCACACGCCGACGGCGTCGTGGACCGCCGCGGCGATGGCGGGCGGCTGGGCGTTGTTCGCCATCTCGCCGATCCCCTTCGCGCCGTACGGCCCGTCCGCCGAGGGGTTCTCGATGATGATCGTGTCGATCTTGGGCAGGTCCTCGAAGCCGGGCGCGAGGTACGACCCGAACTGCCCGCCGCGGTGCTCGGCCGACGGGTAGTACGGGTAGCAGTTCTCGAGCACGCCCAGCCCGAGCCCCTGCACCGCGCCGCCCTCGATCTGCCCCTCGACGAGCGTCGGGTTGATCGCGCGGCCGACGTCGTGGGCGGCGACGACCCTGGCGATGCGCCCGTCGTCGTCGAGCACGACGACCTGCGTGACCCAGGCGTACGCGAGGTGCGTGACCGGGTCGGCGGCGTCGTTGGCCGTCGTCCAGTCGACGGTGAACTCGCCGGCGAACTCGCGGCCGACGAGCTCCTCCGGCGGCCCTGCGGCCTTCAGCTTCCGTGCCGCGTCGAGCACCGCGCGGCCGCCGAGGACGGTCGACCGCGAGGCGGTCGTCTGTCCGGTGTCGAGCTCGGCGGACGTGTCGACCACGATGCGGATGCGCTCGGGCGGAAGGCCGAGCTCCTCGCACGCGAGCTGCTGGAGCACGGTGTGCACGCCCTGGCCCATCTCCGTCCAGGAATGGAGGAGCGTGACCGTCCCGTCCTGTTCCGGCCGAAGCAGCACGCGGCCGCGCTCGGTGACGCCGTTGCCGATGCCGGTGTTCTTCGCGCCGCAGGCGATCCCGGCGTAGCGGGCGCCGCGGTACGCGTCGCGGACGGCGAGCAGCGTCCGCTTGAGGCCGACGCCGGGGCCGAGCCGCTGGCCGGTGCCGAAGCGGTCGCCGGTCTCGAGCGCGTTCCGCCAGCGCATCTCCCAGCCGTCGATGCCGACGCGCTCTGCGAGCAGGTCGAGCACGCCCTCCAGCGCGAAGTTCGCCTGGTTGACGCCGAAGCCGCGCATGGCCCCGCACGGCGGGTTGTTGGTGTAGACGGCGGTCGCCCGCACGTCGACGTTCGGGACGCGGTACGCGCCGCAGGCGTGCCCGGCCGCACGCTCGAGCACCTTGTCGCCGACGCTCGCGTAGGCGCCCGTGTCGCCGACGATGCGCGCGCGGAGCGCGACGAGCCGACCGTCGAAGTCGCAGCCCGCCGTGTACTCGAGCCACATCGGATGGCGCTTCGCGTGGAAGCGGAGGCTCTCGCGGCGCGTCAGCGTCAGCAGCACGGGCCGCCGCGAGACGGTCGCGAGCAGCGCCGCGTGGGCCTGCACGTCGAGGTCCTCCTTGGCGCCGAACGCGCCGCCGGCCGACACCTGCGTGACGCGGACGTCGGACTCGGGCACGTCGAGGAACGACGCGAGCTGCCGCCGGTCCTCCCACACGCCCTGCCCCTGCGAGTAGACGTGCAGGCGCCCGTCGTCCTCCGGGACTGCGAGCGACGACTCCGGCTCGAGGAAGGCGTGCTCGACGACCTGCGTGCGGAACGTCTGGGTGACGACGTGGAGCGCGTCGGCGAGGGCCGCGTCGACGTCGCCGCGCTCGACGCGGGAGACGGACAGCACCTGGGCCCGAGGGTCGTGCGGGTCGGTGATCGGCTCGAGCACCTCGTACGCGACCTCGACGAGCGCCGCCGCCTCGCGCGCGGCCCGGCGCGTCTCGGCGGCGACCGCGGCGAGGACGTCGCCGACGTACGCCGTCTCCTCGCCCACGGCCACGAGCTGGCGCCAGTCGCGCGTGAGCACCCCTTGCGTCCGCTCGCCCGGGACGTCCGCGGCGGTGACGACGGCGACGACGCCGGGGTATGCCTCGGCGCGCGACGTGTCCACGCGCAGCACGCGGGCCCGCGGATGGTCGGAGAAGCGGAGCGCTCCGTGCAGCATCTCCGGGACGACCAGGTCGCCGACGAACGGCTTGTCGCCCAGTGCGAGCGCGTCGCCCTCGTAGCGGGCGCTGCGCGAGCCCACGCGCCCGCTGCGGTCGACCTCAGGCACCGGCTCGCCGCGCCGCGCGGCCGCCGCGCGCTCGACGGCGTCGAGGATCTTGACGTAGCCGGTGCACCGGCAGAGGTTGCCGAGCAGCGCGTGCGCGACCTCGTCGCGCGTCGGGCTCGGGTTCTTGCGGACGAGCGCCTCCGCCTTCAGCACCACTCCCGGCGAGCAGAAGCCGCACTGCGACGCGCCCGTCGCGACGAACGACTCGGCCCAGATCCGGCGTGTCTCCTCCGGGAGGCCGGCGTGGGTCACGACCTCCTTGCCCTCCACGCGCGAGGCCTTCTGCGCACAGGAGACGACGGCACGGCCGTCGACGAGCACCGTGCACGCGCCGCAGGAGCCCTCCGGCGCGCATCCGTCCTTGACCGAGCGGACGCCGAGGCGCTCGCGGAGGAGCTCGAGCAGGCTCTCGCCCTCGAGCGGCTGCGCCTCGACCGGCTCGCCGTTGAGCGTGAACCGCATCACCGCCACCTCACTCCACGGCGCCGAGCACGAGCGCGAGCAACGCCATCCGGAGGACGACGCCGTTGAACGCCTCCGTCCAGTACCGCGCGTGGCGCGTCGCGTCGACGTCCGCGGGCAGCTCGTCCATCCGCGGCAGGCTGTGCAGGATGATCGACGCCGGCTTCGCCCGGTCGCGCAGCAGGTCGCGCGTGACGCGGTAGGCCGTCGCCGTCGAGCCGACCTCGCCGCCGCGCTCCTCGCGCGACTTCTCGTAGTCGGCCTGGACGACCGGCTCCATGTAGATCACGTCGCACTCCGCGATCACGTCCTCGACCGACTCGGCCTCCTCGTAGCGGACGTTCCGCTCGTCGAGCTCGAGCATGAACTCGGGCAGGAGCGACATCTCGGGCGGCCCCACGACGTACGCCTTCGCGTCGAACTGCGACAGCGCGTAGAGGATCGAGTGCATCGTCCGCATCCGCATGTCGCCGACGAGTAGGTACGTGAGCCCGTCGAGCGTCCCGAGCTCCTTCCACGTCGTGTACAGGTCGGTCAGCACCTGCGTCGGGTGCTCGCCCCAGCCGTCGCCGCAGTTGATCACCGGCACGGACGACCAGCGCGCCGCCTCGGCGGGTGCGCCCTGCTCGAAGTGGCGCATCGCGATGACGTCGCCGTAGTACTCGAGCATGTGGACCGTGTCCTTGATCGACTCCTGGTAGAAGTCGCCGGCCCGGGTCATCTTCGCGTCGGAGAAGCCGAGGACGTGGCCGCCCAGCCGGTGCATCGCGGCCTCGGTCGAGAGCCGGGTGCGCGTGCTCGGCTGGTAGAAGGCCGTCAGCAGCGTCTTGCCCGCGAGCAGGTCGGTGTTGCGCCTGCTGCGCGCGATCGGCGCCAGCTCGTCGCAGACCTCGAAGACGCGCTGGAAGTCAGCGCGCTCGAAGTCCTTCAGCGACAGGATGTCCCGGCCGAGAAAGCTCCTCATCTCGTGTCCTCTCTTTGCGTTGGTGGGCGCGGACGACCCCGGTGAACAGGACGGCCACGCGCTGGCCTTCGGTCACGGCGCCCCGCTCGCGCAGCGCGAGCAGGCCGGCGAGACCGGCCGAGCCGGTGGGGTCGACGTCGATCCCCGTCGCGTCGCGGGCCAGGGCGTTCGCGTGCGCGAGGCTCTCCTCGCCCACGACCAGCGGCCGCCCGCCGCTCGCGAGCATCGCCTCGACCACGGCGAGCCAGTCGTAGGTTTCGTCGTCGAGGATTCCGTGGGCGATGCTCCGCGGCTCGTGCTCCCACGGCCACATGAACTCCGAGCGGTGCCGGGCCGCGTACTCGAGCCCGCCGGCTCCCCGTTCGGCGACGCCGTCGAACGCGCGCTTCAGCGGCCAGGCCCCGTCCGTCTGGACCGTGTCCAGGCGCGGGACGGCCGCGAGCGCGCCGAGGGTCGCCGCCTCGCGCAGCGCGTGCCCGCAGGCGCTGGCGAGCGCGCCGCCTCCGACCTGGACGACGAGCCGGTCGAGCGGGACGCCGGACGCCGCGAGCTCCCAGCCGAGCGTCTGCCCGCCCTCCACGGCCAGCCCGTTGAGGTTGCCCTGGCAGGTGAACGGGAGCGCGCCCCCGTCGAGCGCGCGCGTCAGCGCCCGGACGGTCGGGTCGCCGGGCTCGCCGGTGCGCCGGCAGACGGTCACGCGCGCGTCGAGCGCCTCGAGCCGCGCGAGCACGACCGGATCGGCGTCGACCGGGACGAACACCCGGAGGGCCCGCCCCCCGGCGGCGGCGACGACCGCGGCCGCGAGCGCCGCGTTCCCGCAGCTCGCGATCGCGAGCTCCGGCCGCGCGGCCGCGTCGGCGAGCCCGACCCGCTCGGCCGCCTCCAGGGAGAGGAGCACGCCGAACAGGTGGCGCGCCTTGTGCGACCCGGACACGTTCCCCGTCTCGTCCTTCACCCAGACGCCGCCGCCGGCCGAGAAGCCGAGGCGGTCGCTGAGCGTGTCGCTGCGCGCGAACGGCGTCGCGGCGAAGCCGTGGCCGTCGACCGCGGCGACGGCGTCGTCGAGCCCGCGGACGAGCGCGCAGAAGCTCTCGTCGGAGAGCCCGCCGCCGCGCGCGACGTGGTAGGCGTGCAGGAGCGTGCGGTAGCGCAGGAACGGGTTCGGCTCGGGGTCGTCGAGCGGGAAGCGGAGCGCCGCGAGGTCGAGCCTCCGCCGCAGCACGTGGTCGACGTCGTCGCCGTCGGCGTTCGGGCAACGGAACGGGAACGGCTCCGACGCCGCCGGCGAGGCGCCGCACCCGGCGCAGACGAGGGTGCTGCCCGCAGCGCTGCTCACAGGCGCTCCAGCACGCCGGTGCGCGCGTTGAGCTCGTCGATCAGCCCGTCCCAGGCCACGGCCTCGGCGCGGACGCCCGTCCAGAACGCGGGCTCCCTGCGCGCCTGGAACTCCTCGACCGGCACGCCCTGCTGCTCGACCCACGTGAAGTAGCCGAGGTTGAAGATGCGATCGCGCTCCTCGGAGGTCAGCTCGCGGAGGTTGTCAGTGGTCGCGCCGAGGAGGTGCTCGCCGAACGCCTCCGCCGCGCCGACCTCGTCGAAGCCGTCGGGGAAGTGCGTGGCCAGCGCGAGCTCGCGCTCGCTGTCGTACATCGCCGCCCCGTCCGTCGCGACCGTGATCACGGCGTCGTCGGCGCCGAGGCGGAGGTGCTTCGCGACCTTGATCGCGCCGAGGACGTTGCAGATGCTGGACAGGCCGAGCGACGGGAGCTGCGCCAGCACGTCGTCCGCCACGCCGCGCCGCCGCGCGAGGTAGGCCCGGCCGGCGTCGGTCCCGAGCAGCACGCCGAGGCGGTCGGTCGCGCGGTCCGACACGGCGAGCACGACGTCGGTGTTCAGCACGTTGTGGATCAGCGGGACGTGCTTGTCGCCGATCCCCTGGATGTTGTGCTCGCCGAAGCCGTTCCGGAGCATCGTCGGGCACTCGAGCGCCTCGGCCGCGACCACGAGCGACCCGAGCCGCTCCTTCAGGTAGTCCCCGGCGCCGATCGTCCCGGCCGAGCCGGTCGCCGACACGAAGGCGCGCAGCCGGAGCGACGGCTCGCGGGCCTGGAGCGCAGCGAAGACGCGCTCGAGCGCGCGTCCCGTCGCGAGGTAGTGGACGACGTGGTTCCCGAACTCGGCGAACTGGTTCAGGATCACGTTCCGGGGGTCGCCGGCGAGCTCCTTGCAGCGGTCGTAGATCTCCTTGACGTTGCTCTCGGTGCCGGGCGTGCGGACGATGTCGCCCGGGTCGGCGACCCAGCGCTCGAGCCACGCGAACCGCTCGCGGCTCATCCCCTCGGGGAGCACCGCCACGCCGCGGCAGCCGAGCAGCCGGGAGATGGCGACGCCGCCGCGGCAGTAGTTGCCGGTGGACGGCCAGACGGCGCGGTCGCGCGTCGGGTCGAACCCGCCCGCGGCGAGGCGCGGGGCCAGGCAGCCGTACGCGGCGAGGACCTTGTGCGCGCCGATCAGCGGGAAGCGGTCGCCGAGCGCGACGACGATGCGCGCCTCGACGCCGGTGAGCTCCGGCGGCAGCACGACGTGGGCGGGCACGTCGACGGTGCCGGTGCGGTCGTCGGCGTTGAACCAGTGGACGCGGAACAGGTTGAGCGGGTGCGGCTCGTCGGGCCCGACGCGCTCGAGCCGGCGCCGGACCGCGGGCGGGATCAGGCCCGGCTCGGCGAGCTGCGCGAACGTCGGTAGCGCGACGCCGGCCTCGGCCAGGCGCCCCGCGGCGTGCCGCAGCGCCTGCTCGTCCACGAGCTCGTGCGTCCTCTGCGGTCGCTCGGCAAGCACGGCGGCACCTCCGTCCGGATCGATGATCCGATGCTAGGAGCGGGGGCTCGCAGCGCCGTCGGGGCTTCGCACAGATCCGATCGGGGGATCCGCGCATCCGTCTCGCCGGCTCCCGCGCCGCTGCCACGGGCGCCCGATGTGCGGTTAAGGTTCCCGCGATGGAAGTCCGCGAGACCGTCGAGGAGGTCTACGAGCACCCGGAGGAGGCTCGGAACCTGGCCGTCCTCCGTTTCTACGAGCTCGCCAAGCGGGCGGAGTGGCAGACGCGCGACCTGCCGTGGGGCGAGGTCGCGCCGA
The DNA here is from genome assembly GCA_035456465.1 of Gaiellaceae bacterium. GTDB lineage: Bacteria > Actinomycetota > Thermoleophilia > Gaiellales > Gaiellaceae > DATHTC01. The sequence goes on along the minus strand of DATIDD010000101.1, from coordinate 8,713 downwards.
TCCCGGAGACGAAGGGGCCGCCGCAGAAGATCGCGCGCCGCCGCGACATCTGGCGCTCGGTGATCACCCAGCAGCTCCAGGCGGACTCGCTCGCCGTCTCGATGGCGTCGCAGCTGCTCTCGCTCGCGCCGCACGTCGAGGCGAAGATGTACTACACGACGATGGTGCAGGACGAGGCGCGCCACGTCGAGGCGTGGCTCAAGCTCGCCGACGAGGCCGGCGGCCAGGCGGAGCGCGACCCGTACCTCGACGAGCTGGCGGTGATGTTCCTCGACCTCGACACGCTCGAGGAGAAGGTCTTCCTGATGCAGGTCTTCTACGAGCGGCTGATCATCCCGCGGTTCCGGCTGATCGCGCGCTCGTCGCGCGGCACCGTGCTCGAGGACCTCTGCAACCGGCTGACGATCGACGACGGGATCCACCACGGCGCCGGCATGGCCTACGAGCGCGTGCTGCTCGAGCACGCGGGCCGGAAGACGAAGGACCGGCTCGTCAAGGCGGCGAGCCGGATGCTGCCGCTGTTCGTCGACCACACGCTGTGGCGGCCCAAGGAGCGGGCGTTCATCGGGCGTGCCATGCACGAGCGCGACGTCGCCCGCCTCCGCTCCGAGCTCGACGACGGCGTGCGGCTCGCGGCGTCGCTCGGGATCGACGTCCGCGACATCGAGCTGCCCTTCTAGGCGGGACGCGCAGCCGGCGGGCCGCGGTGGAGCGCCTTGCCGGCGAGGGCGAACGTCGCCAGCGCGCCGGTCGCGAAGCCGCCGACGTGGGCGAAGAAGGCGATGCCGACGAACGCGTCGGGATGGCCCAGGGTGTACGCGCCCTCCAGCAGCTGGAGTGCGAACCACGCGCCGAGCAGGCCGAGCGCCGGAATGCGCAGGAACAGCGCCGGCACCACCCATGTCAGCACGCGCTCGAACGGGTAGAGGATCACGTACGCGCCCACGACGCCGGAGATCGCGCCGCTCGCACCGATCGACGGGATCTCGCCGATGTCGGCTGGCGCGAGGGCGAGCGTGATCACCGCGTCGAGGCCGGTCGCGGCGAGGCCCGCGGCGAGGTACAGGCCGAGGAGGTCGAGGCGCCCCAGACGATCCTCCAGCCGCGGCGCGAACGCGCCGAGGAAGACGAGGTTGCCGGCGAGGTGCGACCAGCCGCCGTGGGCGAACATCGACGTCGCGGCCTGCGCCGCCCACGGCAGGGCGGTGTCCGCACAGGCGCCGGTCGCCTCGCACGGGCGGAACCCGAGCTGCGTGACCGACGTGTCGAGCCCGCGCGGCACCTGGTAGCCCAGCCAGACGAGCACGTTCGCCGCGACGAGCGCCACCGTGACGAGCGGGAAGCGGCGGAGGCGGACGAGGTCGGTGAGCGGAAGCGTCGCCCTCACCTCTCCATGGCAGCCGCGGCCGCTCGGCGGTCGTAGTAGAACAGGCACCACGCCGACCCGAACGTCCCGAGCAGGCGGGACGCCGGCAGCGTGAACACGAACGCGACCGCCCCGCCGACGAGCGCGAGCTCGACGACGCCTGCGTGGAGCGTGAACAGGAGCGCCACCGGCACGAACAGCGCCAGCGAGAGCAGCAGGAGCACGACGACCGGCACCACGGTCCCGAGGAGGAGGCCGGCCGCGTGGAACGTCCGGCCGCGGGTGAGCTGCCAGCTGCGCAGGAACGCGCCGTGGACGGTGCGGCCCTCGAGCACCAGCGCGGGCACGACCAGCCCGAACCGGGCGACGAGGAAGATCGAGAGGGGCAGGGCGTACGGCACGAGCGCGGCGACGGCGACGAACGCCGCCAGCACGAGCACCGCGAGCGTCATCGCGTTCGCGCGGGCGAGGGCGCGCCGCAGCAGCTCGCCGAGCGGGAGCCGCCCCTCGCCGACGCGGACCGCCTCGAGGGCGACGACGATCGCCGCCTGCGACCAGTAGACGCCGCTCAGCAGCACGACCCCTGCGACGGCGACCCACGACACGACCAGCTCGAGCGCGTCGAGCTCGGTCTCCCCGTCGGCGACGAGGAGCGGGAGCAGGAGCGCGGAGAGACCGACGAGGCCGCCGTACACCCGCCAGGTCGCGTCCTTCGCGGCCGCGCGGGTCGCAAAGGGGAGGGCGCGAGCCCCGGCCACGTAGCGCTCGTCCGGCCGCGGTGCGAAGCAGGCGGCCTGGTCGGCCGCCGCCTCGGGCCAGGCTTCGTCGCGTCCGGCCGGAGCCGGCACGCGCACGACGGCCGCGTGGAGGAGCCGGTCGTGCCAGGCGCGGCCGTCGGGTCTCGCTGCCGTGAGGGCGACGTCGAGCGCGAGCGGCACCACGAGGAGCGCGGAGACGAGCCCGCCCACGGCGTGCAGGATCGCCCGCCGCATGCCGATCGGCCCGCCGCGCTCCGCGTCCACGAGCGCGATCTCGAGCTCGCGCTCCCCCGGCGTCCGGCCGGTGCCGTGGCCGTGGTACAGCGCGAAGTAGAGCGGACAGGCGAGGAGCCAGGCTCCGACGAAGAGCCCGACGGCCTCCGGCACCGCCACCTCCGCGAGGAGGGCCCACAGGAGCGCCGCGACGAGCAGGAGCGAGTCCAGGCCGAGCGCCGCCGCGCGGCGGCCGAACGCGGCGCGCACGACCGGTTCCGGCGTGGCGAGCTCGAGCGCCGCCGTCACGAGGCGGTCCCCCCACGCTCCGTCACTCGACGCGAGCGTGAACGCCGCTGCATCGGAACTCCCTCCGACGACACCTCGAGCCTCCAACGCCGCGTCGCCGACGGCAACCGTGCGAACTACGGACCCGGTCGCGCGCGGTCGTCGGCACGACCGGCCGAGCGCTCGCGAGCGGCCGGCGCCGCACCCGGCCGGCGTCCTAGCGTCCGTTGATCCGCTGCACGACGTAGGCGGACACGTCGTTGATCTGCTGCTGCGTCAGCGTCCCCTTGAACGCCGGCATCCCGCCGCCGCCGTTCGTGACCTGCGCGACGACGCGCTCGATGTTCCGCGCCATCGGGATCGCGGTCAGGTCGGGCCCGCCGTTGCCGCCGGTGCCGCTCGTGCCGTGGCAGCCGGCGCAGTTGTCGGAGAACACCTGCTCGCCCGCGGCGGCGTCGCCGGCGCCCTGGTCGGTGGGCCCCGTCGGCGCCTCGCCCGCGTGGCCAACGCCCACGCTCGGGCCGGCGCCCGCGAGCTCGTCGAGCGTCCCCTCCAGCGAGAAGAGCCAGAGGTTGTCGCCGTGCGGGGTCGCGGCGAGCGCGTTGCCGCCGGAGGCGAAGGCGACGTACTGCGTCCCCTTCCACTCAAAGGTCGTGATCGTCGAGTTCGCGCCCGCGCCGGTCTGGAAGCTCCACCTCAGGTCGCCGCTCTCCGCGTCGTAGGCCTCGAGGTGGCCGCCGTTGCGTCCGACGAAGACGAGCCCGCCGCCGGTCGACACCGAGCCCGCGTAGCACGACTCGGGCCAGCGCTTCTGCCAGCCGATCTCGCCCGTGGTCGGGTCGAAGGCGCCGAAGTATCCCGTCTGCGTCCCGAAGCCGGTGGTGGTGAAGACGGAGCCGAGGTCGGCGACCTGCCCCTGCTTCCCCTCCGGGAGCTGCTTGCCGCTGCGCGAGTAGCCGGAGACGGAGCGCATCATGCAGATGTAGAGCTTCCCGGTCTCGGGGTTGTAGCTCATCGGCTGCCAGTTGTTGCCGCCCTGCGGCCCCGGGACGATGGCGCGGACCTCCTCGCGGAACGGCTGGTAGATGCCGCCCTTCACGACCTTCGGCTTCTGCCCGCTCGCGTTCGCCTTGACGAGCTTGCGGATCCCGGCGACGTCTTCGTCGGTCACGTCGTGCGGGATGAACGGGTCGTACTGCGGGATCGGCTGCGTCCTCGCGGTCTTCTGGACGGGATCCTGCGGCACCGACTCGTCCTCGACCGGCAGCAGCGGCTCGCCGGTCTCGCGGTCGAGCACGTACGTCCAGCCGGTCTTCGAGCTCTCGGCGATCGCCTTGTGCCGCTCGCCGTCGAACTCCGCGTCGAAGAGGACGACGGGGCTCGGCGCGTCGTAGTCCCAGATGTCGTGCCGGACCTGCTGGAAGTGCCAGCGGTACGTCCCTGTCTCCGCGTCGACGGCGACGATCGAGGCGGCGAACAGGTTGTCGCCGGCCCGGCCGCTGCCGTCGAGGTCCGGCGACGCGTTGCCCGTCGAGAAGTAGAGGAGGCCGAGCTCGGGGTCGACGGCCGGCGTCTGCCAGACGGGCGCGCCGCCGTGCCGCCACGCGTCGGTCCCCGCGGGCCAGGTGTCGTGGCCGGTCTCGCCGGGGCCGGGAATCGTGTAGAAGCGCCAGCGCTCCTTGCCCGTCTTCGCGTCGAGCGCCTGGACGCGGCCGCGGATCGAGAACTCGCCGCCCGAGACGCCGGTGATCACCATCCCGTCGTAGTAGAGGGGTGCGTGGGTGATCGTGTAGCCGTCCTTCCAGTCACCGACCTGCGTGCGCCAGACCTCGCGGCCGGTCAGCTGGTCGAGCGCGACCATCGAGCCGTCGAGCTTGCCGAGGAAGACCATCCCCTCGCCGAGGGCGACGCCGCGCGAGAGCCAGCCGCAACAGACGGTGTTGATCTTCTGGTCGAGCGCGCCGTCGTAGCGCCACTTCACCTTCCCGGTCTCGACGTCGACGGCGAAGACGTCGTCCTCGCCCGTTGGGACGTAGAGGACCCCGTTGTAGAAGAGGGGCTGCGCCTCCTGCGAGTACTTCGCGGCGATGCCGGACTTGTCCAGGTCGGTCATCCAGACGCCCTTCAGGTCCTGGACGTTGCCGGTGTCGATCTGGTCGAGCGGCGAGTAGCGCTGGTTCGAGAGCGTGCCGCCGTTCGTGATCCACCACTGCGTCGGCTCGGCGCCGAGCTGCTCCGCGGTGAACGCGGGCGCGCGCTCGGGGGGCCGCTGCTGCTCGACCTGGGCGCCGGCGACGCCGCCCGTCTCGATCGCGCCGCCGCCGTCGTCGTAGCGGACGGCGGCGAAGACCACCGCGGCGGCGGCGACGACGACGAGGACGACGGAGGCTGCGACCGCCGCGCCGACCTGCCCGCTCCGCGTCCCTCCCGGCTCGCCGTGCATCGGCCGGTCGGTATCCGCCACAGCGTTCGCCGAAACGACGAGGGCGCCGTCTCCGGCGCCCTCGTCAGGTCGATCGGACGAGGCCGGCTAGCAGGCCGTCGTCGTGATGTCCGAGGACGGGCCGTTCTTGTAGTACTTCTTGCCGCCGACCTCGGAGAGGACGCAGTACGTGGCCGAGTTGGCGACGGAGACCTTGACGTTCTTGACGCCCTGGTCGTACGCCTTGAGGGCCGTGAGCGTCATCCCCCAGTAGCCGCGGGACGCGCCGGTCTTCGTGTTGTCGGCGTTGTACGCCTCGACGGCGGGCACCGAGGCGCGGACGTTCGCCTGCGCGGCCTTCTCGTTCGCGCGGTCGCGGAAGCTCAGGTACGAGGGCACCGCGATCGCGAGGAGGATGCCGATGATGATGATGACGACGAGCAGCTCGATGAGGGTGAAACCCGACTCCTCACGAGCAAGCCGCGCCTTCAGGTGCGAAAGCATGCGTGTGCTTCTCCTTGGGTAGCTGGAAACCGGTGGCCCGGCCTGTATCGGCGGCGCGACCGGGCGCTGTTGACACCCGTTTGGGGGAACGACTCGCCCGCGGCCTCGCCCCGCGCGGGGGATCCGCCTCCCCGGCTCTGCGGGAGCGCGGTCAGGCGAGCGGGCGCGCGCGGGCCGGCGGCCCGGCGGGGAGCAGCAGCGGCGGCTCCGCGCGGACGCTCACCGAGCGGTGGTCGCCGAGCCAGCCGGGGCCGTCCGTGGCGAAGTCGAGCACCCACGCCTTGCGGTCGGCGCGGACCGGGACGTCGACCGTCCTGCGCTCGCCGGGCTCGAGGGTGACATCCTGTCGGTATCCCGGCGCGCGCAGCTGCAGCGTCACGCGCTGCGAGTCGGCGGGCATCGCGAGCCGCAGCCGGAGGCGCGCGTGGTACGGGCGGCCGGCGCGGGGCCAGACGAGGATCGAGCCGTTGCGGCGGAGCCAGCCGTCCTCGTACAGGCCGGCGGCGAGGAGGCGCAGCCGCGGCGTCCCCACCGGCGCGAGCAGGTCGAGGCTCTGGGCGCGGCCGACGCGGCGCACGCCGTCCCAGAGCGCGTACGAGCCCCAGGTCTGGACGAGCATCGGCGTCGCGAGCGGGCGCCCGTCGACGAGCAGCCGCCCGTCGTCGGCGAGCTCCGCCCGCTCGGTCGCGAACGCGTCGACCGGCGGGGCGTTGACGAGCACGAGCCGGTCGACCGAGCGGTTCCAGAACAGCTGCTCGAACACCTTCGCGCGGTCGCCCTCCGGCAGCTGCACGAAGGTCACGTCGCCGAGGCCGGCGGCGTCCACCCAGCTCCGGTCGGCGGGCTGGGTGGCGCGAAGGCTCGCGGCGTTCAGCCGGTCGTACGAGAGCGCGCCGGCGCCGATCGCAGAGGTCGTGAGCACCGCGGCCGCGAGGGCGACCACGGTGAGGCGGCGCCAGGCGACCGCGATCGCGACCAGCGACAGCCCGGCGGCGAGCGCGGCGACGACGAGCGAGCCCGTGCCGATCCCGAGCTCCTGCTCGAGCCGCAGCACCGCGCGGAGCGTGGGCGAGTCGTCCTTGCCCTGCGCGACGGTGTAGCCGGAGAGCGGCACGCGCGCCGACAGCGCCAGCATCGCGAGCGCGAGCACGGCGAGGGCCCGCCGCCACGGGAACCCCCGCCGTGCCAGCACGAGGAACGCGAGCGCGAGCAGCGGCACGAGCGCCATCGTGTAGCGCTCGTGGACGCGCGCGGTCGCGTCGTCCGAGTTGGCCGAGAACAGCGCGGCCTGGAACAGGAGCGTCGAGCCGAGCAGCACCGTCAGCGCCGCGAAGCCGCGCTCCGCGCGCGAGGACGGACGGGCGAGCATGAGCGCGAGCCCGAGCAGCGCGCCGGGCACGAGCACCCAGCCGGCGGCGTAGGAGAGCACCATCGCATCCGAGCCCGCCCACCTCGCCAGTCTGACGACCGGGAGGTTCAGGCTCGTGACGTTCTCGTAGTAGCCGAGCACGCGCTGGAGCCCGACGGTGCCGACCGCCAGCGCCGGCACGCCGAGCGCGACGAGGGTCGTGCGGAACCGCCTTGCGGCGGTGCGAACGCGGAAGCCCTCGACGACGAGCGCCGCGACGAGGAACAGGGCCGGCAGCACCACGTACTGCACGCGCGCGAACGTCGCGATCCCGGCGAGGCCGAGGAAGGCGAGCTGGCTCGACCGCGTGGGCCGGTCGAGCGCGGCCACCCCCGCGGCGACGGCCGCGAGCACGAGGGGGTAGGCGACGGGGTCGGCGAGCATGTACCCGACGTAGGTCAGCGCGGGTGCCGTCACCGCGACGAGCGCCGCGCCGAGCGCGACCCAGTTCGACAGTCGCAGCCGCCGGGCGAGCAGGTACACCGGCACCGCCGCGAGCGACATCGCGAGCGCGTGCAGCCCCTGCGTCAGCACGTACGCCGCGTACGGGTCGCCGAGCAGCCAGAACGGGGCGGTCAGGAGCGGCTCGAGCAGGGCCGGGAAAGCGGTCGCCTCGCCGCGCACGGCGGGTCTTCCCCCGGACGCGAGCGAGTGTGCGAGCGTCGGGTAGATGTACTCGTCCGGGAAGTAGTACGGCGTCGAGTGCGCGGCGGCGAGCAGCCAGCGCGCCGCGAACGAGATCGCGACGATCCCGCCGAGGACGGTGCGCGCGGGGAGCGCCGCGATCCGGGAGAGCGCGTGCGCGCGCAGCGGGGCCGCGGCGGCCGGCGTGGCGGCGTCGACTGCCATGCCTTCGCTATCGGCACGGCGGCGCCGTCGCTTGACAGGGCGGTCGGTGACCGGGGAGCGATCCGCGCGCGCCCGGATGCACGTGCGTTCCGCTGCGCGTCAAGATTGATGCGAACCCGACCTGAGGAGGAGACCCATGCCCCAGGTGAAGACGCCGGCGCTCGCCGACGCGCTCGCGACCGCCGGGATCGGCTTCGACGTGCTCGACCACGAGCGGACCGACCGGGCCGCGGACGAGGCGCGCGCGCTCGGGCTCCGTCCCGGCGAGGTCGCCAAGACGATCGTCGTTCACACCCCGGAGGGCTACGTCCGCGTCGTCATCGCCGCGGCCGACCGCATCGACATGCACAAGATCCGAGACCTCGTCCCGGGCGGCAAGGACGCGCGGCTCGCGACGGAGGAGGAGCTCGGGCGGGACTTCCCCGAGTTCGAGCTCGGCGCCGTGCCGCCCGTCGGCGGTCCGCCCGGCCGCGTGCTCGTCGACCGCAAGGTCGCCGCGCTCGAGGCGGTGGTGCTCGAGGCGGGGGCGCACGACCAGTCGATCAAGCTCGAGACGGCCGACCTCGTCCGGGTGACCCGCGCGGACGTCGTCGACGCCGTCGTCGACTGAGGCTCGGTCGACCGAGGAGCTAGGTGCCGAGGCGGGCGAGCGTGCGCAGGCGCGCCCGCTCGCCCGGCAGGTAGAAGCCGAGCGGGAGCAGTGCCAACGGGTACGCGGCGGCGAGGAGCGCGGCGACCGCGAGCGGGACGTCGAGTGCCTTGCCGGCGACGACGAGCGCGGCGCCCGCCGCGAGCGCCGTCGCGACGCGGCGCCACTGGTACGGCACCGGGTAGACCCGCTGCCCCCACCACGCCATCCCGACGAAGAGGAGCGAGTAGGCGGCGACCGTCGCCGCCGCCGCGCC
>DATIDD010000100.1:0-115173 GCA_035456465.1 Gaiellaceae bacterium | reverse complement strand
TTCCGGCAGCGTGCCCGTTGAGCCCGACTCGTACTGGAGCCTGATGCGGGCGAAACGGGCGTTAGCGCTGTTCTCCAGCCATTGGGCCTCGAAAGCGCGTACGCTTCCAGACGTCAGGGCTCCATGGCGGGTTAGTGCCAGGTCCAACCACTCGCGGCTGATCTGTTCGAGGTGACCGATTACCGTCAATCGTGAGGTTCGCCTAAACCAGATCCCACCGTCTAGTCGATGAGGTCGTAAGCCGGCCAGGTCAGGAAGTCCACGAAGTCGTCGCTGAGCGAGACCTGCTCGAATATCTCGTGCGCCTCCTTGAAACGGCGGCCGGGCTCGTCGACCGGCAGCTTCGCCAGCTCTTCTTCCATGATCTGCCGCACCAGCTCCTTGGTCACGGCTCGTCCGTCCGAGAGCTTGCCGCTGTGCTGGGTCCACTGCCAGATCTGCGAGCGCGAGATCTCGGCTGTCGCCGCGTCCTCCATTAGGTTGAAGATCGACGCCGCGCCCACACCCAGCAGCCAGGACTCGATGTACTGCAGACCGACGCTGATGTTCTGGCGCAGTCCCGCCTCGGTTATCTCGCCCGGCGTCTTGTCGAAGCTCAGCAGGTCATCCGCCGTAACGTTGACCTCCGGCCGCTGCTTGGAGAGCTGGTTCAGCCGCGCGTCCAGTACGTCGTCGAACACTTCGGTGGCGACCGGTACCAGGTCGGGGTGGGCGACCCAGGTGCCGTCGAAGCCGTCCTGCGACTCGCGCTCCTTGTCCTCCCGGACGCGCGCGAGCGCGATCCGGTTCACCTCGGGGTCGCGGCGCGACGGGATGAACGCGGCCATGCCGCCGATCGCGTGCGCGCCCCGCCGGTGGCAGCTGCGGACGAGCAGCTCGGTGTACGCGCGCATGAACGGGACGGTCATCGTCACCTGCGCCCGGTCCGGGAGCAGCGCGTCCTCGCGGCGGCCGAGCTTCTTGATCACCGAGAAGATGTAGTCCCAGCGGCCGGCGTTGAGGGCGGTCGCGTGCGGCCCGAGCGCGTGGAGGATCTCCTCCATCTCGAACGCGGCCAGGACCGTCTCGATCAGGACGGTGGCGCGGACCGAGCCGCGCGGGATCCCGACGGCGTCCTGGGCGAGCTCGAACGCGTCGTTCCACAGCTTCGCCTCGAGGTGCGACTCGAGCTTCGGCAGGTACAGGTACGGGCCCGAGCCCCGCTCGAGCAGCTCGGCGCCGTTGTGCCAGAGCCAGAGGGCGACGTCGAAGAACGACGCCGACACGGGCTCGCCGTCGACGAGCACGTGCCGCTCCGGGAGGTGCCAGCCGCGCGGCCGGACGAGGAGCGTCGCCGTCCGCTCGTTCAGCCGGTAGGACTTCTCCGCCGTGTCGAGCGAGAGCTCGCGCCGCACCGCGTCCCGCACGTTGCGCTGCCCCTCGACGACGTTCGCCCACGTCGGCGAGTTGGCGTCCTCGAAGTCGGCCATGAAGACGCGCGCGCCCGAGTTGAGCGCGTTGATCATCATCTTGCGCTCGACGGGGCCGGTGATCTCGCAGCGGCGGTCCTCGAGGTCGCGCGGAGCCGGAGGAACGACCCAGTCGCCGTCGCGGATCGCGCGGGTCTCCGCGAGGAAGTCCGGCCTCACGCCGGCGTCGAGCTCGGCCTGGCGCTCGCGGCGCCGCTCCAGCAGGGCGCGCCGCGTCGGCCCGAGCTCGCGCTGGAGCCGCGCGACGAGCGCCAGCGCCGCCGGCGCGAGGATGTCGCCGTCCGCGGGAGCGAGGACCTCGACGCCCTCGGGGACGGCGACCGCCACTACGCGTGCGTCTCCTCGAACTGGGCTTCCTCCGTCGAGCCCCTGAGCGCGAGCGTCGACGACTCGCCGCCGCTGACCGCGCTCGCGATCGCGTCGAACCAGCCGGCGCCGACCTCGCGCTGGTGCCGCGTGGCCGTGTAGCCGTGCTCTTCCATCGCGAACTCGTGCTCCTGCAGCCGGACGTATGCGGGCATGCCCTCGCGAGCGTACCCCTGCGCGAGCTCGAACATCGACGCGTTGAGGGCGTGGAAGCCCGCCAGCGTGATGAACTGGTAGCGATAGCCCATCGCGGCCAGGTCTCCCCGGAAGCGCTCGATCTCGTCGTCCTGCAGGTGCTTGCGCCAGTTGAAGCTCGGCGAGCAGTTGTAGGCGAGCAGCTTCCCGGGGAAGCGCTCGTGGACCGCGGCGGCGAACTGCTCCGCCTCGGCCAGGTCGGGCGTCGCGGTCTCGAACCAGAGCACGTCCGCGTACGGCGCGTACGCAAGCGCGCGGGCGATCGGCGCCTCGATCCCCGGCTGCACCCGGAAGAAGCCCTCGGAGGTGCGATCGCCGGTGAGGAACGCGGCGTCGCGCTCGTCCACGTCGCTCGTGAGCAGCGTCGCCGACAGCGCGTCGGTGCGGGCCACGAGGACGGTCGGCACGCCCGCGACGTCGGCGGCCAGCCTCGCTGCCGCGAGCGTCCGCAGGAACTGGCTCGTCGGCACGAGCACCTTGCCGCCGAGGTGGCCGCACTTCTTCTCGGCCGCGAGCTGGTCCTCGAAGTGCACGCCGGACGCGCCCGCCTCGATCATCTGGGTCATCAGCTCGAACGCGTTCAGCGCCCCGCCGAACCCCGCCTCCGCGTCGGCGACGATCGGCAGCAGGTAGTCGACCTCGTCGCGCCCCTCGGCGCGGTCGATCCGGTCGGCCCGGAGGAGCGCGTTGTTGAGGCGCCGGACGAGCGCCGGCGCGCTGTTCGACGGGTAGAGGCTCTGGTCGGGATAGGTCTGGCCGGAGAGGTTCGCGTCGGCGGCGACCTGCCAGCCCGAGAGGTAGATCGCCTTCAGGCCGGCCTTGGCCATCTGCACCGCCTGGCCGCCCGTCAGCGCCCCGAGCGCGGCGACCGGCTCGTCCTCCTGGAGCAGGCGCCAGAGCTTCTCGGACCCGAGCCGTGCGAACGAGTGCTCGACCGGGATCGACCCGCTCAGGCGCACGACCTCCTCGGCCGCGTACGGCCGCTCGATGCCCGTCCACCGCGCGTCTTCGCGCCAGTGCGCCGCGAGCACGCCCGCCGTCGCCCCCGCGACCTTGCCGTTGCCGTTCGCACCGCTCACGTCCGCTCCCTTCGGATCCGAGATCGACTCTTCGGATCCTAGAATGCCGCTCGGCTGGCCGCAAACGGGCCTATCCGGTCGACGAGGATCCGTCTTGGATCCAGGATAGCGTCCAAACCAGAGGTTCAGCGGACCCGACCCGTGAAGGCGTCGAGCGGCTCACCGCACGAAGCGGACGACGAGCTCCGCGACGCAGACGGGCTTCTCCCCGCCGTCGCGCTCGACGGTCGCCGCCGTCGTCACCTGCACGCCTCCGGCGAGCTCGTCCACGGTCTCGACACGCAGACGGCCGCGGATGCGGCTCCCGCTCGGCACGGGTGCCGGGAAGCGGACGCGGTTCAGCCCGTAGTTGAGTGCCAGCGCCGTGTCCTCGACCGGCAGCAGCTCGTACGCGATCGGCACGAGCAGCGCGAGCGTCAGGTACCCGTGCGCGATCGTCGTGCCGAAGGGGCCTTCGGCCGCACGCACCGGATCGGTGTGGATCCACTGCGGGTCGTCGGTCGCGGCGGCGAACGCGTCGATGCGCTCCTGGTCGACCTCTCGCCAGCCGCTCGGCCCCAGCTCGAGCCCCGGCCGGAGGTCGGCGATGCGCACGGCTACGCGTGCGTGAGCTCGTCGAGGAGCGGCGCGGTGTCGAGCGGGTCGAAGCCGATGCGCGCGGCGACGTCCTCCGACGACGGCCTCGTCCCCTCCCGGAACAGGTCGCGCAGCCGCTCGCCGGTCTCCGGCCTGCGCCACCAGTCCTCCCCCACCTCGGCGACGAGGTGAGCCCGGAGCTGCGCCGAGCGGATCCAGGCGCGGAGGTAGTCGGCCGAGTAGAAGCCGGCGTCCATGTCCGAGAGGTGGGCGTCGCGGCGGTAGCGCACGCCGGTCGCCTCCGTCAGCCGCTCCTCGTAGCCGGCGGGGGTGCCGCCGTCGTCTCGGAAGCGGCTCCAGAAGTCGAGCTCGAACTGGAGCTTGGCGGTGTAGCGGCGGAAGAGCAGCGCCTCGAGGAACGTCGTCGCCTGGGCGTTCTCGCGCGCCTGCTCGTCGCCGAGGCCGAAGTGCTCGGCGTGCCACACAGGCTCGCGCGTGATCGCCTCGAGGATGTACGAGTAGATCTCCGTCAGCGCGTGGTCGCGCGAGAGCTTCCGGAAGGTGTACGGCAGCGCGGGGTCGCAGCCCGCGTAGTGGAGCGCGTGCCCGGCCTCGTGGAGGAAGGCCTGGTAGTCGTGCAGGCCGCCCTGCGCCCGGGTGATCAGGTGCACGAGCGTCGGGGGGTCGGAGGCGATCACGCACGCGCGCGGCGACTTCTGCGGCCGGTCGTCGAGATCGAGCCTGATCCCGCGCTCCTGCTCGAGGTCGAAGCCGAGGCGCGCAAGCGTCTCCGCGCACACGGGCACGGAGCGCTCCTTCGTGTAGAGGGCCTCGAGCGGCGACAGGCGGCGCATGTAGGCGACGTGGCTCGACGTCGGCACGTCCTCCCGCTCCGGGCCGAGCAGCCGGTCGAACCACCGCTCGCGCAGCGGCGTCCAGGCCGCGGTCGCGGCGTCGCTCGCGGCGGCGAGGGCGCGCTCCAGCTCGCGGAGCGAGATGCCCTTCTCCTCCTCGCTGCGGGCGACGGGGTCCGGCTCGCCGGACAGCTCCGCCTCGAGGTCCTCGCCGGCCCGCAGCAGCTCGAGCCGCTCCGGGTTGAACGCGGCCGAGCCCTCGGCCTGGAGCCGGCCCAGCTCCTCGCGGTCCGCGTAGGCGTCGATGACGGCGAGCCTCGCCTGAGCCGAGCGGAGCGGCAGCTCCTCGCCGCGCCAGGTGATGCGTGCGGCGAGGATCGCGTTCTCGAGCGCGTCGTCGCGCTCGGCGAGCTCGGCGGTGACGATCCCGGCCTCGCACGTCTTGCGCAGCCGGTAGAGCCGCTCCCGCGCGCCGGCGTCGCGCTCCTGCCGCTCGGCCTCCCGAAGCGCGTCGAGCTGCTGCCGGCTGAAGAGGTCGGCGTAGCGGGCGACGATCGCAGCCTGCTCCGAGACCTCCTTCTCGCCGACCCGCACGGCGCGCCCCTCCTCGGAGCGCTCGAACAGGTACCGCTGGAGGCGCTGCTCGTACTCGGCGGGGGTGCGGACGGTCGCGACGGCCACGGCCGAGCAGCCTACACGCGCCGCTCGCGCCTACACGTGCGCACGCCCGGCGAGCTGCGCGACCGTGCGGCGGAGGTGGTCGAGGTCGAACGGCTTGCGCAGGACGGCGTCCACCCCGGCCGCGCGCAACGCGTCGAGCTCGGCGCTGCCCGTCAACAGCACGACCGCCGCCTCGGGGCGCCGGGCCCTGATCTCCGCGGCGAACGCGAGGCCGTCCTCGGCCCCGACGTGCACGTCGAGCAGCACGACGTCCGGCTCGACCTCGTCGAGCAGGGCCGACGCGTCCGCAAGCGTCACGGCGTCGACGACACGGTGCCCGGCGAGCTCGAGGTTGACCCGGCACAGCAGCCGGATCGACTCGTCGTCGTCGACCACCAGGACGGCTCGCTCCCCCACCACGATCACAACCTACCCGCGCCGTATCCGATCGTCGCCCCCGTTCGTTTCGTTTTTACAAATGGGAAAGACGGTCCCGCCCCCCGAGAACCGTCCGCCGCCCGGCCCCGCCGGCGACTGGACCGAGCTCGTCCCGCGGCCGACGGCGCCCTTCCGGCAGCGCGCGTGGGTCGCGTTCCAGCGTGCCCTCGACCCGCTCGCGCCGCCCCGCCAGCTGCGAGTCCCGCGGGCGTCGCTCAGCCGGCTGCCACGGCAGCACTGAGCCGCCGCAGCGACGGCTCCTTTCCGAGCACCTCGAGGCTCTCGAACAGGCCCGGGGAGACCTTCGACCCGGTCACCGCGATGCGCACGGGCTGGAACGCCTTGCGGGGCGGGAGCTCGAGTCGCTCGGCCATCCCGCGGAGCGCCTCCTCGATCCGGGGCGCCTCCCACGGCTCGACCGAAGCGAGCACGTCCGCGGCCGCCCGCACGACCGCGCCCTCGTCGGACGAGAGGCCGTCCGTCGAGACCTCCTCGAAGAGGAACCGCGCGAAGACCGGGAACTCCCCCAGCGTCGAGATCTTCTCCTGGACGAGCGGCGCCGCCGCGCGGATCCGCTCGTCCGGCCAGTCCGAGCCGCGCTCGCGGACGTAGGCGACGAGGCGGTCGGCGAACTCGCCGGGGGACAGCGCCCGGAGGTGGACGCCGTTCATCCACTCGAGCTTCTTGTAGTCGAACGTCGCGGGCGAGGGCCCGACGCGCTCGAGCGAGAAGCGCTCGACGAGCTCGTCGCGGCTCATGATCGTCGTCTCGCCGTCCGGCGCCCATCCGAGCAGCGCGAGGAAGTTCAGCAGCGCCTCGGGGAGGTACCCGGCCTCGCGGAAGTCGTCCACGGACTGCGCGCCGTGCCGCTTCGAGAGCTTCTTGCCGTCGTCGCCGAGGACGTCCGGCACGTGCGCGTAGACCGGCGGCTCGTGCCCGAGCGCGCGGAGGATGTTGAGCTGCTTCGGCGTGTTCGAGACGTGGTCGTTGCCGCGGATCACGTGCGTGATCGCGTCGTCCATGTCCTCCACCGGTGAGGCGAAGTTGTAGGTGGCGCGACCGTCCGAGCGGACGATCACGACGTCCTCGAGCCGGTCGTTCGGGAACTCGATGCGGCCGCGCACTGCGTCGTCCCAGGCGGTCGTGCCAGTGTCGGGCATGCGGAAGCGGATCGCGCCCTCGTCCTCGTACGCGTGCCCCTCCGCGACGAGCCGCTGGGCCAGCTCCCGGCAGCGCGGCATCGCGTCGAGCTGGAACGTCACCGGGCCGTCCCAGTCGATCCCGAGCCACAGCAGCGAGCGCTGGATCTGCTCCGTCGCCTCGGCCACCTCGCGGCCCGTGTCGGTGTTCTCGATCCGCAGCAGGCACTCGCCGTCGCGGCCGCGCGCGAACAGCCAGTTGAACAGGAACGTCCGCACGCCGCCGATGTGGAGGAGCCCCGTGGGCGAGGGGGCCATGCGGACCCGGACGCTCACGAGGGGTCGTGTGGGACGCGGGCGCTCATCGTGTCCGTACTGTAGAGCGGTGCTGTTCGGGGGACACTGCTCGGGGGGCGTGAAGAAGGCGCTCGACAACGCGCAGGCGATCGGCGCGGACTGCGTGCAGCTGTTCGTGCAGTCGCCGAGGGCGTGGCGGTTCCCGCAGCACGACCCGGCCGACCTCGCGCGCTTCCGCTCGCGCCGGGAGGAGACCGGCCAGCGTGCGGTGGTCGTGCACGCGCTCTACCTCGTGAACCTCGCCTCGCCGGCGGACGACCTCTACGCCAAGTCGGTCGCGACGATGCGCGACACCGTCGACGCGGCGTGCGCGATCGGGGCCGACGCGGTCGTGTTCCACGTCGGCTCGCACCTCGGCACGGGCTTCGAGGCGGGCCTCGAGCGCGTCGTGCCGGCGCTCGAGCAGGTGCTGGAGCGGTGCGCAGGCGACACGTGGCTCTGCCTGGAGAACTCGGCCGGGGCCGGCGGCACGATCGGGCGCTCGGTCGAGGAGCTGGCCGTGCTCGTCGAGCGCCTCGGCCGGCACCCGCGGCTCGGCATCTGCCTCGACTCGTGCCACCTCTGGGTGTCCGGCTACGACGTGACCGACGCCGCGCAGGTCGAGCGACTCGTGGCCGCGGTCGACGACGAGATCGGGCTCGACCGGCTCCGCGTGCTGCACGTCAACGACGCGGCGGCGCCGCTCGGCTCGAACCGCGACCGTCACGCCAACGTCGGCGAGGGCCTGCTCGGCGAGGCGCTCGGCGTCTTCCTGGCGCAGCCCGCGTTCCAGGGGCTCCCCGCGCTGCTCGAGGTCCCGGGCACGGACGGCCACGGCCCGGACGCCGACCAGGTGCGGAAGCTGCGGGAGCTGCACGCCCGCGCGACGGCCGCACCGGCACGACGGCGGAACCCCGCGCGCAAGCGAGCGAGCACCGGCGCGAGGGCAGGCAAGTAACAGACTGTTGCTTTGTCACCGTCGCGGCGTATCGAGCGCCACGACGTCGTCGGCGAGCTCGATCAGCACCGGGTCGTGGCTCGCGCACACGACCGCCGCCCCGCGCTCCCGGGCGACGCGGAGGAGCAGTCGGCCGATCGCGAGCGCGTTGTCGCGGTCGAGGCGCGCCGTGGGCTCGTCCGCGAGGACGAGCGCCGGGCCGGGCGCGAGGGCGCGCGCGACGGCGACCCGCTCGCGCTCACCGTTCGACAGCCCGCCGAGCGGGCGCTCCGCGAGGTCGCCGAGCCCGACGACGCGGAGCGCGTCCTCGGCGCCGCCGGCGTCGAGCCCGCGCAGGGCGAGCGCGGTCTCCACGGTCTCGCGCGCGGTCAGCCGCTCCGCGAGCGTCGGCTGCTGCGCGACGTAGCCGACGGTCGCCCGCCGGAAGCGCGCGCGCTCGGCGCGGTCGAGCGACGAGAGCGTCGTCGCGAGCACGTCGACGGAGCCCCGCGTCGGCACGTCGAGACCGGCGAGGAGGCGGAGGAGCGTCGTCTTGCCCGAGCCGGAGGGACCGGTCACCGCCGTGAGCCGTCCGCCGCGCACCTCCACGTCGATGCGGCGCAGCCCGAGCCGTCCGTCGTACGCGCGCTCGACCCCGTCTGCCCGGGCGACCACCGCGCCGCCCGCCTCCGCGGCCACGCGTGGCGGCGGCTCCTGCACGGCCGCCGCCGCGGCGGCGCCGTGCGGACGGAGCAGGACGGCGCCGTCGGCGCCCTCCAGCCGCGCCGCGTGCCCGATGCCGGCACGCTGCAGCAGCTCCTCGGGCACGCGAAGCCACCCGCCGCGCCCGACGACCGCCGACTCCTCGCCCGCGCGCGCCTCTTCGGCGACGCGGCCGTCTCGGATCCGCACGACGCGGTCGGCGATCGACGCCGCGCGCGGGTCGTGCGTGACGAGCAGGACGGTGCAGCCCTCCTCGCGCGCGAGCGACGCGACCAGCGCGAACGCGACGCCTGCGGAGGCCGGGTCGAGCTCCCCCGTGGGCTCGTCCGCCACGAGCAACCGTGGCCGATGCGCCAGTGCGGCGCAGAGAGCGACGCGCTGCTGCTCCCCGCCCGACAGCTCGGCCGCCGGCGCCATGCGGCGGGCGTCGAGGCCCACGCGCGCGAGCAGCGAGGCCGCCCGGCTGCGCCGACCCTCGGGGCTCTCGCCCGAGAGTGCGCCGTGCAGCGCCACGAGGTCGAGGGCCGGCAGATGCGGCGCGAGCGCGAGCCAGTAGCGCTGGTCGAGGTAGCCGAGGTCGCGGCGGCGGAACCGGGTCAGTTCGCGCCGCGCGAGCGCCGCCGGCTCGCGGCCGAGCACCTGCAGCGCCCCGGCCGACGGCCGGTCGAGCCCCGCCACGAGCCGGAGGAAGGTCGACTTCCCCGAGCCGCTCGGGCCGAGCACGACGCAGACCTCGCCCTCCTCGACCGTCAGCGTCAGCCCCTGGAGCGCCGGCACGCCGGCCCGCCCGCTGCCGTGGACGCGGAAGACGTCGCGTGCCTCGACCGCGCTCACCGGGGGTCTCCGACCGCGCGTGCGCTCGCCGCCGCGACGGCGGCGGCCACGACGACCGCGAGCACGGCCGCCCCCGCCGCGAGCAGCACGGGATCGAGCGCGAGCCGGAGCGGCGGCTCCGGCGTCCCCGCGTTGGCGGTCACCGAGACGAGCCCGACCACGAGCGCCGCCAGGGCGACGCCTGCGGCGGCGCCGAGAGCGATCCCCGCGGCCGCGAGCAGGCCCGCGCGGAGCCGCAGCTGCGTGCGCAGCTGCGAGGGCTCGGCACCCTGCGCCTCGAGGTCGAGGAGCTCCTGGCGCTCGTCGCGCGCGTCCGAGAGGACGAGCAGCACGAGCCCGGCGACCGCCAGCGCGAGCGCCACGAAGGCCGCGGCGACGAGCGTGGCCAGGGTGACCTCGGCGAGGGGATCCGTGGCCAGGCGGTCGGCGAGCCGCGCGCGCGAGTCGACCGCGAGGTCGTCGAACGGCGGCAGCCGCAGCCGCTGCGCCACCTCCCGGGCGCGCGCCGGCGAGGGCGCGTCGATCCACACCTCGGAGACGGGCGCCGCACCGGGCGCCGCGGCCGCGGCCGCGGCGGCGAGCGCGGCGCGCGCGACGACGACGTGCTCGCCGCGGATGCCGGGCACGCGCTCGGCGGTGGCGACGACGTGCACGCGCAGGTCCCGTCCCGCGATCCGCAGCGTGAGCGTGCCGTCCGACGAGGCGTGCGCGGCGGCGGAGGGCGACGCGAGCGCGGGCGGCGGCGTCGCGTCGACCGCCTGCGGCGGCCGCAGCACGGCCGTCTCGCGGTCGGTGAGGGCGTAACGGACGAGCACGCCGCCGGCCCGCGACGCCGGCTCGAGCCCTCCCTCGCCGACCCAGCCGCGGAGGTCGAGCGGACGGCCGTCGACCGAGGCCCCGTCGAGGCGGAACGACCCCTCGAGCGCGCGCCCGGAGTCCGCACCGCGCTCGAGGACACGCGTCGCCGGCCGCACGACGAGCCGAACGAGCGTTGCGCCGCGCGCCTGCGGCGGCACCGGCGCGAGCAACCCTCCGTCGATGCGTCCGAGGTCCAGGACGACCGAGCGCCCATCCGGGCGCAGCGCCACCGCCGCCAGCGTCACGGCCCGGCCGCGGGCCGAGACCCGGAGCTCCCGGGCGTCGGCCGGCAGCCTCGGGCCGGCGACGCGAGCGTCGTCGGCGATCACGCGCGCGAGCTCGGCCGGCGGCCGCTCGGCGAAGTCGCTTCGCCAACCGTCGAGCCGCGGGAGCGCGTCGGGGTCGATCCCGAGGACGGTGAGCCCGCCGCTCCCTGGGACGCTCGCGGTCACGCGTACGACCGGCTCGACGCGGAGGTCGGCGCCGAGCGCCTCGAACCGCGTCAGCGGCGCCGCCTCCGTCGGCGCGACGAGCCGGCTCAGATCCTCGCGCACCCGCAGGTCGACCGGTACGGCGAAGGCGGCCTGCTCCCGCTGGCCCTGGAGCAGCGTGGAGCGGTAGGCGGCCGCGAACAGCGAGAGGCCGAGGCTGACGACGAGGAACCCGGCCGCGACGCCCGCGTAGCCCGAGCGACGGCCGAGCGCGAGCAGCGCGAGCCGGAGCGACACCCATCGAGGCGGCACCCGCCGCGCGAGCCCGCCGAGCGCCGGGGGGACGACGCGCGCCGCGAGCGTCCCCGCCGCGAACGCGACGAGCCCCGGGAGCAGGAGCAGGAACGTGCCGGTCGAGCCGGTCGCGACCCGGCCGGCGTCGGCCTCGCCTCGGAGCAGCCCGACGACGAGCGCCGCGGCCGCGCCGGCGGCCGCCACGTCGAGCGGCCTGATCCCGCGCGTCTCGCTCGTCCGCGGCCGCTGGGCGAACGCGATCACCGTCGTGGCCGCGGCGGCGGTCAAGGCGGCCGCCGCGAGCCCGCCCGCCGACAGCGCCGATCGCGCCACCACGTCCGCGGCAGGCACGTGCTCGCGCCGCGCGAGCAGCCCGGCGGCGGCGGTGCCTACGACCCACCCGACGAGCACGCCCGAGACGGCCGTCGCCGCGGCGCCGGCGATCCCCAGCAGCTCGACCTGCCACCCCGCCGCGCCCGCCCAGGCGAGGCGGTCGCGCCAGCGTGCGAGGTCGACCCGCGACCCGGCGGCGGCGAGCGCGGCGAACGCGAGCAGCAGCCCGGCCGCCTCGCCCCCGACGACGAGCAGCCGCTGCGCCGACACGCGTCCGGAGCGCTCCGCCGCGCGCACCTCCTCGATCGGCGCGGTCACCTCGAAGCCTCCGGACGACGCGGCAAGCGCGGCCCGCGCGCCGTCGACCGCGCCGGCGAAGCCGTCGACGTCCCACGCGCGGACCGTGCCGGCGCGAAGCGGGAGCACCCAGGCGTAGCTGCGGAACAGGCGCGCGAGCGGCGGCGCCGCGACGAGCCCGGCCACGCCCTCGGCGAGCACGAACGGCGGGGGCGGTGGCTGGTGGTACGCCCGCGCCTGCCGCACGATCGGGCTGAGCTCTCGGGTGGCGTTCTCGTCCGGCGCGACCGACCCGCCGAAGAGCGCGTCGGAGGCCGCCGTGGCGCGGCCGACGACGACGAGGCGGAGCCCGGGCGCGTCCGGCAGGGCCCCCTCCCCGCCGAGGAGGAGCACCTCGCAACGGGAGGGACGGCACGAGCGCGGCAGCCGTCCCGACCGCAGGCGCACCCAGCGGCCGGCGTCCTCCACGCCGGCGATCCCCACGAACCGGCCGGCGACGGTGCTCTGGCGGTAGAGGACGAGCGCCGTCGGCCGCCGCCCCGCCTCGAGCGGACGGAGCGCGCGCCGCGCCTCCCCGTCGAGCGCTCGCCAGGCCGGGCCGCCGGGACCCGGGACGCCGAACCACGCCGCGCGCACCGCGCGCTGCGCCACGGGCACCTCCGCCAGCGACCGCGAGAGGCTGCGCTCGCGGGCGACGAGCGAGGCGCCGAGCACGGCGACGAGCATCGCCGCGGCGGCCGCGATCCCGACGGCGCCGAGGGCGGTCGCGCCCGACGCGGTGCGCGCGCGGAGCGCCGCCAGCCGGACCGGAGCCGCGACGCGCCGGAGCAGGGTCATCGACCCGACGGTGCCATGCGCCACGGCGCCCGCGCCAGTCCGCTTCCTCCCCGGCGCGTTAAGTTTCACTACATGCTCAGCGTGGAGCGTCTCCGGGTTCTCCGGGAGGTCGTTCGTGCAGGCTCGATCTCGGGCGCGGCGCGCGCGCTCGCGTACACGCCGTCGGCCGTGTCACAGCAGCTCGCGAAGCTCGAGCGGGAGACCGGCGCGACGCTGCTCGTGCGGTCCTCGCGCGGCGTGCGGCCCACCGACGCCGGCGAGGCGCTCGCCCGGCGGGCGGACGACATCCTGGGACGGCTGGCCGACGCGGAGGCGGAGGTGCGCGCCGTCGCCGGCCTGCCGCGGCCGCTGCGCGTCGGCTCCTTCCCCACGGCGGGCGCCTCGATCCTGCCGCCCGCACTCCGCTCGCTCGCGCGCGCGTCCCCGGACGTCGAGGTGCGGGTCGAGCAGCTCGACCCGCTCGAGGGGCTCGCCCGCGTCGCGTCGGGCGACCTCGACCTGGCGCTCCTGTACGAGTACGACCACGTGCCGCTGCCCGTCGACCCCCGGGCCGAGCTCACCCGGCTCCTCGAGGAGCCGCTCCGCGTCGTGCTCCGGGCCGACCACCCCGCCACGCGCGCGACCGCGGTCGTCCTCGCCGACCTCGCGGGCGAGACCTGGCTCTCCTCCTCCCCGCGCTCGTCCTGCCATCCGTTCACCGAGCGCGCGTGCCTCGCGGCCGGGTTCCGCCCGAGGATCGGGATCGGCTTCGACGACTACACGGCGATGCAGGCGCTCGTCGCGGCGGGAATGGGGGTCGCGTTCGCCCCGGACTCCGCGCTCGACCGCCCGCACCCCGGCGTCGCGATCCGGCCGGTCGCCTTCCAGGGCCCGACACGACGCATCTACGCGGCCGTGCCGGCGCGTACCGAGCCCGACCCGGCCCGCGACGCGCTGCTCCGCGGTCTCGTCGCCGCCTCGAGCGCCGACGACGCGGCGCTCGCCGAGGCGACCTAGCCCGCCCGACCTAGCCCGGCCCGACGAGCAGGTCGAGGGCGCTCCAGGTGTCGGGGCCGACGACGCCGTCGTCGTCGAGGCCACTCGCCCGCTGGAACTCCCGCACGGCCTCCGTGAGGGGCTTCCCCCACACGGGCGTCGCGGCGAACCGCACGGGCCCGGTCGAGCGCGCCGCGAGCCGCCGCTTCAGCTCGAGCACCGCCTTCCCGCGCGAGCCCTCGCGGATCGTCGGACGGGTCCGGGGCACGGGCGCGCCGTCGAGCCAGGCCTGCACGATCCGCAGCCGCGCGAGCACGTCGCGGCCGTAGTTGCCGTGCGCGGTCGGCCGGTCGGAGTCGCCGGCCCGGTACGCCTTGATCGCGCTGCCGGCGCCGGCGTTGTAGGCGGAGAGCGCGAAGCGCAGCAGCCGCGCATCGTGGACGCCCTTCCCGCGGCCGAAGGCGAGGTTGCCGGCGACGAGCGCGGCGGCGTAGCCGGCGGCCTCCCGCAGCGGCGGCACCCCGGACTCGAGGACGCCGTGACGGCGCAGGAACGCGGCGTGCGAGCGGTCGTCGATCTGGAAGTAGCCGCGCCCGTGCCCGCCGTCGCCGACGACGTCGCGGCAGCGGGTCTCCCGCGAGGCGATCGCGAGCAGCAGCCCCCGCGGCAGCCCGGCGCGCAGCTCCGCCTCGAGGCAGGCCGACTCGAGGCCCTCGCGCCGCGCACGCGCCAGCGAGGCTGCGACCTGTCCCGGCGTCTCTCCGTGCGGCACCACCGAGTGGTACCGCTTCGGGCGCGGCCTGGCTAGGCGTCGGTCGGGTCGGTCGCGCTCAGCGTCGCGATCACGCGGAACGTCGGCCGCCCCTCGGGCAGCTCGAGGAACTCCGGGTTGACGCACCCGAGGTCGCCGGACCGCCCGTCGTAGCAGCGCTCGACCTCCGTCCGGCACATCGGCAGCGGCTTCCGCGTGGTGCGGATCGCGCCGAAGCCCTCGCGGCGCGCCTCGGCCGCCCGGAGCATGTCGACGTCGATCTCGACCGAGAACACCTTCTGCATGCAGCCGACGTACGTGTGGCCGAACTCCTCGTACGCGTAGACGAAGGGGCAGGCGCGGGCGAGGCAGGCCGACGGGTACACGACCTTGTCGCAGTGCACCTCGCAGCGGCGGCAGGCCACCTCGTCCTGCGGGCGAAGCGGGAGCTTGGCCCCCGTCTCGGCCGCGGTCTCGGGCGCCCTGCGCTCCTGTTGCATAGGCGGATTGTGGTGTCGGCCCCCGAACGCCGCAAGGCTTGACAGGCCGCGCCTGGCGCGCTAGTCGCCGGGGGCGCGGCCGGGAGGCGCCGTTAGGGTACGGCGCCCGTGGTCCGCCGAATCCTCTTCGCCTCGCTCGCGCTCGCGCCCTTCGCGATCGCGGTGCACTACGCGTTCCACCGGGAGACGCTCGACTTCGTGCTGGCGTCGGTCGCGCTCATCCCGCTGGCGTGGCTGATCGGCGAGGCGACCGAGCACGCCGCCCACCACACGGGCCCGGGCATCGGCGGCTTCCTGAACGCCACGTTCGGGAACGCGCCCGAGCTGATCATCGCGCTGTTCGCGGTGTCGGAGGGGCTGTTCGAGGTCGTGCGGGGCTCGCTGACGGGGTCGGTCGTCGGCAACCTCCTGCTGGTGCTCGGATTCTCGCTCGCCTTCGGCGGCCGCGGCGAGCTCGACCGGCCCTCCACGTTCGCGTCGCTCGGGCTCGTGGCGGCGGCCGTCCTCGCCTTCCTCGTCCCGTCGATCCCGGGCTTCAGCGCCGACGACCCCAACAGCCACGAGCTGGCGCGCCTCTCGATTGCGCCGTCCGTGGTGCTGCTCGCGCTCTACCTCGGCGTGACGTGGTGGTCGCTCCGGCGTCATCACGTGCTCCACACCTCGGACGAGTCGGAGGCGATGGCGGCCTGGTCGCTGCGGTTCTCGCTGCTCGTCCTCGCGGTCGCGACGGTCGCTACCGCCCTCATCGCCGAGATCCTCGTCGGCTCGATCGAGACGTTCTCCGAGAAGGCGGGCCTGAGCGAGTTCTTCGTCGCCGCCGTGATCGTCGCGATCGTCGGCAACGCCGCGGAGCACGGCGGCGCCGTCGTCGTCGCGGCGCGCGGCCGCATCAAGCTGGCCGCCGAGATCGCGCTCGCGTCGAGCGCGCAGGTGGCGGTGTTCCTCATCCCGGCGGTGGCCCTCCTCGCGTGGCTGATCGAGCCGCTGTCGCTCGCCTTCCGCCCGGTCGAGCTGCTCGCCGTCGCCGGCGCGGTGGTCGTGTCGGCGCTGCTGCTCGCGCAGGGGCGCTCCAGCAGGGCGCGCGGGCTGCTGCTGATCGCCTGCTACGTGGCCGTCGCGGTCGCGTTCTTCGCCGTCGGCGACCGGTAAAGGGGTGGTTAGCCGTATTGCGACCGCTCGCCCGGGTTGCGTACGGTGCCGGGATGACCGAGACGACCGCAGCCCCTCCGACCGCGACCGAGACCGTCGTCGAGGCCCTCGAGGTGACGCGCCGCTACGGCGAGGGCGACACCGCGGTCGACGCGCTCCGGGGCATCGACCTCCACGTCAAGCGCGGCCAGCTCGTGGCCGTGATGGGCCCCTCGGGCTCGGGCAAGTCGACGCTGATGCACATCATGGCCGGGCTCGACAAGCCGACGAGCGGCGACGTCACGATCGGCGGCACGCGCGTGTCCGGGCTGAACGACGCGCAGCTCACGCGCCTGCGGCGTGAGCACATCGGCTTCATCTTCCAGTTCTTCAACCTGCTCCCGATGCTGACGGCGGAGGAGAACATCGCGCTGCCGCTCTCGCTCGCGGGCGAGAAGGCGGACGACGACTTCTTCGAGGAGCTCATCCACCGGGTCGGGCTGGCCGACCGCCGGAAGCACCGGCCGTCGGAGCTGTCGGGCGGCCAGCAGCAGCGCGTCGCGATCGCGCGCGCGCTCGCGAGCCGGCCGACGGTGGTCTTCGCGGACGAGCCGACCGGCAACCTCGACTCGCACACCGGCGGGGAGATCCTCGAGCTGATGCGCGAGTCGGTCGAGAGCTACGGGCAGACGACCGTGATGGTGACGCACGAGGCGCGTGCCGCCGCGATCGCCGACCGGATCCTGTTCCTCGCGGACGGGCTGATCGTCAGGGAGCTGCCGCGCTCCGAGCCGCACGACGTGCTCGCGGCGATGGAGGACGTCTCGGCGCAGTGATCGCCTTCTCGCTGAAGGGGCTGCTCGGCCGCAAGCTGCGGACGGCGCTGACCGCCCTCGCGATCGTCCTGGGCGTCGCGATGATCAGCGGCACGTACGTCCTCACGGACACGATCTCGCAGGCGTTCGACAACATCTTCACCGAGTCGTACCGCGGCACCGACGCCGTCGTCACCGCGAAGGAGGCGTTCCAGGGGTCGGCCGAGAACGACAGCGGCTTCGCCGTCGCGAGCCTCCCCGAGTCGACGCTCCGGGACGTGCTCGCGATCCCCGACGTGGAGGCCGCCGTCGGCGGCGTCGCCGGGGAGGCCTCGATCGTCGGCAAGGACGGCAAGGCCGTCAGCTTCGGCGGGGCGCCGAACCTCGGCTTCAGCGTCGACCCGTCGCAGCCGGAGTTCGAGTCGCTCACCCTCGTCGACGGCGCGTGGCCGACGTCGGGAGAGGTCGTCATCGACAAGGCGACCGCCGACAAGGAGGACTTCGCCGTCGGGGACGCGATCGGGATCCAGGGCGCCGGCCCCGTCGAGCGGCTACGGCTCTCCGGCCTCGTCAGGTTCGGCGCCGTCTCGTCGATCGGCGGCGCGACCCTGGCCGGGTTCGACCTCGCGACGGCGCAGCGCATCTTCGACAAGGCGGGCAAGCTCGACCAGATCCGCGTCGCCGCGAAGCCGGGCGTGTCGCCCACGCAGCTCCTCGCCGCGCTCGACAGCCGGCTCCCGGACAGCGTCCAGGTGCGGACCGGCAGCGAGCAGGCCTCGGAGGACGCGTCGGGCACGAACGAGTTCATCTCGTTCCTCCAGAACTTCCTGCTCGCGTTCGCCGGGATCGCGCTCTTCGTCGGGGCGTTCGTGATCGCCAACTCGCTGTCGATCACG
Organism: Gaiellaceae bacterium; assembly: GCA_035456465.1. Classification (GTDB taxonomy): domain Bacteria; phylum Actinomycetota; class Thermoleophilia; order Gaiellales; family Gaiellaceae; genus DATHTC01. The sequence goes on along the minus strand of DATIDD010000100.1, from coordinate 97,452 downwards.
ATCGCCCAGCGCGCGCGCGAGTTCGCCACGGTCCGGACGCTCGGCGGCTCGCGGAAGCAGGTGCTCTGGTCGGTCATCCTCGAGGCGATCGTGGTCGGGCTCGTGGCGTCCGTGATCGGGCTGTTCGCCGGGTTCGCGCTCGCGAAGGGCCTGTCCGAGCTGTTCGACGCGGTCGGGTTCACGCTGCCGAAGGTCGGCCTCGTCTACGAGGCCCGAACGATCGTCGTCGCCCTCCTCGTCGGCGTCGTGGTGACGCTCCTGGCGAGCCTCCGGCCGGCGATTCGCGCGACGCGCGTGCCGCCGATCGCGGCCGTCCGTGAGGGTGCCGAGCTGCCGCCGGCGCGGTTCGCCCGGTTCCGCACCGCCGGCGCCGTCGCCGTCGTCGTCCTCGGCTTCGCGGCGCTCCTCTACGGCCTCTTCAGGAGCGGGATCGGCACGACCGCCGTGCTGCTCTGGATGGGCGTCGGCGCGGTGCTGATCTTCATCGGCGTCGGGTTCGTGGCCTCGCGGCTCGTGCGGCCGCTCGTCCGGATCCTCGGAATCCCGGCGGCCCAGATCGGCGGGGCGGCCGGACGGCTGGCACAGGAGAACTCCCAGCGCAACCCCGAGAGGACCGCCTCCACGGCGGCGGCGCTGATGATCGGCCTCGCGCTCGTCACCCTCGTCGCGGTGCTCGCCGCCGGCATCACCTCGACCTTCCGCGACGCCGTCAACGAGCTGTTCACCTCCGACTACGCGATCACCGCGCAGAACAACTTCTCGCCGATCCCGACGAGCGCGGCCGAGGCGGCCGCGGACGCGCCGGGGGTCGAGGCGATCGCCAGCGTGCGGGCGGGCGAGGGACGGGTGTTCGGTGAGGCCCGGCAGGTCTCCGCGGTCGACCCGGACATGGCCCAGGTCCTGACCATCGACTGGAAGGACGGCTCGCAGGCCGTGTTCGCCGAGCTCGGGCGCGACGGCGCCATCGTCGACGACGGGTTCGCGAACGACCACGAGCTGAGGGTCGGCTCGCCGCTCCGCGTGCTGACTCCGGCGGGCGGGACGGTCGATCTCGTCATCAAGGGCATCTTCGACCCGCCGACCGGGGGCTCGCCCTTCGGCGCCGTGACGATGTCGTCCCAGACGTTCGACCGCTTCTACGAGAACCCACGGAACCTGTTCACGTTCGTCAAGGCGCGCGGCGGCGAGACCGCCGCGAACACGGCCGCGCTCGAGCGGTCGCTCGAGGCCTTCCCGAACGCGAAGGTGCAGACGCGCGAGGAGTTCATCGACAACCAGATCAGCGGCCTCAACTCGGTGCTGAACATCCTCTACGTGCTGCTCGCCCTGTCGGTGATCGTGAGCCTGTTCGGGATCGTGAACACGCTCGTCCTGACGGTGTTCGAGCGCACGCGCGAGATCGGGATGCTGCGCGCGATCGGGATGACGCGACGGCAGGTGCGGCGGATGATCCGGCACGAGAGCGTGATCACCTCGATGATCGGCGGCGTGCTCGGGATCGTGCTGGGGATCGTCCTCGGCGCCCTGCTCGTGGCCCGGGTCGACTTCATCGACTTCTCGCTGCCCGTCGGGCAGATCCTGATCTTCGCCGTCGCGGCGATCGTCGTCGGGATCCTGGCGGCGATCTTCCCGGCGCGCCGGGCCGCGCGGCTGAACGTGCTGCGGGCGCTGCAGTACGAGTAGCGGTCGCTCGGCGCCGACCGGCCTCTCGGCCCGACACGGCGAGGCGCCGTCGCGCTACTCGGCGAAGCCGCGCGACTCGCGCGTGAACGGGTACCCCGCCCAGTTCAGCCGCTCGACGCGTCCCGACTCGTCGCGCCGCACCCGCAGCAGCTCGCCTCGCTCCCGTCCGGCGACGGTTCGCCACACGTCCGGCTCCACCTGCTCGAGCACCGCGGGCGGGCGCCACGCCGGGACCTCGTCGAGCCGGGCCTCCAGCCGGCCTCGCCGCCACGCGAACGTGAAGCCGTGGCCCTCCGACCACCAGCGCCCCAGCAGCGGCACGACCTCCTCCGGCGGCGGCGCAGGACGCCACTCCTCCGGCAGCTCGGGCTCGAGCTCGAGCTCCTTCTCGGCCAGGTCCAGCACGAGCGCGTCCGGCTCCGCCCGCGCGCCCGAGTTCGTCAGCACCGCGGCGGCGACCCGCTCGCCCGCGCGGAAGACGAACGCTCCCAGGAACCCCGGCATCGCGCCGCCGTGACCGGCCCACACGCGGTCGCCCCGCCGGTCGAGCGAGAGCCCCAGCCCCCAGCCCCGCAGCCACCGGTCGGGCTCCGCCATCGTGTGCACCGTCCGCATCTCCTCGGCCGACTCGGACGAGACGACCGCCGGGTCCGGGTCGGCGAGGAATGCGCCCCACCGCGCGACGTCGAGCGCCGTGCTCCAGAGCTCTCCGGCGGCGCCGAGGCTGCCGTCGGCGAGCTCCGGCTCGACGGTGACGGCGTCCGCGTACGGGTCGACGAGGTACGGCACCGCCGCGGGCGGCTCCGGGCGCCACGTCGTCCGCTCGAGCCCGACCGGCCGGAGGATCCGCGCCTCGACGTGCTCGCGGTACGGCGTCCCGCTGACCCGCTCGACGACCTCGCCGAGCAGCGAGAACGCGAGATTCGAGTAGTGCCAGTGCGACCCGGCGACCACGCGCTCGGCGGACGCGAGCGCCGCGATGAAGTCCTCGCGCGTCGGCATCTCCATCGTCTCCCACATGTCGCCCGGCTGCTCGCGCTGGAGGCCGGACGTGTGGGAGAGCAGCGACCGCAGCGTCGGCGCGCGGTGCGGAAGCTCCTCGACGTGGCGCGTGACGGGGTCGTCGAGGTCGAGCCGCCCCTCGTCTCGCAGCTGCAGGACGGCCGCCGCGGTGAACGTCTTCGTGATCGAGCCGACGCGGTACTGCGTATCGGGCGTCGCCGCCGTCGACGCGTCCAGATCGGCGAGCCCGGCCGCGTCGCTCCAGACGACCTCGCCGTGGCGCACGACCGCGCCGGCCACGCTGGGCATCCGCTGCTCGGCCTGCGCCCGCAGGAGCAGCGCGCGGAGCTCTTCCTCACGCCCGGGCAAGAGCCCCCAGCGCCTCGGGTATCCGCTCGACCGCCTGCTCGACGTGCTCGTCCTCGACGCCGAGGCACGTGACCGCGCGCAGCCAGCCGGGCCGGAGCCCGGAGAGCAGCACGCCGGCGCCCGCGACGCGCCGAAGCGCCTCCCGCTCGTCGAGGCCGAGCGCACGGAGGCCGAGCGCGACGAAGTTCGTCTCCGTCGCCTCCGGGTCGACGGGCAGGCCGGCCTCCGCCAGCCCGTCCGCGAGCAGGCGGGCGCGGCGGTGGTCGTCCGCGAGCCGCTCGACGTGGTGGTCGAGCGCGTACAGCGGCGCGGCGGCGACGATCCCGGCCTGCCGCAGCGCCCCGCCGAAGCGGAACTTCTCGACCCACGCGCGCTCGATCAGCTCGGCGGAGCCTGCGAGCACGGCGCCGAGCGGGCAGCCGAGCCCCTTGGAGAAGCAGAGCGTGACCGTGTCCGCCAGCCGCCCGTACGACGCGGCCGGGACCCCCGCCGCGACCTGGGCGTTGAGGAGCCGGGCGCCGTCGAGGTGGACGCGGAGGCCGAGCTCGCGCGCCCGCGCCACGACGGCGGCGAGCTCGTCGAGGGGCCAGACCCTGCCGCCCGAGCTTCGGTGCGTGTTCTCGAGCACGACCAGCTCGGCCGGCTGGAGCGGCGGGTCGGCGGCCGCCACCGCCTCCTCCAGCTGCGCGGGGGTCACCCGGCCGGCCACGCCCGGGAGCCCGCGCGTCACGAGCCCCGCGTTCGCGGCGGCCCCGCCCGACTCGTACACGAGCACGTGGGTCCGCTCCTCCGCCAGCAGCTCCCCGCCGCGACGCCCGAGGACGCGCAGCGCGATCTGGTTCGCCATCGTCGCGGTCGGGAGGAAGAGCGCCGCCTCCTGGCCGAGGAGCTCGGCGGCACGCCGCTGGAGCTCGTTCACGGTGGGGTCCTCGCGCTCCTGCTCGTCGCCGACCTCGGCGGCCGCCATCGCGGCCCGCATCGCCGGCGTGGGCTTCGTCGCCGTGTCCGAGCGGAGGTCGATCACGGCCGAGACGCTACCCGGTCGCGGTGCGGAGCCGGCAGATCGCGATCAGCCGCCCCGCGGCGGCGCTACCGTGAGCCGATGGACCTCGCGATCCTCGAGACCACGCTCGCCGACCTCGGCGAGCCCGCCTACCGCGCCCGCCAGGTGTGGGAGTGGACGGCGCGCGGGGCGTCCGGCTACGAGGAGATGACGAACCTGCCGGCGCCGCTCCGCGCGGAGCTCGCCGAGCGCGTGCCGTTCTCGACGCTGACGGTCGAGGAGGAGTGGCTCGCGCGGGACGGGACGCTGAAGCTGCTGTTCAGGACGCCCGACGGCCACCCTGTCGAGGCGGTGCTGATGCGCTACCGCGACGGCCGCCGCTCCGTCTGTGTCTCGTCGCAGTCGGGGTGCCCGCTCACCTGCACGTTCTGTGCCACCGGCGCGATGGCCTTCGGCCGCAACCTCACCGCCTCCGAGATCCTCGACCAGGTGCTGCACTTCCGCCGGATCGAGCCGGTCGACCACCTGGTGTACATGGGGATGGGCGAGCCGATGCTGAACCTCGACGAGGTCGTCGCAGCCGCACGGCGGCTGCCGGACGTGGGGATCACGCACCGGCGGACGACGGTCTCCACGGTCGGGTGGCTGCCCGGGCTCACCCGCTTCGTCGACGAGGTCGAGGAGCCGATCCGGCTCGCCCTCTCGCTCCATGCGCCCGAGGACGCGCTCCGGTCGCGGCTGATGCCGGTGAACGAGCGCTTCCCGCTCGCGGACGTCTTCGCGGAATGCCGCCGCTATGCCTCGCTCCGCGGCCGGAAGGTCTACGTCGAGTACGTGATGCTCGCCGGCGTCAACGACCGCGTCGAGCAGGCGCACCAGCTCGCCGAGCTGCTCGGGACGGGAACGTTCAAGGTCAACCTGATCCCGTACAACCCGACACCCTCGGCGGCCGGCGACGGCGTGGCGTACGTGGGCTCGTCGCGCAAGGCCATCGACGCCTTCAAGGCCGTGCTCGACCGCGCCGGGATCCCTGCGACCGTCCGCCTGACGCGTGGCCGGGACATCGCGGCTGCGTGCGGTCAGCTCGCGGCGGAGCCGCGCGGTCGGGGTCAGGCGGCCCGCGCGAGCTCGAGCAGGCCGAGCGCGTCGGCCACGTCGGCGTAGACGTCGCTGCCCGCGAGCGCGTAGCGGCCGTCGAAGTCGACGGCGGCGTTCAGCTCGAGGATCGTGAACCCGCCCTCGGGCAGGGGCAGCAGGTCGACGCCGACGAGGTCGCTGCCGACCGCGGCGGCCGCATCGAGCGCGAGCCCCACGGCCTCGGGCAGGGGGGCGGCGGCATCGATGCTGCCTCCGAGTGACACGTTCGTCCGCCAGTCGCCCCGGCGCGCGTGGCGGTTCGCGGAGCCGACGACGCGACCGTCGGCGACGACGAGGCGGACGTCCCACCCGAGCGGCGGCACGAGCTCCTGGACGAGCGCGCCGTGGTGGCGGAACCACCGCCGGCTCGACGCCTCGCCCAGCTGCCGCGCGAGCGCCTCGGCGTCCTCGCAGCGCCATACGTCCTGCCCCCAGCTGCCGTAGCGCGGCTTGACCACGACGGGCGGCAGCGGCGCCTCCGGCGGCTCCGGCCGCAGCACGTGGGCCGTCCGCGGGTGCGGCAGGCCGACGCGCCCGAGCGCGTACGCCGTCCGCAGCTTGTCGTGGGCCGCGAGCAGCGCGCGACGCTTGTTCAGCACGCGAACGCCGCGGCGTCCGAGCTCCTGGATCGCGGCGAGCCCGGGCTCGACACCGTCCAGGCTCGGGAGCACGTCGAGCCGGTTGACCGCCACGTCGCCGGCGGCCAGCTCGTCGGCGGCCGCGTCCGGGACGAGCATCTCGGCCGGGATCCCGAGCGCACGCCACCCCTCCACGAGCCCGAGGTTCCCGTCGCTCGGACGGCCCACCACTGCAACGCGCATGGAGCGAGCCTTCCGCACGGTCGGGCAGCGGGAATCGGGGTCGCCGCGGATGCTCCGCGGCCCGGCTACTGACTCTCGTCGTCGTCCAGGCGCAATGCGGCCGAGTTGATGCAGTAGCGCAGGCCCGTCGGCTGCGGCCCGTCCGGGAAGACGTGGCCGAGATGGCCACCACAGCGGGCGCAGACCGCCTCGATCCGCACCATCCCGTGGCTCCGATCCTCGCGCGTCACCACCGCGTCCCCGCTCGCGGCCTCCCAGAAGCTCGGCCAGCCGGAGCCCGAGTGGTACTTCGTCTCGGAAGGGAAGAGCTCGGCATCGCAGCCGGCGCAGCGGTACACGCCCGGAGCCTCCGTCGCCTCGTACGCGCCCGTGAACGGCGGCTCCGTCGCTCCCTGCCGGAGCACGAGGTACTGCTCCCGGGTCAGCTCGCGCCGCCACTCCTCGTCGGTCTTCACGATCCGCTCCGGGCTCACGCCGCCGCCCTCCGGAGCTCCGCCGGGAAGCGCTCGAGGATCCATGCGGCGTCGAGCGGCCGGCGCCGGTAGGGCTTGCCACCGACGAGCGCGTAGTCGCGCGTCCTCGGGTCCATCGGGAGGCGTGCCTCCACCGGGTACCAGCGGTTGTGGCGCTCGATCAGCTCGTTGACGGCGTCGAAGCGCCACCCGGTGGCCGTCGCGCGCCAGCGTCGGGCGAAGGTCGCCTCGTCGTCGCCGCAGGCCCCGGCGAGCTCGCGCCAGGCGTCGTCGAGCCGCGCGAGATGCGCCTCGGTCTCGTCGTGGATCGCGCGCAGGCGCCGCATGTACGGCAGCGGCCCGCCGAGGGCGGCGATGTAGCTGTCGGCTTCCGGGCGCCAGTTCCGCCAGCGCGCGCGGATCGCGCGACCCTTCAGCGGGCTGTCGGCCAGCTCCCGCGCGAGCACCTCGCGCTGCTGCCGCGCGTGCAGCGTGTCGTCGCGCACCCCCCACTCGCCGAGGATGGCCTCGCGCTCCCGCCGGTCCATGTGGCCGCAGTGTGCCTAGACCGGGGGCTCCGGGTCGTACTGGATGTAGCGCCGCACCGCCCGCGCCCGCTCGACGGAGTGGAGCCGCGCCACGAGATGGAGCGCCATGTCGATCCCGGCCGAGACGCCGGCCGCCGTGACGATCTCGCCCGAGTCGACGAACCGGTCGTCCGGCCGCACCTCGATCGTCCCGTCGGCCGCCGCGAGCCGGTCGAGCGCGCCCCACCAGGTGGTCGCAGGCCTGCCGGCGAGCAGGCCAGCCGCGGCGAGGACGAGCGAGCCGGTGCAGACGCTCGTCGTCAGCGTCCCGCCGCCGCGGAGGCCGCGCAGCCAGTCGAGCACCTCGCCGTCGCCGGCCTCGCGCCGCGTCCCGACCCCGCCGGGGACGAGGACGACGTCCAGTGCGCCGGCGTCCTCCCACGTCCGGTCGGGCAGCACCCGGAGGCCCTTCGCGCACGTGATCGGCTCGGCGGTGCGAGCGAGCGTGAAGACCTCGACGCCGTCGTCCGGCCACTGCTCCGCCCACGCGGCGAGCACCTCCCACGGGCCGGCCCAGTCGAGCTCCTCGGCGCCGTCGAACAGGTAGACGCCGATCCTCACGGTCGGCTCCTCCCGCCGGCGTCGGGGTCGGCCTTGTCCCACTGGCGGCGGAACCAGCCGCGCGCCTCGAGCCGCATCACCCGCGCCCGGTCGAACGCCCCCTGCTCGCCGGCCCGCGCCATCAGCACCTCGGCCAGCACCTCGCGCTCGTCGCCGTCGAGCTCGTTCGCGTACGCCTCGACCGCCTCGGCGAACGCACGTCCCCCGTGCTCCGCGCGGAGCGCGCCGACCCGCTCCTCGATCTCGCGCCGCGACGGCACGGGCGGAGCCTACCGCGGTGCCCACGCCACGTCGGAGACCCGGAGCGGCACGACGAGGGTGCGCGGCCCGCCCAGCTCGCGGGGGCGGACGAACGCGACCGCGTCGCGCGCGCCGAGCACGAGCCAGCGCTCGTCCGGAGACCAGGCGGCCGCGTGGATCGGGCCGAACGCCTCCGGAACGGTCAGGCGCGGCCCGTCGCGCCGCACGGCGAACGCACCGCCGGCCCAGAGGTACCGGCCGCTCCGGCTCGCCGCGAGCACGTGGCGACGCGTGTCGAAGAACGCGTAGCTCCCCCGCGCCTCGCCCCCGTCGACGATCACGAGCAGGTCCTGCGGACCGACGCCGTCGATCGCGAGACGGAGGAGCAGCATCGCCCGCGACGCCGTCAGCCACTCGACGTCGAGCACCGAGACGCGGCCGAGCGCGGACGGCGTCCGGCGGACGCTCGGGTGCTGCGCCGCGGCCGCCCGTAGGGCGGAGCGCGACAGCAGCACGCGCCCGCAGGACCGCCCCCGGCAGGCCGGGTCGACCTCGACGAGCCCGCCGTCGCGGACGAGCGTCAGGGACGGCGGCGCGGCCGGGCGCCACGCCGGGGCGCAGCCGGGGACGACGAGCCCAGGCCGGAGGTCGAGCGCCGCGAACACGGCCGTCGAGCTACCGGCGCAGGCCGCCCAACGCCCGTCGGACGACCAGGCCGCGTCGCCGGGCGCGACCGTCGTGCCGTCCGGACGCAGCGCGAACGGGCAGCTTCTCGAGAGGCCGGGCGGCGGCGCGACGGGTCGGAGGTCGGGGAGCCGCCGCGCGAGCAGCTCGCAGGTCGCGTTGGTGTAGACGAGCGTGCCGCGGATCCCGGCGCGCCGCAGCTGCGCGGCGAACACCGCGCGGTCGCCGGCCAGGTCACGCGCCGGCGCCGGGGCTGCGGGACGATCCGGCGCGCGGAGCGCGTCGACGGCGACCGCGACGAGCACCGCCGCGACCGCCGCCAGGATCAGCCCGTCAAGCGCCCTTCTGCGCCTCGAGCTGGCGCGGCGCGGCGCCCGGCGTGTCGGAGAGGTCGGGGTGATCCTCGAACCAGTAGCGCACGATCGCCCGCTTCGCAGCCTTCACCTCGTCCAGGCGCCCGACCGGCTGCGAGTGCGGAGCCTGCTTCAAGGTCTCCGGCTCGGAGGCTGCCTCCCGGGCGATCGCCGCCATCGCCTCGGCGAACGCGTCCAGCGTCTCCTTCGCCTCCGTCTCCGTCGGCTCGATCATCAGCGCCTCGGGGACGACGAGCGGGAAGTAGATCGTCGGCGGGTGGAAGCCGTAGTCCATCAGCCGCTTGGCGACGTCGAGGGCGGTGATCCCGTGCTCGCGCCTGAGCCCGCGCGCGGAGACCACGAACTCGTGCATGCAGTGGCGGTCGTAGGGCAGCTCGTAGTCGTCGCGGAGCCGGGCGAGCAGGTAGTTCGCGTTCAGCACGGACGCCTCCGACATCTCGCGCAGCCGCGGCCCCCACATGCGGATGAACGCGTACGCGCGGACGAACACGCCGAACGGCCCGGTGAACCCGCGCACCTTGCCGATCGAGCGAGGCCGGTCGAAGTCGCGGCGGAAGCGGTCGCCGTCGCGGACGATCGCCGGCACCGGCAGGTACGGCTCGAGCACGTCGCGCGCGGCGATCGGCCCGCCGCCGGGCCCGCCGCCGCCGTGGGGCTGCGAGAAGGTCTTGTGGAGGTTGTAGTGGACGATGTCGAAGCCCATGTCGCCCGGCCGCGAGATCCCGCAGACCGCGTTGAGGTTCGCGCCGTCGTAGTACATGAGCGCGCCGGCGTCGTGGAAGATCGACGCGATCTCCTCGATGTTCTCGTCGAACAGCCCCAGCGTGGACGGGTTCGTCAGCATCAGCGCCGCGGTCGTCTCGTCGACCTTGGCGCGGAGGTCCTCGACGTCGAGGTTGCCGCGCGCGTCGGTCTTCACGTGGACGAGCTCGAAGCCCGACATGGTCACGCTCGCGGGGTTCGTGCCGTGCGCCGTGTCGGGGACGACGACGCCGCGCCGCCGCTCCAGCTCGCCCCGCTCGGCGAAGTAGGCGCGGACGAGCATCAGCCCCGTCAGCTCGCCCTGCGACCCCGCCGCGGGCTGGAGCGACACGGCCGGCAGCCCCGCGATCTCGGAGAGGATCTCCTGGAGCCGCCACATCAGCTCCAGCGCCCCCTGCGCGCCCTCCTCCTCCTGCAGCGGGTGCAGGTCGCGGAATCCGGGCAGCTCGACGAGCCGCTCGTTGACGCGCGGGTTGTACTTCATCGTGCAGGAGCCGAGCGGGTAGAAGCCGGTGTCGATCCCGTAGTTCCGGGTCGTCAGCTCGGTGAAGTGACGGACGAGCTCGGGCTCGGCGAGCTCGGGGAGGCGAGGCGGCTCCGCGCGACGAAGCTCCTCCGGGAGCTCCGGCACGGGCAGGTCCGGCCGCGGCAGCGACCCGGCGCGGCGACCGGGACGCGACCGCTCGAACAGGAGCTTCACGCCGCCACCTCGGCCAGCACCTCGGCGAGCCGGTCGATCTCGGCCGGCGTCCGCTTCTCGGTGACGGCGACGAGCAGCACGTCGTCCATGCCCTCGTAGTCGCGGCCGAGCGCGTAGCCGGGATGGACGCCCCGCTCGCGGGCGGCCCGGACCACGTCGCGGGCGTTCCGTCCGACGCGGAGGCCGAACTCCTTGAACGTCGCGCGCTCGGGGAACAGCAGCTCGAACCCCGCCGCCGCGAGCCGCTCCCTCGCGTACGCCGCGAGGGCCGTGCAGGACTCCCCCACCTCGCGGAGCCCCTGCGGGCCGTGCCAGCCGAGCGTGATCAGGCCGCCGAGCGCCAGGAGCGTCTGGTTGGTGGTGATGTTCGAGGTCGCCTTCTCGCGCCGGATGTGCTGCTCCCGGGTCTGCAGCGTCAGCACGAACCCGCGCTCCCCGTTCACGTCGGTCGTCTCGCCGATGATCCGTCCCGGCATCCGGCGCGTGAACTCGCTCTTCGCCGCGAGGAAGCCGTAGTGCGGGCCGCCGAACGACTGGACGTTGCCCGCGCCCTGGCCCTCGCCGATCGCGATGCCGCAGCCGTACGCGCCCGGCGCCTCGAGCAGGCCGAGCGACATCGGGTCGACGTGCGCGACCGCCACCGCTCCCGCCTCCTCGGCCGCGGCCGCCAGCTCGGGCGCGGGCTCCAGGCAGCCGAAGAAGTTCGGCTGCTGAAACAGGACCGCCGCGGCGCCGTCGGCCGCCGCGCGCAGCTCGTCCGGGTCGGTGACGCCGTCCCGGTGCGGCACCTCGACCACCTCGAGGCCGAAGCCGGGCGCGTACGTCCGCACGACCTGGCGCACCTGCGGGCTCGTCGCCTCGGTCAGCACGACCGTCGTCCGCCCGGTGTGGTTGCGGGCGACGAAGCAGGCGTCGGCGGCCACGGTGCAGCCGTCGTACCCGGACGCGTTCGAGACGTCCATCCCGGTGAGCTCGCAGATCACCGTCTGGTACTCGAAGATCGCCTGCAGCACGCCCTGGGACAGCTCGGGCTGGTACGGCGTGTAGGCGGTGAGGAACTCGCCGCGCGAGAGGATCGCGCCGACGACCGCCGGGACGTAGTGGTCGTACACGCCGGCGCCGAGGAACGACAGCTCGGCTCCCGTGTGCACGTTCCGCGACGCGAGCTCCTCGAGGTGGGCGACGAGCTCCGGCTCCGACAGCGGAGGCTCCAGGTCGAGCTCGCGGCCCAGCCGCACGCCCTCGGGGATCTGCGCGAAGAGCTCGGCCACCGAGCCCGCGCCGACCGCCTCCAGCATCGCCTCGCGGTCGTCGTCGGTGAGGCTGAGGAACGGATGCGTCACTGCTCGGCGAGCACCTGCCGGTACGCCTCGAGGTCGAGCAGCGACTCGGCCTCCGAGGGGTCGGTCATGCGGATCCGGATCAGCCAGCCCTGCCCGTACGGGTCCTCGTTCACCGTCTCGGGCGCGTCGACGACCGCCTGGTTGACCTCCAGCACCTCGCCGGACAGCGGCGCGATCAGATCCGACACGGCCTTGACCGACTCGACCTCGCCGTACGACTGGTCGCGGGTGACGGCGGCGCCGACCTCCGGCGCCTCGTAGTGGACGAGCTCGCCGAGCGCGTCCTGCGCGAACCACGTGATCCCGAGCACGGCCTCGTCGCCGTGGATGCGGGCCCAGTCGTGCTGGGGGTGGTAGCGGACGTCGTCGGGATAGCTCTCGGCGGCGGGCACGGTCGGTCACTGCTCCTTTCGGTAGATCGGCTTCTCGACGACGCGTGCGGCGCGGTCCCGGCCGCGGACGTCGATCGTGAGCGACGTGCCGGGCGCGGCGAGCGCGGCGGGGACGTAGCCCATCCCGATGCCGGCGTCGAGCATCGGCGAGTGCGTTCCCGAGGTGACCTCGCCGCCCTCCCGGATCGCCATCCCCTGGCGCGGGATCGCGCGCTCCTCCATCACGAACGGGACGAGGCGGCGCTGCGGCCCCGCCTCCCTGATCCGACGCAGCTCGGCGGCGCCGGTGAAGTCCTTGTCCAGCGCGCAGACCCAGCCGAGCCCCGCGGAGATCGGGTCCGTCGCCGGGCCGATGTCGTTCCCGTGGAGCGGGAAGCAGACCTCCAGCCGGAGGGTGTCGCGGGCGCCGAGGCCGCACGGCACGACGCCTCGCTCGAGCACCCAGTCCCAGAGCTGCGCCGTGTCGGCGGCGTCGCACAGGAGCTCGCAGCCGTCCTCGCCCGTGTACCCGGTCCGGTTGACCATCACGGCCACGCCGCCGAGCTCGGCCTCGGCGAACGTGAACGGGCGCGCCGGCTCCAGGCCGAGACGCTCGATCGCGCGAGGCCCCTGGACCGCGAGCAGGCCGAACTCGCTCGAGCGGTCGCTGACCTCCGTGCCGCGGATCTCGCGCTCCTTCATCCAGGCGAAGTCGACGTCCCGGTTCGACGCGTTCACGATCAGGAGGGAGCGGAACTCGTCGAGCCGGTAGGCGATCAGGTCGTCGACGATCCCGCCGGCCTCGTTCGTCAGCAGCGTGTACTGCGCCTCGCCCGTGCCGATGCGGTCGAGGTCGTTCGAGAGCAGCGACTGGAGCAGCTCGGTCGCGCGCGGCCCCTCGACCTCGACCTCGCCCATGTGCGAGACGTCGAACACGCCCGCGTCCGTCCGGACGGCCCGATGCTCCGGGATCACTCCCTCGTACTGGACGGGCATCTCCCAGCCCGCGAACGGCACCATCCGCGCGCCGAGGGCGACGTGACGGTCGTGGAGCGGCGTCCGCAGGAGCGTCTGCATCGCAGCGATGCTAACCGGGCTCGCCCGAAAACCGGCGCAGTCGCGTCTCAGGCGCGCGGCGCGGCGATCGAGAGGCGGTCGAAGACGGGGCCGCCCCGGCCGGTGGGCCGGGGCGGCGGACCGGGTCGTAGGCTCCCAACCTCGAACGGCCGGAGCCCCGAGGGCAGCTTCTGTGTACCGCGGCGGCGGAGTCCGAAACCTGCGGTCAGCGCGCGGCCGGCGCGAGCACGTCGACGACGCGCTCCTCGCCGGTCAGGCCCTCCTCGCCGAGCGAGGCGCGGAGCCGGTCGCGCAGCTCGCCGGTCTCGAGCAGCTCCTCGCAGATGTCCGCGCCGCCGACGAGCTCGCCGCGCACGAACACCTGCGGGATCGTCGGCCAGCCGGAGAGCGCGGACAGCTCCGCTCGGATCTGCGGGTGCGGGAGCACGTTCACCGCCGTGACCGGGGCGCCGAGCGACCGCAGCGCCTCGAGCGCCCGCGACGAGTTCCCGCACATGACCAGCTCGGGCGTCCCCTTCATGAACAGCGCCACCGGCTCGTGCTCGATGACGTCCCTGATGCGCTCGCCCAGCTCGCTCATCGTGTCCCCCTCGTCCTGATTCGCAGCTCGTGGATCGTCCCGTCGCCGAACTGCTCGGCGAGGGCGTCGTTGACGGCGCGGTGCTGGTCGACGAGCGCCAGCCCGTCGAACCTGGAGCTCACGACCGTGACCTGGAAGTGGTCGCCCCCGCCCGTCCGGTCGACGACGGCCACCTCGGTCGCCTCCGGGAACGCCTCCCGGAGCCGGGTCTCGAGCAACGCCGCGGCCGACACGCCTCGATCGTAGCGACGCGCCGGCCGGGTCCCGCGGTCGCCTAGCGGTCGTCGCGGAGGAACGAGGGGACGTCGAGCACGTCGCGCTCCACGTCGAACTGCTGCGGCGTGGCCGGCGCCCGCTCCTCGCCCGGAGCGGCCTCGCGCCGGCGCCTCGGACGCCGCGTGCCGAACCCGGTCGCGATCACCGTCACGCGGAGCTCGTCGCGGAGGGTGTCGTCGATCACGGCGCCGAAGATCACGTTCGCGTTCTGGTCGGCGGCGCTCGTCACGACCTCCGCGGCCTCGTTCACCTCGAACAGGCCGATGTCGGTCGGGCCCGAGACGTTCAGCAGGATCCCGGTCGCGCCCTCGATCGAGGTCTCGAGCAGCGGCGACGAGACCGCCGTGCGCGCGGCCTCGGCCGCCCGGTTCTCGCCCGACGCGGTCCCGATCCCCATCAGGGCCGACCCGGCCTCGGTCATGATCGTGCGGACGTCGGCGAAGTCGAGGTTGACGAGCCCGGGGACGGTGATCAGGTCGGTGATCCCCTGGACGCCTTGCCGGAGCACGTCGTCGGCCATCTTGAACGCGTCCATCACGGACGTCTTCTTCTCGACCACCTGGAGCAGCCGGTCGTTCTCGATCACGATCAGCGTGTCGACGCGGTCGCGCAGCTCCTCGATGCCGCGCTCCGCGCGCTCGGCGCGCAGGCGCCCCTCGAACCCGAAGGGACGCGTGACGACTCCGACCGTCAGCGCGCCGAGCTCGTCCTTCGCGAGCTCCGCCACGATCGGCGCCGCGCCGGTGCCCGTGCCGCCGCCCTCGCCGGCGGTGACGAAGATCATGTCCGCGCCCTTGAGCGACTCCTTCAGCTCGTCGCGGCTCTCGTTGGCGGCGGCCTGTCCCACCGCCGGGTCGGCGCCGGCACCGAGCCCGCGCGTCGCCTGCGAGCCGATGTGGATCTTCACGTCGGCGTCGGCCATCTGCAGCGACTGCATGTCGGTGTTCACGGCGATGAACTCGACGCCGGTCACGCCCGCGTCGACCATCCGCGAGATCGCGTTCGTGCCGCCGCCGCCCACGCCGACGACCTTGATCACTGCGAGGTAGTTCCCGGATTGACTGCTCATCGCCACGGCTCGTGACCTCTATCTCTCGTCGAGGTTAAGGGCAGCAGAGGCTCCTGTCGAGGTTCAGGGTACGGCCGCTTGTCTCCGCTGTCAACGCAGGTTACCCGCGTACTGGCACCGCTAACCATCAGCCTCAACCTCCGAGTTGAGGGTTCCGGCGACCGGACGCTCCGGCAGGCTGACGTCCACGTAGTCCGGTCCGCCGAGCGCCCGCGGCTCGAGCTGGGGCAGCACGGCAGCCGCCGCGGCGAGCTTCAGCGGCAGGTCGCGCGGCTCGCCGAGGCGGAGCTCGAGCCCGCCGGCGAGCACCGCGAGCACGAGGCCCCGCTCGAGCGCGACGCTGCGCACCTGCGCGGGGAAGTCGGGTGGCACGGCCCGGACCGCCCGCATCGGCGCCGCGACCCCCCGCAGCGTCAGCAGGTCGCCCGCGGCCGGCGGTGCCCCGTCCGCGGACCAGATCCGGGGCAGGCGCCGGAACGCGCCGCGCGCGACCGGCCGGAGCACGCGCCCACGCTCCGACAGGAGCCAGGAGCCGCTCCCCCGCCGCAGCACCGCTGCGGGCCGCTCGCGCACGACCCGGACGACGAGCGTGTGCGGGAACGCGCGGTCGTACGAGGCCGAGACCACGTCGGGCAGCGCCTCGACGCGGGCCACGATGCCGCCGTCCAGCCCGAGCAGGCTCGACCCGCGATCGCGCTCGAGCACGCCCCTGACCTGGCGGGCGAGCGCGGGAGTGGCGCCCTCCACTCGGATGTGCTCGACCGCGAACGCCGAGGTCGTCCGCGCGGCGACGACGCCGGCCGCCGCCAGCACGAGCAGCCCGAGTCCGAGGACGAGCGAGCGCCCGGACGGCACCAGCGCGTCGAGGGCCCCGCGCCCACCCGGGAAGGGCACCACCGCCGCGCGCACGCGCGGCCCGCCTCGCTGCCTCGGGGCCACGGCGCAGGGTTCTCCGGCGAGGCGTGGATTCCTCGGACGGCGCGTCCGGGGCCTGCGGGGCCTCGTCGCGCGCTAGAACACGTCGTCGACGCTGCGCCGCCGCGCGAGCGCGCGCAACGCGAGCGTGGCGACGAACACGGCGACAGGCGCGAGCAGCAGCGCGCGCAGGTCGGTCCACGCGATCGCGACCCAGAGCAGCGGGCCGGCGGCAAACGACGCCAGCCGCACCTCCCGCTCGGCGGCGAGGCGGCGGCACGTCGCCGCGAGGCGGCTCACGGGCCGGCGGCCGCAGTCCGTCGGGCGCGGAGGCGCGCGAGCTCGTCCTCGAGCTCGGCACCGCCGCCCTGCACGTCGTACGCCTCGGCGAGGAGCGCCCGCGCCGCCGCGAGACGCACCGCGTGGTCGGGGGCGCCGTCGGGCCCCGTCGCCCGCAGCGCCTCCTCGAAGCTGTGCCAGAGGCCCTCCGCGTGCTGCTCGGCGCGCCGCCGGAGGAGCTGCCGGACGTTGAGACCGGCCTCCCGCACGCCGTCGGTGAGCTCGTGCTCGCGCTCCGCCAGCGCGCGCTCGCGCGCTGCGACCTCGCGCTCCCGCTCGGCGAACGCCTTCTCGGCCGCCGCGAGGTACGACAGCCCCCGCTCGAGCTCCGCCTCGGCGGGGTCGAGCGGCTCGGCCGCGGACTCGGCGACGTCCGGGGACGTCACGGGCACCGCCTCGGGCCGGTCGAGGAACTCGAAGCCGAGATGGGCGCGAAGGCCCGAGCCGAACTCGTGCTGCTGATCCATCGCGCTCATCCTGGGCGGGGACGCGCCGGGCGTCCTACCCCGATCGGGGGAGCTTGAGCGGGCCGAGGAACTCCACCTCGTGGACGAGCTCGACGCCGAACTGCTCGCGGGCACGCCGGCGCGCCTCGGCCATCAGCCCGACGGCGTCGGCCGAGCGGGCGCCGTCGGCGTTCTCGATGAAGTTGGCGTGCTTCGGCGAGATCTGCGCGCCGCCGATCCGGTGGCCCTTCAGGCCGCAGGCCTCGAGCATCCGCCCCGCCGACAGCTCGTGCTCCGGGTTCTTGAACACGCTCCCGAAGGTCCGCCGGTTGGTGGGCTGTGCCTCCTTCCGCCGCAGGTTGAGCTCGCGGACCTCGGCCTTGATCGCGTCGCGGTCCCGGGGGCGCAGCCGGAACTCGACGCGCGCGACCACCTGCCCGTGACGCAGCTCGGAGTGCCGGTAGGTCATGCCCAGCTCGTCGGGCGTCAGCCAGCCGCCGCCGTCGGCCGTGACGACGTAGGCGCGCTCCATCACGCTGCGCCAGTCGCTCCCGTAGGCGCCCGCGTTCATCCAGACGCCGCCGCCCGCGGTGCCCGGGATCGCGCAGGCGAACTCGAAGCCGCCGAGGCCGGCCGCGCGGGCCCGGTGGAGCGCGACCGCGTTCGCAGCCCCACCCCCGCAGCGGAGGAGCTCGCCGCTCGTCTCGGCCGTCGCGAGGTCGCCCGCGAGCCGCAGCACGAGCCCGTCGACGCCCTCGTCGGCGGCGAGCAGGTTCGAGCCGAGCCCGATCGCGAAGACGGCGAGGTCGCGCTCGGCCGCGAAGCGGAGCGCCTCCTCGAGCTCGGCCTCCGTCTCGGGCCGTGCCAGGTAGCGCGCCGGACCGCCGGTGCCGATCGTGGTCAGCCGCGACAGCGGCACCCGCTCCTCGAGCCTCACTCGAGCGCCGCCAGCAGCAACGGCCCTGCCCGGTCGACGTCGCCGGCGCCGACCGTGAGCACGAGGTCGCCCGGACGCGCCCACGACGCCACCACGCGGGCGCCGTCCTCGAGCGCCGGCGTCCACGCCACCCGCATCCAGGGCCGCGCCCGCAGCACGGCGTCGACGACGAGCTTCCCGGTCACGCCCGCCGTCGGCTCCTCGCGCGCGCGGTAGACGTCGCAGACCGCCACGGCGTCGGCCGCCGCGAGCGCCGCCCCGAGCTCGTGGGACGCGTGCAGCGTCCGCGAGTACAGGTGCGGCTGGAAGAGGACGAGCACGCGGCCCTCCGTCCGCTCGCGCGCGGCCGCCAGCACCGCCTCCACCTTCGCGGGATTGTGCGCGTAGTCGTCCACCACGGTCACGCCGCCGGCCTCGCCGACCGGCTCGAAGCGCCTCCCCGCGCCCCGGAACCTCGGCAGCACCGCCTCGGCCTCCGCGCGCGGGACGCCCGCGAGCTCGAGCGCGGCGAGCGCGGCCGCGGCGTTCCGCCGGTTGTGCTCGCCGGGCACGGCGAGGTCGAGCGCCGACGGCGGGAGCGTCTCGCCGCGGACGACGTGGGGCACGTGCTCGAGCCACCGCTCGAACAGCTCGCGCACCTCGGCCCGCGAGGCGAACTCGGCGTGATGGTCGAGGTCGACGTTGAGCACCACGGCGATCTCGGGGCGCAGCGCCTCGATCGTGCGATCGGACTCGTCGCCCTCCACGACGAGCCAGCCCGCGCCCGCGCGCGCGTTGCCGCCGAGCTGCGGGATCTCGCCGCCGATGAGGAAGGCCGGATCGAGGCCGAGACGGTCGAGGACGAACGCGATCATCGCCGTCGTGGTCGTCTTCCCGTGCGCCCCGGCGACCACGATCGACCGCTGCGCCGCCACGAGCTCCGAGAGCAGCTGCGCGCGAGACGGTCCGGCGACGCGGTCGCGGTAGGCCGTGGAGACGACGACCTCCCACCCTTCAGGGACGACGGGGTCCGGCGTGATCTCGATCCTCGCGTCGTCGAGCCCCTCGAGGTACGGCGTCCGGACGCGGTCCCAGCCGCCGACTTCCGCGCCCCACGCGCGCGCGAGCTTCGCGTAGGCGGACAGCCCGGCGCCGCCGATCCCGACGAACCAGAGGCGGCGGCCGTCAAGCGCCGCGGGCAAGCGCGACCAGCTCCTCCGCGATCGTCGCGGCCGCGTCCGGCCTCGCCGCGGCGCGCATCGCCGCAGCCATCCCGGCCAGGCGGTCGGGGTCGTCGAGCAGCGACCGGATCAGCTCGGGGACGCGTCCGAGCTCCGGCTCGGGCACGACCACGGCGCCGCCGACGCGCTCGAAGTGCCGGGCGTTCTTCGTCTGGTGGTCGGCGGTGACGTTCGGCGAGGGAACGAGGACGGCCGGCACCCCGGCGGCCGCGAGCTCCCACACGCTCCCGCCCGCGCGCGCGAGCGCGAGGTCGGTCGCCTCCAGCGCCGCGCCGAAGTCGTCCGTGTACCCGAGCAGCCGGTAGTCGGCGCGGCGCACGCGCGGCCGCAGCGACGCGACGTAGCGCTCGCCCGCGAGGTGCAGCACCGCGGGCCCGGTCGCGCCGAAGGCCTCGACCGCGATCTCGTTCAGCGCCCGCGCGCCCTGGCTGCCGCCGAACACGAGCAGTGCCGGGCCCTCGGCCGACAGGCCGAAGCGGCGGCGCGCCTCGGCGCGGCCGACGGGGGCGCGCTCCGGCACGGGACGGCCGACGACGCGGTACTTGCGGCCGCGGCGCCCCTCGACCGGGAAGCCGAGGAACACGCGGCGCGCGAACGGCGCCGCGAGCCGGTTGGCCAGTCCCAGGTGCGCGTCGGCCTCGGTCAGCGCGGCGGGGATCCCGCGTGTGCGCGCGGCGAGCACCATCGGGCCGGCGACGTAGCCTCCCGCGCCGAGGACGACGTCGGGCCGGCGCCGCTCGAGGATGCGCCTGCAGGCGAAGGGGGCGCGCACCGCCCGACCGAGCGCGCGCAGCAGCGCGAGGCCCGGCCGCCGCGGGAGGCCGGAGACGGCGAACGGGTCGAGCTCGTACCCCGCAGCCGGGACGAGCCTCGCCTCAACGCGCTCCGGCGACCCGGCGAACGTCACGTGGACGCCGCGCTCCTGCAGCGCGTCCGCCACGGCGAGCGCCGGCAGCACGTGTCCTGCCGTCCCGCCCGCCGCGATCAGGCACCGAAGCTGCGACTCGCCCATGTGCCGCCACATTCAAGAGGATGCCGACCGATGCGAGCTGCACCACCAGGTTCGAGCCCCCGTAGGAGACGAACGGGAGCGGGATGCCCGTGAGCGGAGCGAGCCCGAGCACCGCCATCAAGTTGATCGCCGCCTGGCCGCAGACGAGCACGACGAGGCCGGCGGCGAGATGCTTCCCGAACGGGTCCCGGCAGGACAACGCGATCCGCAGGCCGGCCCAGGCGAACAGCGCGTAGGCGAGGATCACGCCGGCGGTGCCGACGAGGCCGAGCTCCTCGCCGACGATCGCGAGGATCATGTCGGTGTGCGCCTCGGGCAAGTAGTGGATCTTCTGCACGCCCTGCCCGAGCCCCTCGCCGAACACGCCGCCGGAGCCGAGGCCGATCTGCGCCTGGACGATCTGGAACCCGGCTCCCTGCGCGTCCTGCCACGGGTCGAGGAAGCTGAGCAGGCGCTCGCGGCGGTACGGCTCGAGCCAGATCGCGAGCGTGCCGACCACGACCATCAGGCTCGCCGCAGCGCCGAGCACGCGCGTGGGCACGCCGGCGACGAGGAGCAGCGCAGACGCGGTCACGACGAGCGTGATCGTCGTTCCGAGGTCGGGCTCGACGAGGATCACAGCTGCGAGCGCCGCGAGCACGAGCCCGAACGGCTTCGCCAGCTCGTTGAGCGTCCGGGGGGTGCGGCGCGCGAGGTACGCCGCCGCCCACAGGACGAACGCGAGCTTCGCGAGCTCGGACGGCTGGAACGTGGCGGGGCCGAGGCTCAGCCAGCGGCGCGCGCCGTTCACCGGCACGGCGAGCGCGAGCACGGCGACGGAGAGCCCGAACGAGACGACGAGGAGCGTCGGCGCGAGCGGCCGCAGCCCGTGGAAGCCGAAGCGCGAGAGGCCGATCAGCAGCACGAGCCCGAGCAGCGCGTACGTCCCCTGGCGCTTCAGGAACTCGCTCGGATCGTCGCCGCCGAGCGCCGCGGCGGCTGACGTCGCGCTGTAGACCATCACGAGCCCGAAGGCGACGAGGCCGAGCGTGACGAGGACGAGGATCTGCGGCTCGAGGCCCCGCTTCTTCACCCTTCGAGACTTCGCACGATCCGGGCGAACTCCTCGCCCCGACGCTCGAAGTTCTCGAACTGGTCGTAGCTCGCACAGGCCGGTGAGAGGAGGACGACGTCGCCCGACGCGGCGGCTGCGGCCGCGGCGGCCAGGGCCGTGGCGAGATCGCCGCTGCGCTCGTACGCGACGCCGGCCGCGTCGAGCGACTCGGCGAGGAGCGGCGCCGCCTCGCCGATCAGGTACGCGCGGCGGACGTTCGGCCCGATCGCGCGCGCGAGCGGACCGAACTCCTCGCCCTTGAGCGAGCCGCCGAGGATCAGCAGGACCGGCGTGTCGGCGTACGCCTCGAACGCCGGGCGCGCCGCGGCGACGTTCGTCGCCTTCGAGTCGTTCACGTAGGTCACGCCGCGCACCGTCGCGACCGGCTCGAGCCGGTGCGGGACGCCAGGGAACGTCCGGAGCGCCGCGGCGATCGCCTCCTCCGAGGCGCCGGCGGCGCGCGCGGCCGCGGTGGCGGCGGCGGCGTTCTCGCGGTTGTGACGGCCCCGGATCAGCGGCTCGGCCGGAAGCGGGTCGTCGGCGTGGAACTCGATCCGCCGCGCCTCCCCGGGGATGCCGCCGAAGCCGCGGGGGACGACGGCGGCGTCGTCCGGGCGCTGGCTCGCGAAGATCCGCAGCTTCGCGTCGCGGTAGGCGTCGAGGGAGCCGTGCCGGTCGAGGTGGTCGGGCTCGAGGTTGAGCAGCACCGCCACGGCGCAGCGGAGCTCGTGCACGTCCTCGAGCTGGAAGCTCGAGAGCTCCAGGACCACCGTCTCGCCCTCGCCGACCTCCCCGTCGAGGTCGGTCAGCGCCCGGCCCACGTTCCCCGCCACGCGCGCGCCGAGCATCGCGCCGAGCAGCTCGCTCGTGGTCGTCTTCCCGTTCGTGCCGGTGACGCCGACGAGCCGCACCGGCAGCAGCCGTGCGCCGAGCTCGACCTCGCTCCAGACGGGCACCTGCGCCGCGGCGACCAGCGGGTGCTCCCGCGGGACGCCGGGGCTCTTCACGACGACGTCGACGCCGTCGAGGAGGGAGAGGTCCTCGTCGTTGCCGAGCGTCCGATCGGCGCGCACCACCTCGACCCCGCGCCGTGCGAGCGCGGCCGCGGCGGCCTGCCCCGAGCGGGCGAGGCCGAGGACGAGGACGCGCCCGAGCACGCCTAGCGGCGCCGTGCGACCAGCGCGCCGACGAGCAGCCCGAGCGCGCCTCCACCGGCCGCGCCGGCCCCGAGCCACCGCCGCGCGCCCGCCGGCAGCTGCGTCCCGACGACCCCGCCCGGCTCGACCGTGACCGTGTCGGCGAAGACGATTCCGGCACGCCCCTCGGCGCCGATGGTCACCTGCCGCGCGCGGATCGGCCCACAACCGCCCTGCCGGATCGACACGCCCCCGTCGGCGCGCACCGGGCCGCAGCCGCCCTGCTCGATCGTGACGTCGCCGCCGGCGCTCACGGGCCCGCAGCCGCCGTTCCGCACCTCGACGGCGCCGTCGGCCTTCACCGGCCCGAGCACGAAGCCGCCGTCGAGCCGCACGTCGCGGCCGCGCACGACGAACGCCACGACCCGCTCGACGTGCACCTCGTCGCCCGAGATCTCCTTCGTCAGCGTGGCCGTCGCCACCACCTCCCGTCGTCCGCTAGCGCCGTGCGGGGAAGAACCCCTGCACGAAGTAGCGGTAGTAGAGCGCGAATCCCGCAGCACAGAGGATCCCGGTCACGATCCAGAAGCGCACCATGATCTTCGTCTCCGACCAGGCCTTCATCTCGAAGTGGTGGTGGATCGGCGCCATCAGGAACACGCGCTTGCCGAGGTACTTGAAGGTGAAGACCTGGAGCATCACCGAGAGCGCCTCGATCACGAAGATCCCACCGACGAGCAGGAGCAGCGCCTCGGCCTTCATCATCACCGCGAAGGCCCCGATCGCGCCGCCCAGCGCCATCGAGCCGGTGTCTCCCATGAACACCTCGGCCGGGAAGGCGTTGTACCAGAGGAACCCGATCGCGGCCCCGATCAGCGCCCCGCCGAGAATCGCGAGGTCGAGGTAGGACACGCTCTGCTCGCCGATCTGACCGGTGCGGATGTACGAGTACACCGCCATCACGGTGAAGGTGAAGACCGCGATCGTGCTCGTCCCGGCGGCGAGGCCGTCGATGCCGTCCGTCAGGTTGACGCCGTTGGCGAAGCCTGCGACGACGAAGAACAGGAACGGGTACCAGAGCCAGCCGAGCGGCAGCGACCAGTCGACGATCGGCAGGTAGACCGAGGTCGAGAGGCCGAGGTCGTGGGCGAGCAGCGCGACCGCCACGGCGACGAGCCCGAGCAGCACCATCTTCCACCGGCCCGAGAGCCCGAGCGACCTCCGGTGGGTCAGCTTGATGAAGTCGTCGGTGAACCCGATCGCGCCGCACGCGACCGTGGCGAAGAAGACCGTGAGCGCGGCCGTGCTGTAGCGCGAGAGCGGGAGGAAGGCGAGCGACGCGGCCACGAGGATCAGCACGCCGCCCATCACCGGCGTGCCCTGCTTCGTCTGGTGCGCCTCCGGCCCCTCCTCGCGGATGTGCTGGCCGAGCTCCCGGCGGCGCAGGAACTCGATGAACTTCGGGCCGATCACGATCGAGATCACGAGCGCGACGAGCGTCGCCGCCAGGACCCGGACCATCAGCGCGTCGTCCGGTGCCGCTGTCGAGCGGCCGGTCCGCGGGCACGAAGGCTCGTGATCGCGGGCCGAAAGCCGGCGTGCGGTGCTGGGCGGAGCACTAGCGCAGGGCCTCCGCGACGCGCTCCAGGCCGGCGGCGCGCGAGGCCTTCACGAGCACGACGTCGCCGGGGCGCAGCCGGTCGCGGAGCAGCGCCACCGCCTCGTCCGGTCCCGCGACGAGCTCGCCGCCGTACTCGCTCGCCAGCCCGTTCCCGACCGCGACCACCTCGACCCCGAGGTCGGCGGCGGCGGCGCCGACGGCGCGGTGGTACGCGGGCGCGTCGCGCCCGAGCTCGGCCATCTCGCCGAGCACGGCGACGGCGCGCCGCTCGCCGGCACGGCTGCGGAGGTGCCTGAGCGCGGCGACCATCGAGACCGGGTTCGCGTTGTACGCGTCGTTGATCAGCAGGACGTCTCCGTCGAGCTCGTGCTCCTCCCCGCGCCACCGCGAGAAGCGGATCTCTCGCGCCCCGTCGGCGGTCCGCTCCAACGGCAGCCCGAGCGCCCAGTAGGCCGCGAGCGCCGCCAGGGTGTTCTCGGCCTGGTGCGCGGCGCTGAACGGCACCTCGAGCTCCACGCGCTCGCCGCCGACCTCCGCCGCGAGGCGCGGCGGCTCGAACGCCACGAGGCGCACGTCGCCGCCCGCGCCGAAGCGGATCGTCTCGACGTCGTCGCGGAGGTACGGGTCGAGCAGCGGCTCGCCCGCGGGGATCACCGCCGTCCCCCCGGGTGGGAGCGCCGCGACGATCTCGGCCTTGGCGCGCGCCACGCGCTCGACGGTCCCGAGCAGCTCGAGGTGGACGGGCCCGACGCCGGTGACGACGCCGACCTGCGGGCGCGCCACCTCGCAGAGCGCCGCGATCTGCCCGAGCCCTCGCATCCCCATCTCCGCGACCACGACCTCGGTGTCGGGCTCGACCCGGAACAGCGTCAGCGGCACGCCGATCTCGTTGTTGTGCCCCTCCTCGGCGGCGACCGTCGTCGCCACCGGCCGGCAGATCGCGGCGAGCACGTCCTTCGTCGACGTCTTGCCGGTCGAGCCCGTGATCCCGACGACGCGCGCAGTGCTGTGCCCCCGCACGAGTCCCGCGAGCGCCGCGAGCGCGGCATGCGCGTCCTCCGGGAGCAGGGCCGCGGCCGCGCCGCGCGAGAGCGCGTCGTCCACGAAGGCGCGTCCGCCGCCGACGGCGACGAAGAGCGTCCCCGGCCGCGCGCGGCGCGAGTCGATCGTGATCGCGTCGACGACGGTGCCGTCGCCGGGGCGCAGCTCGCCGTCGACGGCGGCGCGCACGTGCTCGAGCGAGAGCGGGATCACGCGCGCACCTTCCGCAGCGCTTCCCGCGCCACCGCGCGGTCGTCGAACGGCAGGACCTCGCCCGCGATCTCCTGGCCCGGCTCGTGGCCCTTCCCGGCGATCACGACGACGTCGCCGGCGCGTGCCTGGTCGACCGCGGCCTCGATCGCGGCGCGGCGGTCGAGCTCCACCTGGACGTCCCGGCCCGTGCCCGCGAGGATCTCCTCCACGATCGCCTGCGGCTCCTCGCTGCGGGGGTTGTCGGAGGTGACGACCACGACGTCGGCCAGCTCGGCGGCGATGCGGCCCATCAGCGGGCGCTTCTCCCGGTCGCGGTCGCCGCCCGCGCCGAAGACGACGAGGACGCGCCCGCCGGCGAGGTCCCGCGCCTCCCGCAGGACGTTCGCGAGCGCCTCCGGCTTGTGGGCGTAGTCGACCAGCACCGCGAACGGCTGTCCCTCGTCGACGGGCTCCAGGCGGCCGGGGACGCCGCGCACCGCCGCGACGCCGGCCGCGATCGCCTCGTCGCCGACCTCGAGCAGCCGCGCGATCGCGACCGCGGCGAGGACGTTCGCGACGTTGAAGCGGCCGCGGAGCTGCGTCCGCAGGTCGATCCCGCCCGCCCGGAAGCGCGCGCCTTCGCGCGTGAGCTCGAGCCCCCCGGGCCGGAGCGCGGCATCCTCGCCCAGGCCGAACGTGAGCGCGCCCGGCAGCTCCGCGGCGAGCCGCCTGCCCCACTCGTCGTCGACGCCGACCGCTGCACGCGGGCGCGGGTCTGCGAGGAACAGGCGCCGCTTCGCCTCGAAGTAGCGCGCCATCGTCCTGTGGAAGTCGAGGTGCTCGTGCGACAGGTTCGTGAAGGCGAGCGCGCGCAGCCGCACGCGGTCGAGCCGGCGGAGCTCGGAGGCGTGCGAGGAGGCCTCGATCACGGCGCTCCGGTTGCCCGCCTCGAGCATCTCGCGAAACAGGCGCTGGAGGTCGATCGCCTCCGGGGTCGTGCGGGGAAGCGTTCGCCGCTCGGAGCCGATCCTGGTCTCGATCGTGCCGACGAGCCCCGGGCTCCGGCCGGCCGCGTCGAGGATCGCGTGGAGGAGGAACGCGGTCGTCGTCTTGCCGCTCGTGCCGGTGATCCCGGCGACCTCCAGCTCGTCCGTGGGTCGGCCGAAGAACGCGTCGGCTGCCACGGCCATCGCCGCGCGTGCGTCGGCGACCACGAGCTGCGGCACCGGCGGCGGGAGCGTCCGCTCGACCACGAGCGCGACCGCGCCGCGGGCGACCGCGTCGGCGGCGAACTCGTGCCCGTCGCGCGTCGTCCCGGGGACGCAGAAGAACAGCGTCCCGGGCGCGGCGTCGCGGGCGTCGTACGCGAGGTCGAGGACCTCGACGGGCGTCCGCAGCACGACGTCAGCCGGCGCGAGCGCGGCGATCAGGCGCTCGAGGTCCATGTCGCGCGAGACTCTAGCTTCGGGGTCGGCGACGTCCGCTCAGTCGGGCGTCGCGACGAGCGGGGCGTCCGGCGGCACCTCGAGATACTGCAGCGCGAACCGCGCGATGTGCTGGAAGGCCGGGGCCGCGACCACCCCGCCCCAGATCGAGCCCTTCGGCTCGTCCACGTTCACCAGCACGACGAGGCGCGGCTTCGTCGCCGGCACGAACCCGACGAACGAGGCGACGTAGCGCGTCGACGAGTATCCGCCGGTGGGCTCGGGCTTCTGCGCCGTGCCGGTCTTCCCGGCGACGTAGTACCCGGTGATCGCGGCCGCGGTGCCGGTCCCGCCCTCGTCGACGACGCCGCGGAGGAGCGTCTTCAGCGTCGCGGCGACGCCCGGCGAGACCACCCGGCGCCGCTTCGGGACGACGGGGCCGCCGGCTCCGACCCGCGAGACCAGGTGCGGCTGGACGAGCACGCCGCCGTTCGCGATCGCCGCGTACGCCGACGCCATCTGCAGGGGCGTCACGCCGATCCCCTGCCCGATCGGCACGTTCCCGATCGTCGAGCCCGACCACCGCTCGGGCGGGAGCACGATCCCGCGGCTCTCGCCGGGGAAGTCGATCCCCGTCCGCCGGCCGAACCCGAAGCGCTCGATCCAGCGCGCGATCGCGTTTCGCCCGAGCAGCTGGGCGAGCGTCACCGTGCCGACGTTCGACGAGTGCGACAGGATCTGAGCGACGCTCATGCGCTCCGTCTTCCGCGGGTGCGAGTCGTGGATCACGCGGTCCGCGACGTGGAGCTCGTACGGGAGCGTGAACGAGGTCGACGGCGTCACGAGCCCCTCGGAGAGCACCCCGGCGACCGTCACGAGCTTGAAGGTCGACCCCGGCTCGTAGACGTCGGTCACCGACCGGTTGCGGGTGCGATCGACGGGGACGGCGCCGAAGCGGTTGGCGTCGAACCCGGGCGCGACGGCCATCGCGAGGATTTCGCCGTTCTCCGGGTCGAGGACGATCGCGCTCGCCGCCCTGGCCCCCCACGTGCGCACCGTGTCACGCAGCACGGCCTCGGCCTGCGCCTGGATCGTGTGGTCGAGCGTCAGGTACACGTCCCTGCCGTTCCGCTCCGGTTTGCGCGCGAGCACGTCGATCACGCGGCCGAAGGGGTCGCGCACCACCGTCTCGCTGCCCGGGCGTCCTGCGAGCACGGGGTCGAGCGCCCGCTCGAGCCCGGCGAGGCCGGTGTTGTCGGTGCCCGCGTATCCGAGCACGTGTGCGCCGACGGAGCGCTGCGGGTACGTCCGCCGCTCCTCCGGCAGGAAGCCGACGCCGTCGAGCCGGAGCGCGGCGACCCGCGCCGCCCGCGCGGGATCGGCCTTGCGGGCCACGTAGACGAAGCCGCGGCTGCGGTCGGCCAGCTTGACCGCGAGCGCGTCCGCGTCGACGCCGAGCTCGCGCGCGACCATCCGGGCGACGGCGCGCGGCTCCGTGATCTGCCTGGGATCGGCCCACACCGTCGTCGCCCGCTCGCCGATCGCGAGCAGCGACCCGGTCCGGTCGTAGATGGTGCCGCGCGCGGCCGTCCGGACGACGGTCTCCCGCTGCTGGCCCTGCGCCATGCGCGCGAGCGGCTCGGCGCGGACCGCCTGCACCCACACGGCGCGGCCGAGCGTGGCCGCGAACGCGACCGTCAGGACGGCGAGGAGGAGCCGGATGCGGCGGTCGACCGCCTGTCCGCGACGCCTGCTCACGCCCGCACCCGGCCGCCGACCGCCGGCGCCCGCGGGCTCATCGGCCGGACGGGAGCTCGACGTAGGTCATCTGCTCGGGCGCCGCCGGCTCGAGGCCGAGGCGCCGGCGTGCCAGCGCCTCCACCTGCGGCGTCGCCCCAGCCGTCGACAGCTGCGACGACAGCAGCGCGTTCGCGTCACGCAGCTGCGCCTGCTCGCGCGTGAGCTCGTCGATCCGGACGTTCGCCTGGAGCACCGCGACGTTCAGGGCGACGATGCCGGCCAGCAGCACCGCGAGGAGCGCGATCCAGACGACGCCCCCGAAGAGCGCCGGGCGCACGGCGCGCCGCGGACGGCGGCGAGGCGCCGGCTTCGGACGCGGGCGCGTGCGGGGCGCGCGCGCGGGGGCCGCGACGCGCGCGGCGTTGTCGGCCCACGCGGCCACTACGCACGCACCGCCACGCGCAGCCTCGCCGACCCGGAGCGCGGGTTGGCGGCCACCTCCTGCGCACCGGGCCGGATCGCCTTGCGCACGACCGACCGCAGCACGGGCTCCTTCCCGCACACGCACACGGGGAAGTCCGGTGGGCAGTCGCAGCCTCGCTCGAGGTCCCGGACGAACCGCTTCACGAGCCGGTCCTCGAGCGAGTGGAACGAGATCACGGCGAGACGTCCGCCCGGGCGGAGCATCTCCACCGCCGCCGGCAGGGCCGCCTCCAGTGAGCCGAGCTCGTCGTTGACCGCGATGCGGAGCGCCTGGAACACGCGCTTGGCGGGATGCCCGTCGCCGAACCGGGCCGGCGCGGGCATCGCCGCCTTGACCGTCTCGACGAGGTCGCCGGTGCGCTCGAACGGCCGCTCGGCGCGGCGCCGCACGATCGCGCGCGCGATCTGGCGCGCGTAGCGCTCCTCGCCGTAGCGCTTGAAGATCGACGCCAGCTCGCGCTCGTCCGTCTCGTTCACGAGCTCGCGCGCCGACAGCTCGGCGGTCGGATCCATCCGCATGTCGAGCGGCGCGTCGGCCGCGTACGAGAATCCGCGGTCTGGCCGGTCGATCTGCATCGACGAGACGCCGAGGTCGAGGAGGATCGCGTCGGCCTGCACCCCGTTGTCGGCGAGCTGGCGCAGCACGACGGCGAAGTCGCCTCGCAGCAGCCGCGCCTGCAGCCGGGGGAAGCGCCGCCGGAAGCGCTCGAAGTACGAGCGCACCGTCGGATCGCGGTCGATCGCGATCAGCTTCCCGCGGCCGCCGAGGTCCTCGGCGAGCAGCGCGCTGTGGCCGCCGCCGCCGAAGGTGCCGTCGACCACCGTCTCGCCCGGCTGCACCGCGAGGAACTCACGGACCTCCGCGGCCAGGACCGGGACGTGGTCAGTCGCGCTGGGCAAGACGTTCGGCAACATCTTCCGCACTCCCTTCGACCACCGCGAGCTCGCGTCGCCACGCCTCGCGGTCCCAGATCTCCACGTGGTCGTTGACGCCGGCGACCACGACCTCCCGTCCGAGCCCGGCGTGCTGGATCAGCGCCGCCGGAAGATTGACCCGTCCCTGCTTGTCGAGCTCGCCCTCCGTCGCGCCGGCAAAGAAGTACCGCTGCATCCGGCGCCCCTCCTGGCTCAGCGGGTCGAGCGCCGCGAGCCTGCGCTCGACGAGGTCGTCCCAGGCCGCCTGCGTGTACGCGTAGAGGCAGCCGTCCATCCCGCGCGTCACCACGATCCCGTCGGCGAAGGCCGAGCGGAACCGGGCCGGCAGCGTGAGCCGGCTCTTGTCGTCGATGGTGTGTTCGAACTCGCCGAGGAGCATCTTGGGACGGAGTGGCTGTCTCCCACTTCGCCCCACTGTAAACCACGAACCCCCACTTGACAACCCTCGCGGACCACGCCTCGCCGGCGAGGTCGAGCGAGCCCCGCCTCGGTGTCAGCCGCTCTCGCCCGGACGGACGAGCCCCGACTCGTACGCGACGACGACGGCCTGGACGCGGTCGCGCAGGCCGAGCTTCCCGAGGATGTGGCCGACGTGCGTCCGGACCGTGGCCTCGCTCAGGTAGAGCCGGGCCGCGATCTCGCCGTTGGAGAGGCCCCTGGCGATCAGCGTCAGCACCTCGCGCTCGCGTCCCGTGAGTGCGTCGAGCTCGGGCGGCGGCCCGGCGCCCGGAGCCGGACGTCTGACGAAGTCCTCCACGAGCCGACGGACGAGCGCGGGCGCGAGGAGAGCGTCGCCGCGCGCGACCGTCCGCACGGCCCCGACGAGCTCGTCGCGCGGCGCGTCCTTGAGCAGAAAGCCGCTCGCGCCGGCCTTCATTGCCTCGTAGAGGTACTCGTCGAGGTCGAACGTCGTCAGCATCAGCACGCGGGGGGCATCGCCGTTCGCGAGCAGCCGCCGCGTCGCCTCGATGCCGTCGAGGCCGGGCATGCGGACGTCCATCAGCACGACGTCCGGCCGCAGCTCGCGCGCGAGCGTGACGGCCTCGCCGCCCTCGCCCACCTCGCCGACGACCTCGAGGCCGTCCTGCACCTCGAGGATCGCGCGGAAGCCCGCGCGGACGAGGGCCTGGTCGTCGGCGAGCAGGACGCGGATCACGCCGTCCCGACGGGCAGCCGGGCGCGCACCGAGAACCCGCCGGCGCTCCCACGCCCGGCCTCGAGGCTGCCGCCGTACAGCCGCACCCGCTCCCGCATCCCCGCGAGGCCGAGGCCGCCGGACGCGACGGGCCCGGGCCCGTCGCCGTCATCCACGACCTCGAGCTCGACGTCGTCCTCGCCGTACCGAACGGTCACCCTCGCGTGCGCGGGCCGCGCGTGCTTGAGCGCGTTCGTGAGGGCCTCCTGCACGATCCGGTACGCGGAGAGATCGACCCCGGGCGGCAGCGCGCGGGGTCGTCCCTCGACGGAGAGCTCGACAGGCAGGCCCACGGCACGCATCTGCTCGACGAGGGACTCCAGCTGTCCCAGCCCGGGCTGCGGCCCGAGGTCCGGCGCGCCGTCGGCGCTCCGCAGCAGCCCCAGCATGCGCCGCAGCTCCGCCAGCGCTTGGCGTCCCGAGCCCGTGATCGCGTGGAAGGACTCCCGCGCGCGCTCGGGATCGTGCTCCAGCAGCGCCTCGCCGGCCTCGGCCTGCACGACGATCGTGCTCACGCTGTGCGCGACGACGTCGTGCAGCTCGCGCGCGAGGCGCGCCCGCTCGTCGGCGACGGCGGCACGAGCGCGGGCCTCCTGCTCCCGAGCCAGCGCGTCGGCGAGGAGCTGCTGGCGACGGACGAGCCTGCCCGCTCCCCACGCGCCGGCGACGAGCACGACGGCGAAGGCGAAGTCACCCGGATCCGACACCGTCGCAGCCATGAGGCCCAGGGCGGCGGCGAGGCCGACCGCGGCGCGGCGGCCCTCCGCGTAGAAGGCGCAGGAGTACGAGGCGACGAGCAACGCGACCACGGTCGAGAGCCCGTCGGTCGGCACCGTCAGCACGTCTTGCAGGGTCGTGGCGAGGAAGACGACGAGCACCGTCGCGAGCGGGAACCGCCGTCGCAGCGCGAGCGGCAGCGTGATCGCCAGCGCGGTGAGGGCGAGGACGGGCCGCGACCCCTCCACCGGCCCCGTGCCGACGAATCCGCCGGGCCACGCCAGCTCCGCCGCGGCGAGGGCCGCGAGCCCGCCGGCGAGCGCCAGATCGGCGGGATGGACGGAGGACGGAAGCCGGCGCCCCGACACCGCTCGAACGTACCGCAGTCCGGGCGTGGGCGCATCGGCGCAGAAGCCGATCCGGCGCTGACCGGATCGTCGTGCAGGCCGATGCCGGACGAGCGCCCGGGGCGATGTGCGCACGCCGCGGGCCTCCTAGCGTGATCGGCGTGAACGACCCCGGAATGAGGAGGCGACGTGACGACACAGACGACCTGGGCGGCCCGCGCGGCCTGGCTGCTCCTCGCCCTCGCAGGCGCCCTGATCGTGACGGCCGCGTTCCTCGTCCGCGGCGCCCCGACCGACGTCCCCGGGCTCGAGGTCGCCACGGCCGAGGACGTCGTCGACTCGATCCTCGACCTGGCCTTTCCCCTCGTGGGCGCCCTCGTCGTCTCCCGCGACCCGCGGAACCTGTTCGGGTGGGCGTTCTGTGCCGTCGGAGTCTGCTTCGAGGCCAGCATCTTCGCCGGGAGCTACAGCACCTACGGGACGTTCACGAATCCGGGCTCGCTGCCGGGCCCGCAGCTGCTCTCGCTCGCGAGCGACCTCCTGTTCGTGCCGTCGCTCGTGCTCGGCGTGACGCTCGTCCCGCTCCTCTACCCGACGGGACGTCCGCCGACACCGCGGTGGTGGGCCGTCGCCGCCGGCGCGCTCGCGTGCGTCGTGCTGGCGACGATCTCGATGGCGATTCGCCCCGGGCCGGTCGACGAGGACGTCCCCTCCTCCGGCGCGAATCCGCTCGGGATCGCCGGCGCGGGCGGCGTGGCCGACGCGCTCGAGCTCGCCGGCCTCGTCCTCCTCCTCGTCGCCACGCTCGGCTCGCTCGTCTCGGTGATCGTCCGGTTCCGCCGCTCGACCGGCGAGGAGCGCCGGCAGCTCAGGATCTTCCTCGCCGGGTGTGCGGTCGTCTTCGGCGTGTTCTTCCTGCCCGACGACCTCCTCGGCCTCGACGGGCAGACCGCACAGGTGACCCTCGCCGTCGTCGGCATCCTCGCGCTCCCGGTCGCGGTCGCGATCGCGCTCCTCCGTCCGCCGAGCCGCCCGGGCACCGATGGCGCCCCGCAGGGCGGCCGGCCCTACGCCTTGGGCGTGTCCCGCCCGAGCGCTCCACGGCGCGTGAGCGCGGACGCGCCGACCGCCGCGGCGAACGCGAGCGCGTCGTCGAGCTCGCGTCCGTCGGCGAGCGCGTAGGTGAGGCCGGCGGCGAACGAGTCGCCGCAGCCGTAAGCGTCCTCGAGCTCGCCCTCGAGAGGCACCGGTCGGTACGGGCCGCCGGGCTGCGCCCAGCCGCCGAGGGCGCCCGCGGTCGCGACGACCAGGCGCGGCGGCGGGTCGAGGTCGCCCGGCCGGTAACGCTCGCCGTCGTCGTCGCCGCTGCCGACGAGGGCGTCGAGCTCGACTGCCGCCGCTCGAAGGGTCTCGAGCTCCCGCGGCGTCGCGACCATCACGCGGGCCGCGCGGGCGAGCCGCGCCGCGTCGGCGTCGCCGCTGACGAAGTAGACGCCGTCCATCCCCTCGAGCTGGTGCCAGGGCAGCGCCGGCGAGCGGCCGCGCGGCACGAGCTTGCGACCGAGGACGGTGATCGTCCGCTCGGCGTGCGCGTCGACGTGGACGATCGCGCGCCGCGTGGGCTCGTCCGTCGGCGCGGCGTGCACCGTGACGCCGAGGTCCGACAGCCTGGCCCGCGCCCGCTCCCCGAGCTCGTCCTCGCCGAGACCCGTGAAGAACGTGCAGGCGCCGGCGAGCCGCGCGAGCTCCGCCGCGGCGACCGCACCGCCGCCGCCCGGCTCCTCCCACCGCTCGTCCGCGTGGACGATCGCGCCCGCGGCGGGGAACTCCTCGACCCGGAGGAACTCGCACCACTCGACGTGACCGACGACCGCGAGGTTCATCCGACCGCTCCGGGACGGTCACGCGCCGCTCCGCGCATCCCGCTCACGGGCCCGCGGCGAACAGCTGCCACCTGCCGGGAACGCCCTTCAGCTCGTGCTCGCCGCGATCGCCGAACGCGAGGCCGGAGCCGGCGACGAGGTCGGTCACGGTCCGCGAGACGAGGACCTCGCCCGCCCCGGCGAGCGCGGCGATGCGGGCGCCGATGTGCACCGCCAGCCCGCCGACGTCGTCGCCGCGGAGCTCGACCTCGCCGGTGTGGACGCCCGCACGGATCGCGAGGCCCAGCTCGCGCACGTCGGCGGCGATCGCCTGCGCGCACCGCACGGCGCGTGCCGGGCCGTCGAACGTCGCGAGGAGGCCGTCCCCGGTCGTCTTGACGAGCCGGCCGCGGAACCGCGCGACGTGGCCCGCCGCGATCGCGTCGTGGCGGTCGAGCAGCTCGCGCCAGCGGCTGTCCCCGAGCTCGGCCGCACGCTCGGTCGAGCCCACGACGTCGGTGAACAGCACGGTGACGAGGACACGGTCGAGCGCGATCTCCGCCTGGACGGCGCCGATGAAGCGCTCGATCTCTCCGACGACCGAGTCCTGGTCGCCCTCCCACGGAAGGTGGTCGTCGCCCGGGAGCTCCACGACCCTCGCACCTGCGACGTGCTCACCGAGGTAGCGGCTCGCGTGACGCAGGTACTCGCCCTCGCGGAACAGGACGAGCGTGGGGACGCGGACGCTCGGCAGCACCCCGCGCACGTCGATGTCGCGGTTCATCGCCGCGAGCTGCGCGGCCGCCCGCGGGCTCGCGCCGCGGACGAGGTAGGAGGCGTACCAGCGCACGGCACGCTCGTCGCCTGCGACCGACGGAGCCCGCTCGGCCAGGAACACGCGCGCCGCCGGGACGCCCCAGTCCTCGGGCCGCGGCTCGTGCCAGGGGCTCGGCGTCGTGAACCCGATCGGGTAGTCGGGCGCCCACATCCGGCGGGCGTACGTCCCGATCCCGACGAGCGCGGCGGTGCGCTCGGGGTACGTGGCGGCGAAGAGCGCGCACATCGGCCCGCCCTCGGACACGCCGACGAGCGCCGCCCGCTCGGAGCCGGCGGCGTCCATGACGGCGCGCACGTCGTCCATCCGCTCCTCGAGCGTGGGGATCTGGGCGACCCGGTCCGAGAGCCCCGTGCCGCGCTTGTCGAAGAGGATCAGCCGCCCGAGCCCGGCGAGCCGCCGGTAGAAGCGCGCCAGCGCCGGCCACTCCCACCCGGGGTTGAACGAGCAGACCCATCCGTGTGCGAGAACGAGATCGAGCGGCCCGTCGCCGACGGTCTGGAACGCGACGGAGACGTCACCGCTGCGCGCAAAGCGCACTTCCGGAGCGCCGTCCACGTCCCGGAGTCTCACACGCGGGCACGCGGCGCCGTTTCAACGCATGATGGCAGCCGTGGCGATCCCGCCCTTCGAGCGCTTCTACGACGCCCACCGCGACGAGGTGTTCGGCCTGCTCGCGCGTCGCCTGGGGCGGCAGGCGGCAGAGGACGCGTTCCAGGAGACGTTCCTCCGTGCCCTGCGGGCGTACGGACGGCTGCAACACGGCGAGCACCTGCGCGCCTGGGTGCTGACGATCGCGAGCCGTGTCGCGATCGACACGTTGCGGCGGCGGCGGCCGGAGGTCCTCGACGGCGAGCCGGCCGTGCGCGACGCGCGGCCCGTGCTGGCCCAGCTCGAGCACCTCGCCGACGACCTGCCCCCGACCGAGCGCGCCGCCGTCGTCCTCCGTTACGGCTTCGACCTCGACTACGCCGACATCGCCGCGGCGCTGGGATCGACCCCGGAAGCGGCCCGCCAGGCCGCGTCGTCCGGAGTCCGGCGCCTGCGACAGAAGGAGCATCGCCCATGACCGTGCCCGCTTCGCTCGACGAGCGCTTCCGTGCCGCCGCCGCGGCCGAGGGGCTGCTCGACGCGGCCTACGACGTGTTCGACTCGCCCGTCGGGCCGCTGTTCCTCGCCACGACCCCGCGCGGCGTCTGCCGGATCTCGTACGACGCCGACCCCGACCGCCAGGAGGACTCGCTCGCCCGCGCCTACGGGCTGCGCGTCCTGCGCGCGCCCCGCGCCGTCGACGAGGTCAAGCGCGAGCTCGACGACTACTTCGAGGGCCGCCGCACCGAGTTCGACCTGCCGCTCGACCTCGAGCTGGTGGCGCCGTTCCACCGCGAGGTGCTGGCGGAGCTCGCGCTCGTGCCCTACGGCGAGACGACCACGTACGGGACGCTCGCCGCGCGCGCAGGGCGCCCGGCCGCGGCGCGCGCGGTGGGCACGGTGATGAACCGGAACCCGATCCCGATCGTGCTCCCCTGCCATCGGGTCGTGGGTGCGGACGGCAGGCTCGTCGGCTACGGCGGCGGGCTGCACGTGAAGGAGGCGCTGCTCCGGCTCGAAGGCGCGATTCTCTAGCCGCGGGTCGACCCGATGGGTGCCAGAATCCCGTGATGGTCCCGGAAGCGCCGTTCGAGCGCGAGGAGCAGGGCGGGCTCGTTCCCCGGGGCGAGGGCTGGTTCGTGCTCAACGCCCGCGACGCCGCCTGGCTCGAGGGGGAGTTCGGCGCGGGGACGCGGTTCGAGGGCGAGCCACGCTTCCCGCAGGTCGGGATCAACATCGGCGTGCTCCAGCCCGGACAACCCGCCTGCATGTACCACGCGGAGGAGGCCCAGGAGGGCTTCCTCGTCCTGGACGGCGAGTGCCTGCTCCTGATCGAGGGCGAGGAGCGCCGGCTGCGGGCCTGGGACTTCGTCCACTGCCCCGCGGGGACGGAGCACGTGTTCGTGGGCGCGGGCGACGGGCCGTGCGCGATCCTCGCGGTCGGCGCACGGCCGACCCCGTCGGTCGTCTACCCCGTGAGCGAGCTCGCCCGGCGTCACGGCGCCGGCGTCGAGCGGACGACCACGAGCCCCGACGAGGCGTACGCGCCGTTCGCGAAGGACCGGCCTACGGCCTACCGCGACGGCTGGCTCCCCGGCACGGACGCCGGCACGTCGAGCAGCCGGTAGCCCACCCCCCAGACGTTGACGACGAAGGGGCCGTCGCCGGCGTCGCTCAGCTTGCGGCGCAGCCGCGACGCATGGGAGTCGATCGTGCGCGTACGCCCATCCGACCGGAAGCCCCAGACGTCTCGCAGCAGCTGCTGCTTCGTGAAGACCCGCAAGGGATCCCCGGCGAGCTTCAGCAGCAGGGCGTACTCCTTGCCCGAGAGCTCGACCGGGACGCCCGCGACGGTGACGCGCCGTGTCGCGCGGTCGACCCGGATCGGGCCGGCGGCGACCTGCTCGTCGTCGCCGCCCCGGCTGGAGCGGCGGAGCACGGCGCGGATCCGCGCCAGGAGCTCGTCGTAGGCGAACGGCTTCAGCACGACGTCGTCGGCGCCGCGCTCGAGCGCACGGACGCGGTCGATCGTGTCGGCGCCGTCACCGTCGAGCACGATCACCGGCACCCGCCGGTCCCACGACCGCCCCGGCTCCCCCTCGCGGAGCCGGCGGCAGACCTCGAGTGCCGACGCGTCGGGGAGAGGGTTCGCGAGCAGCACGAGGTCGGGCCGCGACCGCTCGGCCAGCTCGAGCGCCTCGCCGCCGCCGTCGGCGCCGACGACGTCGAAGCCGTCGGAGGCGAGGTGCCGCTCGAGGAAGCCGCGGGTCGTCGGCTCGGTCTCGGCGAGGAGGAGCGCGGCGGTCATGGCGCCGACGCTAGCAGCGGCCTCGCGGGCCGAACAGATGTCCATTCGCGCGAATCTGCGACAGACGTTCCCCACGCGTCGGTTCCGGCGTCGCCGGCTCCGGACGTGCTGCTCCTCGGCTCGTAAGCTAGGGAGGCGTGAGCTCGAACGCCTCGACGCCGACCTCGCCCGCGCCTCGCCGCAGCGTCCGCCGCGGCACGGTCTCGGCGGCGCTCGCCGTGGCCGCGCTCGTCTCGGTCGCGACCGCCTCCGCGCGTCCGTCCGAGGCGGGATGGGCGGCCGCCGCTCCCGTGCCCGAGCCCCGGACCGAGGTCGCGGCGGCCCGGTTCGGCACCGAGATCGGCGTCGTCGGCGGCTACGTGGAGGACGGCTCGAGCTCCCGCCGGGCCGACGCGTTCGCCCCGTCGCGCGACGCCTGGCGCCGGCTCCCGGACTACCCGCTCGCGGTCAACCACGCCGCCGCCACGGCCTGGCGCGGCCGCCTCATCGTCGCCGGCGGCTACGTCGCCCGCGGCACCGCGGCGCGTGCCGCGTACGAGCTCGTCCGCGGGCGCTGGCGCACGCTGCCCCGGATGCCCGAGCCGCGCGCCGCCGCCGGCGCGGCCGTCGTCGGGAACCGGCTCTACGTCGTCGGCGGCGTCGGCCCGGGAGGACGCCTGGCGCGCCAGGCCCTCGTGCTCGACCTCGTCGGTCGCCGCTGGCGCCGGATCGCCGGCCCGATGCCGCGCGAGCACCTCGCCGCCGCCGCGCTCGGCGGGCGCGTCTACGCGCTCGGTGGGCGCCTGGCCGGGATCGACACGAACCTCAAGGCGCTCCAGGTCCTCGACCCCGGCGCGCGCGCCTGGCGCGACCTCCCGGGGATCCCGCACCCGCGCGGCGGCACGGGCGCCGCCGCCGTCGGCACGACGCTCGTGTCGGTGGGCGGCGAGGAGCCCGGAGGCACGATCGCGAGCGTCTACGCCTACGACACGCGCACGCGCGCCTGGCAGCGCCTCCCGGACCTCCCCACCCCGCGCCACGGTCTCGGCGTCGCGGCCCTCGGCGGGCGTGTCTACGCGCTCGCCGGCGGGCCGCGGCCGGGGCTCTTCGTCAGCGACGCGAACGAGGTGCTCAGCCTGCGCTAGGCAGGCCGGGCGTCCTCACACCGTCGCACGTCCTGAACGCCCTCGCGGGCCTTCGTCGCGGCCTGCTCGGCCTGCTCCTTCACCTTGTCGAGAAACCCCATCGTCCCTCCTCGCATTCGAATGCCGCGTCTCCCGACGACGGTCCCTCACCGGTGCCGATCCGACGCAACGCAGAACGTACCGAAGCGGAGCCTCAGAGCCTGCCGCTGCGGATGACGCCGAGGAGGAGCCAGGCGCCGAGCACGGCGGAGGCGACGAACCCGAGCACCGAGATGAAGTGGACGCCGAAGATCTGCGGGCCGCTCGTCGCGAAGATCCCGATGAGGGACGAGCCGATCAGGCCGCCGGTGACGATCAGCGCCACCGCGAGCCGGTTGAACATCACGTCGAGCTTGTGCGAGACGTCGTCGAGCCCCTTGTGGACGAAGCCGACCTCGATCTGGCCGTCGCGCAGCTCCTCCATCACGTCGTGCACCTGGTACGGCAGGTCGCTGGCGATCCGTGCCAGCCCGACCACCTCACGGCGGGCGCGCCCGACCACGCGATGGGGCGTGTAGCGGGAGAGCACGAGCTCGCGCGCGTACGGCTTCGCCACCTCGAAGACGTTGAAGTCGGGATAGAGCTCGACCGTCAGCGACCCGAGCGCGGCGATCGCCTTGTCGAGCAGGACGAACCGCGTCGGCAGCCGCAGGTTCATCGAGTAGATGAGCTGGAACGCCTCGCGGATCACCTGCAGCGGGTCGACCTCGGCGAGCGACGCGCCGTAGTAGCGGTAGTAGACGTCGCGGAGCTCCGTCCGCAGCTGCTCCTCGACCTCCCGCGGGAAGCGCACGCCGAGGTCGGCGAGCCGCCTCGGCAGCTCGTCCACGTTCTCGCTCGCGACGTCGACGAACAGGCGCGTCGCCTTCGACACGTCCTCGTCGGTGAGCTTCCCGGCCTGTCCGAAGTCGACGAGCCCGATCCGCTCGGCCTCGCCGAGCACGAGGATGTTCGCGGGGTGCGGGTCGGCGTGGAAGAACCCGTGCCGGAAGACCATCGCCATCCACGCCTCGGCGATCGTGGTGGCGAGCGCTCGACGCTCCTCGGCCGTGTACGCCTCGACCGGCAGGTCCGCGAGCTGCACGCCGTCGAGCAGCTCGGTGGTGATCACACGGGAGCGCGTGTAGCTCCAGAAGACCTTGGGGATGTCGACGTCCCGGCTGCCCGCGAAGTTCCGCCGGAACAGGTCGGCGTTGCGCGCCTCGATGCGGTAGTCGAGCTCCTGCCGGATCGAGCGCGCGAACTCGTCGACGAGCGCCCGCGTGTCGATGAAGTCGAACGCGCGGATCCGCTCCTTCGCGATGCGGGCTGCCTGGTACATCAGCGCCAGGTCCGCCTCGATCTGCCGCGGCGCCGCCGGCCGCTGCACCTTCACGGCGACGCGGACGCCGTTCGGGAGCGTCGCCCGGTGGACCTGGCCGATCGAGGCGGCGGCGATCGGCGTCTCCTCGAACTCGGTGAAGAGCCGCTCCACGGGGAGGTCGAGCTCGGCCTCGATCAGCGAGGCCGCCTCCTCGTACGGGAACCCCTTCACGTCGTCCTGGAGCCCGCGCAGCTCGGCGATGATGTCCGGGGGAAGCACGTCTGGCCGCATCGACAGCAGCTGGCCGAACTTCACGAACGTCGGGCCCAGCTCCTCGAGCATCTCGCGGAGGTGCCGGCCGCGCTCGGACGCCGACACCGCCTCGACCGGAGCGCGGCGGGAGAACGGCCCGCGTGACTCGATCACGTACCCGAAGCCGTGCCGCACCGCGACCTGCGCGATCTCGGACAGGCGCCCGATGTTGCGCTGCTTCGGCTGCACCGCCATAACGTCAGTCTGACACGCTCCCCGGCGGTGGAAGGGATCCTCCTCCTCGTCGTCGGCGCGATCCTCCTGGCCGCGCTGATCGGCGCGTTCGCGGCCAGCCGCAGCGGCGTGCCGCTGCTGATCGTGTTCCTCGGGCTCGGCATGGTGCTCGGGTCGGAGGGGCCCGGCGGGATCCCGTTCGACGACCCGGAGGTCGCCCGCGCCGTCGGCGTGGTGGGACTGGTCGCGATCCTGTTCGAGGGCGGCCTGACGACCGCCTGGCGCGGCCTCCAGCCGGTGCTCCTCACGGCGTCGCTCCTCGGCACGGTCGGCGTCGCGGTGACCGCGGTCCTCACCGGCCTCGCCGGAATCGCGCTGTTCGACCTGGACACGTCGACGGGGCTGCTGCTCGGGGCCGTCGTCGCCTCGACCGACGCCGCCGCCGTGTTCGCGACGCTCCGCTTCACCACGCTCCGGCGGCGCGTCGCACGCGTGCTCGAGGCGGAGTCCGGCGTCAACGACCCGGCGGCGGTGGCGCTGACCGTCGGGCTGATCGGATGGATCGAAGGGGAGCTGGGCCCCGCCGGCTTCGGCTTCCTGCTCGTCAGCGAGCTCGGCCTCGGGCTCGTCTTCGGCGTCATCCTCGGGCTCGCGGCGTCCTGGGCGTTCGGGCGCATGCCCGACTCGATGGACCCGTTCGTGGCCGTCGCCTCGGTCGCGACGGCGGCGCTGTCCTACGGCCTCACGGACGTCCTGCACGGCAGCGGCTTCCTCGCCGTCTACGTCGTCGGCCTGTTCGTGGGGAACACCCACACGCCGTTCCGCCACCAGATCGTGTCGTTCCACCAGGGGCTCGCGTTCGTCGCCCAGGTCGGCCTGTTCGTCGCGCTCGGCCTGCTCGTGTTCCCGAGCGAGCTCGGGCCGGTCGTGCTCCCGGGCCTCGCGCTCACCCTCGTGCTGCTCTTCGTCGCGCGCCCGGTCGCGGTCTGGGTGTCGACGATCCGCCAGGGCTTCACGGTCCGCGAGCAGGCGCTCATCGGCTGGGCCGGCCTTCGCGGCGCGGTGCCGATCGTGCTCGCGACGTTCGCGCAGTCGGAGGCCGTCGAGGACAGTGACACGATCTTCAACGTCGTCTTCTTCGTCGTGCTCGTCTCGGCGCTGCTCCAGGGGACGACGCTCGAGCCCGTGGCGCGGCGGCTCGGGCTCGTCCGCCCGTCGGCGCCGGCGTGGCGGCCGCCGATCGAGGTCGGTGCCGCGCGTGGGCTCGAGCGCGTCGAGTTCTCCGTGAACCCCGGCGACGTCCCCGACGGGAAGCCCGTCCGCGAGCTCGGCCTCCCGCGGCAGGCGATCGTGGCCGTGATCGTCCGCGACGGGGATTCGCTGCCGCCGCGAGGGAGCACGGTCGTCCGTGCCGGGGACGAGCTCTACCTGCTGCTGCGGCCGGAGCTCCGCGACACGGTCGAGCAGCTCTTCGCCGACTGGCGAAGCGCCTAGGGCGCGGGCGGCGGTGTCTCGTGCCGGGCCGGCCGCGGCCCGTCCTCGAGCAGCCGCACGCGGTGCTCGAGCTGCGCGACGCGGAGGTCCAGCTCGTCCCACTCCTCGCGCGTGACGAGCCCGAGCTCGTGGAAGAGCCGCGCGAGCCGGTGCGCTGCCTCGCCATCGCCCCGGAGCCTGCCGGTCAGGTCGCGGAACGCCGCGCGCGCGTCGCCGGCCTTCGTCCCGCCCGCGTCGACGAGCTCCTCCGCGAGGCGCTCGGCCCGCTCACCCGACAGCGCGACCGCGCCGACGAGCGCCAGCGCGAACCGCTCCGCGAGGTCCTTCAGCGACCGGTCGCCGTTCGGGCTACCGGGCTCGTCCATGAGGACGCGTCGAGCGACGCTGGCGGCGGCGCTCGCGCTTGTCCGACGAGCCCGACGGCTGCTGCTGCGCCGCGGGCTTCGGCGGTGCGGCGGCGAAGGCCGGCTCCGGCGTCGGCGGCTCGGGCGCGCGCTCGACCCGCGGGGGGCGGCCGTCGCCGGCGGGCGGCTCCTCGTCGCCGGGGAGCTTCTCGCCGCTGACGAGGCCCTTGCGCCGTGCGTACTCGGGCTCGCGCTCCTTCAGCATCGTGACGATCGGCGCGGCGATGAAGATCGACGAGTACGCGCCGGAGCCGATCCCGACCAGGAGGGCGAACGCGAAGTCCTTCAGTGTCTCGCCGCCGAACAGGTACAGCGCGGTGATCGGCAGCAGCGTGATGAACGTCGTCGCGAGGGAGCGGCGGATCGTCTCCCACAGCGAGACGTTGGCGATCTCCTGGAACGAGGACCGCCGCATCAGCGGCATGTTCTCCCGCACGCGGTCGAGGATGATGATCGTGTCGTAGATCGAGTAGCCGAGCACGGTCAGGATCGCCGCGACCGTGGCGGTCGAGACCTCCTTCCCGACGAGCGAGTAGATCCCGACGGCGATGAGGATGTCGTGGAGCATCGCCAGGATCACGGCGACCGCGAACTTCCACTGGAAGCGGATCGTGATGTAGAGAACGACGAAGAGGAGCGACAGCAGGATCGCGTAGATCGCGCCGCGCGCCACCTGTTCGCCGAAGCTCGCCGAGACGGTGGTGACGTTGAAGCTGCCCCGCTCGAGCGAGGCGTTCCGCTGCAGCTCGGTGTTGAGCCGGCGCTGCTCGGCCGCCGTCAGCGCCTCCGTCTGCAGCTGGAACTCGGAGTACCGCTCGTTCCCGGCGCTCTCGCCCACGCCCTGGATCACGGCGCCGCCCTGTCCGATCCGCTCCGCCTGCGCCCGCACCTCCTCGAGCGGGACCGGCTGCGACGTCGCGAACGAGACCTTGGTCCCGCCCTCGAAGTCGATCCCGAGGTTGAGCCCCCGGACGCCGATCGAGATCGCCGCGACCGCGAGCACGACGCCCGAGACCGCGAACCAGATGTTCCGCTTGCCGATGTAGTCGTGGCGGATCCAGTTCGGGATCTGCATCCCGGTCGCGCCCATGAAGCGCGGGCTGTTGAACCAGCGGAAGCCGGCGAGCAGGCCGAGCATCGCGCGGGTGGCGAACACGGCAGTGACGAGCGACATCGCCGTGCCGATCAGCAGCATCAGCGCGAACCCGCGCACGCCGGCGGTCGCGAGCGCGAACAGCACGAGCGCGGTGATCGCCGTCACCATGTTCGCGTCGACGATCGTCGCGAAGCCCTTCGTGTA
This sequence comes from Gaiellaceae bacterium, assembly GCA_035456465.1. Taxonomy (GTDB): domain Bacteria; phylum Actinomycetota; class Thermoleophilia; order Gaiellales; family Gaiellaceae; genus DATHTC01. The sequence continues at coordinate 53,821 of DATIDD010000100.1, read as the reverse complement.
CCCGGCGGAGACCGCGGCGCGGACCGATCGCCCGCCTCTCGCCTCCTCCTTGATGCGCTCGAAGATGACGATGTTCGCGTCCGCCGCGACGCCGATGGTGAGGATCATCCCCGCGAAGCCCGGCAGCGTCAGGGTGACGTTGAACAGCAGGATCATCGCGTAGAGGAGGACGGCGTAGATGCCCAGGCCGGCCACCGCGACGACGCCCAGGAAGCGGTAGAAGAGCAGCAGGAAGAGCGCGACCGCGGCCATGCCGGCGACGGCCGCCCGGAGCGCCTCGCGCAGCGAGTCCTGGCCGAGGGTGGCGGAGATCTGCGTCTCCGACAGCGTCTGGAACTCGACCGGCAGGGCGCCCGTCTGGAGCACGAGCGCGAGGTCCTTCGCCTCGCCCACCGTGAAGTTGCCCTCGATCTGCGCCCGGCCGCCGCCGATGCCGTTGGACAGCGACGCGTCGGTCGGGTCGATCTGCGGGAACGACTTGATCTCGCGGTCGAGCACGATCGCGAAGTGCTGCGGCTCGTTGCGGAGGCGGCCGCGCACCCAGATGTCGCGGGTGATCTTCTGGAACTTGTCGCCGCCCGCGTCGGTGAACTGCATCGTCACGATCGGCTGGTTCGAGCCGCCCGGGCTGGTGTCGAAGTCCTGCCGCGTGCCGCCCAGGCGGAGGTCCTCGCCGGTCATCTGCGGGACGGGGTTCGCCTCGTCGTTGGGGCGGTACTTGAACAGGTAGTAGGCGTCCTTTCCGGGCGTGATCGCGGGCGGGCAGAACCCGGCCGCCGGCCCGCAGGTGATCACGATCGAGCCGTTCGGCACGGCGAAGACCTTCTGTCCCTGCGGCACCTTGCCGTCGGTGTTCGCGAGCAGCGCCTTCCGGGAGCGCATCGGGCCGGCGACGAGCTTGCCGTCGGCGTCGAAGCGGTACCACTGCTTGCCGCCGAAGCGCTTGACGAGCGACTGCGTGGAGGCGCTGCGCAGCAGGTCGTAGATCGAGTCCTCGGGGATCGCCTGGCCCGTCGCGCTGATCGAGGGCCCGAACAGCGAGGTCTCGAGGTCGTAGAGCTCGAGCTTCGCGGTGGAGCCGATGATGTCCCGCACCCGGTCCGGGTCCTTCACCCCCGGCAGCGCGACGGCGATCTGGTCCGTGCCCTGCTTGCGGATCTCGGGCTCCGCCACGCCCAGCTTGTCCACGCGGTTGCGGATGATCTCGACGGAGCGGTCGAGGTCGGACTTCTGCAGCGACCGGCCGGGCGGCGGCACCGCCTTCAGCACCACCTCGAGGCCGCCCTGCAGGTCGAGCCCGAGCACGGGCTTCTTGTGCAGCGGCGAGCCCGGGATCGCGAGCAGCGCCGCGCCGATCAGCGCGGCGAGGATCAGCGCGACGAGGACGAGGTGGTTGCGGCGCTCTCTCACGGGCAGCGACCTAGGTTAGCGTCGCTCTTCGGCCCCCGGAGGCTCCGGGGCCGTCCGCGGCTCGGGCGCCGATTCCGGCTCCCCGACCTCGACGTCCTCGATCTCCTCCGGCGGGATCACGGCGCCGATCGCCCGCTTGGCGACGCGCACCTCGACGTCCGGCGCGATCTCGAGCCCGAGGTCGTCCTCGCCGACCTCCGTGATCGTCCCGTACATGCCGCCCGCGGTGACGACGTAGTCGCCGGGCTTCAGCCGGTCGAGCACCGAGGCCTGCGCCTGCTGGCGGCGGCGTTGGGGGAGGACGATCAGCAGCCAGATCAGGGCGAACCCGAACACCAGGAACAGCAGGAACTCCACGTGGTCTCCTTCAGGCGGCGGCGGCCGCGCCGAGGCGGGCGAGCGCGTCGGCCCGGTACGAGGCGAGCGCTCCCCGCTCGATCGCAGCACGTGCGCCGGCGGTCAGTTCGAGCAGGAAGCGCAGATTATGCAGGCTCAGGAGCCGCAGCCCGAGGAGCTCGTCCTGGTTGACGAGGTGCCGGACGTAGGCGCGGCTGAAGCGCCGGCAGGCCGGGCAGGCGCAGCCCTCGTCGAGCGGCCGCGGGTCGCGCGCGAAGCGGGCGTTGCGGAGATTCAGGCGGCCCTCCCACGTGAGCGCCGAGCCGGTGCGCGCGACGCGCGTCGGGAGCACGCAGTCGAACATGTCGATCCCGGCCGCGATCACGTTGAGCACCCCCTCCGGGTCGCCGATCCCCATGAAGTAGCGGGGCCGGTCGGCGGGGAGCTGCGGCGCCGCCTCGGCCGTCGCCGCGAACATCAGCTCCCGGTCCTCCCCGACGGAGAGGCCGCCCAGCGCGTAGCCGTCGAACCCGAGCGGGACGAGCTCCTCGATCGAGCGGCGGCGGAGGTCGGCGTCGGCCGCGCCCTGGGTGATCCCGAAGCGGAGCTGCCCGGGGGCGCGCGGCGCGTCGGCCTGGCGGCGCGCCCAGACCGTGGTGCGCCGGACCGCCTCCTCGAGCTCGCGCCGCGGAACGCCGGGGGGCGGGCAGATGTCGAGGCACATCGCGACGTCGCTGCCGAGCGTCGCCTGGATCGCCGCCGCCGACTCGGGCGTGAACCGCTCGAGGGAGCCGTCGTACACGGAGCGGAAGGTCACGCCGTCGTCGTCCACGCCCTGGAGGGTGTGGCGCAGGCTGAAGACCTGGAAGCCGCCCGAGTCGGTGAGGATCGGCCCGTCCCACCCGGCGAACGCGTGGAGGCCGCCGAGCTCGCCGACGACGTCCTCGCCCGGGCGGAAGTGGAGGTGGTACGTGTTGGCGAGGATCAGTTGCGCGCCGAGCGCGCGCAACTCGTCGGGGTCGACGCCCTTGACGGTGCCCTTCGTTCCGACGGGCATGAACACGGGCGTCCGGACCTCGCCGTGCGCGGTGCGGAGGATCCCGGCGCGCGCCTCCCCGTCGCGGGCGGCGACCTCGAAGGGCGGCGACGTCGGGGTCATGCACCGCATCCTGCCGGGTCAGAGGATCAACATGGCGTCGCCGAAGGAGTAGAAGCGGTACCGCTCCCGCACCGCCAGCCGGTACAGCTCCCTCGTCTCCTCGACCCCGGCGAACGCCATCACGAGCGCGAGGAGCGTCGAGCGCGGCAGGTGGAAGTTCGTGAGCAGCGCGTCCACGCGGCGGAACGCGAACCCTGGCGTGACGAACAGGGACGTCCGGCCGGCGAGCGGAGCGCCGCGCGCCAGCGTCTCGAGCACCCGCACCGTCGTCGTGCCGACCGCGACCACACGCTCTGCGGCGCGGATCCGCTCCCAGGCCTCCGGCCGCACCTCGTACCGCTCCCCGTGGAGCTCGTGCTCCTCGAGCGTGGCGACGCTCACGGGGCGAAACGTGTCGAGCCCGACGTGGAGGGTGACGCGCTCGACGTCGAGCGACCGGAGCAGCTCGGGCGTGAAGTGGAGCCCCGCCGTCGGGGCGGCCGCGGAGCCCGCGTCGCGCGCGTAGACGGTCTGGTAGCGCGAGGGATCGCGCAGCGGCTCGACGATGTACGGCGGCAGCGGCGGCTCGCCCTCCGGCTCGCCCCGGAGGCGCAGGCGCCACCGGCCGTCGCCGAGCGGCGCGACGAGCTCGACCGGGCCGAGCCGCTCCCCTGCGCGCAGCTTCCGCGAGGGCCGTGCCAGCCCCTCCCAGGTTCCCACCTCGTCCAGCCGCTCGAGCAGGAGCACCTCGGCCGCACCGCCGCTCGCCCGCCGAGCCCGGATGCGGGCGGGGACGACCCGCGTGTCGTTCACGACGACGAGCTCGCCGCTCAGCTCGGCCGGGAGCTCCGCGAAGCGCCGGTGGCGGACGGCTCCGCTGACACGCTCGTAGACGAGCAGGCGCGACTCGTCACGCCGCTCCGCGGGGTGCTGGGCGATGAGCTCCGGAGGGAGGTCGTAGTCGAGCTCGGCCACCTGCATCGTTCGTCCGGCGAACGTTGTACCCTGCAGGCATGGATCCCGACGCGGTCGAGAGGGCGATGGAGCGGCTCTCCGACGCTGCCGAGGGACGAACCTCTCCGGGCGACGTGGACGCGGCCCTCGAACGCGCCCGCGCCCAGATCGAGCAGCTCGCCCAGGCCGCCGCCGAGCTCGAGAGCACGCTTCCGTCGCGCGTCGGCGATGCCGTCCGCGACGGCGTCCGCGCCGAGGCCGCGCCGGTCGGGCGCCACCTGGCCGAGGTTCGCGGCCTGCTCAACGCCGTGATCGGACGGCTCGAGCGGGTCGAGGGCGACCTGCTCGCCGAGCGCCACGCCCGCGTGGACGACCTCGCCGTGCTCGTCGACCTCGTCACCTCCGGGTGGAAGAGCGTCGACCGGCGGCTCGAGCGGATCGAGTCGGCGCTGGCCGCCTCCGACGGCGCCGTGGTCTACCGCATGGAGGAGCGCCGGCCGCCGAGCGCGGGCTCCGCGCCGTAGGCCGCAGCACCGCCGGGCAGGCGGAGCTCGAAGCGGCTCCCGCGGCCCGGCTCGCTGTCGACGCTGATCCGCCCGCCGAGCGCGACGGCGAGCTCGTTCGCGATCGCGAGCCCGAGCCCCGTCCCGCCGCCGTCACGCGACCAGAAGGGGCGGAAGATCCGCTCGCGCTCCTCGCGCGAGATCCCCGAGCCGGAGTCCTCGACCGTCACCGACACGGTGCCGTTCTCCGCGGCGAGGCCCAGCTCGATCCGCCCGCCGTCGGGCGTCCAGCGGAACGCGTTCGCGAGCAGGTTCGAGATGATCTGCAGCAGGCGGTCGCCGTCCGAGACGATCACGGGCTCGGCGTCGACGGTCTGCCGGTACTCGATCTCGCGCCGCCGCGCCTCTCCGCCGAAGGCGGCGTAGGCGCGGTCGACGAGCCGGCGCATGTCGACCTCCTCCCTGAGCACGGTGAAGCGGTGCGCGTCGAGCTTCGCGAGGTCGAGCACGTCCCCGACGAGGCGCTCGAGCCGCGTGGTCTCGGCCGCGATCACGTCGAGCGACTCCGCGCGGAGCTCGGGATCCTCGACGACGCCCTCCCGGAGCGCCTCGACGTGCCCCTTGATCGCGGTCAGCGGCGTGCGCAGCTCGTGGGAGACGCTCATCAGGAAGTTCCGCTCGAGCTCCTCCGTCTCGCGAAGCCGCTCGGCCATCTCCTCGAAGCGCTCCGACAGGTGCGCGATCTCGTCGCCGCCCGGGACGCTCGGGAGCCGGACGTCCCGGCGTCCTTCGGCCACCGCGTCGGCCGCGCGCGACAGCGCGAGCAGCGGCTTGGTGATCCGGCGCGAGAGGTACCACGCGAGCGCGCCCGCGACGAGCACGCCGCCCAGGAAGGCGAAGCCGAGGCGCGCGCCGAGCGTCATCCACCGCTCGCGCAGCTCCGTCTTCGGCTTCGCCGCGACGATCGCGCCGAGCGTCTGCTCGCCGATCCGCAGCGGGTGCGCGACCGCGAGGTAGGGACGGTCGTCGGCGGGCGGCGTGAACTCGAACGTGATCGCGCCGCTCTCCTCCAGCCGCGCGGTGTCGATCGCGTCCGCCGGCAACGGCCGCAGCCCGAACGAGGCGCCGGGGAAGAGCGATGCGCCCTCCGCGAGGGGCACCCAGTAGAGCCGGTCGCCGGTCGCCTCCTCCAGCCGCGTCGCCGAGAGCGTCTCGCGCCCGGCCTCCTCGGAGTAGAGCTCGGCGATTCCGGCGGCCTCGCGGCGGAGCTCGGCGACGGTCTGGTCGCGCGCGTAGTCCTGGAACAGGCGGATCGCGAGGAGCGTCGCGACGAGGCCTGCGAGCGCGAGCCCGGCGAGGAAGATCGCCGGAAGCCGGAAGCGCAGGGAGCGGAACACCGCGTCCCTACGGGCTCGTGGCCGCGGCCTCCCGGCTGGGGGCGACCTTGTAGCCCACGCCCCACACGGTCACGATCGGCGAGGCGTCGCCGAGCTTGCGGCGCAGCTGGCGGACGTGCACGTCGACGGTGCGCGTGTCGCCGGCGAAGGTGTACCCCCACACCCGCTCGAGCAGCTGGTCGCGCGTCAGCACGAGGCCCTTGTGGTCGAGCAGCTCCCAGAGCAGGTCGAACTCCTTCGGCGCGAGCTGGATCTCCTGCTCGCCGACGCGGACCTCGCGCCGGCCGGCGTCGATCGACAGCTCCCCGTGCGTGAGCACCTTCGTCTCGAGCTCCCGCCGCTCGGGCGCGGCCCGCCGCAGGATCGACTTCACGCGCGCCACGAGCTCCCGCGGGTTGAAGGGCTTCGTCATGTAGTCGTCCGCGCCGACCTCGAGCCCGATGATCTTGTCCACGTCCTCGTCCCGCGCCGTCAGCATCAGGATCGGGACGTCCGACGTCTTGCGGAGGCGCCGGCACACCTCGATCCCGTCGAGGTCCGGGAGCATCAGGTCGAGGATGATCAGCGCGATGTCGCCCGACGCCGCCTTGATCAGCGCGTCGGAGCCCGTCGAGGCCGTCTTCACGTCGTAGCCGGCGTTCTTCAGGTAGAGCGACACGAACGAGGCGATCGACGCCTCGTCCTCCACCACCAGGACCGTCTGGCCCGCGGTCGCCATGTGCCTAGGGTAGCGAGCCGATGCGGACGAACCGGCCGTCCTCCGGCAGCGAGCGCCAGTCGGCGCCGTCGACGGAGTAGGTGCCGTCGTCGGGAAGCGCGGGCGTGCCCTTGAGGTACCCGGTGCCCTTGCCCACGGCGGTCAGGGCGATGTTGCGCCCGTTCACGCGCAGCGTCGTGTCGGTGCCGACGAGCCGGAACCGCATCCCGCTCGTCGTCCGGTAGACGCACTCGAGCACGCGGTCGTCGCCGATCGTCCGGACCCGCGGCCACTGATCGTCGGCCTCCCACACGAGCTGCGCGTCGCAGTCGCCGCCCTTGGGGTCGACGAGGACGAGCGTCCCGGCCGAGATCCGGCCGAGGACGACGCCGCGGAACTCGGACAGCCACACGCGACCGTCGCCGCTGCGGACGACGAGCGTGCCGTCGCCGGGGGCGAGCACGCGCGCGGCCGCCGCCGCGGGGAGGGCGAGCACGAGGACGAGCAGGATCGGGAGGATGCGCCGCATCTAGGCTGAGTATCGAGCCGGGGGGTTCGGCTCGCTTGAGCCGCCGGTAAGGAAAGTGTAAGCGGGAACTGAGCGACCATCTAGGCTCAGCGCTCGTGGACGTCAGCTTCCCCGAAGCGCTCCTGCTCCTCGGTCTGCTGCTGACGGCGGCGGCGGGGCTGTCGGGCTGGCTGCGCGGCACCGTGCTCTCGATCTCGGTCCTCTCCGTCTTCGCCGGGGTGGCCCTTGCCGCCGCCGACGTCGTCGAGGCGAAGCCGGGCGCCGACGTCGTCGTCTTCACGGTCGAGCTGGCGCTCGTCCTGACGCTGTTCTCCGACGGGTTGTTCGCCGAGCGCGAGCTCGTCCGGCACGCGTGGGGGCCGCCGGCCCGCGCGCTCGTGATCGCGATGCCGATCACGCTCGCGCTGCTCGCGCTGTGCGCGAAGCTCCTGTTCGGCGAGCTGACGTGGGCGGAGGCGTTCCTGCTCGCGGCCGTGCTCACGCCGACCGACCCCGTCGTGACGTCGTCGGTGGTCACGTCGCGGCGGGTCCCGCGCGTCGTCCGGCACACGCTGAACCTCGAGTCCGGCCTGAACGACGGGCTCGCGCTGCCCTTCGTCCTCTTCTTCCTCGTGCTCGCGACGGAGGCGAACGGCGCCGCGACGGAGGCGGCGAAGCTCGCCGGCGAGGCCGTGACGGGCGCCGCCGTCGGCGTCGCGCTGGCCGTCGCGGCCGGCACGCTCATACGGCGGCTGCCCGGCGGCGGGATCACGCGCCGGTACGAGGGCGTCTACGCGCTCGGGATCGCGTTCGCCGCCTTCGGCCTGGCCGAGGTGACCTACGGGAACGGGCTGATCGCCGTGTTCGTGGCCGGCATCGCGCTGGCGGTCGCGCGCGCGGAGATCCCGGCCGCGTTCAGCAACTTCAACGAGAGCGTGAGCGCGGCCTTCCAGGTGCTGACGTTCTTCGTCTTCGGCGCCCTCATCGTCGCCACGGGCTGGGACGGGCCGACGCTCTCGCTCGCGCTCTTCATCGCCTTCGCCCTGCTCGTTGCGCGGCCGGCGGCCGTGCTGCTCTCGTTCGCGGGCGTGCGGATGCCGCTGCCGCAGAAGCTCTTCATCGCGTGGTTCGGCCCCAAGGGGGTCGCGTCGATGCTGTTCGCGCTGCTCGTGGTCAACTCGACGGACGTCCACCGCTCGCTCGTCTTCGACGTCGCGTCGTTCACGGTGCTGGCGTCGATCCTCGCGCACGGCCTGACGGACACCCTGGGAGCGAGGTGGATCGCGAGCCGCGTCGCGTCAAGCGGCGCGGATCAGCACGACGTACGAGAGCGCGTACAGCGCGAGCAGCACGAGCCCGCTTAGCCGGTCGTGCCGCCTCCGGGCGGCGAGCAGCCCGCCCGTGACCGCAACCGCCGCGAGCGTGTAGACGCCGGCCGTGACCGCGAGGTCCGCGGTCACGGCGGCCGGCGCCACGATCGGGCCCGCGCCGATCGACAGCGTCGAGTCGACGAGGGAGCTCCCGAGCGCGTCGCCGAGCGCGATCGCGGGCGCCCCGCGGGCGAGCGCCGTGAAGTCGACCACGAGCTCCGGCGCCGACGTCCCGAGCGAGGCGCCGAAGAAGGCGATCGCGAACTCGGGGACGCCCGCGAGGTCGGCGAGGTGGACGAGCGCCCGCACCGCGACCGTGGCCCCGAGGCCGACGAAGCCGAGCGTCGCGAGCACGACGACCACCTGGAGCGGGCGCCGCCGCACGCGGACGCGCGGCGCCTCGTCCACCGCGCGGCTCGGCAGCGCGCGGACGAGCACGGCCGTGGCGACGCCCCACGCAGAGACGAGCGCGACGCCCTCGAGGCGCCCGAGCCACCCGTCGGCGACGAAGACGATCGTCAACGCGAGCCCGACGGCGGTCAGGATCGTCACGAGCCCGACCTGCAGCCGGTCGATCGCGATCACGGCGACGAGCGCCGGGAAGAGGCCGAGCACGAAGGTGTACTGGGTCAGCGTCGAGCCGACGGAGTCGCCGACGTTGACGTCGCCCTCGCCCTCGAGGTGGGACGCGATCGAGTTCGCGATCTCGGGAAGGTCGGTGCCGATCGCGACGAGGACGACGCCGACGATGAACGGCGGCGCCCGCAGCGCCACGGCGAGGGCACGCGTGTACGAGACGGCGACGTCGCTGGCGACCAGGGCCAGGCCGAGGCCGCCGACCAGCAGGAGGATCTGGAGCGCGATCTGCATCGCTCGCACAGCCGGGCGACCGGCGCCGGCTCTGCGAACCAGCAGGGTCGAGATCGTACCGCCGCTAGATTCGCGGCATGGAGCTCGTCGCGGCTGCCGTCTTCGTCGCGGCGCTCACGGTCATCGCGCTCGAATGGGTACACCGCACGAAGGTCGCGCTCGTCGGCGCCGGCGCGATGGTCGTCCTCGGCGTTCTCGACGAGGACCGCGCGGTCGAGGCCGTCGACTGGAGCACGCTCGGGCTGCTCGCGGGGATGATGATCCTCGTCGGCCTGACGGAGCGGACCGGCGTGTTCACCTACCTCGCGCTCCGGGTCGCGCAGCTCTCTCGCGGCCGGTCGGCGCCGCTCGTGTTCCTCCTCGCCGGCACCACCGGGCTGCTGTCGGCGTTCCTCGACAACCTGACGGCGATCCTGCTGATCGTCCCGATCACGCTCCTCCTCGCCGACCTCCTCGGCATCTCGGCGATCCCGCTCGTGCTCGTGGAGGTGCTCGCGAGCAACATCGGCGGGACGGCGACGCTGATCGGCGACCCGCCGAACATCATGATCGGCACGGCGGTCCCGGAGCTCTCGTTCCTCGACTTCATCGTCAACCTCGCCCCGGTCGCGCTCGCGACCCTGGTGCTCGTGACCGGCTTCCTGTACCTGGTCTTCCGCCGGGAGCTCGTCGTCGACCCGGCGCGCGCGGCCGAGGTGGCGCGGCTCGATCCCGCGGCCGACGTGCGCGGCAAGCCGTACGTCGGCCGGTCGGTCGCGGTCCTGCTCGGGACGATCGTCGCCTTCTTCCTGCACACGCTCCTCCACCTCGAGCCCGCGGTCGTCGCCCTCGGCGGCGCCACGGCCCTGCTCCTCGTCGCGGCGGACGACGTCGAGGCGGCGCTCGAGCGGGTCGAGTGGTCGACGATCTTCTTCTTCATCGGCCTCTTCGTGATGGTCGGCGGGCTCGAGGAGCAGGGCACGATCGACCGCGTCGCGGACCTGCTCGCGGACGCCACCGGCGGGTCGCGCACCGGCGAGGCGCTCGCCGTCCTGTGGGGCTCCGCCGCAGGATCGGCGCTCGTCGACAACATCCCCTTCACGGCGGCGATGATTCCCGTCGTCGACACGCTCCAGGGCGACGAGTTCGACGACGCCCTCTGGTGGTCGCTCGCGCTCGGGGCATGCTTCGGCGGCAACGCCACGATGATCGCGGCGGCCGCGAACGTCGCCGCCGCCGGCGTGCTCGAACGGAACGGCACCCCTGTCTCGTTCGGCCGCTTCCTCGCCGTCGGGCTCCCCGTCACCGTGCTCTCGCTCCTCGTCGCGACCGTCTACCTGCTTGTCTTCCAGCTCTAGATGACGACGCTGCGGGAGACGACGCTCGCGACGGAGGCGTTCGTGGCGGAGGACGCGACCTTCCGCGACGCCGCGGCGAGGCTCGCCGCCGTCGAGGTCTCCGCGATCGCGGTCCTCGACGGCCGTCGCCGGGTCGCCGGCCTCTTCACCGACGACGACCTCCTCCGCGGGCTCTTCCCCGGCTACCTCGCGGATCTGCGGCACACGGCGTTCCTCGAGCTCGACGCCGACGCGCTCGCGGCGCAACTGGAGAAGGCCGGCGACGATCCCGTCGCGCGGCACATGCGCGAGCCGGCGACCGTCGAGATCGACACGAACACGGTGCACGCCGCCGAGCGGTTCCTCCATACGCCGTGGGGCTCGCTCGCCGTCGTCGACGAGCGACGGTTCGTCGGGATGCTCGGGCAGGTCGAGTTCTGCCGGGCGATCATGCGGCACCTCGCGCGTTGACGGTCGTCGCCGCGGCCGCCACGGCCGACGTCCTCACCGACCTCTTCGTCGTCCTGCTCGCGGCGAAGCTCGGCGACGAGCTGTTCAAGCGGATCGGCCAGCCCGCGATCGTCGGCGAGATCCTCGCCGGGGTGGCCGTCGGACCGTCCGTGCTCGGGCTCGTCGAGCCGAGCGAGACGCTCGAGGTCTTCGCGGAGCTCGGCGTCGTCTTCCTCCTGTTCTGGGTCGGGCTCGAGACGCGGATCGGCGAGCTCGCCGACGTCGGGCGGGCGGCGTTGCTCGCCGGCGTCCTCGGCGTCGTCCTGCCGTTCGCGGGCGGCTACGGCCTCGGGGTCGTCCGCGGCGACGAGGCGGCCACCAGCGTGTTCCTCGGCGCCGCGCTCGTGGCGACCTCCGTCGGGATCACGTCGGCGGTCCTGCTCGAGCTCGGGCTGCTCGAGACGCGGCCTGCTCGTACGATCCTCGGCGCGGCGGTCGTCGACGACATCCTCGCGATGATCCTGCTCGCGGTCGCCACCGGCCTCGCCGCGGAGGGCGGCGTCGACGTCGCGTCGATCGCGGTCGTGGTCGCGCTCGCCGTCGCGTTCGTCGGCTTCTTCGCCCTCGGCGGCACGCGCCTGTTCCGGGCCCGGCCACAGCTGCTCCAGGCGCCGCGCTTCTCGGCGTCGCCCCTGCTCCCGGCCGTGATCCTCTGCCTCGGGCTCGCGGCGTTCGCCGCGCAGATCGGGCTCGCCGCGATCATCGGTGCGTTCCTGGCGGGCCTGATGGTGGCGGAGACCCGCGAGCAGCACCCGATCGAGGACGAGGTGGCCCCGCTCTACGCGTTCTTCCCACCGTTCTTCTTCGCGTTCATCGGGATCGAGCTCGACCTCGACGCGTTCGCCGAGGGCGACACGCTCGCGCTGCTCCTCGTCGTGACCGTCATCGCGGCCGCGACGAAGTTCGTCGGGGCCTGGCTCGGCGCGCGGTCGCTCGGCGGCCGCGAGGCGGCGTTCGTCGGCGTCGGGATGGTGCCGCGCGGCGAGGTCGGGATCATCGTCGCCGGGATCGCCCGCACCACGGGCGTCGTCGGCGACCAGCTGTTCGCGGTGATCGTCGGGATGTCGGTGCTCACGACGCTGCTCGTCCCTCCGGCTCTCCGGCTGCTCGCGCCTCCGCCTCCTGCGCCGCCACCGCGCCGCGCCAGCGGAGCGTCCGCAGCATGAGCGCGATCGCCGTGAAGCCGAGCACGACGTTGGCCGCGGTGAGGACGAGCTTCATCCCCACGGAGAAGCTGAGGAGCGCCCTCGCCGGCTCGTCGCCGCGGAACACGTAGACGAGCAGCGCCTGCTCCGTGCCGATGCCGCCCGGCGTGAGCGGCAGGATCGTCGAGAGGCTCTGCGTCACCTGCACGCGCAGCGCGTTCTCGACGTCGGCGTGGAGCCCGAAGGCGCGCAGGAAGAAGTAGACGGTGGCCAGGCGGAACGCCCAGTCGAGCGCCTGCCACGGGATCACGCGGCGGAGGTAGCCGCTCGGCGGCCGGAGGATCGCGAAGCCCTGCGCCACGCGACGCCGGAACGAGGCGACCCGCCGCGCCGCCCAGATCCCGGCCACGAAGCCGAGGACGAGCGCGACCGCCGCGACGGCCGCAGCGAGCCGCGGCCGCCCGAACAGCCACAGCCAGTCGACCTGCGGGAGCGACGGCAGGACGTCCAGCCCCGGCAGCACGCCCGTCGTCACCGCCCAGACGACGAGCACGGTCGCGACCGCGAAGTCGAACAGCGTCTCGACGAGCAGCGTCGCCGCCAGCGTCGGGTACGTCGCCCCGTCGACGCGGTGCTTGACGAGGTACAGCTTCAGCAGGTCGCCCGCCCGCGCCGGCACGATCGCGTTGACTCCCGTGCCCGCGAGGTACGCGCCGAGGATCGTCCGCCAGCGGACGGTCGCCTCCGGGTACGAGGCCGCGACGATGTTGCGCCACGCACGCGTGCGCGCCGCCACCTTGCCCAGCTGGCAGGCGAGCGCGAGCGCGACCGCGCCGAGCGAGACCGCGTCGACGTAGTCCCAGAAGGCCTCGAACGCGTTCCGCAGCGACTCCACGTCCCCATGGTGTCACCGGGACGCGGTGAGAAACGCATGGCACGATCCACGCCGATGAGGGTCGGGAGGCGGGAGTTCCTGCGCGTCGCCGCGCTCGGAGCGCTCGCGGCGCCGGGGGCCGCGCGGGCGGCCGTGCGGCGCAGGCCCGAGTTGCTCCGCCTCCGGGTTCGATCCGCCCGCCCCTACGCCGGCGACCGGCGCCTGCTGGCGACGGTCTCGCCTCGACGCCCCGAGGCGCGGGTGTCGTTCCGGCTCCCGCGTCCGGCGCTCGTGCGGATGGAGGCGGTGCGGACGGACACGATCCGCGCCGGCCGCGCGACCGGAGCGACGGTGTGGAGCGTCGGTCGGCGGCTCGCCGCAGGGTCGCACGAGCTCGTCTGGCGCCCCGGCCGGGGCGTCGCGCCCCGGACGTACGTGCTCCGGCTGACCGCCACCGACGCGCAGGGCCGCCGCCGCACGTACGGCGCGTACCGGCCGGGGCACTCGCCGGACGCGCCGGTGGTGCGGGTCCAGGGCGTCGAGGTCGCGACGACTGAGTCGAGCTACGCCCCGGGCGAGCCGGCGGACCTCCTGATCGCGACCGACGCGGCCTCGCTCCGCGTGCAGGTCTTCCACTACGGCGCCTCGCGGCCGGCCGACGAGGACCTGCACACGAACGGCGTGCCCGTCACCCCCTCGGTCGCCGTGGACTGGCGCGCCCACCGGGACGCGCCGGGCCGCCTGCGCCTGCTCCGTGCCGGGCGCTGGCAGAGCGGCCTCTACTTCGTCCGCGTGACGGCGGACGACGGCCGCGTCGGCTACGCGCCCTTCATCCTCCGCCCCACGCGGCTGGGCACGGAGCGCGTGGCCGTCGTTCTCGCGACGACGACGTGGCAGGCGTACAACTTCCACGACGCGGACGGCGACGGCTGGGGCGACTCGTGGTACGTGAGCGGCGCGATCCGGTCCGTCGACGTGACCCGGCCGTACCTCGACTTCGGCGTCCCGTTCCGGTTCAAGGACTGGGACCTCGCGTTCGTCGCCTGGCTCAACCGGACGGGGAAGCGGGTCGACTTCCTCGCCGACGAGGACCTCGAGCGGGCCGGGACCGGCGACGCGCTGCGGCGGGCGTACGACCTCGTCGTGTTCCCGGGGCACGAGGAGTACGTCACGACGCACGCCTACGACGTCGTCGAGCGCTACCGCGACCTCGGCGGGAACCTCCTGTTCCTCGCGGCCAACAACTTCTTCCGGCGGGTGCGCCGCGTCGGCAGACGGGTCGTGAAGGAGGAGCTCTGGCGCGACGCCGGGCGCGACGAGGCCGGGCTCGTGGGCGTCCGCTACGTCGGCTCCGACCAGGGCCAGCGGCAGGCGCCGTTCACGGTCGTGGGCGCGGCCGCGGCGCCGTGGCTGTTCGAGGGCACGGGCCTGCGCGACGGCGACGCGTTCGGCCGCTACGGGATCGAGATCGACGCCCGCAGCGCGGCCACGCCGGCCGGCGCGCGCGTCCTCGCGCACGCGCCCGACCTGATGGGGCCGGGCCGCTCCGCGGAGCTCACCTGGTACGAGACCCCCGCGGGCGCACGGGTGCTCGCGGCAGGCGCGATCAACTTCGTCGCCTCGATGACGGACCCACGCGTCGAGCGGCTCGTCGAGAACGCCTGGCGCCATCTGTCGGCGCCGTGAGCGCTACTGCTCGTCGTAGCGGTAGAAGCCCTCGCCGCTCTTGCGGCCGAGCTTGCCCGCCTTCGCCATCGCCACGAGCCGCGCCGGCGGCGCCATCCGCGGCTCCCGGAGCCCCTGCCACAGCGCCTCCGACGCGTGCACGTGGACGTCGATCCCCACCAGGTCGACGAGCGTCGCCGGCCCCATCGGCCAGCTGGCGCCGAAGCGCATCGCTGTGTCGAGGTCCTCCGGCGTGACGCCGGCCTCGTCGAGCACCCGCACGCAGTCGTTGAGCAGCGGGATCAGGATCCGGTTGACGACGAAGCCGGGCGTGTCGTTGCAGCGGATCGGCTCCTTCCCGAGCGACGCCGCGAAGCGGTACGCGGTCTCGAACACGTCCTCGTCCGTCCGCTGCGCGCGCACGACCTCGACGAGGCGCATCAGCGGCGCCGGGTTGAAGAAGTGCAGGCCGACGACGCGCTCGGGCCGCTCGTAGCCCGCCGCGATCTCCGTCACCGACAGCGCCGAGGTGTTCGTCGCCACGATCGCGTCCGGCCGGAGGATTTGCGAGAGCTCCGCCATCAGCTCGTGCTTGACGGCGAGGTCCTCGAAGGCCGCCTCGACGACGAGGTCGCAGCGGGCGAGGTCGCCGAGGTCGGTGGTCGTGCGGAGGCGCGCGATCGCCGCGTCCCGGTCCGCCTGCTCGGCCTGCCCCTTCTCGACCTTACGGGTGAGGAAGTGCTCGATCCGTCCGCGCGCCGCGTCGGCCGCCTCCGCGGCGAGCTCCCGGCCGACGGTCTCGTAGCCGGCCTCGACGGCCACCTGCGCGATCCCGGCGCCCATCGTGCCGAGCCCGACGACGCCGACCGTGGTGATCTCCATGGCGGGCGATCCTAGTCGGGCCGGCGTGCGAGCACCCAGTGGAACGGCACCTCGCCGTGACCGGGCTCCGCCGTCGTCTCGACCGACGACTCGACGAGCTCGAGGCCCGCGTCCAGCAGCAGCCGCTCGTTCTCCTCGGGCGGGTACCCGCTGAAGATCGTCGGCGCGCCCAGCCACTCGCCGCTCCACGTCGGCGTGTCGCGCGCGCCGAGCGAGGCGAGGACGCGGCCGCCGGGCCGCAGCCACCGCGCAATCCGGTGGAACAACGGCCCGAGCTCGTCCCGAAGGACGTGGTTGAGGACGTACAGGGCGACGACCGCGTCGAACGACGCCTCCGGCAGCTCGAGCTCGAGCACGTCCGCCTGGAGCAGCCGGGCGCGCGGAAGGCGGCTGCGGGCCCGCGCGAGCATCGCGGCCGACACGTCCACGCCCGTGAGGGCTCCCCGCGCCGCGAGCTCGACGCTCGTCTCGTGCCCCGCACCGACGCCGAGCTCGAGGATCGCCGGCCGCGGCGGCAGCCCCGCGAGCAGCCGCTCGATCCAGCGGCGGCGCGCGCCCGCAGGGAACTCGCCCTGCCCCGCGACGAACCGGTCGACGGCGTCGTCGTACGACGCGGCGACGATCGCGGCGGCGACGGCCCGCCTCCCGGCGGCGAACTGCTCCTGCGCCAGGCGGATGTACGAGTGCCGCCCAAGACTCGAGGTCAGGACGCCGGCCGCCTGCACCGGCGGCGCCTCCCGCAGGTCGTGGAGCGCGAGCTCCGCCCGGATCCCGAAGCGCCACCGCCAGCGCGCACGCTCCGGATCCTCCGCAGGGTCGGTGACCACGTCGGCGACGCCGAACACCACCTGCCACCCCGCCGCGTAGAGGACGGCGCGGTCGCCGGCGCGGATCGACGGCCGCCGCGTCGACGCGTGCGCCCGCAGCTCGTCGGGACGGATCTCGGGGTCGAGCCGACGTCCGCCGCGACCGCGGACGAGCAGCCAGTACGACGGCGACCCGGACAAGTAACAGGCTGTTACGTGTCCTGTTTCAACGCGGGCTCGTGCGGCTCGGAGCGCGGCGCGTCGCGGATGCTCAGACGCGTTCGATCACCGCGGCGATCGCCTGCCCGAAGCCGATGCACATGCAGGCCACGCCGTAGCGTGCCTCCCGCCGCTCGAGCTCCGCCACGAGCGTCGCGGTGATGCGCGCCCCGGTCGCGCCGAGCGGGTGACCGAGCGAGATCCCGCCGCCGTTCGGGTTCACGTCGCCCGCGTCCCAGCGCTCGCGCAGCCCGGTGTCGGCGAGGAACTGGAGCACGACCGACGCGAACGCCTCGTTCACCTCGACCACCGCGACGTCGTCCCAGCCGATGCCCGCCTTCCGCAGCGCCTTGTCGCACGCCTCCGGGTTGCCGTGCAGCATCAGCGTCGGGTCGACGCCGGCGAGCCCGAAGGAGACGAACCGCGCACGCGGCTCGAGCCCGAGGCGCGACGCCGCCGCCTCGGAGGCGACGAGCACCGCCGCGGCGCCGTCGACGATCTGGGACGAGTTGCCCGCCGTCACCTTCCCGTCGGGGACGAAGGCGGGCTGGAGCTCCGCCATCTTCTCGAGCGTCGTCTCGCGCCGCACCGCCTCGTCGGTGTCGAACGTGAACCCCACGTGCGGGTTGGTCAGGTCGATCGGGACGATCTCCTTCGCGAACCGGCCCTCGTCGATCGCGCGCGCCGCGCGCATGTGCGACTCGTACGACACCCGGTCGAGCTCCTCGCGCGACAGGTGCCACCGGTCCGCGATCAGCTCCGCCGAGATGCCCTGCATCACGATCTGGTAGCGGTCGTGCACCTTGTCCGACATCGACCCGTGGTTCGAGCCCATCGGGACGCGCGACATCATCTCGACACCGCCGGAGACGACGACGTCGAGCTGGCCCGACCACACCGCCGCCGCCGCGTTGAAGTTCGTCTGCATCGAGGAGCCGCACTGGCGGTCGACCGTCGTCCCCGCGACCGAGACGGGCCAGCCGGCGGTGAGCGCGACGTTGCGCCCGATGTTCCACGCCTGCTCGTCCACCTGCGTCACGCAGCCCCACTGGACGTCCTCGATCTCCGCGGGGTCGACGCCGGTGCGCCCGACGAGGCCGTTCACGACCTGCGCCGAGAGCTCGTCGCCGCGGATGCTCGAGAGCGTCCCGTTCCTCCGCCCGATCGGGCTGCGGACGGCGTCGACGATGAGGGCGTCGGTCACGGGCTCAACGTACCACCCGGTGCAACCGCCACCGCCCCGGGAGGCCCTTCAGCTCGCGCTCTCCGAGATCGTCGAACGCGAGCCCGGAGCCCGCGACGAGGTCGCGCACCGTGCCGGACACGACCACCTCGCCCGGGCCCGCCTGCGCCGCGACGCGGGCGCCGACGTTGACGGCCAACCCGGCCAGCTTCTCCCCCACCCGCTCGCACTCGCCCGTGTGGATCCCGGCTCGGACCTCGAGGCCGAGCGGGGGCATCGAGTCGGCGACCGAGCGCGCGCACGCGATCGCCCGCGCCGGCCCGTCGAAGCTCGCGAAGAAGCCGTCGCCCGCGCTGTCGAGCTCGAGGCCGCGGTACCGGGCGAGCTCGCGGCGCACGAGCGCGTGGTGGCGCTCGAGCAGCTCGCGCCACGCGCGGTCGCCGAGCGCCGCCGCGCGCTCGGTCGAGCCGACGATGTCGGTGAAGAGCACCGTCGCGAGCACGCTCGTCGGCACGTCGGCAGGCTCCTCGCCGCGAAGGAACGAGTCGATCACGTCGGCGGCGAGGGGGTCCTCCTGGACCGCCATCCCCTCCCCTGCGAGCACGGCGAGCGAGGCCTTCGGGATCCGTTCGGCGATCCAGGCGCTCTCCTGGCGCAGCTGCTCCTTGGTGAGGACGAGCGTCGGGACCCGGATCGCGGGGAGCACGTCGGCGATGTCCGTCTCCAGCTGCATCCGCCAGAACGCCGCCGCCGACCCCGGGCTGCTCGAGAGCCGGTGGTTCCAGACGAACCACTCGAGGTACCCCGGGTCGTCGGCCCACTGGGGGTTCAGCGAGGCGGCGAGCTGCTCGAGGTACGCGCGGTCGCCCCACTGCTCGCGGGTGCGGGCGATCCCCGCGAGCGCCTCCTCGCGGTCGCTCCCCCACGGGTAGTCGTCCGTGCGCGTGCCCCGCGCGAACGGCGTGTAGAGGACGAGGCGGTCGGTGCGCTCCGGATACGTGGCGCCGAAGACGGCACACGTGCCGGCGGTCTCGCTCCAGCCCAGCAGCGCCGCGCGCTCGATCTCCAGCGCGTCCATCACCGCGCGGACGTCGTCCATCCGCGACTCGATCGTCAGCGCCCGCGGGCGGTCGGAGAGGCCCATCCCCCGCGTGTTCACGAGCACGAGCCGCCGACCCTCGCCCAGGCTCCGCGCGAACGCGGCGAACGCCGGGAGCAGCCAGAGGGAGTAGAGGTTCGACAGGAACGGCAGGAAGACGAGGTCGGACGGGCCGTCGCCGACGGCCTGGTAGGCGACGGCGACGTCGCCCGAGCGGGCGTAGCTGACGTCCGGGATCTCCACGACCGCGAGGATCCCACGCCGCCGCGACGGCGCAAAGCGCGACCGCCGCTTCACCGCCGCGTCCGACGCCCGCGGGGCCCCGGCGGAGGTACGCTCACCGCATGGCGGCGACCGCGACCGAGCGACGCCTCCTCCTCGCCGGCGAGTGGGTCGAGACGGGCGCGTGGATCGACGTCCGCTCCCCCTGGTCCGGCGACGTCGTCGGGCGCGTCCCCAAGGCCGGAGCCGCGGAAGCCCGCCGCGCCGTGGACGCGGCCGAGCAGGCGATGGCCCAGCCGCTCCCGGCGCACGAGCGGGCCGCGATCCTCGACCGCGTCGCCGCCGCGCTCCGCGACCGCCACGACGAGGTCGCCCGCACGATCTCGGACGAGGCCGGGAAGCCGATGAAGGCCGCCCGCGTCGAGGCGCAGCGCGCCGTCTCGACGTACACGATGGCGGCCGTCGAGGCGCGCAAGCTGGCCGGGCACGTCGTGCCGATGGACGCGTCCGCTGCGGGCGAGGGCAAGCTGGCGTTCACGCTGCGCCGGCCGCTCGGGATCGTCGGCGCGATCAGCCCGTTCAACTTCCCGCTGAACCTCGTCGCGCACAAGCTCGCGCCCGCGCTCGCCGCCGGATGCGCGGTCGTGCTCAAGCCCGCGACGGCGACGCCCCTGTCGGCGCTGCTGCTGGCCGAGCTCGAGACGGACGCGGGCCTCCCGCCGGGGTGGCTCGGGGTGCTCGTGGGCCCCGCGTCGGAGCTCGGCGGCGTCCTCGTGGAGGACGAGCGCGTCAGGGCGCTGACCTTCACCGGCTCCGGAGCGGTGGGCTGGCGTCTCGCGGAGCGGGCGCCGAAGAAGCGGGTCGCGCTCGAGCTCGGCAACGCAACGCCGGTGATCGTCGCCGCCGACGCCGACCTCGACGCCGCCGCCGCCAAGCTCGCCGGCAACGCGTTCTCGTTCGCCGGCCAGAGCTGCATCTCGGTCCAGCGGATCTACGTCGAGGGCGACGCCTACGAGCCCTTCCTCGAGCGCTTCCTGCCCCGCGTCGAGGCCCTGAAGGTCGGGGACCCGGCCGACGAGGAGACGGACGTGGGGCCGGTGATCGACGACGACGCACGTGCGCGGATCCTCGAGTGGATCGAGGAGGCGCGGGCGGCGGGGGCCGAGATCCTCGCCGGCGGCGACGCGCCCGACGACGGCCCGATCCGCCCAACGGTGATCGGGCACGCCGCGCCCGAGCTGAAGGTCTCCTGCGAGGAGGTCTTCGGCCCCGTCGTCACGGTCAACCGCGTCGGCGACCTCGACGAGGCGGTCCGGCTCGCGAACGCGACGCGCTACGGGCTCCAGGCGGGGATCTTCACGGCGTCCGTCGCGGCGGCGCTCCGGGCGGCGCAGGCGCTCGAGTTCGGCGGCGTGACCGTCAACGAGGCGCCGACGTTCCGCGCCGACCAGATGCCGTACGGCGGCGTCAAGGACTCGGGCAACACGCGTGAGGGGCCGGCCTACGCCGTGCGCGAGCTGACTGAGGAGCGGCTCGTCGTGCTGCAGACGTAGCCCTCGGTCGCGGGCGGGGGACGCGCCACCGCACGCCCGAGGCCCCGCCGAGCGTCGCTGCCGCGCCGGGCCGACGGCTAGGCTGGGCCGATGGCGCTCACGTCGCTCTTCCGCCGCGGGCGCGACGGCGACGCGCAGCCGGCCGAGTCCGCGCCGCGGGCGCCGCGCCGGGCCGCGCCGCCGGTCGCGGAGCTCCGCCGCGAGCGCCGCGCCCTGCTGAAGCTCCGCGAGGAGCGGCTGCGCGACGTCGGCGGCCTGGCGATGGAGATGTTCCGCCGGGACTCGTTCCGCGAGCACGTCCTCCACGAGCAATGCGCCGAGGTGGCGGCGATCGAGGACCGGCTGATCGAGCTCGAGACGCTGCTCTCCGTGCGCCGCCCGCCGGCGGCACGCTGCGCCTGCGGCGCCCCGCTCTTCTGGGGCTCGCGGTTCTGCGCCAGCTGCGGGCGCCCCGCCGGGGAGGCGGTCGTCCCCTGCGGCGTGTGCGGCCACGCGCTCGCGGCCGACGCGCGGTACTGCCCGTCGTGCGGCGCCGCGGCGCCCGAGGGCTAGCGCCGTGGTCGCCGTGGAGGCGCCCCGGCCGGAATGCCCTCGCTGCGGCTCGACCGTCGCCCGCGGCCAGGAGTACTGCCTCGAGTGCGGCGCGCGCCTGCCGCTGGCCGGCCCGGACGCGTTGCGGGCGCCCTCGCCCTGGCTCTGGCCGGTGCTCGTCGCGCTCGTCGTGGCCGCGCTCGCGGCGGCCGGCGTGGTCGCGTTCCGCCTCGCCCGAGAGGACGCAGCGACCGAGCTCGTCGCCACCACGGCGCAGCCTGCGGTGATCCCGACGACGGCGCCGCCCGAGGCCCCGACGACCGCCGCCGCACCGCCCGCCGCGGCCGCCCCGACGCCGGCGCCTCAGCAGCCGCAGCAGCAGCCGGCCGACGAGAACCGCATCGTCTCGTGGCCGGAGGGGCGGGGCGGGTACACCGTCGTGCTCGCGTCGCTGCCGCAGGCGAACGGCCGGCCCGCGGCGACGACGAAGGCGCGGGACGCGCTCGAGGCGGGGCTGCGACGGGTCGGCGTCCTGCGCTCGGACGAGTACTCGACGCTCCACCCGGGCTACTTCGTCGTCTTCGCCGGGATCTACCGCTCGATGGCGGAGGCGGAGGACGGGGTCGCGGCCGCGCGCGACGCCGGCTACGACACGCCGTACGCGCGCGAGATCGCCCAGTAGCCCACCTCGGCGCCCTCGTCGGCGCAGGTGTAAAGCGCGCGCGGCCGGGGAACCTGAGCCGATCGGGACGGGAAGGCCGACCCCCGGCGTTCGCCTCGAAGGCAACGTGGGCCCCGACTTTGTAACAACCAGGGGATCTGTATAGACTGCGCCGCGGGGAGCGCCGGACGTGTTCCAACGTCCGCATTACAAGCGTTTTTCGGTGTTCGACGGGAGGACAGGCAGACGTGGAACTCGACGAGCGAACCCAGCGGTTGCAGAGCTGCATGTATCAATACTCGCGAGCCATCTACCGGTCGATTAAGGACCTGATCGACCCGTACGCGGGCCAAGAGTCCCGCCTCGCGTCGCGCCGGGCCGTGCTCGAGCATTGCGAGCAGACCATGGCGCGCCTCGCCGCGGATCCGATGTACTTCGCCAAGCCCGACCGGGCGCTCTTCCAGGACATCCGCCGCTACTTCCCGATCACGGCGCAGGCGCAGGTCGCCTGGGCCGTCCGCGAGGGCGTCGGCGCCGCGTGCGGCTTCATCGAGGAGCAGATCGAGGCGGGCGCCCTCGACGGCGGGATCGCCCGCTGCCGGGCGACCACGCGCAAGGGCAAGCCGTGCCAGCGCACGCCCCTCCCCGAGCGCGACTACTGCCCCTCGCACCAGCACCTCGAGGCCTCGACCCGAGTCGCCGCCTGAGCCGTCCGGGCGGCGCCGGCTCCCGCCGGGCGGAGCCCGGCTCCGCCGTCGCCTCACGGCGCTGACCGCCCTCCACTCGGGGGCCCGTGCTCTCGCACTACCCCCTCGCTCCGGGACGCTCAGCGCCGCGCCTGACGACTCAGGCCCCTGCAGCTGTTCCGGCCTCCGAGAGATACGCTCCCGCGGTTGAGTCACGACACCGACAAGCTGATCCGCCAGCTGTCGCTCGTCGCCTTCCTGATGGCGGAGCGGCGGCCGCTGACCGCCCGCGACGTGAAGCAGAACGTCGAGGGCTACTCGGAGATGTCGGACGAGGCGTTCGCGCGCCGCTACTACTCCGACCGGGCCGAGCTGCTCGCGCTCGGCGTCCCGCTCCAGTCGCAACGCGACGAGTTCACCGGGGAGGAGCTGTACACGCTGCGCTCGGAGCAGTACTTCCTCCCCCCGCTCGAGCTGTCCGACGACGAGCTCGCCGCGCTCCAGACGTGCTTCTACCTGCTCGAGGGCAAGTTCGCCTACGCGGAGCCGCTCCGCCTCGCGCTGCAGAACCTCGCGCTCGGCCGCCCCGGCTGGGCGGACGTGCCGACGGCGACCGCGGGGGCCGTCGAGGTCTCGGACCCCGACTACTCGCCCGAGATGCCCGGCCGCCTCGGGAAGCTCGAGAACGCGATCTCGAAGCAGCGGACGGTGAAGTTCGTCTACTGGTCGATCTCGCGCGACGAGGTGCAGGAGCGGACGCTCAACCCGTACGCGCTCCTCCCCGAGCGCGGTGTCTGGTACGTGATCGGGCACGACCTCGACCGGGACGACACGCGGACGTTCCGCGTCTCGCGCATCCGGGGCGACATCCGCTTCGCGACGCGGCGGGAGCGCGACTTCCGAATCCCGGCCGACTTCGACGTGAGCGCGTTCCGCGACCGGCCCGCCTGGCAGATCGGCGACCCCAAAGCGGAGGCGCGGATCGAGGTCAGCCCGGCGACGGCGTGGTGGGTCGAGCGCGCCTACGGCAACGCCGGGCGGCTCGAGGGCGACGCGTTCGTGACGCCGTACTCGAGCCTGGGGCTGCTGGCGTCCTGGATCCTGCGACAGGACGGTCGCGCGGTGCCGTCGGAGCCGGCCGAGCTGCGCCGCGAGGTGGCGCGCGCGCTGCGGACGATCCGGGAGCGGCACGAGGGCGCGCCGGCGCCTCCCGCCGCGGAGGCGGCGCCGGTCCCGCCCGACGGCCTGCCCGAGCGGCCCGCCGGCCCCGTGGTGCCCGAGCGCTTCGCGGTGCTTCAGGCGCTGCTCGCGTACCTGCTCGCCGCCTGCGGCGACGGCCGCGAGGCGGAGATCCCCGCGCACGAGCTCCTCGAGCGCTTCAACATCCCGGAGGACGCGCTCGAGGAGCACCTCTCGCTGCTGAACCTCGTCAACTTCGGCGGCGGCTGCTACGCCGTCTACGCGGAGCTGCGGGGCGACGTCGTCCACGTCGACAAGGAGCTGTACGGCGACACCTTTCGGTCGGCGCCGCGCCTCACGCCGCTCGAGGCGCGCGCGATCCGTCTCGCGCTGGAGTTCGTCGGCCCGATGGTCGCGGCCGGGGCGCACACGCCGCTCGACCGCGTCCGCCGCAAGCTCGAGGAGACGTTCGGCGAGTTCCAGCTCGCGCAGACGCCGGAACCGCACGAGGGCACCGAGGAGGAACGGCTCGTCGTGCTCTTCTCGGGGGCGATCCGCGACCACCGGCTGGTCGAGATCGAGTACCTGAAGGAGGGCGAGACCGAGGCGTCGACGCGGCTCGTCGAGCCGTACAAGCTCGAGCGCGAGCTGCCGAACTGGCGGGTCCACACGTGGGATCGGACGCGGGACGCCGAGCGCAGCTTCCGCCTCGACCGGATGCGCAGCGCCCGGCTCGCGAAGGAGACCTTCGAGCCGCGGGCCGGTTTCGAGCCGCTGACGCTGCGCGGTGCCCGGACGGCGCGGATCTGGTACTCGCCGGTGATCGCGCGCTGGCAGGTCGAGAAGGGCGCCCGTCCGCTCGCCGACGGCGCCGCCCTCGACGACCGAGCCGTCGGCAGCCCGGAGTGGCTCGTCGGCGAGGTGTTCGCGCACCGCGGCGAGGCGGTCGTCCTCGAGCCGCCGGACCTGCGCGAGCGCATCGCCGCGCGGGCGCGCGAGCTGGCGCGCGAGCTGGGGGTCGACAGGCTGCGGGTGGCGCGGTGAGCGACGACGACGAGCGCCGCGCGGCGACGGAGCAGGCGGTCTCCCGCGATGCGAACGAGCTCGTCGAGGAGATCGGCTCGGCCTGGAAGGAGCCCTCGGACATGCTGGAGGTCCGCTGCGAGTGCTCGCGGCCTGGGTGCCGCGCCACGCTGAGGCTCTCGCTCGCCGAGTACGAGTCCGTCCGGGAGGATCCGCGGCACTTCGTCGTCCTTCCCGAGCACGCGGACGCGTCGGTCGACCGCGTCGTCGGCTCGATCCGCCGGTACGCGCTCGTCGAGAAGGTGGGCGCGGCCGCCGACGTCGCCGAGGAGACCGACCGGCGCTCCTAGTCACGCGGCATGCCGCTCCGCGATCCGGGCCAGCGCCCAGGCGGCGTGCTCGCGGAGCACCGGGTCGTCGTGGTCGAGGTAGGGCGCGATCGCAGCCGCATGCTCGGGCCGGCCCGCGTTTCCGAGCGCGACGAGGGCGTTGCGCTTCAGGTACCGCCCGTCGTTGCGCGGGACGTACAGGCGCTCGTACGCCCGCCGCAGCTCGTCGTCCTCCCGCTCGAGCCAGCCCACGAGCGAGACGACCGGCTCCGCCCCGGCCGGAAGCGGCCGGCCCGCGCGGCGCTTCTCCACGCCGCGGTTCCAGGGACAGACGTCCTGGCAGATGTCGCAGCCGTAGACGACGTCGCCCATCGCCGCGCGGTAGTCCTCGGGGATCTCGCCGGGCGCCTGCGAGCGCCACGACAGGCACTTCGTCGCGTCCAGCGTCCCCGGCTCGTCGAGCGCGCCCGTCGGACAGGCCTCGATACACAGCGTGCAGGCGCCGCAATCGAGCCCGAGCGGCGGCGTCGACTCGACCTCGGCCTCGGTCACGAGCGTCCCGAGCACGACCCACGACCCGTGCCGTCTCGTGATCAGCATCGTGTTCTTGCCGTAGAAGCCGACGCCGCTCCGCGCCGCCGCCTCGCGGTCGACGTGCTGGTTGGCGTCGACGAGGACGCGGTAGGCGCCGCCGAGCCGCCGGCCGAGCGCGTCCAGCCGCTCGCGGAGCTCGGCGTAGGCATCGAGCCACGTGTAGCGCGGCAGCCGCCCCTCCCCCGCTCCCGGCTCCGGGCCGGAGCTCCAGTAGCAGCTCGCGGCCGACACGACCGTCCTCGCGCCGGGCAGCAGGCGCTCGGGATGGCACGACACCTCGGGCTGCGCCGTCGTGAACCTCATCTCGCCGAACAGGCCGCGTGACCGGCGCTCGCGGATGTGCCGCTCCGTGTCGGCGTACGGCGCCGCCGGCGTCGCGCCCACGACGTCGAGGCCCAGCTCCTCCGCGACCCGTTCGAGCTCGGCGGCGGTCACGCCAATAGTGTTCCCGCGATGAGGGCGGCGCGGTGAAGGCGGTTCGGATCCACGAGGACGGCGGTCCGGAGGTGCTGCGGTACGAGGACGTACCGGAGCCCGAGCCGGGCCCCGGCGAGGTGCTCGTCGACCTCCGGGCGGCGTCGCTCAACCACCTCGACGTCTGGGTGCGAAAGGGGTTGCCGTCCGTCCCGAAGCCGCGGATCCTGGGCGCCGACGGCGCGGGCATCGTCGCCGGTGTGGGCCCGGGCGTCGAGGGCTTCACGGTCCGAGATCGCGTCGTGATCAACCCCGGGATCGAGCACGGCGCGGTGATCACCGTGATCGGGGAGCACACCGACGGGACGCACTGCGAGCGGATCGCGGTGCCGGCGACGAACGTGTACCCGATCGCGGAGGGGCTCTCGTTCGAGGAGGCGGCCGCGTTCCCGCTCGTGTTCGAGACCGCGTACCGGATGCTCGTGACGAAGGCGCATCTCCAGCCGGGCGAGTGGGTGCTGGTCTGGGGGATCGGCGGCGGGGTCGGGACGGCCTCGTTCGAGCTGGCGCGGGCGCTCGGCGCGCGCACGATCGTCACCTCGGGGAGCGACGAGAAGCTCGAGCGCGCCCGCGAGTGGGGCGCGGACGTCTGCGTCAACCACGCGAGCGGCGACGTCGTCGCGGCCGCGAAGGAGGTCGGCGGCGTCGACCTCGTCGTCGAGACCGTCGGCGAGGCGACGTGGGCGCGCTCGCTCGCCGCGGTGAAGGCCGGCGGCCGCGTGACCGTCTGCGGCGCGACCTCCGGGCCGAACCCGCCGGCGCAGCTCCACCGCTTCTGGTGGAAGCAGCTGACCGTGTACGGCTCGACGATGGGCGCGCGCGAGGACTTCGAGGGTGCCTACGACCTGATCCGCTCGGGGCGCGCCCGCGTCCACGTCGACTCGGTGCTGCCGCTGTCGGAGATCCGGGCCGCGCACGAGCGGCTCGAGGCCGGGAAGCAGCTCGGGAAGATCGTCCTCGCCGTCCCGGGCTGATGTGGCGCAGGCGGAAGCGCGAGCCGGCCGACGGGCTCGACCGCGAGCTGAGGGACTACCGCGAGGCCGACGCGACCGCGCTCGCCGCGCTGCGACTCGTCCAGAAGCGACTCGGGCTCGGGCTGGAGGACGCGTTCGCGCGGCTGCGCGAGCACCCGGCATGGCGCGACGCGAGCCTCGTCCACGAGCTCTCCGACCGTCGCGTCGAGAGGGTGGTGCAGGCCGCTTCCTGGGGCGGCATGGTCGTGCTGAAGGAGTACTGCCACGACGAGAGCGCGTTCGACCCGCCCGAGCAGGACGACTACGAGTTCTTCGAGTACGAGCTCGAGCTCGGCGGCCGCGTCTACGAGGCGCGCCGCTACGTGGACGAGGACGAGGCCTCGATCCGGAGGTCGGAGGCGATCGTCCGCGGCGCGGACGCCGAGGCGATCGCCCGCTTCCTGATCGAGCGCGAGGGCGTCCGGCGCGTGACGCGCCTCAGCCGGCGCACGGGCGCCTACACGCGGATCGTGGCGCTCGGGCCCGGCTGGTCGGGGCTGGACGCGCTCGTCCTGCTCGTCCTGCGCGACGGCCCGGTCCGGCTGCGCGACCTGCGGTCGACGGTGAAGGCCGTCAATTCGGTCGCGCCGGACGAGCGCGAGGTGGCGGCGTCACGCCGCCGGCTGCGAGGCGCCGGCCTCGTGAACGACGACGGCGACCGGCTCGAGCTCACCGACGAGAGCCGGCGCCTGCTCGCGGACGCGGCGGGCGACCGCTTCTGGGACGAGTGGTGGCGACTGAAGACGGAGCTCGAGCGGCTCCCGTTGCCCGAGGCGGGCGACTAGCCGAAGCCGAGGATGGCAGCCCCCCGCAGTAGGCGCCGAGAGAGGGTGTCCCGACCTGCCTCAGCCCGCGTACTGTGGGGTGCCCGGCTGGGCGTAGACGGCCGGGTTCCCCGGCATTCCCGCCGGGACGAGGGTGAAGCCGGGGAAGGCCGAGCCCGAGCTCTGGCCGAGCTTGACGGGCTTGCCGTCGAGCGGGCCCTCCGAGAGCGACGTCGTGCCGACGTCGATCGCGTACGTCGCGTAGAGCGCGCCCTGGAAGCCGCCGCTCACCAGCTGGATGCCGGTGTCGGACGGGACCTGGCCGCCCGCGCCGTTCGCGACGACGACGAGCATGCGGCTGTTCGGGTCCCAGTTCTGGGTGGTGCAGCCGCTTTGGTCGGCCTTGACGAGCGCGCACAGCGACGAGTTCTTCACCAGCAACGTCCCGGAGAGGTAGAGCGTCGCGTAGCCCGTGTACGCGTTCACCGCACCGTTCTGGACCGTCGCCGACCCGTCGACGAAGATCGTGCCGTTCGCGGTCAGGACCTTCGTCGTCGCGTTCCACGACAGCTCGCCCATCGCCGTCTTGCAGGTGTACGAGCCCGACGGCGTCAGGTTGAGGACGGACGTCACGCTGTTGTTGCGGCGGCCGACGTTGGGGCTCGTGCCCTGGTCGTTGTCGAACACCGGGACGATCCCCGCGCTCGTCTGGCAGGGGAAGTAGGGGCCGGGATCGGCGTTCAGGTACCAGTCGTCCCACAGCGGGACCGGCGCGTTCACCGGCGTCGGGTCGTTCCGGAGCGACGTCGCCCAGAGGTTGTCGCCGCCCTGGTTGCCCGCGCCGTTGAGGCACGGGTTGTGGAGGGGGTTGTTCGTGTACTTGCAACCGTTCTTGACCCGCACCTCGTTGACCGGCGTCGCCGCCGACCCGATCTGGTTCGCGTTCTGCGACATCGTCACGGAGCCGTGGACGACGAGCGGGCCACTCGAGATCTTCGCCGTGTTCTGCAGGCAGAGGTTGCCCTCGACGTAGAACGGCGATTTCACGTCGACGCTCTGGCCCAGGATCGTGTCGCACGCCGCACCCGTGCCGCGCGAGTAGACGTAGTTCCAGGCGGGGTTGTTGAGCGGCTGCGACAGGCTCGGGTAGACGGGCACCTTCGCCCTCACGGTGCGCGAGCGCGTGGAGCCGGTGCCGGGGGCGCCGCGCGCCGTGCCCGTCGCCGTCACGCTCCACATCGCCGCGATCGTGTCGAGCGTGCCGCTCCAGCTGACGGACCCTCCCTGGTACTGCGTCGTCCTCGGCGGCAGCAGCTGCGAGTTCATCGCGTTGTTGAGGGGGTTCGCGAGGATGCTCATCGCGTTGTTGATCCCGGCCTCGGCCAGTGCCTCGGCGACGAGCGAGGCGCGGTCGCCGCCCGCGTGGGAGGACGAGCGCGTCGAGAAGTAGAGGGTCGAGGTCGCCAGCAGCGTCAGCGCCGTCAGCGTCCCGAGCGCGAGCACGAGCGCGACCCCGTCCTCGGCGCGCGCGGCCGCCGCCAGCCTCGACATCCGTCTCATCGAGAAGGGGATCGACGCGCGCCGGCCGCGGGTCGTGGGCCGGACGGCTCAGCCCGCGTCGAGGTTTCTCAACGCTCGTCGAGCAGCCGGATCGCCGCGCGCCGGTCGGGGACGCGCAGCTTGCGCAGGATCGACGCGACGTGCGTGCGCACCGTCGTCTCCGAGACGAAGAGCGCCGCCGCGATCTCCGCGGTCGTGCGCTCACGGCGGACGAGCTGGAGCACCTCCCACTCGCGGTCGGTCAGCTCGACGCCGCGCCTCCCCGGGAGCGCCAGGAGCCGGCGGCGGCCGCGCTCGCGGAACTCCTCCACGAGCCGCGCCACGAGCGTGCCGGGGAGCGCCGCCTCCCCCGCCAGGACCGCGCGGAGCGCGTCGGGAAGGCGCTCGGCGGCGAGGTCCTTCAGCAGGTAGCCCGCCGCACCCACGCGAAGGGCGGTGAACAGGTCGTCGTCGTCGCGCGAGACCGTCAGCATCACGACCGCGGTCCCGGGGAGCTCGCTCGCGATCTGCGCGGCGGCCTCGATGCCGTTGCCGGGCATGCGGATGTCGAGCAGCGCGACGTCGGGGCGCTCCCGGCGCGCCGCCTCGACGGCCTCCCGGGCGTCGGCGGCCTCGGCGCAGACCTCGAACCCGTGGGCGCCGAGCGCGCGGCGGACGCCGGCGCGCGTCGGCGCGTGGTCGTCGGCGACGAGGACCCGCTCGCTCACGCGAGCACCGCCTCGACCGCCGTGCCGCCGTCCGGGGCGGAGCGGATCGACAACGTGCCGCCGAGCCGCTCGACCCGCTCGCGCATGCTCGTGATCCCGAACCCGTCTCGGACGCGCTCGGGGTCGAACCCGCGGCCGTCGTCGCGCACGAGCAGGCGCAGGGGCTCCGCCTCCAGCCGGAGCGTGACCGCCTGGGCCCCCGAGTGCCGCAGCGCGTTCCCGACCGCCTCGCGGGCCACCTTGACGAGCGCCTCGCGCGCGTCGCCGTCCGCGGCCACGCCGTGGGCGAGGTCGAGCCGGACCCGTCCGCCGGCTCGCCTCGCGACCTCCTCGGCGGCGACGGCCAGCGCGGTGTCCAAGGGCTCGTCGGTCGGGCGCGTCAGCGCCGAGATCGCCTGCCTCGACTCGTCCAGCGCCCGCGCCGCCGCCGCACGCACCTCCGCGACGCTCAGCTCCGGCGCGTGACGGACGACGTAGGCGAGGTCCTGTGCGAGACCGTCGTGGAGGTCGCGCGCGATCCGCCGCCGCTCCTCGAGCACCGCGACCTCGGCCAGCCGCCGCCAGTAGTCGCGGATCTCGCGGACGACGGCGAGCAGCAGCGCGGCGTAGAACGCGAGCCGGAACGCGTCGCCGGTGTAGACCCACTCGGAGTACACGGAGGGGAAGAGGGCGTAGTTGACGCGGGCGGCGGCGCCGAAGACGGCGGCCACGGCGAGGCACGTGCCGAGGCTCGAGCGCCGCCAGGCGGGTGCGGCGGTGTAGCCGACGGCGGCGAGCGCGAGCAGGAGCGCGCTCCCGACCTGGACGACGAGCACGACGGGATGTCCCGCGAGCAGCGGGTTCACCGACGCCTCGGGCGAGGCGCCGAGCGCGACCGTCGGCGGGAGGGCTCCGGCGGCCGCGGCGAACGCCGCGGCGGCCAGTGCGAGCGCCGTTCCGGCGGCGACGACGGCCCGGCGGAGCGCGACCACCGGTTGCCGGACGACGCTCGGAGGCGCGAACGCGGCGGCAGCGAAGAAGACGTTCCCGAGCAGCCGCCCGACGAGCGCCGACCAGTCCGCCCAGGCGGGGGCGCCGGCCCCCGTCAGCGCCGGTACGAGCGCAAAGGCGAGGTTCGTCGTCGCGAGGACGACGAGCGCCGTCGCCAGCAGCACGTCTGCCCGACGACCGTCGGCCCGGATCCGCCCGACCACGAGGAAGGCCGCGAACCCGGCGACGAGCGTCGCCGCCGTCTCGGTCGCGAGATGGATCTGCGGGTTGCGGTAGGCGAATCGGAGGAGCGGCGAGAACACGACGACGCCCGTCAGCGCCCCCGCGAGCACGGCGGTCAGCACCGGGGCGACGACGCGCGCGCGGCTCATCTACCGCAGATGTCGGATCGCGGGCGCCCGAGCTTGAGCGCGGCCGCGCGCCGGAGCGGGTCGCGCGTCAGGAAGACCCGGCGCCGGCCGGTTCCTGCGATCGAGCGTTTGCCGACCGTCTGCTTGGCAGCTAGACGCTGGGCAAACCGCTAGCCGAAGCCGAGAATGAACTTCGCGTCGTCCGACATCAGCTCGGGCGTCCAGGGCGGGTCCCACGTGAGGTCGATCTCCACGTCCTCGACGCCGGGGACGCGGCGCGCGGCCTCGTCGATGCCCTCCTGGATCATCGGCCCGGCGGGGCAGCCCATCGAGGTGAGGCTGTGCGTCACCTTCACCTTCGGCCCCTCGACCTCGACGTCGTAGACGAGGCCGAGCTCGACCACGTCCATCCCGAGCTCCGGGTCCTCGACCTCGCGGAGCTGCTCCCAGACCTCTTCCTTCGTCGGCATGGGGCCAGGATAGCGCCCGCGCGGTTTCCCACTCCGAGGGGGACAAGTAACAGTCTGTTACTAGTACCCGAGCAGCCGCACGTCCTCCTGCCGCTCGCGCGAGAAGAAGTGCAGCCCGTCGACGAAGCGCACCCAGTTGCAGCGCGTGCACATCACGAGCGAGTGCGTGCGGGCGCTGTCGGCGTAGAAGCGGACGCCGCGGAGGAGATCGCCGTTCGAGACGCCGGTCGCGGCCACGATCACCTCGCCGGGCGCGAGGTCCTCCGTCGAGAACACACGCTCCACGTCCTCCACGCCTGCCTCGTGCGCGGCGGTGATCTCGGCCCGGGAGGTCGGCCAGAGCTGCGCCTGCAGCTCGCCGCCGAGGCACCGGAGCGCCGCCGCCGACATCACGCCCTGCCGCGTCCCGCCGATCCCGATCGCGAGGTGGTCGTTCGTGCCGCGGATGGCGGCGGAGATCGACGCGGTCACGGTGCCGTCCTGGATCAGCTTGATCCGCGCGCCGGCCGCGCGCAGCTCCTCGACGAGGTCGTGGTGGCGCGGCCGGTCGAGGACGATCGTGGTGATGTCGCCGACCTGGCGGCCGAACGCCTCGGCGATCGCGCGCACGTTGTCGCCCACCGCGCCGAGGAGGTCGATCTTGCCGCGCGCACGAGGGCCGACCGCCATCTTGCGCATGTACATCTGCGGGAGCGCGAGCAGCGAGCCGCGCTCGGCGACGGCGATCATCGACATCGCCCCGTGACCGCCCCGCGCGACGACGCCGCGACCCTCGAGCGGGTCGAGCGCGAGGTCGACGGGCTCGCCGCCCATGCCGATCTCCGTCCCCATCGCGAGCCGCCCCTCGTCGGTGCCGATCACGACGTGCCCCTGGACGTCGAAGGTCTCCAGCGCGGCCGCCATCCCGTCGACCGCCGCGTGCTCGGCGGCCTCCTGGTCGGCGCGGCCGAGCCACCGCGCGCCGGCGAGCGCCGCCCGCTCGGTCGCGCGCGAGTACGTGACGCACCGGCACGCGCCCCGCCGGTCGCCGTCGGGCTGCGCGCTCGACACCCGCTCCGCCGCCTCGGTCACCGCGCGCCCGCCGTCTCACCCACCGCCGTCAACGCCTCCGCCCGCTCGAACACCAGCTCCATCACCGCGGCGATCGCCTGCTCGATGTTCCCATTCTGGATCACGGGCACGCCCGACTTCTCCGCCTGCTCGACGATGAAGTCCTGCAGGTGCCGGATGTCGCCGAGCCGCTCGAGGTACTTCTCGAGCGGACGCTCCCCGCCGGTCGTCGTGTCGCGGATCGAGAAGTGCTCGGCGTGCAGCGACTCGTCCTCGATCGCGACGACCACGTGGACGAACACGGCCCCCTCGGGCGGCGGACGCAGCATCCCGGGGACGAGGTGCACGCCCTCCAGCACCATCGACCACCCCTCGTGCTGGGCGCGCTCGATCGCGGCCTCGACGCCGACGAGCACGTGCCGCGTCTGGTCGACGAAGCCGATCATCAGCGGGTCGCCGGCCTCGCGCTCGGCCTGCGGCAGCGCCTCGCCCGCCTCGAAGCTCGAGTAATGCACGGAGGGCATGAAGTCGAGCGAGAAGAACGCGCGCATCGTCTGACGCACGAAGTCGGTGGAGGTGACGCGCGTGATCCCGAGACGGTGCGCGATCTCGGTGGCGACGGTGGACTTCCCCGTCCCGGTGGCGCCGCCGACGAGCACGACGATCGGCGCGTCGAGCTCGCGCAGGCGCTGGTAGCGGTGGAGCCGGCCGACGACGGTCGCCGCGGAGTCGAGGCCGAGCGTCTCGACCGCGAGCTCGTGCACGCGCTCGAGATCGACAGTCTCCGCGCCCCGCGCCCGGAGGTCGGCCTCGATCCGGTGCGCGAGCTCGTACGCGGGCAACGGCGTCAGCCCCGCGGCGATCAGGGCGCGCGCCATCACGCCCTTGGAGTACGGCAGGCCCTGGTCGCCGCCGAGCGGGAGCGGGTCGCGCCTGCGAGGCTGGCTCACGCGACCGCCACCGCCTCCCGCGCCGCCGCCGCCAGCGCGCGCAGCTCGCCGTCGACGTCGCCGGCGACCGGCACGAGCTCCGCGTCGGCGAGGATCAGCTCGACCCCGCGCTCTGCCGCGGCCTCGGCGACGACGTCGACCGCGGCCGCCTTCAGCTCGACGACGAAGGCGTCGGCGCCGTCCACGCGGGCGAGGTCGTCGCGGAGCGCGTCCCGGCGGGCGAGGTGCGGCGACGCCAGGACGACGTCGGCTCCGTGCGCGTCGCGCAGGTGGCCGGCGAGACGCTCGACCGCGTGGTCGGAGGCGGTGGAGAAGAAGGCGACTCGCCGTCCCTCGACGGGGACGACCGGCCGCGGCCGCAGCGTGCACGCGACCACGGGGACGTCCTTCACCCCGCGCACCGCGGCCGCGAGCTCGCGGTGCGGGACGCCCT
The DNA here is from genome assembly GCA_035456465.1 of Gaiellaceae bacterium. Taxonomy (GTDB): domain Bacteria; phylum Actinomycetota; class Thermoleophilia; order Gaiellales; family Gaiellaceae; genus DATHTC01. The sequence goes on along the minus strand of DATIDD010000100.1, from coordinate 19,400 downwards.
CCTCGGCCATCGTCAGCACGACGAGGTCGGAGACGAGGATCCGGTAGGCGTTGAGGTAGCCCGTGACGAGCTCCGAGGGCTGCGAGGCGTTCGCCACGAGCAGCCGGCGCCGCGTCTCGACGGGCGGGAACGCCGCGCCGCTGCCCTCGAACACGACGAGGTCCGGGCGCCGCTCGGCCGCCACGCGGGCGCCCGCGACCACGTTCGACGCGCCCACGGCGCCCGCGAGCCCGCCACCCGCCCGCCGGCAACCGACGGTGACGACCCCCGCGAGCGCCGCGTCCTCGAGGTAGTCCGATGCGGCGTGGCCCCCGGCGCGCGACAGGGCGAGGAGCTCGTCCGTCGAGGGCGGCGTCTCCGCCAGCAGCGGCTCCGGCGGCCCGCCCCGCCCCATCGCGACGACGACGAGGTCGAGCTCCTCCGACAGGAGGCGCGCGGCGTGGATCGACACGGCCGTCTTGCCCACGCGCTTGCCAGTGCCGACGATCGAGAGCGACGGCAGCGCGAACGGCTCGAGCGCCGGCGGGTCGAAGCGGAAGTCGGGGCCGGCGTACGGCAGCCCGGCGGCGAGCACGCGGCTGGCGACGCGCAGGCGCTCCCGCGGCCCCAGCACGGGCTCGTCGGAGAGGTCGAAGACGACGTCCGGCGCGTGCTCGGCGAGCGCCGCGTCGAGGTCGTCCGCGAGCGGCACGCCGTAGTCCTCGCCGCCACGCAGCTTCTCGGTGCCGCCGAGCATGACCGCGGCGACGACGTCGTACGGCAGCCCGCGCAGCGCGTCCCGGACGACGGACGCGTAGTGCTCGCCGTCCACGAGCGCCAGGCACCTCGCGCGCCGCGGCGGCATCGGCTCCACGACGCCCGGCGACCCACCGGGGACGCGGGCCGTCACCAGGAGGTGACCTCGCCCTCGATCCGCGCGGTGTACTTCTCGTATGCGCGGGTCTCGGTGGAGAACTGGATGATCCGCTCCTGCCCGTGGAAGGGATGCCGGCGCCACACCGTCACGTGGCTCCCGGTCACCTCGATCACGTTGTAACAGGGCCGGACGTTCCCGCGGAGCCGCAGCGTCGAGACCGTGCCGGCGTTCACGATGAAGAGGTCCTCGAGCCGCCACGCGTAGGGCACGTGCTTGTGCCCGCAGAGGACGAGGTCGACGCCCGAGCGCTGGAGGCACTCGATCGCGTCGCCGGCGTCGTAGACGACGTTGCGCTCGCGGCCGGTGCCCGGCACCGGCAGCAGGTGATGGTGCATGACGAAGATGCGCAGCCGCGCGTCGACGGCGAACTCCTGCTCGATCCACGGGTAGCGGCCGCGCCCGATCACCCCGTGGTCGAGGTCGGGCTCGGTCGAGTCGATCGCGACGATCGTGACCCCGTCCACGCGCAGCACCGAGCTGCGGTCGCCGAACAGGCGCTCGAAGTGGACGTACCCGACGTTCCGCGAGTCGTGGTTCCCCGGGATCACCGCGACGGCGTCGCAGCGGATCCGGTCGAGGTAGCGCTTCGCCTCCGCGTACTCCTCCTTGAACCCGAACGTGGTCAGGTCGCCGCTGCAGATCACCACGTCGGGCTCGAGCTCGTTCACCTCCGAGATCGCCCGCTCGAGGAGGTTCGGGACGAAGTACGGCCCGCCGCAATGCAGGTCGGAGATCTGGGCGATCACGAACGTTCCGTTCCCGGCGGCGGCCATCGCGGGCGATTCTACGTCCGACTGCCTTGCTACGCTGACCCAGGTGCCCTCGGAAACCCAAGATTTCCAGGCATTTGTCGGGAAATCACCGCCACGATTCGCCCATGAGGTGGAGTTGGAGTGCGCGAAGATCCTCGACTACCACGGCGTGCCGTGGGACTACGAGCCGCGCACCTTCGTGCTCGAGCGGGACGAGCAGGGGCGCGTGACGGAGGCGTTCACGCCCGACTTCTACCTGCCCGAGCAGGACCTCTACCTCGAGATCACGGTGATGAAGCAGTCGCTCGTCACGCGCAAGAACCGCAAGCTCCGCAAGCTCCGCCGGCTCCATCCGGAGCTTCGCGTGAAGCTCTTCTATCGGCGCGACATCGAGCGCCTGGCGCAGCGATTCGGTCTGAAGCTCGCGTCCTGACGCTCGACCCGCGGATCGGAGAGGTCTACCTGTCCGCGGAGGAGCTCGGCGACCGCGTCCGGGAGCTCGGCGCCGAGCTCGCCCGCGATTACGCCGGCCGGGAGCCGCTGCTCGTGGCGGCGCTGAAGGCCAGCGTCGTCTTCCTCGCCGACCTCTCGCGCGCCGCCGCGATCCCGCACGCGATCGACTTCGTCGAGCTGGCCGGCTACGGAGCCGCGGTCGAGACGGGCGGCCACAGCGGGATCCGGTTCCTCAAGGACCTCGACACCGACATCGAGGGGCGCGACGTGGTCGTGGTCGAGGACGTGATCGACACCGGCCTCACGCTCAACTACCTCGTCCGCACGCTCGAGCTGCGAAGGCCGGCCTCGCTCGCCGCGGCGACGCTGCTCGACCGCCCGTACCGCCGGCTCGTCGAGAGCCTGCCGGTGCGCTACGTCGGCTTCACCGTCCCGGACGAGCTCTTCGTCGGCTACGGGTTCGACCTCGACGAGCGGTGGCGGAACCTGCCCGACCTGCACGTGCTGCGCAGCGGCCCCACGTAGCACCGGCCGCCTCGTCGGAGGCGGCCGGCGTCGTCGGGAGACGACCTTGCGGGAGCCCGCGGGACCCTCCCGGTTCCAACCGGGAAACGGCCGCGCCGCGGCGCGGGTTACGGGAGCCGCGGGGGCGGGGCGGCTAGAGGTACCCGAGCGGATCGACCGGAACGCCGTTCACGCGCACCTCGAAGTGCACGTGCGGCCCGGTCGAGTGGCCCGTGCTGCCCACGTAGCCGATCGTCTGGCCCTGCGAGACCTGCGCGCCGACGCCGGTGCCGATCGACGACTGGTGGCCGTACGCGGTCGCGAGGCCACCGCCGTGGTCGATCACGACGAGGTTGCCGTAGCCGCCCATCCAGCCGGCGTAGATCACCGTCCCGGAGGCCGCCGCCGCAATCGGGGTGCCCGTCGGCGCCGCGATGTCGATCCCCTCGTGCATGCGTCCCCAGCGCCAGCCGAAGCCGCTCGTCAGCGTGCCCGACGTCGGCCAGATGAAGCCGGAGGACGAGCGCGTGCGAAGGGGGACCGCCGACGGGCTCGACTGGGCGGCGCGGATGCGCGCGCCGATCTCGGCGCTCTCGCGCTGCAGGTTCTCGACGTTCTTCCGGTCCTTCGCCTCGCGCGAGCGCAGCGACCCCAGCGTCTCCCGCTTGTCGGCGCGCGCCGACGCGAGCGCGTTCTGGCCGGCGACCAGCCGGTCGCGGACCACCCGCTGCTCGTTCGTCCGGGCCTCGACCGCCGCGGTCGTCGCGGCCACCTGCTTGCGGGTCGCCGCGGTGCGCGCCCGGGTGCGCCTCATCGCGAGCTTCGCCGCGCGCACGCGGGCCGCGATCTGCTTGTCCTGCCGGCCGACGTCCTGGATGTAGTCCAGCCGGTCGAGCACCTCCGCGAGGCTCTCGGCGGTGAGCAGGACCTCGACGGCGTCGGGGCTCTCGGCCTGGTAGATCGCGACGAGCCGCTCGTCGAGCCGCCGCTGCGCGACCTCGTGCTGCGCGGTCAGCAGCTTCAGCTGCTGCGTCTGGAGCTCGAGCACGAGCGACAGGCGCGCGAGCCGGTTCTTGTAGACGACGAGCTCGTTCTCGAGCGTGGTCACGCGCGCCTGGGCGCGGTCGACGTCGTCCTGGAGCGCGCGGATGCGGCCCGTCACGGCCTCGATCTCGTCGGTGAGGACGGCCTCCTTCGCGTTCGTCGCCTGGATCCGGCCCTGGAGCGCGGCGATGCGGTTGTCGAGCGCGCGCTTCCGGTCGCCCATGTTGTCCGCCCAGGCAGGCGCCGAGAGCACGAGGGCAGCGCATGCGATCAGGAGGAGGCGCCCCATGGGGTGAGTTTCGTCGAGCGGTCGGTCGTCCCTCCCGCCCGGAATCTGCGCGAATGTAGCGAAATCGGACGCGCGGAGGAAGCCGGGCGGGCCCGACGGGTCGGCCCGCGGGCGAGGCTACGTCAGCCGGCGCGCTCGGTGGGCGGCTCGGGCTCGGGCGTCCGGGCGGGCTCCGGCTCGGGGATGCGCGCCGGCTCGGGCGGCGTCCCCTCGTCGGGCGGCGGGTACGGCTCCGGGACGATCGCCGGCCCGGGCGGCGTCCCCTCGTCGGGCGGCGGGTACTCCGGCACCTCGACCATCTCGGTCGGCCGGCTCTCGAAGCGGGCCCGTCGCACCTGCTCCCGCGCGTCCACGGCGACCTGCGCCATCTCCGCCTCCTTCGTCCGGATCTCCGCGTCGACGCGCTCCACCTGCGCCCGCATCGACCCCGTCTCCTCCTCGTCGCCCCGGTAAACCGCGGCCCCGAAGTCGCGCAGCAGCGCCGTGCGGCGCCGCTCGAGCTCGTCGCGCTCGCGGTGGAGGCGCGCCGACCGGCGACGCGCCGCCGTCCGCGCCCGCACGAGCGCCGCCGCGTGCGCCGCTCGGGCGCCCGCCGCCGAGCGCGACCGTCGGAGCTGCGGGGCGCCGGCGGCGAGGAGGAGCAGGAGCGCCGCCCCGACGACGATCACCACGGCGCCGGCGACCACCTCGTCCAGCGCGAGCAGGAGGATCCCGACCGCGACCGCCGCGATGCCCACGACGACGGCCGCGAGCACGGGCGTGACGCCGAACAGGTGCGGCTCCGACGACGCGACGTCGGGGCGCGGCGGCGCCTGGTCGACGGGCACCGGCGCGGCGGCGGTCGCGTCGGCGTCGAGCCGGCGGCCGCACTGGGCGCAGAACCGGCTCCCCGGGACGACGGCGGCACCGCAGGCGGGGCAGCTAGCGGGCGCGGACACGGCTCCCCGCGGCGCCCGCGCGCGGCTCGAGCGCCCGCATCGCGTCCGCCGCCTGTCGCCTCAGCGGGCCGACCAGGGCCCGATAGTCCTCGTCGGTGATCTGCCCGGTGCGGTGGTCGAGCTCGAGGTCCTTCAAGGCCGCGAGCGCCCGGTCGCGCTCCTCGGCGAGCCGGAGGCGGAGGCGCTCGAGCTCGTCGGGCTCCGGCAGGCGGTCGCGCGCCGGCTCGGGCTCCCGGAGGAACGGCAGCGCGACGTAGACGACGCACGCGATCGCGAGCAGCGCGCCGAGGGCGAGCGCCGCCGCCGTCACGCGCGCGCCCCCACGGCGCCCTCGTACCGCAGCGCGAGCCGCCGCGCCTCCCGCGCGTCCGGCCACATCGCGATCACAGAGCCGAGCACGAACACGAGCCCGGCCAGCCAGATCAGGTTCACGAGCGGCTTCACGAACACCTTGAAGTAGACCGTCCCGTCCGCGTCGATCTGGTCGGCGATGACGAACAGGTCCTCCCCCGTCACGAGGTCGGAGCGGATCGCCACCTCGTTCGAGACCTGCTGCTCGACCGGGTAGCGGTTCTTCCCCGCCTCGATCGTCCCGAGGTCGCGTCCGCCGCGGTCGACGGCGAGCACCGCGCGCGTCTCGGTCGCGTTGGCGGCCTGCCGGCGCTCGAGCGTCCGGTACGAGAGGGAGTAGTCGCCGACGGCGAACGACTGGCCCGGCCGGGCCTGCACCTCGCGCACGGTCTGGTACGCGCTCGAGCCCGCGATCCCGATCGCCAGCAGGACGATCGAGGCGTGGACGACGTAGCCGCCGTAGCGGCGCCGGTTCTGCGCGACGAGCGAGGACAGGGCGCCCGGCCACGTGCGCGCGCCGAGGGCCTTCCGCGCGCGCGTCCCACGCCCGAACTCGAGCGCGATCGAGCCGAGGACGAACGCCGAGAACGTGTACGCGAGCAGCCCCGGGATCGACGAGCCGGCGCCGAGCGCGAGCAGCACCGCCCCGACGACCAGCGAGCAGCCGGCCGGCCAGGCGAACGTCCGACCGAGCGACCGCAGCGACGCGCGCCGCCACGCGACAAGCGGGCCGATCCCCATCAGCAGCAGCAGCGGCAGGCCGAACACGCGCAGGAAGAAGTTGAAGTACGGCGGGCCGATCGTGAGTGTCGTCCCGCGGACGGCCTCGGACACGAGCGGGAAGACGACGCCCCAGAGCACGGTGAGGCAGAGCGCCACGAGCAGCAGGTTGTTGTAGAGGAAGGTCGCCTCGCGCGAGACGAGCGACTCGAGGCGCGTCCGCGAGCGCAGCAGGTCGAGGCGCCACAGGATCAGCCCGATCGAGAGCGTCACGACGGCGACGATGCAGCCGAGGAACCACGCGCCGATCGAGCTCTGTGTGAACGAGTGGATCGAGGTGAGCACGCCCGAGCGGGTGAGGAAGGTTCCGAAGAGCGAGAGCGCGAACGCGAGCGTCACGAGCGTCACGTTCCAGAGCTTCAGCATCCCTCGCTTCTCCTGGATCATCACCGAGTGCAGGTACGCCGTGGCCGCGAGCCACGGCATCAGCGCCGCGTTCTCGACCGGGTCCCAGGCGTAGTAGCCGCCCCAGCCGACCTCCTCGTAGGCCCAGTGCGCCCCGAGCAGCTGGCCGACGCCGAGGAACGCCCACGCCGCCAGCGTCCAGCGGCGCGTCGCGACGATCCAGCGCTCGTCCGTCCGCCCCGCCAGCAGCGACCCCATCGCGAACGCCCACGGGATCGTCAGCCCGACGTAGCCGAGGTAGAGCATCGGCGGGTGCGCGAGCATGTACGGGTTCTGGAGGCTCGGGACCATCCCCGCGCCGTCCGCCGGCGCGGGCTGCGTCGCGAACGGGCTCGCGACCGCGACGAGCAGGAACGCGAAGAAGGACGCGACGCCGCCGAGCAGCGGGACGACCCACGCCACGAGGTCGCGTCCGTGACGCCGCCCCCACGCCACGGCGGCCGCCGCGAAGCCCGTGAGGACGAGCAGCCAGAGCAGGAGCGAGCCCTCCTGGCCGCCCCAGAACGCCGACAGCGCGTACGCGAGCGGCAGGTCCAGGGAGCTGTGGTCGGCGACGTAGGCGAAGCCGAGGTCGCGCCGCCACAGCGCGGCGAGCAGGACGAGCGAGGCGACGGCGGTCGAGGCGAACGCCGCGAGCAGCGCGTTCTGCGCCGACTGCGCGAGCCGCCGCCGCCGCATCCGCGCCGCGTACGCGCCGCCGAGCGCGGCGTAGAGCACGAGCCCGAGGGACACGAGGAGTGCGGCGCGGCCGAGCTCGGCCACGGGGCTAGGAGGCGGCCGACGTGCGCTTCGTGTACTTCGAGGGGCAGCGCGTGACGAGCGTGCCCGACTCGCCGACGAACGTCCCGTTGCGGAGCTCGCCCTTGAGGTAGACGTCGCGCCCCACCTGGAACATGTCCGGCACGGACCCCGAGTACGTCACCGGCACCTTCGCCGTCCCGGCGGGGTCTCGCAGGGTGAAGCGGATCGTCCGCCCGTCCCGCTCGACGGCGCCGACGACGCGACCGGCGAGGGAGACCTGGCCGTCGTGCGTGCGCAGCTCGCTGGGCTGCACCGACGGCGTGCCGCCGCCCGCGAGCGACGTGTAGAGGAGGAACACGGCCAGCGTCGCCGCGACCGAGAGCGCGATGACGAGCCGCGCGGGATTCCGCCGTCGCGTCACGGCCCGAGTCTAGCGACTCGCGGCTACGAGCCCGGGACGGCCTCTCGCCGCTCCGGGATGCGATACCCGTGGTCGCGGCACAACGAGCCCGGGGAGTCCTCCGTCAGCGCGTCGCAGTACCCCTTGCCGTAGGCGGCCCGCATGAACGCGGCCACGACGTCGAGGTTCCACTCGTCGATCTCGGCCGCCTCGCGCCAGAGATCCGTGAGCCGGAGGTCGATGTCGAGCTCGAGGAGGTCGATGCGTGAAGGTCGCTTCGCCATGTGTCGAAAAGCGTAGGACCCCTATCGGACGACACGGCTGCGGTAGCGTCCGCGGCATGGCCGAGATCCGCGTCGGCCCTGCGCGCGTCCCGTCGCAGGAACGCCCCGAGCTGGCGATCGAGCTGCTCGTCGAGCGCGGCTACACGGCCTGCGAGATCGACTGCGAGCGGGGCTTCTGGCTCGACTACCCGTGGGCGGAGCGGTTCGGCGAGCTCGCGCGCGAGCACGGGATCGCGCTCTCGCTCCATGCGCCGCTGTTCGGCTGGATGGGCCATCGCGAGCGAGACAAGAAGTTCAAGATGGCCATCGGGGTGCTCGACCGTTCCGCGGGCATCGCCGCCGCGGCGGGCGCAGCCCCGGTCGTGTTCCATCCCGGCTACTTCCTCGGCCGGACCCGCGAGGAGGCGATCGCCGATGTCATCGACCAGCTGGCGGAGCTGCGCGAGCGTCTCGAGGCGAAGGACCGCGGCGTGCCCTTCGGCGTGGAGGTGATGGGGCGCGTCGCCGAGCTGGGCTCCGTCGACGACGTGCTCGCGATCGCGCGGGCGGTGCCGTGGGTTCGCCCCGTGCTCGACTTCGCGCACATGCACGCGACGAGCGACGGCGGCTTCACCGGCATCGACCCCTTCGCCGCGGCGCTCGAGGCGACCGACGCGACGCTCGAGCCGGAGGCGCCGTTCCACATCCACTTCTCGGACATCCAGTTCGCGAACCGGAACGAGACCAAGCATCTGCCCTACGGCGAAGGCACGCTGCGCGCGGAGCCGCTCCGCGAGGCGCTCGACCGTTTCGAGCGGCCGGCGACCGTGATCAGCGAGTCGCCGGACGAGGCGTCGACGCAGGCGATCAAGGCGATCCTGCTGGCGCCGGCCGCATCGGCTGGATAGCGTCGGCGCCGTGGCCCGCGCGGACGAGATCGAAGCTCACTACGCCGGCGGGGCGCTCAGGTCGCGCACGCGTCCGGGCACCGACGAGCTGCACGTGCGCGGGCGCGAGGCGACGCTCGAGCTCGCGGCGCTCGCGGAGCTGCGCGAGGGCGAGCGGGTGCTCGACGTCGGCGCCGGGCTCGGCGGCCCGGCCCGCACGCTCGCGGAGCGTTACGGCGTCCGCGTCGTCGGCGTCGACCTGACGGCCGCGTTCGTCGAGGCCGCCCGCGAGCTGACGCGGAAGGTCGGGCTCGACGACCGCATCGAGTTCGTCCACGCCGACGCGCTCGCGCTGCCGTTCCCGGACGACTCGTTCGACGTGGCCTGGACGCAGCACGCCGCGATGAACGTCCCGGACAAGGCGGGCCTCTACGCCGAGCTCCACCGCGTCGTGCGCCCGGGTGGACGGCTCGCCGTGTACGACGTCGTCGCCGGCGCGGGCGGCGAGCCCGAGTACCCGCTGCCGTGGGCGAGCCGCCGTGAGCTCTCGTTCCTCGTCTCCGCCGAGGAGCTGCGCCGCCTGCTCGAGGGCGCGGGGTTCCGGGTCGGCGCCGTGCGCGACGTCTCCGACAGCGGCCGCGCCTGGTCGCAGGCCCGCGCGGCCGAGGAGGCGGGGCCGGCGTTCGCGAACCTCGGGCGCGCGCTCGAGGACGGCCGGCTCGAGCTGGTCCAGCTCGTCGCCGCAACGGACGGCGCCGACGGCTAGACGAGGGGGGCGGCCGCGGCCTCGACGCCGGGCGGCTGGCCCCAGGTGACGTCGCCGAGCTCGACGAGCTGCTCGTCGAGCGCCTGCGCCTCGGCCTCGCGCCCGCGGTCGCGGAGGAACCGGCCGAACGCGGTCAGCAGCTCGTAGCGGATGTACTCGAACTCGGTGCGGTCGACGACCTCGAGCGCCTCGCGGAACAGCTCCTCGGCCTCCTCGTCGCGGCTCTGCGCCGCCCGGACGACCGCGAGCGCCATCCGCGTCGTCGCACGGGAGCTCTGGTCGTGCGGGCCGACCGTCTCCCGCGCCTCGAGCGCGTGCCGCTCGGCCTCGTCGAGCTTCCCCTGCGAGGCGAGCAGCTGCGCGAGCCCGCGCTGGCTCTCGCACAGGGACGCCCGCTCCTCGAGCGACTTGAGGATCCGGATCGAGTCGCGGAACAGCCGCTCCGCCCGGGCCAGCTCGCCCTGCCGCCACGCGATCCAGGCGAGCGCGTTCGTCGTCCGGCCCAGCGCCCACGCCGCGCCGGCCTCCTCGTAGAGCTCCCGCGCCTCCGACAGCGCCTCCTGCGCCTCGTCGAGGTCGCCGCGGATCGAGCGCATGCGGCCGCGCGACGCGAGCGCCTGCGCGCGGGAGCTGATGCTGCCGCTCTCCTCGGCGAGGTCGCACGAGCGCTGGACGAACGGCTCGGCCCCCTCGAGGTCGAGCCGCGCGATACGCGCCGTCGCCACCTCCTGCGCCGCCTCCGCCTCGAGGTCCTTGCGGCCGAGGCGCTGCGCCAGCTCGAGCGACTCCTTGGCGTACCGCTCGTCGGCGGTCAGATCGCCGAGCCACCACGCGATCTGGGAGCGCATCCGCAGCGCGTCGAAGCGGCCGACGAGGTCGTCGTCCGGCAGCACCGACAGCGCGTGCTCCGCGAGCTCGCCCGCGCGGGGCAGGTCGGCGTCGCGGACGAGCGCGACATCGGCGAGCGCGTTCAGCGAGCGCCCGTGGATGCGGTGGTTGTCGGTCGCCATCGCCTCGCGCCGTGCGGCCTCCATCTCGACGGAGACGGCGGGGAAGTCGGCGAGCCGCCACGCGGCCACGCCGGCCTTGTAGCGGCGCGTGAGCGTGGGCTCCAGCTCCGTCGCACGGAGCAGCAGGCGGCGGGCCGTCTTGTTCGCCTCCCGCGCCAGCGCCCGCGCACCGGCGACCTCGAGCGCCTCGGCCGCCTCGGTGGCGAGCTCCGGCGGCACCGAGCCGTCGAGCTCCGCCGTCAGCTTGGCCGCGTGGTCGAGGTGGTGGGCCCGAACCTCCAGCAGCTCGTCGCCGACCCGCTCGCGCAGCCACTTCGCGAAGCGGAGGTGCTGGTCGGCGCGGGCCGCCTTCGGCAGGCCGCCGTAGGCGACCTCGCGGATGAGCACGTGCTTGAACCGGTAGGCGCGATCCCCGGACAGGGTCGAGCGCGACTCGCGCAGCACGAGGTCGCGGAGGAGCAGCTCCTCCAGGGCGTCGTCGACGTCCTCGACGTCCGCCGAGAGGTGCTCGATCGCGCCGTGCCAGAACACGCGCCCGATCACGGCGGCGCGCTGGAGCAGCGTCTTCTGCTCCGCCGGCAGCAGGTCGATCCTCGCGGCGATCAGCGCCTGCAGGGTGTCCGGGATCCGGCCCGCGTAGCCGTCCTCGCCCTCGGCGATCATCCGCACCGTCTCCTCGAGGAACAGCGGGTTGCCCTCGGTCTTGTCGAGCACGTCCTCGCGGATCTCGGCCGGCAGCTCCGTGTCGGCGAGGAGCGCGTCGGCGAGCTCCTCGGCGGCGTCCCGGGCGAGCGGCTCGAGCTCGATCGCGAGCGCACGCGTGCGGCCACCGCCCCAGCCGGGATGCTGGTCGAGCAGGTCGGGCCGCGCGAGGCAGACGATCAGGAGCGGCGACTCGCGCACCCACGCCGCGAGGTGCTGGATCAGCTCGAGGAGCGGCTCCTCGGCCCAGTGGATGTCCTCGAAGCCGAGCACGAGCGGCTGCGCGCCGGCGAGGCTCTCCGCCCACTCGCGGACTGCCCAGTGGATCTCCTGCTGGTTCCGCGCCTCCTCGACCGCCTCGAGCACCCCCGAGGCGAGCCCGAGCAGGTCCGCCACCTCCTCGTCCTCGCAGCAGACGAGCAGCTTCTCGTGCGCCTTCTCGGGCGGGTCGTCGTCCGAGATCCCGGCGGCGGCCTTCACCATCTCCGCGAGCGGCCAGTACGTGATCCCCTCGCCGTACGGGAGGCTGCGGCCGACGAGCACGGTGGCGCCGTCGAGCGTCGAGGTGAACTCGCGCGCGAGGCGGCTCTTCCCCACGCCCGGCTCGCCGTAGATCGTCACGAGGTGCGCCCGGCGGTCGCGGACGGCCCGCTCGTACGTGTTCCGGAGCAGCTCCAGCTCGCTCTCGCGGCCGACGAGCGGGGCGCCGTCGACCGCGAAGGCGCGGCCGTCCGTCGACATCCCGACGGCCCGCCACACGGGGACGGGCTGCGCCCGGCCGCGCAGCTCGCGCAATCCCGCCGACTCGAGCTCGACGGCGCCGAAGGCGAGTCGGTAGGCGCCCGGCCCGATCAGGATCTCGTTCGGCCCCGCGGTCTGCTGCAGCCGCGCGGCGACGTTCACGGCCTCCCCGGTGGCGAAGGTCGAGTCGAGCGCGTCGTCGGCGACGACCTCGCCGGCCTCGATGCCGATCCTGGCCTGGAGCCCGAGGTCGGCGACGTCCTCGAGGATCGACAGCGCCGCGCGGATCGCGCGCACGGCGTCGTCCTCGTGCGCCCTCGGGACGCCGAACGCGGCCATCACGGCGTCGCCGGCGAACTTCTCGACCGTGCCGCCGTGCGCGCGGATTCGTCGCGAGGCGCGGTCGAAGAAGCGGGTCACGCGGCGGCGGACGACCTCGGGGTCGTCCGCAGAGACGATCGCCGTCGAGCCGACGATGTCGACGAACAGCACGGTGGCGAGCTTGCGCTCCATCCCCTCGAAGTGTAGGGGCCGCGGCACCCCTGGCCGGGGACCCGGCTACCAGGAGGTGGGCTTTTCGGGCCGGTAGAGCCAGACGTCGAAGAACGGGTCGAGCTCGCGGCCGCTGATCCGCTCGGCGAGCGCCACGAAGGCCGCAGTCGAGACGTTCGCGTGCCGGTGCTCGGCCGCCCACGCGCGCATGATCGAGAAGAACGCGAGGTCGCCGACCTGCTCGCGCAGCGCCTGCAGCGTCATCGCGCCGCGGAGGTAGATCGTCCCGTTGAACAGGAACCGCGGGTCGCCGGGGTCGCCGGGCGGCGGCGTCCAGAACGCGACCTGCTGCGGCGGCGTGTTCAGCAGCTGCTCGAACCACTGGTGCGCCGACTTCTGCCCGCTGTGCTCGCTCCAGATCCACTCCGACCAGGTGGCGAAGCCCTCGTGGAGCCAGATGTCGGGCCACTGGGTCAGCGTCACCGAGTCGCCGAACCACATGTGCGACAGCTCGTGGGCGAGCGTCGCCTCGTTCGGCATCCGATCGAACACGGGCTTCGTCTGCGTCTCGAGCGAGTACCCGACCGCCTTCGCGTCGTCGACGATCGCCCCGACGGCGCCGAACGGGTACGGCCCGTAGATCGACGCGTAGAAGTCGACGATCTCGGGCAGCAGGCGCAGGACGTTCCCCTTCGGCAGGGTCGGGTCGACGGCGACGTACGAGGGGACGCCGGACGCGGTGCCGACCGCGAGGTCGAAGCGGCCGAGCGTCGCGGTGGCGAGGTACGGCGACATCGGGTCGTCCTCCCGCCAGGTCCACGTCGTGCGGCCGCCGGTCGAGGAGCGCGATCGGAGGACGCCGTTCGCCATCACCGTCAGCCCGTCGGGGACGGTGACCGCGAAGGTGTAGGTCGCCTTGTCGCGGGGGTTGTCGTTCGCGGGGTACCACGCGGGCGATCCCTGCGGCTCCCCCACGACGAACGCGCCGTCGGGCGTCGGCACCCAGCCCTCGATCGAGCCGTCCGGGTCGGTGACGATGCCGGGCGTCCCCGCGTAGTCGACGGCGACGGTGAACGCGTCCCCGGCGGCGATCCCGCTCCGCGGCGTGACGACGAGCTCCTGGCCGTCGCGCTCGAAGGCGGCCGCCCGGCCGGCGACGAGCACGCGCGCGACGTCGAACCCGCGCAGGTCGAGGTCGAAGCGCGAGAGGCCCTGCGTCGCGACCGCCGCGAGCGTCGCGGTCCCGGCCAGCCGGTTCGCGGCCGGGTCGTAGTCGAGCACGAGGCGGTAGTCGCGGACGTCGTAGCCGCCGTTGCCGGCCTGCGGGAAGTACGGGTCGCCGAGGCCGGGAGCGCCCGGCGCAAAGGCGGCCGCCCCGACGGACGCCGCCGCCCAGGCGGCGAGCGCCAGCGTCGCCGCGAGCGTGATCGCACCTCGCATGAGCTCCCCCTGGTCGCTGCCGGGCGCGACGCTACTCCGCCGCGCCCCGGTGCGCAACCGGGCGGCGCGTCAGGCGGCGGGCGCGGGAGCCGACTCGGCGCGGTCCCGCCGCTGCACGAGCAGCGCGAGGCCGGCCGCCGCGAGGGTGGCCGCGGCCACGGCGGCGGCGACCGCCCACGGAGAGGCGCCGTCGGACACCGCCGCGTCGAGCGGCCGACCGGCCTCGAGGCTCGCGGCGACGTCGCGCGGCAGCCGGATCCAGCGGCCGCCGCCCACCAGCACGTCCGTGTCGGGGTGGTACGTCAGCGGCTGCGCCGTCTCGAAGCGGATCGGCTCGGCCGTCCCCGTCCCGGGGTCCGCGTATGCCCCCCGCCGGCCCAGGAGCTGCAGGTACGACGCGGCTCCGGCCTCGAGGCGGCGCGTGCCGACGCGCACGGCCGTGATTCGCGGCCCGGGGTACGCCCGCACGTCGCGGGCGGCGTCCTCGAGCGCGGTCGCGATGGTCGGCACGGGCCGCATCCACCGAACCGTCCGCCCCTCCACGTCGAGGAAGGCGAGCCGCCCCGTCGCGCGAACGTAGAACATCGCCCACGTGCCGGAGCGGTCGACGAGCAGCGTCGCCCGACGGTACGGGCCCGGCGCGGCCGCCGCCGTCTCGCCGGCGAACGGGTCGTGGTGGCCGAAGCCCGTGAGGCGGATGGTGGCACACCCGTCGGGCCCGCAGAGCCTGAAGCCCGTCAGCTCCTTCGGCTGGGCGACGGCGGGGAAGGCGGCGAGCAGGAGGATCCCGAACAGCAGCGTGCGTCGCATGGCGTGCCCCTCGTCGTGTCCCGGTCCTCCACCGCGGAGGCGGCACGCGTTCCGTAGCATGCGCCGTCGTGCTCGACCCGAAGGTCTTCAAGGCGTACGACGTGCGCGGCATCTACGGCGAGGAGCTCGACGAGGAGGGCGCGTACGCGATCGGACGAGCCTACGTGGAGGAGTTCCGGCCGGGGCGCATGGCGGTCGGCAGGGACATGCGCGTCTCTTCGCCGTCGATGGCCCGCGCGACGATCGAGGGTGCCGCCGACGCCGGCGCGGACGTGCTCGACGTCGGGATGATCGGCACCGAGATGCTCTACTTCGCCGTCGGCGAGCTGGGGCTCGACGGCGGCATCGCCGTCACCGCCTCGCACAACCCGAAGGAGTACACGGGGATGAAGATCGTGCGCGCCGGCGCGCTCCCCGTCGGGGGCGACTCCGGCCTCGAGCAGGTGCGCGAGCGGGCCGAGCGCGGGTTCGGCCCGCGCGACCGGCGCGGCGACGTCCGCGAGGAGAACATCTGGCCGGGCTTCCGCGAGAAGGTGCTCTCGTTCGTGGACGTCGAGGCGATCGAGCCGCTCCGCGTCGTGGCCGACGCCGCCAACGGGATGGCGGGCGCGATGCTCCCGCCGGTGCTCGAGCGCCTCCCGGTCGAGGCCGTGCGGTGCTACTTCGAGCCCGACGGCACGTTCCCGAACCACGAGCCGAACCCGCTCCTTCCCGAGAACCGGGAGTTCATCGTCGCGAAGACGCTCGACGAGGGCGCCGACCTGGGCGTCGCCTTCGACGGGGACGCCGACCGCTGCTTCTTCGTCGACGACACGGGCGAGTTCGTGCCCGGCGACTTCGTCACCGCGCTGCTCGCGGAGTCGATCCTCGAGAAGGCCCCGGGCGCGAAGATCATCTACGACGTCCGGGCCAGCTGGGCCGTGTCCGACACGGTGCGCGCCGCGGGCGGCGAGCCGCTCGTCAACCGCGTCGGGCACGCGTTCATCAAGCAGCGGATGCGCGAGGAGGACGCCGTCTTCGGCGGCGAGGTGTCGGGCCACTACTACTTCCGCGAGTTCTCGAGGGCCGATTCCGGTGTGATCCCGTTCCTGCTGATGGTCGAGCTGCTCTCGAAGCGCGGCAAGCCGCTCTCCCATCTGCTCCGGCGCTTCCGGGACCGCTACTTCATCACCGGCGAGCTCAACTCGACCGTGTCCGACGTGACGCGGAAGCTCCGCGAGCTGGAGGAGCGCTTCGGGCCCGAGGGCCGGGTCTCGCAGCTCGACGGCCTCTCCGTCGAGGCCCACGACTGGCACTTCAACGTGCGCCCGTCCAACACGGAGCCGTTGCTCCGCCTGAACCTCGAGGCGCGCTCGCGGGAGCTGATGGAGCGCAAGCGCGACGAGGTGCTCGCGGTGATCGGCTCCTAGGGCGTCTCCGGCTTGCCGCCGGGCGTCCTAGAGCCTGGACGCGAGCGCGTCGACGAGCGAGCCCTGGACGTAGGTGAGCCACCCGTAGAGCGCGAGCTCGGGCGCCCTGGGGTCGCCGGGGTCGAGGTCGTGGAGCAGCTCGTCCTCCGCGACGCCGAGCCGCTCGCCGAGGACGAGGCGGAGGTCGTTGAGCGCGCCGCACCAGGCCTCGGCCTGCGCCTGGTCGAGCTCCTGCTCGTCCACCGTCCGGGCCACGAGGTCGAGCGCGTCGAGCCGCCGCTGCCGCAGGTCTGGGTGCACGAGCCGGGCGAACTCCTCCGCCGCCTCGTCGTCGTCGCGGTACGCGGACGGGAACAGGCGCGCGACCGCGGTGTCGCCGGTCTCGACGAGCCCGCGCAGCTCGTGGCAGAGCCCGCGCACGAGCCCTCGCTCTCGTCGCCCGAGGCGGAGCCGGTAGCGGCCGTCGCCCTGCGGCGTGACGGGCGCCCCCCAGCCCGCCACTAGTCCTGCCGCAGCGTCGCCCACAGCCCGTGGGCCTGCAGCCGCGCGACGTCGTGCTCGGCCTTCTCGCGCGTCCCGCTGGCGACGGCCGACTTGCCCTCCTCGTGCACCTGGAGCATCAGTCGCTCCGCCTTCGCGCGGCTGTAGCCGAAGAGCTTCTGGAACACGTAGGTCACGTACGTCATCAGGTTGACGGGGTCGTTCCACACGATCACGACCCACGGGCGGTCGGGGACGCGCTCGTCCTCGCCGGTCGGCGTCGGGACGCGGACCGGTGCCTCGATCGTCTGGCTCACCCCCGCATTGTGGCCGACGCCGCCACGCTCAGTAGGCTGGCGTCGTGACCTCGCTGGAGCTCGGCCGCGTCACCGACCGCCGGCGGCCGTTCAAGTACTCGGCGCTCGCACGCGTCTGGTTCTCGGACACGGACGCCCAGGGCGTCGTCTACTACGGCCGGTACCTGCCGTACTTCGACCACGCCCGTGTCGAGTACCACCGGCACCTGGGCCTGCGCCCCGGTCTCGGCCAGGCGCCGACGGAGTTCGTCATGCGCGCGTCCACCATCGAGTATTTCGCCCCGGCGCGGTTCGACGACCTGCTCGAGGTCTTCGTCCGGATCGCGCGGATCGGACGGACCAGCGTCACCTACGACCATGCCGCGTACCTCGTCGAGGACGACCGGCTGATGGTGACCGCGAAGCAGACGCTCGTGCTCGTCGACCTCGCCGACCGACGCGCGGTCGAGGTGCCGGGCGACTACCGGGAGGCGGTCCGCGCTTTCGAGGGCGAGGATCTCGAGGCGTGACTGACGCCGGGGCGATCGAGGCCGTCGAGCGGATCCTCAACCGCGGCGGCGACGCCGACGACGTGCTGCGCGACGTCCTCGCCGTGCTCGTCGAGCGGGGAGCGACCGACTGGGCGGGCATCGCGTTCCACGAGGACGAGTCGTTGGCGCTCGGGCCCTCGGTCGGAATCGACCGGCCCGCCGAGGTCGAGACGAGGCCGATCGCCCTCGACGGCCGCGACGTCGGCGAGCTCTGGACCGCGCCCGGCGGCGACGCAGCCGTCCTCGACCGCGTCGCCGTGATCGTCTCTCCGTACGTTCCCCTCGACACGGGAGGTGCACGATGACAGGCACGACGATCTCGGACGAGGTGCGCGCGATCCTCGACGGGCGCAACTTCGCGCACGTCGCGACGGTGCTGCCGTCGGGTGCGCCGCACAGCGTCCCGGTCTGGATCCTTCGCGAGGGCGACCGCGTGCTGTTCTTCACCCAGCCGGCGTCGCGGAAGGCGCGGAACCTCGAGCGCGACCCGCGCGTGGCGATCTCCCTCGTCGACCTCGCGCGTCCGTATCGCACCGCCTCGCTTCGGGGCCGCGTCGTCGAGACGCAGGAGGGCGAGGAGGCGCTGCAGACGATCGACAGGTTGGCCGAGAAGTACACGGGTGCCCCGTTCCCGATGCGCAGCGGGATCGTCTACGTGGTCGAGCCCGAGCGGCAGAGCTACATGGAGCTCCCGTTCGAGTACTGAGAGCAGGACGGGCCGCCGCCCCGCCGCATCGGGCAGCGGCCCTTCCGTGAGAGTCGCGCGCCCGTCCGGACCGATCCGGACGGGCGCCGCAGACTCGTGCCCTCTCCCCCTCGGCACGTTGTAGTCCGGCCGTCCGCGGTCGCCTATCCCTCGTCCGAGCTACCCCCTCCCATTCGCGGGCGATCACCCGCACGAGGGAACTTTGCGAGCAGGAAATCCCTGCAAACCGGCCGGTACCGTGCGGCCTAGCCCGTTCGAGGGAACGGACAAGATCCCTCGTGCGAGGGATCGGCGAGCATCAGGCCCGCCTCGCGGCGAAGGCTTCCGTCACGTACCGCACGACGATCGGCTCGCCGGCCTCGCGCCCGAGCCGGCGGAGCTCGGCGAGCAGCTCCTCGCGCGGCCCCGCAGGCAGGTCGGCGACGTAGCTGGTCGATGCGAACCGGTCGACGAACGTGTCGAGGTCGAGGCGCTGCTCGTGCGGCCACGTCGCAGCCTCGACGGGCCCGAAGCGGCCGGAGCGCGTGAGGTCGCCCTCGACGTCGAACGCCCACAGCCCCGACACCTCGACCTTGTGCGGGGCGAGCAGCTCCTCCGTCCGGCGGGTCAGCTCGTCCGCGTCGTCGCGGAGGTTCCAGACGAGGCCGATCCCGCCGCCCGGAGCGAGCACGCGGTGGATCTCGCGGAGCGCCGCCCGGGCGTCGAACCAGTGGAACGCCTGCGCCACGAGGACGGTGTCGACGGAGCCGTCGCCGAGCGGGATCGCCTCCGCCGTCCCCTCCAGCGCCTCCGCCTCGGGCGCCGCCTGCTGCAGCTTCGACCGCATCGCGGCGACCGGCTCGACCGCGACCACGCGGGCGCCGAGGGGCACGAGCGACCGCGTCAGCTTCCCCGTGCCGGCGGCGAGGTCGAGGACCGTGCGGCCGGGGCCGATCGCGAGGCGCTCGGCGAGCCACGCCACGGCCGCGGCCGGGTACCCGGGACGTGCGCGCTCGTAGGCGTCGGCCGCCGCCGTGAAGCCCGCGGCCGCGACGCGCGCGATCGGCGTCACGCGGGGGTTGTCACGGGGACGTCAGGACGGTGTCACGCGGTACGCGTCGAGGACGGAGTCGATCCCCCGCAGACAGCACGGGGGAACCCATGGTTCCCCCGTGAGCCCCCTCCTGCTTCACGACGGCGTGACGCGGTACGCGTCGAAGACGGAGTCGATCCCCCGCAGACAGCACGGGGGAACCCATGGTTCCCCCGTGAGCCCCCTCCTGCTTCACGACGGC
>DATIDD010000099.1:0-14576 GCA_035456465.1 Gaiellaceae bacterium | reverse complement strand
TGGGCCCGCGGCGGCAACTCGCGGCCGCGCGGCCGCGCGCCGCGCTCGGAGCGCTCGGCGGCGGCGGACGAGGCGTCGAGGAGGGTCGTCGGCGCCGAGAAGGCCGTCCAGGACCGCGGCTGTGCCGACAGCGGCCCTTTCGGGCCGCCCGTGCGCGCCGTCCCGCCGGGCCGGGCGACGACCTCCTGCGGCGTGAAATCGTCGCCCAGGCCGAGCGAGAGCGGCGAGAGGTCGAGCGGCGCGGCGGTGCCCCCCACGGGCACCGACAACGCCGGCAGCGCGGGCAATGCCGGCAGCGTGACCTCCGGGATCGGAACGGGAAGCGGAAGCATCGGAACGGCCGGAAGCGGGATCGGCGGCGCGTTGCCTTCCGGCAGGCCCGGAATCCCCGGGAGCCCGGGAAGATCGGGCACCGATGGGAGGCTCGGCACGTCCGGGAGCGTCGGCGACTCCGACGGGAGCTCGACGACCGAGCTCACCGCTTCGACGGCCTGGGTGACCGTCTGCGTGGTCGTGCCGACCGCCGCGGCGGTCGCCGTATTGGTCTGCGTGATCGGCCCGTCGTCGCCGGGGCTGTTGATCCGCACGATCACGACGATGTTCGTGGGCTGATACTGCGTCGTATTCGCCTGATACTGCCCCGAATTCGTTGCGGTATTACTCGATCCCGCGGCGTCAGGTGCCGGCGCAGACGTAGATGCTGGTTGCGAAGTCTGGGTAGGTGCCTGATTACCGCCGCCATTTGCGCCCGAGGCGGGCGCGGCGTCGGGCGCCGGTGCCTGGGTGGGCGCCGGCGCGGCCTGCTGCGGCTCGGCCGTCACGACCGGTGCCGAAGCGGTCTCCTGTACCGTCTGAACGGCTCCCTGGGCAGCGGCGAGCGCGCCTGCCACGTCGACGGTGGGCGCGGTCTGCGGCACGGCGTCGAGGCCCGGCAGCGGCGGATCCTCCGCACGGGCCACCGGCGCGAGCGCTGCGGCCGCGAGCGCGGCGACGAGAACCGCCCTCCGGACCTTCACCGCTCTCTCACAGGGTCCACTCACTGATGCAGGTACCCATTCTCGCCGTTGACGAGCCATGACTTGGCGAAATCTCGCCGATAGTCTAGAGTCGAATTCGCTCCGGTAAAGCGGCCATGGCGATCGCCACCTACATTCAGGGACTCGAGCTCGAGACGGCGCGCTGCCTGCGGGCGTACCGGGAGGGAGGGGACGAGCGGGCCCGGGAGCGGCTCGTCGAGCTCCACCTCCCGCTCGTGGCCGCGCTGGCCCGCAGGTACCGGGATCGCGGCGAACCGGTCGAGGACCTCGAGCAGGCCGGCGCGGTCGGGCTGCTGGCGGCGATCGAGCGGTTCGATCCCGACCGCGGCCGCGACCTGCGGGCCTTCGCCGTTCCGACCGTGGACGGCGAGATCCGGCGGCACCTGCGCGACCGCGCCACGCCCGTCCGCGCACCCAGGCGGATCCACGAGCTCCGCGCCGCCCTGCCGGCGCTCGACCGCGAGCTCGCGCACCGCCTCGGCCGGCGCCCCACCCCCGACGAGCTCGCCCGTGCGGCCGGAGCCCGGCCGGAGGACGTCCTCGCCGCGAGCGAGCCGCTCGTCGTCCCGCTCGACGAGTCGACGTCGCCGTCGGAGAGCGACGGGCTGGACGCGGCCGAGGACCGCGTCGCGCTGGGCCGTGCGCTCGCGGTGCTCGACCGCCGCGAGCGGCGGATCGTGGCGCTCCGCTTCGCCGCCGGGCTGAGCCAGGCGCGGATCGGCGCGCGGCTCGGCATCTCGCAGGTTCACGTCTCGCGGCTGCTCCGGCACGCGCTCGAGACGCTCCGCCGGGAGCTCGACGACCAGCCCGGCCCGGCGTGAAACCCGTTGTCGTGCCGCGGGCGGGACCGTACACTCGGCGTATGGCCCGCGCGACGTCGGTGGCGCCGGAAGGCGGCCGCGACCCCGGGGAGGCGCCGCGCCACAGCGGTCGGCTCCTGCTGCGCATGCCCCCGGAGCTCCACGGCGAGCTCGCGGAGCAGGCCGAGCAGTCGGGGCTGAGCCTCAACCAGCTGATCACGAGGCTGCTCGCCGAGGGCCTCGCGGCGACCCGCGAGGGCCGCGGCCGCGGGCCTGCCTCCCGCCCGCTCCGGATCGCGCTCGCCGTCAACCTCGCGCTCGTGGCGATCCTCGCCGTCGCCTCGATCGTGCTCGTGGTCGTCGCGCTGCGCGCGACGGGCTAGCCCGGCCGCTCCGGCAGCGCCAGCGCCTCGAGCCGCGGCGCGGGGACCGCTTCCTGGATGAGCTCGAACAGCTCGCGCTCCTCCCAGCGGACGTGCGTCTCGACGAGCCTCCCGAGCCCCTCCAGCGCCTCGGGGGCGACCTCGCCGCCCGCGACGAGCGCGCGCAGGCGGCGGACCTCGCCGTGGATCTCGGCGTGCTCCCGCAGCGCGCGCACGACCTCCGGATGGTCGAGCCCGAGGAGCGGGAAGAGCGACTCCTCCTCGTCGCGGAAGTGCCGGAGCGTCTCGCTGCCGAAGAACTCCAGGAACGTCTCCGCCGCCGCGAGCCGCTCCTCCTCGGCTGCGGCGGCCGCACGGCGGAGCGAGCGCGCGCGGACGAGCTCGTGGTGGTGGTCGTGCGAGAGCGGGACGAGTGCCGGGTGGCGTCTCACGCGACCACGCGGACGAGCACGGGCTGGCCGGGCGTCCGCTCGGCCGCGATCCGGTATCGCGCGGTGCGCGCGGCACCCACGCGCACGGCGAACGTCCCGTCCGCACGCGGGCGGATGCGCGCGACCTGCCGCCACGAACGCTCGTCGCGCCGCTCCACGACGGCTCCGGCGACGTCGCGCGCGAGCCCGCGGAGGACGACCGGCCCGCGCTTCACCGGCCGCGAGGGCGGATCGAGGCGCAGGACGCCGACGCGGAACCACGTGGAGCGCAGTCCCAGCTTGCGGCGCAGCTCGCTCGCCTCCACCCGGCGCGTCCCCTTGGCGGTCTGCAGCACGACCTCCTCGACCCGACCCGACCGCGAGCGGACGAGCGAGAGATCACGAACGCCGGCAACGCCCAGCGGCTTCAGGTCGAGGCGCCGCGGTCCCCAGCGGTGGTACGGGGAGATCGCGTCGTACGGGTCCGAAACGCTGCGGAGGTACGGGATCGAGGCGCTCCAGACGTCGGCGACGTTCGCCGTCCGGCCGCCCGAGGTCGAGTGGTAGTACGTCGTGGCGACCGCGCCGCCGTAGGTCAGGACCTGGTTCGCGGTCGCGCCGACGGCGAGGTTGGTCTCGACGGTCTCGGCGCGGACGCCGCCGTACACCTGGCTGCGCTGGTCGTCGTAGAGGTCGAACAGCTTTGCGGGCCGGAGCGTCGCGAGCGTGTACGAGCGGGCGACGACGGCCTGCGCGCGCAACGCCTGCCCGTGCCAGTCGTGGGGCATCTCGTACGGGACGACGCCCCTGAGGTAGCGCTCGAGCGTGACGGCGTTGACGACCGACATCCGCCCGCCGCGAGCGCGGACGACGAGCGCGCCGCGATACGGGCGGCCGTCCAGCGAGACGGGCTGCGCGCCCGCGACGACGTGCACGGGGCCGGCGAGCCCGCGGAGCTTCGGTCCGAGCGCGATCCGTCCCTGGACGTGCCGCCTGCGGCCGCGCGCGTCCACGAGCCGGAACGGCTGCCGCGACGAGACCGCAATGCGCTTGCGACCGGCCACGAGCAGCACGCGCACCGCTCGCGGCTTCACGCGCTCGAGGCGGGTGCCCGGGTAGTAGTGGGCGAGGATCCGACCGTAGCGCCAGCCGTGCGAGGCGTAGCCCTGGGCCCCGTACTGCGACATGCCGACGCCGTGGCCCCAGCCGTGCCCGCTGACGATGAACACCGGCGAGGCCGAGGCGGCGGCGGGGACGAGCAGCGCGAGCGTGGCGACCAGGACGATCCGGCGCATACGGCCGCGGAGGGTAGCGGCGGTCGCCGCGCGTCGGAGCCGTGTGGACGTGACGTTCGGCACGAGATGAGGTCGGTGAGCGCGCGTAGGCTTCCCGGCCGTGCGCCGGGTGCTCGTCGCCAACCGTGGGGAGATCGCGATGCGCGTGTTCCGCGCGTGCCGCGGGCTCGGCCTCGAGCCCGTGGCCGCCGTCGCGCCCGACGACCGCGACGCGCTCCACGCCCGCGAGGCCGACGCCGTCGCCCCGGTGACGTCGTACCTCGACGCAGCCTCCCTCGTCGCCGCGGCCGCCGAGGCGGGCGCCGACGCCGTCCACCCCGGCTACGGGTTCCTCGCGGAGAGCCCCGACTTCGCCGCCGCGGTCGAGGAGGCGGGACTGACGTGGATCGGCCCGCCGGCCGAGGCCCTGCGGCTCGGCGGCGACAAGCTCGAGGCGAAGCGGATCGCGCGCGCCGCGGGGGTTCCCGTGCTGCCGGGGGGCGATCCGGCCGAGGTCGGGTTCCCGCTCGTGATCAAGGCCGCTGCCGGCGGCGGCGGCCGCGGGATGAGGGTCGTCCGCGAGCCGGCCGGGCTCGAGGACGCCCTCGCCGCCGCGCGCCGCGAGGCGGAGGCCGCCTTCGGCGACGGCCGCGTCTTCTGCGAGCGCTACGTCGAGCGTCCACGGCACGTGGAGATCCAGCTGCTCGGCGACGCGCACGGCACGGTGGTCGCGCTCGGCGAGCGCGACTGCTCCGTCCAGCGCCGCCACCAGAAGGTGCTGGAGGAGTCGCCCTCGCCCGCCGTCGACCCGGCGCTGCGGGCGCGGATGGAAGAGGCCGCGGTCGCGTTCGCGGTCGCGATCGGCTACCGGAGCGCCGGGACCGCCGAGTTCATGCTCGCTCCGGACGGCTCGTTCTCGTTCCTCGAGCTCAACGGCCGGATCCAGGTCGAGCACCCGGTCACGGAGCTCGTCACCGGCGTCGACCTCGTGCAGCAGCAGCTCCGCATCGCGCAGGGCGAGCCCCTGCGACTTCGTGGCTCAGAGCCACAAGGTCACGCGATCGAGGTGCGGCTGTACGCCGAGGACCCGCGCACGTTCCTCCCGCAGGCCGGGCGGATCGAGCGACTGCGCCTCCCCGCACGGATCCGCGTCGACGCGGGCGTGGCGGAGGGTGACGAGGTCGGCACGCGGTACGACCCGCTGCTCGCGAAGCTGATCGCCCACGGGCCGACGCGCGACGAGGCGCTCGCGCGGCTCCGGGACGCGCTCGACGAGACGGAGGTCGGCGGCCTGACCACGAACCTCCCGTTCCTGCGCTGGCTCGTCGCCCACCCGGCGCTCGTCGCGGGTGAGACGACGACCGCCTTCCTCGTCGACCACCCCCCACTTTCCGAGCCGCCGCTGCGCCTGCCGGAGGGGCCCTGGCGCGGCTCGTTCAGGCTGAACCTCCCGTCCCCGCCGCCGCAGGCGCCTCCCGACCTCGACGAGGCCGCCCACCACCACGGTGCCGGCGGGGACACCGGCTTCGTGGCGGCGCCGATGCCCGGGACCGTGATCCGCGTCCTCGTCGCCCCCGGCGACCGCGTCGACGCGCGCCAGCCGTTGGCCGTGCTCGAGGCGATGAAGATGGAGACGCCGGTGGTGTCGCCGTACGACGCGGTCGTGCGCGCCGTGCACGTCGAGGAAGGCGACGCCGTCGCGGGCGGCACCCTCCTCGTCGAGCTCGAGGACTGACCTACGTCGTCGTGGGCGCGGGCGCGGCGCGGTCGCGCCCCGCCCAGAGGAAGAGCAGCGAGCCGGCGACGAGGATCGCGGCCCCGATCGCGATCGTCCAGCCGTCGTCGCTCGTCGTCTTCACGGTCATCGCGAACACGATCGCGTACAGGAACAGCAGGTCGACCCGGAGCACGCGGAAGATACGGCGGATGAGCGCCTGTCCCTCCGGCGTCTCCGGCCCGACCTCGGGAATGCGCTTCCCTGTCGGCGAGATGTAGAAGAGGCCGACGACGAACGACGCCGCGAAGACCACGAGCGCGAACACCACCCAGAGCTGGCCCCAGTCCCAGCCGGCGTCGATCATCATCCCGATCCCGGCGAGCAGGACGAGGAGCGACGCAGGGACGAAGAGCCGCTCCGACAGCCGCGACGCTCGCCCCGCGAACGTCGCCATCTCCCGGGGGTCGCCGCCGCGGAGCACGACCATGGCGTAGGCCTGCGTGAAGAACGAGCCGCCGAGCCAGACGACGGCGCCTGCGACGTGCACGAAGAGGAGGAACTCGTACCAGGTCATGGCGGTGGATCCTATGAGCGCGCGCCGGACGGACTCAACCCCGGGCGAGCGCGAGCCCCGTCAGCAGCTCCCGGACGATCCGGTCGGCGACGAGCGCCGTCGGGTCGAGCGAGCCGATGTGCTGCGGGCATACCTCGACGACGTCGGCGCCGACGAGGCGGCACCGGGCCGCGACCTCCCGGCAGGCCCAGAGCAGCTCCGCCGTCGACATCCCGCCGGGCTCCGGCGTGCCCGTCCCCGGGGCGAACGCCGGGTCGAGGACGTCGACGTCGACGCTGACGAAGCTCGGGCCGTCGCCGACGACCTCGAGCGCCCGCTCGACGCAGGCGCGGATCCCGAGCTCGCGGACGTCGTGCATGAACACGCTCGTGATCCCGCGCTCCGCCTGCCAGGCGAACTCCGGCTCCCCGGGCCAGTAGCCGCGGAGGCCCACCTGGACGTAGCGGTGCGGGTCGACGCGACCCGACTCGACGAGGCGGTACATCGGCGTCCCGTGCGAGCGCTCGACGCCGAAGACCTCGCTCCCGGTGTCGGTGTGCGTGTCGAAGTGGACGAGGCCGAGCGGGCCGTGTCGTGCCGCCACGGCCGCCACGTCGGGCTCCGCGATCGAGTGGTCGCCGCCGAGGACGACGGGGATCGCGCCGGCCTCGACGACCTCGCCGACGAGCCGCTCGATCGCCTCGTGCGAGCGGACGGGGTCGGCCGGGAGCACGGGCGCGTCGCCGTAGTCCACGATCCGCAAGGCGCGGAACGCGTCGACCTTGGCCTCGAGGTGCGGCCCGGGCGGGCAGCTGGCCGCGCGGATCGCCCGCGGCCCGAAGCGCGCGCCCGGCCGGTCGGAGACGAGGTCGTCGATCGGGGCGCCGACGATCGCGACGTCGACGCCGGCGAGGTCGGCAGCGTCCTGCGTGTACGGCGCGCCGCCGAAGGTGAGCAGCCCCGCGTAGTCGGGCTTGTCCTCGTGCCCGTAGGCCTCGCGCCAGCGTGCGACCGGGTCGATCACGGCGGGAGAGCGGGAACGTGACAGTCTGTTACTTGGGCCTCCGGGCGTCGGGCGGCGGCTCCTCGGCAAGCACCCCGGGGCCTCCGATCAGGCGCGAGAGCGACAAAGCAACAGCCTGTTCCTTGGGCCGTTTCGGATGTGGTCGGCGCGGCGCTCAGAACAGCTTCTGGAGCTTCATGGCCGCGCCCATGTCGCCCTTGATCTTCAGCTTCCCCGTCATGTACGCGGTCGTGGCGTTCTGCTCGCCCGCGACGATCTTCTCGAACGTCTCCTGCGAGGCGCTGATCGTGGTGTCCGCCTCGTGCACGCCCTCCTCGACGCTCACGTCCCCGTCCTCGACGCGCACCGTCCACTGCCCCGCGCCCTCGACGTCGAACACGTAGGAGTTCGTCATCCCCGCGGTCTTCCCCGCGTCGACCTTCGTCGGGAGCTCCTCGAAGAACGTCCGCACGCTGTCGGCACCCATCTGCTCGTCTCCTCCTGTCGTGGTTTCGGCGAGCGTATCCGCTCGGTCGCGCACGAGGCGCGGAGGCACGACCGGCTCACGGGACGACGAAGTCGAGCTCGACGCGGCGCCCGGGGGCGCTCGACGGCAGGCGCACCGCGAGCGCCAGCGCGACCAGCGCCGCACCCGCGCAGACCCAGAGCGCGCGGTCGAGGTCGATCCGGTCGGCGAGCGCGCCCAGCGCGACCGCGGCGACGCCGCCGAGCCCGATCGAAAGGCCGATCGACAGCCCCGACGCGAGCCCGATGCGGCTCGGCAGGTACTCCTGCGCCATCACCATCGTCACGCCGAAGGTGCCGGTCACGCACACGCCGACCCCCGCGAGCGCGATCGCGCCCACGACGCCCCCGGCGAGGAGGTAGACGGCGATCAACGGGCCGGTCGCGGCCACGCTCGCGACGAGCACGGGGCGGAGCCCGATCCGGTCCGCGACGGGCCCCGCCGCGATCGTCCCGATCCCGCCGGCGAGCAGCATCAGCGCCAGCAACCGGTTGCCGTAGGCCTCCGAGTGGCCCTGCGCGACCTCGTACAGCGGCACGAACGAGATCAGCCCGAACCACGCGAGGCTCCGGAACCCGGCCACGGCGAGCAGGAGCGTCATCGCTCGCGGCCGGTCCCTGCCCGCGTGCAGAGACGCGTGGGAGCCGTCGGTGGGCGCGAACGAGAGCAGGAACGGGGTCAGCGCGAGCAGGCCGGCGGCGGCGAGGAGCGGCGGCACCGCGAGCAGGAAGCCGCCGCCGAGGCCGAGCCCGAGGACGAGCGCGGTCGCCGCGATCGGGCCGGTCGCATAGCCGAGGTTGCCGCCGATCGAGAACAGCGCCATCCCGCTCGCGCGGCGGTCGCCGCTCGCGTAGGCGGCGAACTTCGAGCCCTCGGGGTGGTAGGCGGCCACGCCGAGCCCGGAAATCCCGACGCAGCCGAGCAGCAGCCAGTACGACGGTGCCAGGGGCGCGAGCCCGATCCCGACCCCGGCCAGCACGAGCCCGCCGGGGAGCAGCCAGATCGCGCCGCGGCGGTCGGACCACAGCCCGAAGAGCGGCTGGACGACCGACGAGGCGATCGCCCAGACGAGCATCACCGCCCCGGCCGCCGCGTAGGAGAGATCGAACTCGTCGACGAGGAACGGCAGCAGCGCCGGCACGGAGCCGCTCGCGAAGTCGGTCGCCAGGTGGCCCGTCGAGAGCGTCGCGAGCGCGCGCGTGCTCAGCCCGCGCGGATCGGGAGGCCTGGCCACGGGGCGAGGCTACCGGCGCCGCGGGCGCCCGAGCTACGCCGTCGCGGGCTGGAACTCGGCGACGAGCGCCAGCGACAGCTCGCGCTGGAGCCGGCAGATCTCCTGCCGGTTCCGCTCGAGCTCGTCGCGGCCGGCCGAGGCCGACCGGAGCGCCTGCCGCTCGCCGACGAGGCCTTGAATCCGCTCGCGCAGCGCGTCGGCGCCGCCGAGGTCGTGCTGGGCCGCATTCATGATCGTGGGAATCATCGCGCCCTCCGATGGGAACCGCGACACCCAAAAGTGGGGCTGTGCGGGTGGGACGTCCGACGGAGGCTAGGGCGGCGGTCGGATAGCATCCCGCCGCCGTGGACCTGGACCTCACGCCCGAGCACGAGCTCGTTCGCAGGACGGTCAGGGAGTTCGCCGAGCAGCGCGTGGCTCCTCTGGCCGCGGAGCTCGACCGCGAGGGCCGGTTCCCCGTCGAGCTCGTCGCGGAGCTGGCGGAGCTGGGGCTGATGGGGATGCCGATCCCCGAGCGCTACGGCGGCGGCGGCACCGACACCGTCTCGTACGCGATCGCGATCGAGGAGCTGACGCGCGTCGACTCGTCGGTCGCGATCACGGTCGCGGCCCACACGTCGCTCGGGACGATGCCGATCCTGCTGTTCGGCTCCGAGGAGCAGAGGGAGGAGTGGCTCCCCGAGCTCGCGTCGGGCCGGCGGCTGGCGGCGTTCGGGCTGACCGAGCCCGGAGCGGGCTCGGACGCGGGGGCGACCCGCACGACGGCCGAGCTCCGGGACGGCTCCTGGGTGGTCAACGGCTCGAAGATCTTCATCACCAACGCCGGTACCGAGCTCACGTGGGGCGTGACGATCACGGCGCGCACGGGCCCGGACGAGATCTCGAACCTGGTCGTCACCAACGGCACTCCCGGATACCGCATCTCGCCGCCGATGAAGAAGCTGGGCTGGCGCGCCTCCGACACGCGCGAGCTGTCGTTCGTCGACTGCGAGGTGCCGGAGGGCAACCTGCTCGGGCCGCGCGGCCAGGGCTTCCGCCAGTTCCTCGAGATCCTCGACGGCGGTCGCATCTCGGTCGCCGCGATGGGCGTCGGCCTCGCGCAGGGTGCGTACGACCTCGCCGCCGCGTACGCCCGGGAACGCGAGCAGTTCGGACGGCCGATCGCGACGTTCCAGGCGGTGCAGTTCCAGCTCGCCGACATGGCGACCGAGATCGAGGCGGGCCGCGGGCTCGTGTACCGCGCCGCCTGGCTCAAGGACCAGGGCCGCCCGTTCGCGAAGGAGGCGGCGATGGCGAAGCTCTACACCGGCCTGCTCTCCAACCGCGCCGTGAACACGGCGCTCCAGCTCCACGGCGGCTACGGGTTCATGGAGGAGACGCCGATCTCGCGCCTGTACCGCGACCAGAAGATCCTCGAGATCGGGGAGGGCACGAACGAGGTGCAGCGGATGGTCGTCGCCAAGCACCTCGGCCTTTAGACGTGGGGGAACCCATGGTTCTGGACGTGGGGGAACCCATGGTTCGCCCACGAGCCCCCTCCTTCGTCGCTCGGCGACGCGACAGCGCCCCGCGCCTCCGGCGGCAGCCGGCCGCGCTCAGCCGAGCGGCCGGAACTCGACCACCGGCGAGTCCCGCAGCGCCGTGGTGCACCCGCCGACGGCGTAGAGCCCGTCCCCCACGCGGAACAGCTGCAGCGCGTGCCGCGTGACCGTCGGGACGGGCCCCTGGCGCCAGCGCCCCGTTCGCGCGTCGTAGACCTGGTAGGTGGACTCCCACAGCACGTGGATCTCGTCGCCGGCCACGGCGGCGCCGAGGAGCTCCATCGGCCGCGGCATCGCCGGCCCCCGGCGCCAGCGGCCGCTGCGCGGGTCGAGGATCCAGACGTCGCGCAGGATCCGCTCGCCGCGCCGGCCGCCGATCACCCACAGCTCGCCGCGGAACGCGACCGCGCCGAACGCGTGCATCGGCTGCGGGAGCGGCGGGCCGGCCGTCCACCGGTCGGCGGCGGGGTCGTAGACGAACACCTCGCGACGCTCACGTCCCTGGAGGAACCCACCGAGCGCCCAGACCCGGCCGTCCAGGGCGACGGCGGCGTGGTTGAACCGTGGCTCCGGCAGCGGCGCACGGGCGCTCCAGTCGCCGGACACGGAGTCGTACGCCCAGACGGCGCCCGTGTTGCCCTCGGTCGTCGTCCCGCCGATCACGTAGAAGCGGCCGTCCGCTGCGGCACCGGCCGCGGCCCGGGTCGGCACCGGCAGCGGCGCGAGCACCTCCCAGCTGTCGGCGGCGGCGTCGTAGCGCGAGGCGAGGGCGAGCGGGCGGCCGGTCTCCCCGACCATGCCGCCGGCCGTGTACACGAAGCCGTCGAGCTTCGCAGCCGCGATGTAGCTCCGCCGCTGCGACATCGAGGCGACACGCGTCCACGGCGCGGCACGCGCCTCCCCGTCGCCGTCGACGGAGGCGCCGAGCGCGATCCCGGCTGCGACGGCGACGAGCAGCGCCAGCCAGACGGCGACGGCGCGGCGGGGCATGGGCGGGCTCCGGTGCGGCCCCGGCCTAGACGGGGCGCTCGATGGACGCCGCGGGCACGTCCATCTGCTCCGCTTCCTGCTCGGCGAGCGCGTGCCGGTGCTTGCGCCGCTCGACCTTGCGCTCCTGCATCTTCCGTGGGTCGGGGATCGGCACCGCCGAGAGGAGCGCCTTCGTGTACTCCTCGTGCGGCTTCGTGTAGACCTCCTCCGCCGTGCCGAGCTCGACGAGCTTGCCGCGGCTCATCACCGCGATCCGGTCGCTCATCGCTCGGACGACCGCGAGGTCGTGGGCGATGAACAGGTACGTCAGGCCGAACTCGTCCTGGAGGTCCTTCAGCAGGTTGAGGATCTGCGCCTGGATCGACACGTCCAGCGCCGAGACGGGCTCGTCGCAGACGATCAGCTTCGGGTTGAGCGCGAGCGCCCGGGCGATCCCGATCCGCTGCCGCTGGCCGCCGGAGAACTCGTGCGGGTAGCGGTTGACGAACGCCGGGTCGAAGCCGACGACGTCGAGCAGCTCGCGGATGCGCGCGCGACGATCCCGGCGCGTGCCGATCCCGTGGACGGCGAGCGGCTCGCCCACGATGTCGCCGACCGTCATGCGCGGGTCGAGCGAGGCGTACGGGTCCTGGAAGACGATCTGCATCTCACGCCTGACCTTCCGCATCTCCTCGCGGCCGAGATCGGTGAGCTCGCGGCCCTCGAAGCGGACCGAGCCGTGCGTCGGCTCCAGCAGGCGCAGGATGCAGTAGCCGGTGGTCGACTTGCCGGAGCCCGACTCGCCGACGAGCCCGAGCGTCTCGCCCTCCCGGATCTCGAACGAGACGTCGTCGACGGCCTTGACCCAGTCGACGGTGCGATCGATGAGCAGTCCGGACTTGATCGGGAAGTGCTTCGCCAGGTCGGTGACCTCGAGCAGCGCGCCGTTCGAGCTCATGCAGGCGCCCCCACGGCCTCGCGGTCGCCCGCGCGCTCGCTTGCCGGGTGCGCCGAGCGGACCCAGTGGCCGGGCCGGATCTCGCGGAGCTCGGGCGGCTCGACGGCGCAGGTGTCGTTGCGGCTCGCATACGGGCAGCGCGCGGCGAAGCGACACGCCGGAGGCGGTGCGATCAGGTCGGGCGGGCGGCCCGGGATCGCCGTCAGGCGCCCGCGGCGGATGCCCTCGCCCTCGATCTGCGGCAGCGCGCCGAGGAGCGCCTCGGTGTAGGGATGCTCGGGGCGGTCGAACAGGTCGAGCGTCTGCGCGTGCTCGACCACCTGGCCGGCGTACATGACGAGGATGTCGTTCGCGGTCTCCGCGACGACGCCCATGTCGTGCGTGATGATGATCATCGCCATGTCGTAGGCCTCGCGGAGGTCCTCGAGCAGGTCGAGGATCTGCGCCTGCACGGTCACGTCCAGCGCCGTCGAGAGCTCGTCGGCGATCAGGAGCTTCGGCTTGCACGCGAGCGCGATCGCGATCATCACGCGCTGCCGCATGCCGCCCGAGAACCGGTGCGGGTAGTCGTCGATGCGGGCCGCCGCGTTCGGGATCCGCACCTCCTCGAGGAGCTCGATCGCCCGCCGTCGCGCGTCGCCCTTCGAGATGTCGAGGTGGCGGCGGAGCACCTCGGTGATCTGTGTCCCGATCTTCAGCGTCGGGTTCAGCGACGTCATCGGGTCCTGGAAGATCATCGCGATCTCGCGCCCGCGGACGTCCTCGAGCTCCCGGTCACCGAGCTTCGTCAGGTCGCGACCCTCGAACACCACCTCGCCGCTCACGATCTTCGCCGGTGGCCGCGGGATCAGCCCCATGATCGACAGGGCCGTCACCGACTTCCCGCAGCCCGACTCGCCGACGATCCCCAGCGTCTTCCCCTTCTCGACGGCGAACGAGACGCCGTCGACGGCGCGGACGACGCCGTCGCGGGTGAAGAAGTGGGTCCTGAGGTCGCTGACTTCCAGCAGGGCCATGGGATCAGTTCGTCTCTCTCGTGCGCGGGTCGAGGGCGTCGCGGAGGCCGTCCGCGATGAAGTTCGCGCACAGCACGAGGGTCGCGATCGCCATCGAGGGGACGACGATGATGTGCGGGTACACGCGGTAGGCCTGGCGGCCCTCCTCGGCCATCTGGCCCCACGACGCGTCGGGGGGCGAGATGCCGAGGCCGATGAACGAGAGGAACGCCTCGCCGAGGATCACGCCCGGGAGCTCGAGGAACACGGCGATGATGAGCACGCCCAGCGTGTTCGGCAGCAGGTGACGCGCGAGGACGCGGTACCAGCGCGCGCCGACGGCCTTCGCCGCCCGCACGTAGTCGTTCTCCTTCAACGTGATGATCTGCCCGCGCATGATCCGCGCGGTCGTGAACCAGCTGGCGATCGAGAGGGCGACGACCATCGTCCAGAAGTTCGCCTCGCCGAAGATGGCGAGCGTGATGATCGCGAAGGGCAGGTAGGGCAGCCCGTAGAGCGCGTCGAGGAAGCGCATCATCGCGTTGTCGAGCTTCCCGCCGACGAAGCCCGAGATCGCGCCGTAACACACGCCGATCACGAGGATGACGAGCGTCGCGGCGAAGCCGATCCCGATCGAGACGCGGCCGCCGAGCGCGGTGCGGGTGAACAGGTCGCGGCCGAACGTGTCGGCGCCGAAGGGATGGCCGAGGCTCGGTGACGCGCCGCGCTGCGAGAAGTCGATCTCGTTCGGGTCGTACGGCGAGATGATCGGCCAGATGAGGCAGTAGAGGACGAGGAGCACGAACACGACCCCGGCCACGACCGCGCCCTTGTTGCGAACGTACCGGTACCAGGCGTCGCGCCACAGGCTCGTCTGGCGGATCGGCGCGCCGGCCGTCCCGACCTGCGGAACCGGCTCCGCGGCGCCGGTCCGCTCACGGACGGCCGTGGGAGTCGCCTCTTCGCGGGGCTCGACCGCCACGCCGGGCTACGTCCTCGCGTCCCGCGTCCGCGGGTCGAGGAAGCCGTAGAGGATGTCCACCACCATGTTCGCCATGATGATGATGACCGAGAGGAGCACCGTCAGCCCCATCACCACCGAGTAGTCGCGGGCGGTGACCGACGAGACGTAGAAGCGCCCGATGCCCGGGATCGCGAAGATCTGCTCGATCACGA
>DATIDD010000098.1:0-5896 GCA_035456465.1 Gaiellaceae bacterium | reverse complement strand
GACGATGCCGAAGCTCGTCGTCGTCGAGCGCGACTACGGCGCGGTGGCCGAGCAGTGGGCCGCGCTCGGGCCGCTCGTCGAGGAGGCCGGGATCGCGGCGAAGGGCGTCTCGTGGAAGCCGGCGGCGGAGGTCGCGGAGCTGCGCGAGCGCAACGGCGTCGTCCGCAGCGGCGCCGCGACGGGGCGGCCGAGCCTGGCGCGCGACGTCGACGTCTGCGAGGCGATCCTCGCGCTCTCGTCGGTGACGAACGGCCGGCTCTCGCTCGAGGGCTTCCGGCAGCTCGAGGAGCGTGTCGGCCTGCCGCTCGCCGACCTCGCGGCCGACCACGCGGAGGAGCGGATCACGTTCGGCGACGTGCAGGTGCAGCCGCGGCGCGTGATCGCCTCGCCGGAGTGGTCCGGGACGGAGTCGCGCGAGCGCCGCTACTCGCCGTTCACGATCAACGTCGACAAGCTCGTGCCGTGGCGGACGCTGAGCGGTCGCCAGCACCTCTACGTCGAC
This sequence comes from Gaiellaceae bacterium, assembly GCA_035456465.1. Taxonomy (GTDB): domain Bacteria; phylum Actinomycetota; class Thermoleophilia; order Gaiellales; family Gaiellaceae; genus DATHTC01. The sequence goes on along the minus strand of DATIDD010000098.1, from coordinate 5,394 downwards.
CACGAGTGGCTGCTCGAGTTCGGCGAGGGCCTCCCCGTCTTCCGGCCGCCGATCGACGTCCTCCGCCACGTGGGCGAGCAGGGCTCCGGCGACCCGGACCGCAAGGAGGTGCACCTCCGCTTCCTCACCCCGCACTCGAAGTGGTCGATCCACTCCGAGTTCCAGGACAACCTGACGATGCTGACGCTCTTCCGCGGCGGGCCGACCGTCTGGCTCGCCCAGGAGGACGCGGCGCAGGCGGAGATCGCCGACAACGACTGGGTCGAGGTCTTCAACCGCAACGGCGTGATCGCGTGCCGCGCCGTCGTCACCCACCGCGTCCCGCCCGGGACGGCGCTGATGTACCACTCCCAGGACCGCCACGTGAACGTGCCGCGGACGGAGCTCTCGGGCACCCGCGGCGGCACGGACAACTCGGTCACGCGCATCTCGATCAAGCCCACGCTGCTCGTCGGCGGCTACGCACAGCTCTCGTACGGGTTCAACTACTACGGCCCGACGGGCTCGCAGCGGGACGAGGTCGTCGTCGTGCGGAAGCTCGAAGGCCCGGTGACGTACTGATGCACGTGCGGGCGCAGATCGCGATGGTGATGAACCTCGACAAGTGCATCGGCTGCCACACGTGCTCGGTCACGTGCAACAACGTCTGGACGAACCGTCGCGGCGCCGAGTACATGTGGTTCAACGACGTCGAGACGAAGCCCGGGATCGGCTACCCGCGCCGCTGGGAGGACCAGGAGCAGTGGCGCGGCGGGTGGGAGCTCGACGGGAAGGGGCGGCTGCGGCTGAAGGCGGGCGGGAGGCTGCGCAAGCTCGCGAACATCTTCTTCAACCCCCACCTGCCGGCGCTCGAGGACTACTACGAGCCGTGGACGTACGACTACGAGCACCTCACGGGCGCGCCGCCCTCGGAGCACCAGCCGGTCGCCCGGCCGCGGTCGCAGGTGAGCGGCGAGCCGGTCGACCTCGACTGGGGGCCGAACTGGGAGGACGACCTCGCCGGCGCGCCGGCGCTCGCGGGCGGCGACCCGAACCTGCGCGGCGCCGCCGAGGAGGCCGTGCGCCTCGAGTACGAGCGCGCGTTCATGTTCTACCTCCCGCGCATCTGCGAGCACTGCCTCAACCCGTCGTGCGTGGCGTCGTGCCCCTCGGGCGCGATGTACAAGCGCGACGAGGACGGGATCGTGCTCGTCGACCAGGAGGCGTGCCGGAGCTGGCGCTTCTGCGTCTCGGGCTGCCCGTACAAGAAGACGTACTTCAACTGGCACACCGGCAAGGCCGAGAAGTGCACGCTCTGCTACCCGCGGATCGAGGGCGGACAGCCGACCGTCTGCTCCGAGACGTGCGTCGGCCGGATCCGCTACCTCGGCGTCGTCCTCCACGACGCCGACCGCGTCGAGGCGGCCGCGTCGGTCCCCGAGGAGCACGACCTGCTGGAGGCGCAGCTCGGCCTCTTCCTCGACCCCGACGACCCGGCGGTACGCGAGGCCGCGCTGCGCGACGCCGTGCCGGAGGACTGGATCGAGGCCGCGCGGCGCTCGCCCGTGTACGCGCTCGCCGTGCGCCATCGCGTCGCGCTGCCGCTCCACCCGGAGTACCGCACGCTTCCGATGGTCTGGTACGTGCCGCCGCTCTCGCCGGTGATGAGCCTCGTCGAGGGCGAGGGCTCGGGCGCCGACCCCGACGACGTGTTCCCGGCGATCGACGAGCTGCGGATCCCGATCGCCTACCTCGCCAACCTGCTGAGCGCCGGCGACGAGGCGCCCGTGCGGCTCGCGCTCAAGCGGCTCGCGGCGATGCGCGCGTTCATGCGCGAGCGGAACCTCGGCGGCGAGGCGGACGACACGCTCGCGTCGGAGGTCGGCCTCGAGGTGGACGAGCTCGAGCGCCTCTACCGGCTGCTCGCGATCGCCAAGTTCGACGAGCGCTACGTGATCCCCCAGGCGCACGCGGAGGTGGCGGGCAGGCTCGTGGAGCGCCAGGGCGCGGGCGGGCTGCGGTTCCCGATCGGCCCCCGCGCCGGCGGTCGTGGGCTCGTCCCGCTCGAGGAGTTCGGACGGGAGCCGTGACGGACGCCTACGAGCTCCTGTCGCGGCTGCTCGGCTACCCGGACGCGTCGATCCTCGGCGTGCGGCCGGAGCTGCTCCCGCGCGGGCCGGCGCGCCGGGCCCTCGAGCGGTTCGCGGCGTCGCTCGACGGCGTCGACCTCGGGACGCTGCAGCGCGAGTACGTCGACACGTTCGACTTCGACCGGCGCGCGAGCCTCCACCTCACCTTCCACCTCTACGGCGACCGCCGCCGGCGCGGGATCGAGCTCGTGCGGCTGAAGCGGCGCTACGCCGAGGCCGGGCTCGCGCTCGACGACGGCGAGCTGCCGGACGCGCTGCCGGTCGTGCTCGAGTTCGCCGCGCTCGCCCCCGAGGCCGGCGCGGCGGTGCTGGCCGGGCTGCTCGAGCCGATCGAGCTCGTGCGAACGCGGCTGACGGAGCGCGGCAGCCGGTACGCGCACCTCCTCGACGCGGTCGCGGCGACGCTGCCGCGGCCGACGCGCCGGCAGGCCGAGCGGGTGCGCCGCCTGGCGGCGGAGGAGCCGCCGGCCGAGCTCGTGGGCCTCGAGCCCGCGCGCCCCGTCCCGGAGCTCGAGGGGCTGTCGGCGTGAGCCGCGTCGATCTGTTCCTGTGGGTCGCGCTGCCGTACCTGAGCCTCGCGGTCTTCGTCGTCGGGCACGTGTGGCGCTACCGGCGCGACCAGCTGGCGTGGACGGCACGGTCGACGCAGCTGCTCGAGCGGCCGCTGCTGCGCATCGGAAGCCTGCTCTTCCACTTCGGCGTGCTCGCCGTGATCGGCGGCCACGTGCTCGGCATCCTCGTCCCGAGCGGCGTCACCGAGGCGATCGGGATCTCCGAGCACACCTACCACCTGGTCGCGCTCGTCGCGGGCGGCACCGCCGGCGTGGCGATGACGCTCGGCTTCGCGATCCTCGCCTACCGGCGCGCGACCCATCCGCGCGTCCGCGCGACCACGAGCCGCGGCGACCTCCTGATGTACCCGCTCCTCGCGGTCGCCCTCGGCACCGGGATGCTGGCGACCTTCGGCGCGAACCTCGTCGACGCGTACGACTACCGCGAGACGGTCGCCCCCTGGTTCCGCGGGATCTTCACCTTCCGCCCCGACGCCGAGGAGATGGCCGGGGCACCGTTCCTGTTCCAGCTCCACGGAGCCTCGGTGTTCCTCCTCTACGCGGTCTGGCCGTTCTCGCGCCTCGTCCACGCGTGGAGCGTCCCCGTCGCCTACCTGGGGCGGAGCTGGATCCCGTACCGCAGCCGGAACCCGGCGGCCGCGCTCGCGTGGGAGCGGGCACGCAGCCGCGGCGAGGGGGTCGAGCCGTGATCCTCGGCAGCGCCTGGGCCTGGGCGGTCGTGGGCGTGGCGATCTTCCTCCTCGTCGGCGTGCTCGCGGCGCTCGCGCTCGGCCTGGTGCCGCTCCCGCGGGAGGCCGTCCGGCGCAGGCAGGCTCCCGACGCCGACGTCGTGCGCGGCGTCGAGCTCCCCGCCGAGGTGCCCGAGCAGACGGCCGGCGAGGCCGCCGCCGAAGCGGACCGGCTCGATCGCGGCGCCGACGCCTGACCCGGCGATACTGGCTCGCGTGTACGACTGGCTGCTGCTGTTCCACGTCGCCGGCGCCATCCTGTTCTTCGCGGGGATGGCCGTGGCGGCGGTGGGGCTCGCCGCGGCGCGGCGCCGCGAGCGGCCGAGCGAGGTCGCGCTGCTGCTGGGCGTGACGCGCTGGGGCGTCGCGCTCGTCGGGCTCGGGACGATCCTCGTCGTCGGCTTCGGCGCCTGGCTCGTGGAGGACGGCAACTGGGGCTGGGGCGGCTGGGTGGGCTGGGCGCTCGCGCTGCTTGCGGTGTCCGCCGGCCTGGGAGCGGCCGGAGGCCGCGCGCCGAGACGGGCGCGCGAGCTCGCGGAGCGGCTGGCGGACGAAGGCGACCGCCCCTCCGACGAGCTGCGACGCCTGCTGCACGGCCGCGTCGCGGGCTGGCTCAACACCGGCGCGGCCGCGGCGGCGGTCGTCGTGCTGGCCCTGATGGTGCTGAAGCCCGGGACGTAGCCGAACGTTGAGGTTCCTCAACGCGGCGACCCGCGCAGGTTGACCGCGAGGCGGCGGGCGCGGTATGACCCTGCCCTCTCGCCGCTCTCGAGGAGGTCGCCGTGTCGCCCCGTCCCGTGTGGAGCCGCCTCACACTCCCGTTGCTCACGCTGCTCGCGCTGGCAGCGGTCGCGCTCGTCCCTGCCACGGCTCGCGCCGCGATCGCGCCGCCCTGGTGCGGCACGCCGATGCCGGACGCTGCCGCCGCGCTCCCCGACGGAACGGGTGCGACCGATCCGGTCGGCTCGTTCCCCCACATCCCGTGGTACGCGATCGGCTGCACCCTCGACCGGATCCAGGCCGAGAGCGGCGGCCGCATGTCGGTCGAGGTGATCGGCCGCTCGGCGCTCGGTCGCGAGCTGTACGCGGTCACGATCAACGCGCTCGCGACCGTGCAGCAGCGCCAGAGCTTCCACACCTGGGAGCAGATCCGGAAGGTCGCGCTGACCGACCCCGAGCGCGCGCAGGCACTGCTCGCGGACGCGGGCGCCGACGTGAAGGTGCCGATCTTCGTCCAGGGCGGCATCCACGGGAACGAGTTCGAGGGGGTCGACGCCGCGATGCTGCTGATCGAGCGGCTCGCGACCACGCCCTACGGCTCCGACCCGGAGGTCGACGCCGTGCTCGACCGCGCGGTCGTGATCGTCAACGTGATCCAGAACCCCGACGGCCGGATCGCCGGCGCGCGCGCGAACGGCAACGGCTTCGACCTCAACCGCGACTTCCTCACCCAGTCGCAGCCCGAGACGATCCACTCGATCTCGATCATGAAGCGGTGGCTCGCGCCCGACATGCTCGACCTGCACGGGTACGTGACGCCGACGCTGGTCGAGGCGACGACGAAGCCGCACAACCCGAGCATCGAGTACGACCTGTGGCTGAAGTGGAACCAGTCGCGCATCGACGCGAACGAAGCGGCGATGAACGCGATCGGCCAGCAGATCCAGCGGCCGATCAACGACTGGTGCCCGAACGCCGCCCTGCCCGGCCCCACCGGCCTGTGCGCGGGAGGCCTCCCTCCCGGCCCGGCGAACGCCGAGGGCTGGGACGACTGGGGCCCGTTCTACACCGCGATGTACGCGCAGCACGTCGGCCTGAACGCGTCGACGGTCGAGATGTGCAGCAACACGGCCTGCGGCGGTCGCGCCGGCTCGCGCCGGGCGCAGTACACAGTGAGCTGGTCGACGCTCCTGTTCGATGTCGCGAACCGGCACGACCTGCTCGCGGACGAGCTCGAGTTCTACC
>DATIDD010000097.1:0-7515 GCA_035456465.1 Gaiellaceae bacterium | reverse complement strand
CGCCGACGGCACCCCCGCCGACGTTCGCGCGGACGCGCGGGTCGTCGAGGCGTACCTGGGATCGGCCACGCTGTGACCTTGCTCGCCGTCGACGAGCTGGTCGTCAGGTACGGCCAGGCGGTCGCCGTCGACGGCGTCTCGCTCGCGGTCGGCGCGCGAGAGCGGGTCGCGCTGATCGGCCCCAACGGGGCCGGGAAGACGTCGCTCCTCAACGCCGCCTGCGGCGTCGTGCGGCCGGCATCCGGGCGCGTTCGCATCGACGGCGAGGACGTCACGGGCGGTACCCCGGCCGCCGTCGTCCGCCGAGGGATCAGCCAGGTCCCCGAGGGACGTCATGTTTTCGCGACGCTGCCGGTCGAGGCGAACCTGCTGCTCGGCGCGTACGGCCGCGTCTTCAGCCTCGAGATCGTGTCCTCGACGCTCCGGTACCTGCGCAGCAAGCGCGACGTTCGCCAGCGTCTCGACGGCGTGTACGCGCTGCTCCCGAAGCTCCACGAGCTCCGCGACCGACCCGCCGGGCGCACCTCCGGCGGTGAGCAGCAGATGGTCGCGATCGGCCGTGCGTTGATGGCCGAGCCGCGGCTGCTCGCGATCGACGAGCTCTCGCTGGGGCTCGCGCCGGTGCTCGTGCAGCAGCTCGCCGAGTTCCTGCTCGCTCTGAACGACGAGCACGGCGTCGCGATCCTGCTCGTCGACCAGAGCGCGTCCCTCGCGTTCGCGCTCTGCGAGCGCGCGTACGTCCTCGAGACGGGTCGGGTCGTCATCGAAGGGCCGAGCAGCGAGCTGGCGGGCCGGAGCGAGGTGCGCAGCGCCTACCTCGGCGGCGCGGCCGAGGAGCCGGCGTGACCACGTTCCTCCAGCTCGTGGTGGTCGGGATCTCGACGGGCTCGGTGTTCGCGATCGTCGGGATGTCGCTCGTGCTCGTCTACCGCGCGACGGGGATCGTCAACTTCGCCCAGGGCGTGTTCGCGGTGCTCGGCGGCCTGCTCACGTACACGATCGGCAAGCACCTGTCGCTCGCCCTCGCCGCCGTGCTGGCGACGCTCGTCACCGCGCTCGTCGCGACGCTCGTCGCCGTCGTCTCCGTCGGCATCCGCGGACGGACGACGCACCTCGCGAGCCTGATCATCACGGTCGGGATCGCGATCTTCGCCGAGGCCGCGTTGCTGGCGGGGTTCGGAGAGGTGCCACGGTCGTACTCGGCCGTCTCGGATCGCGCGTGGGACGTCGGCGGCGTGCTGATCCAGCCGCAGTACGCCGTGCTGACCGTCGTCGCGCTCGCGGCGGCCGCCGGACTGACGCTCTTCCTGCGCCGCTCGATCGTCGGGCAGGCGCTCGTCGCCTCCGCCGACTCGCCCCGCGCCGCGGAGCTCATCGGCCTGAACCTCCGCTCGGTCGCCGTGATCGCGTTCGCGGTCGCAGGCGCGCTGACGGCGATCGGCGGCCTGCTGCTCGCGCCGACGGTGCCCGTGACCTACAGCGCGGGCCTCTCGATCACGATCAACGGGTTCGCGGCGGCCGTCTTCGGCGGGCTCGCGTCGATCAGGCTCGCGCTGCTCGGCGGCTACGCGCTGGGAGTCGTAGAGCAGCTCGTGATCGGCTACATCGACCCGCAGTACAACCTGATCATCGCGCTCGCGGTGATGCTCGTCCTGATCGGCTGGCGCTCGCGGGGCGAGCTCGCCGTATGAGCACCGAGGCGTTGGTGCAGGCTCGCGTCGCCCGGCGTCGACGCGTGGCCACGCGCCTCGTCGCGCTCGCCGCCGCGACCGTCTTCGCGTGCTGGCTGCCGTTCCAGCTGGCCCGCGGCGACGTCGGGCTCTACGACCGCATGGGGTTGTACGCGCTCGTGGCCATCGGGCTCACGCTCCTCATGGGCTTCGCCGGCCAGGTGTCGCTCGGCCAAGGGGGGTTCTTCCTGATCGGCGCGTACACGTCGGGGCTCCTCACGGTCGGGGTCGACCCGGACGCCCGGCTCGTCGATCCGACGGCCGGCATCGACCCGTTGCTCGCCGTGGCGGTCGCGCCCCTCGTCAGCGCTGCGGTCGCGGTCGTGATCGGGATCCCGCTGATGCGCCTGCGCGGCCACTACCTCGCGTTCGCGACCCTCGCGTTCGCGCTGATCGCGTGGTCGTTCCTCTATGCGCAGGATCGGTTCACGGGTGGGCAGTACGGCGTCACGGTGATCGAGCCGCTCGCCGTCGGCGGTCACGTGCTCACCGGTGCTAGGCACGCCGCGGTCGTCTGGGGTCTCGTGGGCATCGCGCTGCTGCTCGCGACGAACCTCGTCGCGTCGAGGGCGGGACGTGCCTTGCAGGCGATCGCCGCGAACGAGCCGGCTGCGGCCGCCTCGGGGATCAACGTCGCGCTGCTCAAGCTGCAGCTCTTCGTCTTCGCCGCGGCGCTGGCCGGCCTGGCGGGCGGGCTGTTCACGTTCTACGCGCAGTTCCTCGGGCCCGAGGACTTCGCGATCATCCTCAGCCTGCTGTTCGTCGTGATGGTCTCGATCGGCGGACTGGGAAGCGTGTACGGAGCCGTGATCGGCGCGGTGACGATCGTCTACGTCGAGCACAAGCTTCGCGAGCTCGGGACGCGCGAGAGCTTGCTCGGCTGGGACCTGCCGCCGCAGGGCCCCTCGATCCTCTCCCTCGGCGTGTTCGGCATCCTCCTCATCGTGATCATGCTCTTCTTCCCGAACGGCCTTCTGCCCGGGCTGCTCGGAGGCGTCGCCGCGGCGCGGCGCCGTCTGAGCGGCGTCGGGCGCGCTCGTCGCTGACGAGTGCGGGGAGGCTGTCGTGCTCCTCGCGGCAGGCGCCGGCGACCTCGCGCTCGACGTATCCGGAGCTCGTCGCCGGAGCAGCAGAGCAGGCGCCCAGCGAACCGGACGCAGGCAGCCGAAAGGCGCCGGGTGGCCGGCGCCTTTCGAGCCGGTGCGACGAGCTCAGGCCGTCGCAGGTCGATTGGTCGCGGCAGCGGCGGCCTCGGTCTCGTTCAGAGCCCACCTGCGAACCGCGAGCAGCGACAGGATGATGAAGCCGATGCCGGCGAGGAGCAGCGCCACGCCGACGACGATGCCGAAGATCGAGAGCTGCTCGGCCATGTAGGACATGTTGAGCGCGGTCGTGAGCGCCGTCTCGGTCACCCACGTGTTCCGTGCGCCGTTCGAGATCGGATTCCCGTTCTCGTCCTTCGCCGCAGCGGCCTCGTCACTCGTCCCCGCCGGGTCGTCCGGATTCGCGGCCGACACGAAGCGGCCCATCTGCGCGTACGTGAGGCCGTTGCTGCTCTCGAGCGTGTGCTCGCGCATGACGAGCGCGAAGGCGCGCGCCTGGTCGCCGGTGGTGACCTGCTCCTCCGACCACTGCTTCGCGTGCTTCGCGACCGCCTCGTCCTCGGCGGCGTTCCCGAACACGATCTGCTCCTGCTTGAGGCTGTCGCGGACGGTGCTGCGGCCGTCGACGCCCATGTAGATCGCAGCGACGCCGAACACGATCAGGACGACACCTGCGATGTAGCCCCCGAACTCCAGGATCCTCTTTGTGGACATGACTCCTCCTCGTCGTACCGGTTGAGCCGCAGATTGACGGGTTGGGAGGTGGGCGCCATCCGAAACCGGCCGTCGGCCGGTTGCGGCTTGCCCGCACCTCTCACACGGAGAGATCCCGGCGTGCGAAGAGGGGAGGCGCTGCCATCGCGACCAGGATCGTCGCGGCCGCGAGCAGCAGCGTCCACCCCGCCGCGAGGCCGTGTCGGAGCGTGTCGCCGGCCGTGTACCAGTGCCACGGGGCGAGCGGCTGGAAGGGCTCGAGCACGTCGACGAGGTTCCCGAGGCCGTCGAGCAGGTAGCCGGCGACGGCGGCCGCGGCGGCGGCTCCGATCGCCAGCGCGCGGCTTCCGGTGGCGGCGCCGACGAGCAGCGCGAGCGTGCCGTGGAGCAGCGCGAGCAGCCAGGTGACGACCACCGCCGCCGCGATCGGGCCCGCGCCGACGTCCATCGAGAACAGCGCGTCGGAGGCGACGACCGCGACGTAGGTCACGACCGCGAGCAGGCCCAGCAGTGCCGCGATCGCGCCGAGCTTCTCCAGCACGAGCCGCTCGCGCCGCAGCGGGTTCGCCAGCAGCAGGTCGAGCGTGCCGGCCTCCTCCTCGCCGGCGATCGCGCGCGCGCCGGCGCCGATCCCGTAGACGAGCAGGATCAGCGGCAGCATCAGCGAGAACAGCTCGCCGTTCAGGTAGCCGGCCCCGGTGGAGAAGTCGAGCGAGCCGCCCACGAACGCCTTCAGCTCCTCCGGATAGTTCTCGATCGCCTGCTGCAGGTCGGCGTTGCCGCCGATGCTCGGGTAGACCGAGCACGTCAGCAGGACGAGGCCGGCGATGCCGAGGCCCCAGCCCACGAGCCCGCGGCGGGCGTCGTGCACCGTCTTTCCGAGCACGCTACGCAGCAGCGCGCTCACCGCCTTGGTAGAGCGACAGGAAGACCTCCTCGAGGTCGGGCTCGTGGCTCCGCAGGTCGATCACCTCGAACCGGGCGAGTGCCTTCACGACTCCGTCGACCGGGCCTTCGACGACGAGTCGCGCGGAGTCGCCGTCCACCGTCACGTCCCTGACGCCCGGCACGCCGTCGAAGACGCCGGGCGGAACCGGGCCCGCGAAGCGGGCCTCGACCTCGCGCACGGCGCGCCGGTGCAGCGCCGCGACCTCCTCGACCGTGACGAGGAGGCCGTCGCGGATGATCGCGACGCGGTCGGCGACCTGTTGCACCTCGGAGAGCACGTGCGACGAGAGGAACACCGTGCGTCCGTCGGCGACGGTCTCGCGCACGAGCTCCTCGAACTCGCGCTGCATCAGCGGGTCGAGCCCGGACGTCGGCTCGTCGAGGACGAGCAGCTCCGGCCGGTGGACGAACGCCTGGACGAGGCCGACCTTCTGCTTCGTCCCGCGGGAGAGCGCGGCGATCGGACGGTCGAGCTCGAGCTCGAACCGGTCGGCGAGGTCGGTGACCGCGCGCGGATCGAGCCCGCCGCGGAGGCTGCCGAAGTAGGCGAAGAGCTCGCGCGGGGTGAGCTTCTCGTAGAGCGCGAGCTCCCCCGGGAGGTAGCCCACGCGCCGCCGCACCGCGAGGGAGTCGCGGTGGGAGTCGAGGCCGAGGACGGTGATCGCCCCCGCCGTCGGGCGGATCAGGTCGAGCAGCGTCCGGATCGTGGTCGTCTTGCCGGCGGCGTTGGGGCCGAGGTAGCCGAAGACCTCGCCCGCACGCACCGTGAAGGTCAGGTCGATGACGCCGCGCCGCTTCCCGTAGCGCTTCGTGAGTCGGTCGAAGCGGACCGCGTCGGCCACGTCACGAGCCTACGCAACAGGGCGGCTCCGGTGCGCCCGGAGCCGCCCTGGAGGTCGTTACCGGTCGGCCCAGTACGCCGCCGAGGCGAGCGCGGGCCATTCGCGCTCGGGGTCGGCGCGGTAGAGCGGGTTGAGCGCGAACACGGTCTGCCTGGAGGTGCCCGCCGTGTTCGTCCCGTGCGCGATGATCGTCGCGCCCGGCGCGGATGCCGACTGCGGGTCGAGCAGCCAGAGCCCGGCCGCGAGGATCCCGGTGTTCGGGTAGCGCGCGTCCGTCGTGAACGAGGACGGGATCGACGTGTACCAGGCGGGCGGGTCCGCGATCGCGGTGTCCGTGGAGGGATAGGCGCCCACGATCGGGCTCGCGTTCCCGCCGGTGTTCTCCCAGTTGACGATCCCGCTCCGGCCCGCCCCGCCGCGGCTGGCGGCGGCGAGGCCGAGCACCTGCCCGCCGGCGGTGAGGAAGTTCGCGCCGTTCACGCCTGCCCCGAGGTAGCCGCCGCCGCCTGCGAAGAACGCCGTCAGCCGGGCCCGTGCGGTGGGGAGCGCCGCCGACGGCCAGCCGCCCGTGTTGAAGACGAGGTCGTAGTTGAGCAGCGGGTCCTCGAGCGCGGTGTTGAGGGTCGTCGTCGACACGGGCTCGGCGGTGAAGCCGAGGTTCCGCAGCGACCAGACGTCCTGGTTCACGCCTCCGGTCAGCACCGCGATCCGCGGCACGCGGTCGATCGGCTCCGTCGCCGCGGGCGTCGTGCCCCGGCGGAACGTCAGCCCGGCGTCCTTGCCGGCCGCGTCGAGCGCGTCCTTCGTCGCCGGATCGGCGGCGAAGTAGACGGAGCCGGCCGGCAGGGCGTCGCCGTCCGGGCCGGTCGAGGGGGCGAGCGCGACCTGGGCGGCGATGCCGCGTCCGAGCAGCGCGTTGAGCGTCCGGACGGCCGTGGCCGAGTCGAGCTCGAGCGCGTAGGCGTCCGCCTTGCCGGGCTCGACGCCGCCCGGCAGGTGGCTCGGCGACAGGATCCGGTTCGTCTGCGGCGCGAACGCGGCCGACCGCGGGATCGTGACGATGTCGGCACCCCACAGGTAGCCGTGGCTCCAGGCCGCCGGCGGCGCGTAGAGCTGACTGATCGAGTTGGACACGTCGTCGCCCACGGACAGCGCGGTGTTCGCGAGCCCGCGCCGCGCCTGGTTCATGAACACGACGTACGAGCCGCGGGCGAACGTGCGGCCGCCGAACGACGTGTCCTGCTTCAGCTCCTCGACCTGGATCCCGTTGTCGAGCAGCCACGCCACGAGCCGGTTGGCCTCGGCGTTGCTGCGCTGGCCCGGGCCGAGCGGGATCACGTGCGCCGTCGGGTACTCGGTCATCCAGTTGTTGGCGACGTCGAACGGCGGCGGGCAGCACGGCGGCCGCGCCGCGTTGAGGACCCCGCGGCGGTAGATCTCGAGCTCGTCGTGCAGGAGCTCGCTGCGGTTGGCGACGTCGAACTGGAGCGTCGACCAGACGACGGTCGACTGCGCGAGGCGGGCGCCGAGGCGGCCGCGCTGGTGCGTGGTCGAGCCGGGGACGCCGCAGCCGGTGCCGGTGCTGTTGCACATCTCGACGGTCGAGCCGTTGAGGCCGATGTGCTGGGCGTACATGGGGGTGTAGAACGGGCCCCAGTCGTCCCAGCCCTCGGCCACCGCCGGCCCCGGCGTGCTGCCGTCGTCGCACGGGCCGCCGGGCACGTTCGGCTCGTCCCCCTCCGGGCACCAGTCGTTGATCGGGCGGGTGACCGCGAGGCCGATCGCGTTCATCGCGGCCTCGTTCGCGTCGATCCGCGACTGGTTCCACTTCAGCCAGAGGTCGTACTCGATGCTCGGGTTGTGCGGCTTCGTCGTCGCCTCGATCAGCGTCGGCGTGACGTAGCCGTGGAGGTCGAGCACCTCCGGCGGCAGCCAGCGCTGCATGATCCCGATCGAGGCGAGCGTCTCGCTCTGCGACTGCGTGAGGAAGTCGCGGTTGAGGTCGAAGTTGTTGCCGTTGGCCCGCTGGCCGCGGACGCGGCCGTCGGGGTTCTGGTCGACGTTCCACAGGAGCACGACGTGGTCGAGGATCGCGTCGACCTCCGGGTCCGTCCCGTAGGGCGTCGTCACCAGGCGCTCGACGAGGTCGAACATCGCGTCGACGCCCTCGTATTCGTT
>DATIDD010000096.1:0-2394 GCA_035456465.1 Gaiellaceae bacterium | reverse complement strand
AGCCGATGTTCCTCTACTAGTCCGCAAGGTCGGAATCCGCAGGAGCGGATCCCGACCGCGGGAATCCCCGCCTTCGGCGGGGCAGATCCCTAAAGGCGCCCGCTTCGCGGTCGCAACCGCAGCCGCGCCTCGCCCGCAATGCCTGACTCTAGGATGCCCGGCGTGCAGCGGATCGGGATCCTGACCGGCGGCGGCGACTGCCCCGGCCTGAACGCCGTGATCCGGGGCGTCGTCGCCGCCGCCGCGCAACGGCACGGCGCGGAGGTCGTGGGGATCCTCGACGGTTGGGACGGGCTGATGGAAGGGCGCGTCCGCCGGCTCGACCGCGACGCCGTGCGCGGGATCCTGCAGCGGGGCGGCACGATCCTCGGGACCTCTCGGCGCGACCCCTACGTCCACGGCGAGGGCGCAGCGTCGCTGCAGGGGACGCTCACGCGCGAGTGGATCGACTCGCTCATCGTCGTCGGCGGCGACGGGACGCTCCGCACCGCGCTTCGGCTGGCGGCGGAAGGGATCCAGCTCGTCGGCGTGCCGAAGACGATCGACAACGACATCCCGGGTACCGACGTCACGTTCGGGTTCGACACGGCGGTCCAGACCGCGACCGAGGCGATCGACCGGCTCACCACGACGGCCGAGTCCCACGACCGCGTGATGGTGGTCGAGGTGATGGGCCGGACGCAGGGCTGGATCGCGACGTACGCGGGCATCGCCGCGGGGGCCGACGCGATCCTCGTCCCCGAGGAGCCTTACGACCTCGACGACGTCGCCGCGCTCCTCCGGTCGCGGGCCGCGCATGGACGGCGGTACTCGGTCGTGGTCGTCGCGGAAGGGATCACGCCCCCCGACGGAGCGCGGGTGACCGCACCGCGCGACGCCTTCGGCTTCGAGCGGCTCGGCGGCGTCGCCGCCGTGGTCGCAGCGCGGCTCGAGGAGCTGACGGGGTTCGAGGCGCGCGTCACCGTCCTCGGGCACATCCAGCGAGGCGGCACGCCGAGCGCCGCCGACCGCGTCCTCGGCTCGCGGCTCGGCGTCGCGGCCGCCGACCTCGTCGCCACCGGTCGTTTCGGGCGGATGGTCGCGCTGCGGGGCACGCAGATCGTCGACGTCTCGCTCGAGGACGCCTGCGGCGCGATGCGCCCCGTGCCGGCCGACGTCCTCGACGTGGCGCACACGCTCTCGGCGCCCTGAGGCCCTTCAGCCGATCAGCAGCGCGTCGGTCGGCGCATAGCCGTCCGTCAGGAGCGGCACGTCGGCCGTGACGACGTCGCGCGGCCACCGGTCTCTCACCGCGGCGCGCAGGTCGGGTGCCCGGGGCGCGCGTGTGCGCCGCGTCTCCGCCCAGGAGGCCGCCAGGCGCCCGGTCGACGGAGCCGCGCGCTCGGTCGCGACGAGGATGATGTTGCGAATGTCGTCGGACCTGCGGTCGGACGGCCCTTCGTAGACCGGATGGAGCTCGACCGTCGGGAAGACGGAGGCGTACGTCTTCCAGAGCGCCCGGGTGATCTGCGAGCTGCCACCGGTGATCGCCCCGATCACGTTCGTCGCCACGACGCCGCCCGGCTCCAGCCGCTCGCGCAGCAGCCGGACGAACTCGAGCGTCGTCAGGTGGAAGGGCACGCCGTCGGAGTAGAAAGCGTCGACCATGATCACGTCGAAGCGCTCGTCGGTGCGCTGCAGGTAGCGCCGCCCGTCGTCGACGACGACGGGGAGCCTGCGGTCGCGCGGGAACGCGAACCAGCGGTGGGCCGCGTCAACGACGTCCGGGTCGAGCTCGACGGTCGTCACGCGGACGTCGCGGAAGTCGCGCCACACCCGCTTCTGCACCGCCGCCCCGCCGAGCCCGATCACGAGGACCTTCGTGGCCGTCGGGTCGTACGCGAGACCGAGCTGGAGGTAGTCGCTGTACGAGAACCGCGTGCGGAACGGGTCGTCGAGGTACATCCCGCTCTGGAACGAGCTGTCGAAGCGGAGGTACCGGGATTCGCCGTCGTCGACGACGAGCAGCCGGTGGTAGCGCGTGTCGCGCGCCTCGCGGACGGTGAAGCCCTCGCCGCCGAGACCGACCTCGGCGGGATCGAGCTTGCGGGGCGTCTGCACGTCGCGCTCGCGGTAGAGCGGCGACCAGTTACGGGCGGCCGAGCCCGCGAGCACGGTGCCCGCGGTCTCGGGAGCGAGGGCCCCGACCGCGAGCACGGCCGCCCCGGCCGCCGCGGCGAGGCCCGCGCCGGGGAGCCACAGCCGCTCGAGCAACGAGACGACCGCGGCGGCCGTCAGGAGGACGACGGCGCCGAATGCGAGCACCTGGTCGGTGCCGTACTCCGGGACGAGCCAGAACGACGTCGCGAACGTGCCTGCGATCGAGCCGGCCGTCGAGATCGCGAACAGCCGTCC
>DATIDD010000095.1:0-2453 GCA_035456465.1 Gaiellaceae bacterium | reverse complement strand
CGCATCCGAGACGCGCGCCACGGCGCTCGTCGCGCAGGTGACGGTGCCCGGGCAGGCCGGTGCGGCGACCGCGCAGATCGTCGCGCCGCCGACCGCGAGCGGCGGGGGCGCGTTCGCGTACCCGGCCGACGGGTCTGCGCTGCGGGTGGGCGCCTCGACCGCGACGACGACGGCACAACCCGGGACCTCCTCGTCCGCGGAGGGCTCGATCAAGGCGCTCGCGGTGTCCGCGTTCGCGGGCGAGATCACCGCCGAGTCGGTCACGGTCCGGGCAGGAGCGGCTGCGGGCGCGGCCGGCGCCACCGGCGACGTCGGAAGCTCCACGATCACGGGCCTCGTCGTCCTCGGCCAGACCGTCACGCCGAGCGGCAACGTGCAGCTCCCGCTCGCCGACTGGGGCACCCTCGACGTCCTCGGCTCGACGCGGACGACCTCCGACTCGCCGCGCGCGGCAGAGAGTGCCGTGACAGGCATGCGCATCCGGCTGATCGCCGACCACGGCGGCCTGCCGGCGGGCAGCGAGCTCGTCATCGGAAGCGCGAGCGCCCGCGCGGTCGCGGCCGCGGCCCCGGTACCGCCCACCACACCACCGAAGAACGTGGACGCGGCGCCGAGGACGGCCGGAAAGCGGACGACCCCCGGCCTGAGGTCGCCGTTGCCCCCGCGGCCGTCGCCGACCGCTCCGCGCGAGCCCGGCCGCTCCATCCCCGGCGCCCCGCCGGAGGTCGTGCGGGCCGCGCCCGAGGTGACGGCACGGCTGTCGCGCGGAGGCTACGTGTTCCCCGTGTTCGGCTCGGCCGCGTTCGGCAACACGTTCGGCGCGTTCCGTGCCGACGTCGCGGGGAAGTGGCATCACGGCGAGGACATCGTCGCCCCCTATGGCACGCCCCTGCTCGCCGTCGCAGACGGGACGTTGTTCTCCGTCGGCTGGAACGACATCGGCGGCTGGCGACTCTGGCTCCGCGACGGGGCGGGGAACGAGTTCTACTACGCGCACCTGAGCGCGTACTCGCCGCTCGCGATCGCCGGCAGGCGCGTCGAGGCGGGCGACGTCCTCGGATTCGTCGGCGATTCCGGCGACGCGGACGGCGGCGTGCCGCACCTCCACTTCGAGATCCATCCCGTGGAGTACCTCGGCTACGGCTACGACGGCGCGGTCGCGCCCTACCCGTTCCTGGTCGCGTGGCGACGTGCCGAGGACGTGTCGTTCGCCTCCGGCCGGACCTACGTGCTCGGCCGCGACGGGCTCGCGGGCCCGCCGGGCGCACCGGTCGCGTCGGCGCAGGCCGGCGCCGTCCTCCTCGAAGCGGACGACATCTCCTCCGCCAGCGGGCTCGTGGCGGGGGCGCTGAAGCGGGCGCTCGCCGGTGGCGAGGCCCGCTCCGGCACCGGTCCCTAGCTCGAGCTCGCGGCCTTCGAGGCCTTCGCCTTGACCTCGGAGGCGGTCTCCTCGGTCTTCCCGGCAGCGTCCGCGACCGAGTCGGCCGCAGCGGCCGTCGTGTCGGCGGCGGCCGTCTCGAACGTGTCAAGCGGCTGCAGGTCGTCGTTTCCGGCGACGAGGTCGAGCAGCTTCTCGCGCGTCTGCGGGCCCGTCCACGGGTTGTAGAGCGCACCCGCGACGATCCCGGCCAGCAGGACCATGTTGCGGCCCTTGTGGCTCTTCTTCTTCTTGCCCTGGAGCGTGTCCTTCGCGCTCAGCAGGTCGTCCACCGCGCGCCGCATCTGCTCCTGTGTCTTCTTGTCGGTCGCCAGCGCCTTCGCCGACGCACCCACGCCGTTCTGCTTGGTGAGCGGCCCGTAGAGCTCCTTCGCCGCCTTCAGCGCGTCCTTCAGGTCGTTGCGGAACTCCTCGTCGCGGAGCGCCCGCTCGAGGTACGGCCGGACGAGATCGATCGTATCGCCCATCTTTGCCGCTTTCTTCGCCATCGCGGCCTTCCTTTCTCTCGTGATCTCAGGAGAAGTATTACCCGCGACGACCTTCTACGATGCACGTCGTGACGACGCTCAAGCGGCTCGCGCTCGCACTTTCCGCACTCGTCGCCGTCGTGACGTACGTCTGGGTGGCTGCCGTGCGCGCCGTGCCGGGTGTCCGCCGGCGCAAGGCGGAGTCGCGCGCACGGCGCCGCGCCTGAGGGCCGGGTCACCGCCCGACTGTGCGCGTCAGTACGATCGCGCCCCATGAAGGGTCTCGTCTGCGCGGGCGGTGAGGCGACCCGCCTCGGTGAGCTGACACGGGTCGCGAACAAGCATCTGCTCCCCGTCGGTCGCTGGCCGATGATCTACTACCCGCTCCAGCTGCTCGAGCGCGCGGGGCTCGAGAGCGTCCTCGTGGTGACGGGCAAGGGCCACGCCGGCCAGATGATCGACCTGCTCGGGGACGGGCACCTGGCCGCCCGCGGCTCGGACGAGCCGCTTCTCTCGCTCGACCTCACGTACAAGGTCCAGACCGAGCC
>DATIDD010000094.1:0-29265 GCA_035456465.1 Gaiellaceae bacterium | reverse complement strand
GGTCGTCTGGGAGGACGAGCGGCGGCTGGCCGGCGGCGCGCACCGGCTCCTGTGGGCGCCCGACGCGGACACCCCGGTCGGCAGCTACGCGCTCCGGCTGACGGTGGAGGACGAGGGCGGCCGACGGCGGGTCTACGGCAGCCGCCGGCCGGCGACGGTGGCGCGGGGCACGGCCCCCGTCGTCCGCGTGCTCGGCGTCGAGGCCGCCTTCGAGCGGCGCTCGTACCTCCCCGCGGAGCCGATGCGGCTGACGGTGCTCGCCGACACGGAGTCGCTGCGGCTAACGTTCCTGCGCGTCGGCCACGAGCCCGAGTCCACGCTCCGAAACGACGAGCTGAGCGGCCTCGAGGTCGGCCAGCCGGTCGAGATGTCCTGGCTCGGCAAGCGCTCGGCCCCCGCGACGGTGACCGTCCAGAGCGGCGAGTGGCCGAGCGGCCTCTACGCGGTGCGGCTCGAGACGCCGGACGGCCGGATCGGGTTCGCGCCGTTCGTCCTCCGGCCCGCGACGCTCGGCACCGTGCGGCAGGCGGTGGTGCTGCCCACCAACACCTGGCAGGCCTACAACTTCTACGACGCCGACGGCGACGGCTGGGGCGACACCTGGTACGCCGGCGGGTCGCCGCCGGTCGTGCTCGACCGCCCGTACCTGAAGAATGGCGTCCCGCCGCGGTTCAAGAAGCACGACCGTGCCTTCCTCCGCTGGCTCGCGCTCACGCGACGCGACGTCGACGTGCTCGCGGACGACGACCTCGAGCGCGCCCGCTCCGGGCGCTGGCTGCGCGAGCGCTACGACCTGGTCGTCTTCCCGGGCCACACCGAGTACGTGACCGAACACGCCTACGACGTCGTCGAGGAGTTCCGCGACCGCGGCGGCAACCTCATGTTCCTGTCCGCCAACAACTTCTTCTGGAAGGTGGAGAAGCGGGCGCGGGCGATGCGGCGCGTCGCGATCTGGCGCGCCCTCGGCCGGCCCGAGGCGCAGCTCGTCGGCGTCCAGTACCTCGCGAACGACGACGGCACGCGGCAGGCGCCGTTCGTCGTGCGCAGCGCCTCCCGCATGCCCTGGCTCTGGGACGGGACGGGGCTCGCCGACGGCGACACCTTCGGGGAGTTCGTCGGCGGATTCGGCACCGAGATCGACGCCGTCACGCGCCGCTCACCGCGCGGCACGACCGTGGCGGCCGAGATCCCGGACCTCTTCGGCCGCGGGTTCACGGCCCAGATGACCTACTACGAGGCGCCGTCCGGTGCGCGCGTGTTCGCCGCGGGCGCCCTCGACTTCGGCGGCGCCGTCACGCTCTGGCCGATGCGCCGCATCCTCCAGAACGTCTGGAACCACCTCGCCCCGCCCGGCCAGGTGCTGGGGACGGATCCCGGCGACCCATGAGGGGGCGGGAGGGGCCGCGCGAGCGGCGCGGGGCCGGCGCGCGTCAGGAGGCGGCGCGCAGCTCGCGGCCGTACGCGCGCCGGTAGATCCGGCTGAGCTCGCGCACGCGCTCGACGTACGCCCGCGTCTCGTCGTACTGGATGCCGCGGTCGACGTTCCCCTGCCCGCCGTTGTAGGCGGCCAGCGCCTTGCGCAGGTCGCCGTCGTACTTGTCCAGCAGGTGGCGGAGGTACCACGAGCCGTAGCGGACGTTGAGCTCCGGGTCGTACAGGTCCTCCGTGCTGAACCGCGAGCCGCCCGTGCGCGCCGCGATCCCCTGCGCCGTCGCGGGCAGCAGCTGCATCAGCCCGATCGCGCCGGAGTCGGACTCCGCGTTGGCGTCGAACTTCGACTCGGTGTAGATCACGGCCGCGAGGAGCTCCGGCTGGAGGTCGTAGTTCCTCGCGTGGCCCCGGACGATCTCGGAGTACTCCAGCGGGTAGCGCATGCGCAGGTACCAGGTGGGCTCCGTCGTGACGACGAGGGCGCCCAGGCCGAGCACGGCGACGAGGAGCGCGGCGACGGTCTTCACGCCGCCCGCTTCGCCAGGTCCTCGACCACCCCTGCGACGAACGCGTCCAGCTGCTCCAGGGTGCCGTCGTTGACGTACGCGTAGTCGGCTCGGGCGACCTTCTCCTCGTCCGGGATCAGCCGGCTCTCCCGGTCGTCCGTCGCGAGGGCCGACCGCTGCCGCCGCGCCTCGGCGGGAGCGGTGATCACGACCACCGCGTCGAAGTTGCGCGCGCTCCCGGCCTCGAACAGCAGGGGCACCTCGGTCGCCGTGACCGGCGCGGTCTGCTGCTCGCGCCAGCGGAGGTAGGCAGCCGAGACGAGCGGGTGGAGCAGCTCCTCGAGCCACGTGAGCTTGTCCCGGTCGCGGAACACGATCTTGGCGACGCGCGAGCGGTCGATCTGGCCCTGGCGCAGCACGACCCGGCCGAGCCGCTCCACGATCGCCCGCTTGACGTCCTCGTCCTCCCGCAGCAGCCGGTGGACGATCTCGTCGCTCGAGATCGTCGCCGCGCCGTGGCGCGCGAACGCCTTCAGCGCCTCGCTCTTCCCGGCCCCGATCCCGCCGGTGATCGCGACCGACACCGGCCGCACGGGACTACTGCTGCTCGTCGTCCTCGGCGGCGGGCGGCGCGAGCTCCGGCTCCGGCTCCGCCTCGGCCTGAGGCTCGAACGCGACCTCGGACGCGGCAGCCACGGCCTCGGGCTCCGTCCCGGCCCCCGGCTCCGCCACGGGCTCCGGCTCGTCGGCGACCGCTCCCTCGGCAGCGGGAGCGGCTTCCCCCGTCTCCTCGACGACCGCGTCCTCGACGGCGAGCGCCTCGCCTTCCCCCGCGGGCGCCGGCTCGGGCGCGGCCTCGGCGAAGACCTCCTCGGAGAGCCCCAGCTCGGGCGTCTCCGGCTCCTCGCCGATGCGCGGCTGCACCTGCATGTGCTCGTCGACGCGCTTCAGCGAGAGGGAGAGCCGGCGCCGGTCGGCGTCGATCTCGAGGATCAGGACGTTGACGTCGTCGCCCTGCGAGACGACCTCGCGCGGGTTCTCGACGTGGTGCTGGGCGAGCTCCGAGATGTGCACGAGGCCCTCGACGCCAGGAAGGATCTCGACGAACGCGCCGAACGTGACCACCTTCGTCACGCGGCCGTGCACGACGTCGCCCTCCTGGTAGTTGTCGAGCACCTGCTGCCACGGGTCGCTCTGCGTCTGCTTCAGCCCGAGCGAGATCCGCTGGCGGTCACGGTCGATGTCGAGCACCTTGACGCGCACGGTCTGGCCGATCTCGAGCACCTCGCTCGGGTGGTTCACGTGCGACCACGAGAGCTCCGAGATGTGGATCAGGCCGTCCATCCCGTCGAGGTCGACGAACGCGCCGAAGTCGACGATGTTCGAGATCTGCCCCTCGACGACGTCGCCCGGGTTGAGCCGGTCGAGGATCGCCTGCCGCATCTCCTTGCGCTCGTCCTCGAGGACGGCGCGGCGCGAGAGCACGACGTTGTTGCGCGAGCGGTTGAGCTCGATCACCTTGCAGCGGAGCTCCTGCCCCATGAACTCGTCGAGGTCCTGCACGCGGCGGATGTCGACGAGCGAGGCGGGCAGGAACCCGCGCACGCCGAGGTCGAGGATCAGGCCGCCCTTGACGACCTCGATCACGCGCCCGACGACCGGCTGGCCGCTCTCCGCGGCCTCCTCGATCTTCTTCCAGGCCAGCTCGAAGCGCGCGCGCTTCTTCGACAGGATCAGGCGCCCCTCGGCGTCCTCCTTCGTGAGCACGAGCGCGTCGATCTCGTCGCCGACGGAGACCTCGTCCGCCGGGTTGACCGACCTGCGGATCGAGAGCTCGGACAGCGGGATGACGCCCTCCGACTTGTAGCCGATGTCGACGAGCACCTCGTCCTTGTCGACGCGGACGACGGTGCCGTGGACGACCTGGCCCTCCTCGATGGTGGGGAAGGTCGACTCGTAGTCGGGGACGAGCTCGCCGTCGGGGCCTTCGACCCAAACGCCCTCTTCGAGCTCTGCGGTCGTCGTGGTGGTGGTCTCGTTGGTAGCCATAGAGCCGCCGAGTATAGCCCCAGAACGGCGGAGGGCCCGGTCGCCCGGGCCCTCCGCTCGATCGTCGCCGGCGCGGGGCCTGACCGTGCTCAGTCGAGCCTGGTGATCCGGTCGAGCGGCGGCGGGGACACCGGCGAGTGCGCGCCCAGGTAGCGGGCGAACGCGTCGATGTCGACCTCGCCTCCGAGCGGGTTCGTGCACGTCGTGAACACGCTGAACCCGTCGCCCCCGTCCGCGATGAAGTTGTTCATCGCGACGCGGTAGCTCGCGGCCTTGTCGACGACGACGCCGCCGATCTTCAGCGAGCCGTCGGTGACGCGCCGCTGCCCCGCCGGCACGACCCGCGTGTACGAGTACGTGAGCCCGGAGACGGCCATCACGCGCTGCTGGCCGGCCGCCGGGTTCTCGAACTGCTGCTCGAGCACGTCGTACAGCTGCTGCCCGGTGCAGGTCTTGACGACGAGCGTGTTGCCGAACGGCTGCACGGTGAAGGCCTCCGCGTAGGTGACCTCGCCCGGCAGCTCGCCGCCGCTGATCTGGTCGTACAGCAGGCTCGCGCGGACGCCGCCGACGTTCATGAACGCCGCGACGGCGCCGCCGAAGTCGCTCGGCGACGTGGCCTCGAGCATGCCGTCGGCGATCACGTCGCCCATCGGCTGCTCGCCGGCGCGATTCGTGCCGTTGACGGTGCCGCGGGCGGAGTAGATGTCCGCGGTGATGCTGCCGATCACGCGGTTCGCGATCGGGTCGGAGAACGTCTTGTAGTGCGCGAGGATCGACGTGATCGCCGGATCCTTCTCGACGTTCTGCGTGACGACGTTGTTCACGGCCGTCGCGTCCACGAGGTCGCCCGTGCGCCGGTCGATCGTCAGATCGATCTTCGTGATCGCCCGCCCGAACGACGACGCGCTCGTCACGAGCCGGCCGTCGAACGTGCAGACGTACGGCTGGTGCGTGTGCGCCGAGACGACGAGGTCGACCTCGGGGCTCAGGCGGTCGACCACGTCGAGCACGTCGGGGCCGGTGAAGTTCTCGCAGGCGTTGATGTCCATGAAGCCCTTCGAGAACGGGGCGTTCTGCTGGCCGCCCTGGTGGAGGAGCAGCACGATCGTCCCGACCTGGCGCTGCTTGAGGATCGGGACCAGCCGGTTGACCGTGTCGGCCTCGTCGAGGAACTCGAGCCCGGCGACCCCGGTCGGCGTGACGATCAGCGGCGTGCCCTCGAGGGTCTCGCCGACGAACGCGATCTTCTCGCCCTCCGACGTGTTCACGATCTTGTACGGCGGCAGCAGCGGGTTGTTCGTGCTGGTGTCGATCACGTTCGCCGCGAGGAACTGGAACACCGAGCCGTAGAACGGGGTGCCGTCCTGGCAGCCGTCGACGGGGTGGCAGCCGTCGCCGCCGAGCTGGTTCCCGTACTGCATGCGCAGCAGCTCGGCCTTGCCCTCGTCGAACTCGTGGTTGCCCACGCCGTGGACGTCGACGCCGATCTGGTTCATCACCTCGATGGTCGGCTCGTCGTGGAACAGCCCCGACAGCAGCGGGCTCGCGCCGATCATGTCGCCGGCGCTGACCACGTACGTGTCGACGTCGTTCGAGCCGAGCATCTTCATGTGCGTGGAGAAGTACTCCGCGCCGCCGGCCGGGACCGCGGTCCCCGTGGCGGGGTTCACGAGCGTGCCCGGCGTCCCGGCCTCGAGGTGTCCGTGGAAGTCGTTGAACGCGAGCAGCCTGACGTGTGTCAGCTTCTCCTTCTTCGGCCCGGGATCCGCCAGTGACGGCGCCGCGCCGACGAGCGCGAAGGCGGCGACGAGCGCCGCGACCGCTGTCCATCTCCTCATCCTGCTCTCCCCTTCCGTCGGTTATCCGTTCCCCCCGGAACGCGCCGCGACGGCTGCGCGTCCGGGGGATCGTACGCCGCCGGGAGCCCCGCGAGCGAGGCTCCCGGCGACGGTCACGCCGTTCGTCTAGGTGCCTGCGGCCCCGCCGCCGCCGCCGAGCACCTTCGTGCGCGCCACGGACGGATCGTGGTCGCTCGCCTGGTCGGCGAACTCGGCGTTCACGTGGACGACGTCGTAGGCGTCGAGCCCGCGCAGCATGTTCTCGCTGAACAGGATCTGGTCGAGCACCTGCGAGTTGCCCTCGAACACGTACGAGTAGCGCTCGGGCTGCGGCAGCGTGGTCACGAGGCTCGTGAGCACGCCGCCGCCCGCGAGGATCTCCGTCGTCTCGGAGAACTCGAAGTCGTTGATGTCGCCGAGGACGATCACGTTCGCCTTCCGCTCGACTGCGAGGATCCGGTCGACGAACGCGTTCACGGACGCGGCCTGCTGGTGCCGTGCGACCTCGCTGGAGCGGACCGGCGGCTGGAACCGGCCGAACAACGGGTCGTCGCCGCTCTTCGAGCTGAAGTGGTTGACGATCGCGATCAGGGTCTTGTCGTTCCACCGGAACTCGCCGGCGAGCGGCTTGCGGGTCTCGTCCCAGGCGGGGTTCAGCGGGTCGACGCGACCGGGGCTGAGCGACAGGTGCGCGCCGCCGTCCTGGCGGAACACGTCGGTCGGCGTGACGGCGTCCCCGCCGGGCCGGTCGACGAACGAGAGCCCGCGGTCGGTCCGGAAGAGGAACCCGACGCGGATGTTGCCGCCGGGCTGGCCGCCGTCGGCCTTGTCCTCCGGGTCGATCTGGCGGTACTCGTACGCCGGGCCGCCCGCGGCCTGGATCGCCGCGATGAACGCCTGCCACGACAGCGACGCGTCGGTGGTGCCGTCGTCCCTGGCGCCCGTGTTGTCCTGCATCTCCTCGATCCCGATCAGGTCGGGAGAGCGCAGGTTGTCGACGACGATCGCGGCCAGCCGCGGGATCGCGGCCACGTCGGACGGGTCGAGGTTCTCGACGTTGAACGTCGCGACCGACAGCTGGTTCTCCGCCGGCGCGGTCGTCACCTCGCGCTGCAGGCCGCCGTCGACCGCGGTGAGGGCCTCGGTGACGGCGATCTTGTAGTTGGCGAAGTCGTAGGTCATCACACCCGTCGCCGCCTGCGTGAAGTGGTCGCGGACGTCGACGGCCGGCGTCGGCAGGATCAGGTCGTCGAGCATGACCCGCTCGGGGTTGAAGTCGCCGGGCCGGATCACGATCCCGCCCCGCGTCGTGCGGATCCCCGCTGCGGCGCCGTCGTCCGCGAGCACGAGGATCTCGCCGAAGCCGTTGCGCGGGCCGACGACGACCGGGTCGTTCACCCGGACGCGCATGCTCTCGAGCGTCTCGTAGAAGTCGAGGCCGTCCTGCGCCGGGTCGAAGACGTTGCTCGTCTCGACGTTGCCCGTCGTCGCATCGTCCTCGATCACCTCGGTCGGCGGGACGCGTCCCCCGGCGCCGATCACGGTCGCGGCGGGCAGCGGAGCCGTCCCGAGGACGGTGACGCCGACGCCCGGCGAGGACAGCTCCGTGATCGTCAGGTTGTCGAACGCGCTCGCCGCCGGGTCGCAGCTCGGCGTGCAGCCCGGGCGGAACTCGGTGACGGTGCCGCGCACCTGCACGAGGTCGCCGACGGCGACCGCCCCCGCGACCGACGAGCCGAAGACGAGGATGCCCTCGGAAGTCGCCGGATCCGCATCCGGGGTCGCGTCCTGGATCCACACGTTCGAGCCGCGCTCGGCCACGACGACGCCCTCGACCTTCACGAGCTGGCCGTTCAGCGGCGAGAGGTGCCCCGCGCCCTGCACCTGCGCGATCTCCGTCAGCGGGAGCAGCGTCGAGAAGCCGAAGACGTGGTCGGCCGCCATCGAGTCGGGCGGGTCGGTCGTGTCGGTGTCGGTGACGCCGGCGGCGGCGACCGTGACGGTGCACGTCTCGTTCCCGCCGAAGTCCGTGCTCGGGTCGAGCGTGAACGTCCGCGGCCCACCCGACACCGTCGCGGTGTGCGCGCCGGTGACGGTGCAGGAGATCGAGTACCAGTCGCCGGTGACCGCGACGTCCTCGCTGAAGGTGATCTCGACGTTCGCGTCGAGCGCGACGTCGGAGGCGCCGGCGGCGGGCGACGTGGAGCTGACGCTCGGGGCGGTCTCCTGGCCGAACGAGCTGTTGCGCGGGCTCGGCGCGCCTGCGGCGAAGTCGGAGGCGTTGTTGTCCGTGTCGATCGCGCCGTTGCCGCCGCGGAGGGCCGCCGTCGTGTTCGAGAGCGTCGGCGCGGGGCCCGAGCCCTCGAAGAAGTTCGCGTTGCCGTAGCCGACGAGATCCTCGATCAGCGCGAGCTGCGCCGCGCCGCACGGCTGCGCGCTGCTTCCGTTGCAGCCCAGGCTCGTCGTCGAGCGGACGAGCGCGACCTTCCCGGCGGAGGCCGACATGTTGATCGGCGTCGCGTCGACCACGTCGGGCGTCGGTAGCGGGCTCCCGGTCGCCCCGCCCGACTCCTCGACGAGGACGTACCCGCCGGGGGCGATCGAGCCCGACAGCTCCGTGAGCTGCGACGAGTTCGCGCCGAAGAACCCCGAGCCCGTGGCGCTCGCGTACTGGACCGACCAGCCGGCGAGGCTGACGGGGCTCGAGCCGGCGTTGTACAGCTCGATGAAGTCGCGCTGGAGCGGCGAGCCGGCGTTCCCGCCGCCGCCGTAGACCTGGCTGACCACGACACCGCTCGGAGACGCTGCTGCTGTGGCCGCCCACACGAGCGCGCATGCGCCCGCGAGCAGGCCGGTGACGATTCGGCGAAGGCTCACGTGTTCTCCCCTTGACTCTCCCCTAGAGACGCGTCCGCTCCGGACGCCGGGGACGAGTCTAGTCGCCGCCTCCGCGACTGGCTAGCGCGCCTCGCCGGCCGCGCCGGGCGCGGCCACCGCCCCGGGCTCGGCCGCGAGCAGCGCCGCGACCCGCTCGGCTGCGGCCGCCCGGTCGCGGACCTCGGTCGCGAGGCGCGTGCGCCGTTCGAGCACGTCCTCCGGCAAGATCGCGAGCTCGCTGCGCGCCGCCCAGACGACCTCGGCCTCGAGGTACGGGAGCCCCTCGACGAGCGGACGCCCGAGATCCTCCGCGCGCGCGAGCGCGAGCACCGACGGCGCATCGGCCCCGAAGCGCTCGTGCAGGTGGCGCGGGACGCCCGGCGGCGGGGTCGCCGGCGCGGCGCCGTGGAGCGCGAGGCCGCGCGTGCGGCTGTGCCCCACGCCGGGGAGGACGCGCTCCGAGACGAGATCGACGGCGTCCTCGGCCATCCGCCGGTAGGTCGTCAGCTTCCCGCCGGTGATCGTGACGACGCCGTTCCGCTCGTCCACGCGGTGGCGGCGCGAGAGGTCGCTCGTGCGGCGGCTGTCGCCGGCGACGAGGGGGCGCAGGCCGGCGTAGACGCCGACGACGTCCGCGCGCTCGAGCGGCTGCGCCGCGGCGCCGTTGACGGCGTCGAGGAGGTACGCGATCTCGTCCTCATCCGCACCGGGGTCGTCCAGCCCGCCGCCGTACGGCGTGTCGGTCGTGCCGACGAGCGTGACCTCGCCCCAGGGGACGACGAAGACGAAGCGCCCGTCGGGCGCGGGCAGGAGCGCGGCGGCGGTCGTCGGGAGCGCGGCGCGCGCGACCGTCACGTGGACGCCCTTCGCCGGGCGGAGCTCCGAGCGGGCGTCGCCGTCCGCCAGCGCACGCACGGCGTCGCTCCACACGCCGGCGGCGTTGACGACGGCGCGGGCGCGGACCTCGATCAGGCCCCCGCCGAGCTCGTCGCGGCAGTGGACGGTGGCCACGCCGCCCGCGGGCGGCTCGATCGCGACCGCGACGCAGCGGGTCGCGAGCGCGGCCCCGCGCCCGGCGGCGCTGCGGGCGACGGTCAGCGTCAGGCGGGCGTCGTCCACGGTCGCGTCCGAGTAGGCCCACGCGTGCGCGAGCGCCCGTGCGTCGAGGCCGGGCACGAGCGCCGTCGCGTCGGCCGCCGACAGGCGCCGATGCCGGCCGAGCCGCGCGCCGCCGAGCGCGTCGTAGAGCCAGAGGCCCACGCCCGCGCCGCGCCCCAGGGCCTGCGCGCGCCCGCGACGGAACCGCGGGACGACGAACGCGAGCGGGCGGACGAGGTGCGGCGCGTTGGCGAGGAGCCGCGCGCGCTCCTCGAGCGACTCCCGCACGAGGCCGATCGCGCCTTGCCGGAGGTAGCGGACGCCTCCGTGGACGAGGCGCGACGACCGGCTCGAGGTGCCGGAGCCGAGGTCGGCTCGCTCGACGAGCGCCACCCGCAGCCCGCGGCTCGCCGCGTCGAGCGCGACGCCTGCGCCCGTGATCCCGCCGCCGATCACGACGACGTCGAACGTGTCGCGCCCGAGCCGCTCGAGGACGTCCTGGCGCGTGCGCAGCGACAGCTCGGCCATGTCTCGATCCTATGCGGACACGTTCGGCGTACCAGGGGGCTGCCTCCGGGTCACGACCGCGGCGGCCGGTGCGACGCCGCACCCGTCGGCGGAGGACTAGCTCTTCGCCTCGTTCCAGTCGTCGCCGACGCCGAGGTCGACCGCGAGCGGCGGATCGAGCGGGTAGGCCCCGCACATCTCGGCGCGCACGAGCTCCTTCACCGCCGACGCCTCCGGATCGGGCACCTCCAGCAGCAGCTCGTCGTGCACCTGGAGGACGAGCCGCGCCCGCCGGCCCTCGTCGCGCAGCCGCCGGTGGATGGCCACCATCGCCACCTTGATCACGTCGGCGGCCGTCCCCTGCATCACCGAGTTCACGGCGAGGCGCTCGCCGAGCGATCGTGTCTGCCGGTTCGAGGCGCGGATCTCCGGCACCGGCCGCCGCCTCCCGAGCAGCGTCGTCACGTAGCCGTCCCGCTCCGCCTGCTCGATCGTGCGGGCGATGAAGTCCTGCACGTGCGGGAACCGCGCGAGGTACGCGTCGATGTACTCCTGCGCCTGCTCGCGCGGGATCTCGAGGTTCTCCGACAGGCCGAACGCCGAGATGCCGTAGATGATCCCGAAGTTCACCATCTTGGCGACGTTCCGCTCGTCCTTCGTCAGCTCGGCGCGCGGCTTGCCGAGGACCTCGGCGGCGGTGGCCGCGTGGATGTCCTCGCCGCGCGCGAACGCCTCCCGCAGCTTCGGCTCGCCCGACACGTGCGCGAGGATCCGCAGCTCGACCTGCGAGTAGTCGGCCGAGACGAGCCGGTAGCCCTGCTCTGGGACGAACGCGGAGCGGATCTCGCGGCCGAGGTCGGTGCGGATCGGGATCGCCTGGAGGTTCGGGTTCGACGTCGACAGCCGCCCCGTCGAGGCCACCGTCTGGTTGAAGTGCGTGTGCAGGCGCCCGTCGGCCGTCGAGATCAGCGACGGCAGCGGCCCGAGGTACGTGTTCAGGAGCTTCGTCAGCTCGCGCCACTCCTCGATCACGGGAACGATCTCGTGGTCGCCGCGGATCGTGCGGAGCACGCGCGTGTCGGTCGAGTAGCCGGTCTTGCCCTTGCGGCCGGGCGTGAGCGCGAGCGTCTCGAACAGGATCCGCGCGAGCTGCTGCGTCGAGCCGAGCATGAACTCCTCCCCGGCGAGCTCGTACGCGCGCGCCTCGAGCTCCTCGACCCGGTCCCGGAGGCGGGCCGTGATCTCGCCCATGCGGTACTCGTCGACCTTGACGCCGGTGTCCTCCATCGCGGACAGCACGGCCGTCAGCGGCAGCTCGATCGACCGGTAGAGGTGCTCGCTCCCACGTTCGACGAGGCGCTCGTTCAGCAGCGGCGCGAGGCGGCGCGGCCCCTCGGCGGCACGGACGAGAGCCGTGGTGTCCTCGTCGGCGGCGGGCTCCGGGACCGGCTCGACGCCGTACTCGGCGACCAGGTCGTCGATCGCGTACTCGGGCCGCCCCGGCTCGATCAGATACGCGGCGATCATCGTGTCGTCGACGGGCTCGAAGGTCAGCCGCGGCAGCGACTTGAAGTCGTGCGCGACCACGTCGGCGTCGCGCAGCCGCGACGGGAGCGACTCGCTCCACGTTCCCACCACGACGCCCTCGTCGGTCGCCGCGGCGAAACGGCCGTCGCGAATCGCGAGCCCGACCCGGCCTCGCAGGACCGGAAGCTCGCCCTCCTGCCACGGCACCGCCGTCCCGACCGACTCGCGCCTGGCCGCGGGCACCGCCGCCTCGAGCTCGTCGATCCGGTTCAGCAGGTTGCGGAACTCGAAGCGCCGGAACGTCTCGCGGAGCTGCCCGCGGTCGGGCGGCGCGAGCACGATCGCCCCCGGGTCGAAGTCGAGGTCGAGATCCCGCCGCATCGTCGCCAGCCGCTTCGACGCGAGCGCCTGCTCCGCGTGCTCGGTGATGTTCTTGCGCCGCGCCGGCGAGAGCTCGTCGACGTGGGCGATCACCTCCTCGAGCGACCCGTACTGGGCGACGAGCTGCCCCGCCGTCTTGTCGCCGATCCCCGGGACGCCGGGGATGTTGTCGGAGGTGTCGCCCTTGAGGCCGATGAAGTCCGGAATCTGATCGGGCCGGATGCCGTAGCGCGCCTCGACCCGTTCCGGCGTGTACACGTGGACGTCCGAGACGCCGCGTGGCGTCATCATCAGCGAGACGAGCTCGGAGCACAGCTGGAAGGCGTCACGATCGGTCGAGACGACGGTCGTGCGCACCCCGGCCTCCTCGGCGCGGGTCGCGAGCGTGGCGATCACGTCGTCCGCCTCCCAGCCCTCGAACTCGAGGTTCCGGTAGCCGAACGCCTCGACGATCGGGCGGAAGTACGGGAACTGCTCGCGCAGCAGGTCGGGCATGGGCCGGCGCTCGGACTTGTACGTCTCGAGCTGCTCGTGCCGGTGTACGGGACGGGTGTCCCACGCGACGGCCACGCCCTTGGGGCGGTAGTCGGCCAGGAGCTTGAACAGCATGTTCGTGAAGCCGAGCAGCGCGTTCGTCGGGAACCCCTCCGTCGTCGCCAGCTCCTCCGGCAGGGCGAAGAAGGCGCGGTAGGCGAGGTTGTTCCCGTCGACGAGGAACAGGTCGGACTCGCGGGCGGGCCCGTCGTCGAGCTGGAGCTCGGCACCGGTGAGCGTCTTCGGCACGAGGACGAGTGTATGCCGCCGGTTTGCCGTACCGACGGCGCCCACGGGCAGTGGCTAACGTCCGCCGCCGATGGCACTCGAGATCGTTCCCTTCGCCGACGAGCACCTCGACGACGCGGCCGCGCTCCGCGCCGCCGCGCATGCGCGCCATCGCGCCGCCGAGCCCCTCCTCGCCGAGGTCGACGACGTGCGTGCCCAGGTGGAGGCGGAATGGCGGCAGGAGGGCGCGAGCGGCGTGTTCGCGCGGCGCGACGGCTCGCCGGCGGGGTACCTCCTCGGCGCGCCCGCGACGAACGACAACCGCGGGAACGTCCGGGTCTTCAGCGGTTTCGCCGGACAGGCGACGGCCGAGCCGGAGCTCGCGCGCGACCTGTTCGCAGCGGCCGCCGAGCGCTGGTACGACGAGGGGCGGCGCGCCTTCGCGGTCGTCGTCCCCTCGCACGACGCGGCACTCGTCGACGCCTGGTTCCGCCTGGCGTTCGGCCTCCAGTTCGCCTACGCGGTGCGCGAGAGCGAGCCGGCGCCGCCGGTCGACGCCGCCGTGTCGATCCGCCCCGGCACGAAGGAGGACCTCGCCCACCTCGCGCGGCTCGACCGGGAGCTCTGGGAGCACCAGACCCGCTCCCCCAGCTTCTCCAACCTCGAGGTGGGGCCGCTCTCCGAGTTCGAGGCCGAGTGGGAGCCCGACACCTTCGACTCGCCCGACACCTTCTGGCCGTTCATGGCCGAGCGCGACGGCGCGGTCGTCGGCGAGGCGCTGCTGTACCGGCGGCCGACGGGCGACCTGCGCGTGCCCGAGCGGAACGTCGACCTCGCGCACGCCGCCACGTACCCGCACGTCCGCGGCTCGGGCGCCGGCCTGGCACTGGCCGCTCACGTCCTGCGCTGGGCGCACGAGCAGGGGTTCCGCTCGATCACGACCGACTGGCGCAGCGTGAACCTCCTCGCGTCGCGGTTCTGGCCGCGGCGCGGGTGGCGGACGACGTACCTGAGGCTCTACCGCGCGATCCCGTGAGGGTCCCGCTCCTCGCGGGCACGAGCGTCGTGCTGGCGGACGTGCCGGAGGAGATCGTGGTGTTGCGACCGCTCGCGCCGGGGGACGCGCTCGGGGACGTCGCGGCCGCGGTGCGCGACGCGCTCCGGTTCCCGCTCGCGGGGCCTGCGCTCCACGAGGTCGCGCCGAGGGGAGGACGGGCCACGGTCGTGGTCGAGCCCCCGACGCTGCCGATCCCGGGAAGCGCGTTCGACCCGCGCGAGGCTGCGGTCGCCGCCGCGGTGGCCGAGCTCGACGCGGCGGGGATCCGCGAGTCGAGCCAGACGGTGCTCGTCGCGAGCGGGCTCGCCCGCAGGCCGCTCGGGCGCGACCTCGCGTCGCTGTTCTCGTTCGAGTTCCGGCGCCGGTTCAGGGGACGGGTCGAGGTGCACGACGTCGAGGCGGAGGACCTCGCCGAGCTCCCCGCCGACGGCGGGACGCCACCGCCGCGGGTACACCGCGTGCTCGCGGACACCGACCTGGTCGTCACGGT
Source organism: Gaiellaceae bacterium (assembly GCA_035456465.1). Taxonomy (GTDB): domain Bacteria; phylum Actinomycetota; class Thermoleophilia; order Gaiellales; family Gaiellaceae; genus DATHTC01. The sequence goes on along the minus strand of DATIDD010000094.1, from coordinate 14,739 downwards.
CGGGGCCGCCGAGACGGTGCTGCACGGCGGCCCGGCCGCGTTCGTCGGCGCGGCCGCCGCGGACACGCTGCGAGGGGCCCAGGCGGACTCGCTGCTCGAGACCGCGGCCTCGGGGGGCTGGCGCGCCGGGCTCGCGATCGAGCGGTCGCTTGCCACCCGAGCGCCGGTGCTGGGGGTCTCGCTGGCGCTGAACCACCCGCGGCTCGCGGGCACGCTGCAGGGCTACCCGTTCGACCCGGACGCCGACGCGCGCGTCGCTCGCTCGCCGCTGCGGCGGCTCTTCGCCGCGGTCCCGGGCGCCCTGCGCGCCCGGCTCCTCCACACGCTCCGGATCGAGCTGACGGCGAACGCCGCCTTCGCCGGCCCGCCGTCGGTGGCGCACGCCGAGGCGCTCCTCCGCGCGATCGAGGCGCGGTCGGCGTCGCTGCCCGGGCCGCTCGACGCGCTGGTGGTGCCGGTCCCCGAGACGACGCCGACGCTGCCGCGCGAGTCTCCGAACCCGCTGCAGGCCGCGTACCTCGCGCTCGGCCTGGCCCTGCGCTTGTGGCGCGACGCGTTCCCGGTGCGGGACGGCGGCACGGTGATCCTCGTCAACCCGTTTCGCCGCCGGTTCGCGCACCCCACGCAGTCGCCCTACCGCGCGTTCTTCGCCGCCGCCCGCGCGGGCCGCGACCCGGAGGAGCTCGCGGCCGCCGAGACGGCGGTCGCCGACGACGAGCGCGCGCTCGAGGGCTATCGCGCCGGCCGCACGTGCCACCCGCTGCTGCCGTTCGCCGAGTGGGCCGCCTGCGAGCCGGCGCTCGGCCGGCTGGGCTCGGTCCTCGTCGCCGAGTGCCGCGACGCGGCCGCCGCGCGCCAGCTCGGGCTCGTCCCGGTGCACACGCTGACGGCGGCCGTCGAGATGGCGATGGCGAGGAGCGGCGGCGAGGGCCGCGTGGGCGTGCTCCTGTGTCCTCCGTACTTCCCGCTCGTCGTGGGCGCGCCCGCCTGACCGCGAACGCCGGGCGCGGACCTACGTCTCGCCGAGGTACGCCTTGCGGACCTGCTCGTTCTCGCGCAGCCTCGCCGCGTCGTCGGCGAGCGCGATCGTGCCGGTCTCCATCACGTAGCCGCGGTCGGCGGCGTCGAGGGCCATCAGCGCGTTCTGCTCGACGAGCAGCACCGTGGTCCCCTGGCGGTTGATCTCCTCGACGATCTCGAAGATCCGCTCGACGAAGATCGGCGCGAGCCCCATCGACGGCTCGTCGAGCAGCAGCAGCTTCGGGTGCGCCATCAGCGCCCGACCCATCGCGCACATCTGCTGCTCGCCCCCCGACATCGTCCCCGCCGCCTGGCTGCGCCGCTCCGCGAGGCGCGGGAAGAGCGTGAACACGCGCTCGAGGTCGTCGTCGAAGGTCGAGCGGTCCTCGTTCTGGAACGCGCCCATCTGGAGGTTCTCGAACACGGACATCCGCGGGAACAGCCGGCGTCCCTCGGGCGAGTGCGCGATCCCGCGCTTGACGACGTCGTGGGGCGCCGCCCGCGAGATGTCCTCGCCCAGGAACTCGATCCGCCCCTCGCGCGGGTGCACGAGGCCGTTGATCGAGCGCAGCGTCGTCGACTTCCCGGCGCCGTTGGCGCCGATGAGCGTGACGATCTCGCCCTGACGCACCTCGAGCGAGACCCCCTTGAGCGCGTGGATCGACCCGTAGTAGCTGTGGATGTCGTCGATGCGGAGGACGACCTCGGCGTCGTCCGCGGGCCGCGCGCGCGGCTCGGCCGTCTGCGTCTCGGTCGCCGCCACTACGCCGTCGCCGCCCGGCCGAGGTACGCCTCGATCACGCGCTCGTCCCGCTGGACCTCCTGCGGCGAGCCCTCCGAGATCTTCTCGCCGTAGTCGAGCACGGTGACGCGGTCGGAGATCCCCATCACGACCTTCATGTCGTGCTCGATCATCAGGATCGTGAGGCCGCGGTCCTCGCGCAGCCGGTGCACGAAGTCGGTGAAGGCGGCCGTCTCCTGCGGGTTCATGCCGGCCGTCGGCTCGTCGAGCAGCAGCAGCTTCGGTTCGGTCGCGAGCGCGCGCGCCACCTCGAGCCGGCGCTGGTCGCCGTAGGAGAGGTTTCGCGCGAGCTCGTCGTACCGTCCGCGCAGCCCGCTGAAGCGGAGCAGCTCGCGCGCGCGCTCCTCCGCACGGCGCTCCTCGCGACGCTGGCGCGGCGTGCCGACGATCGAGCTGAGAATCCCCGAGTGCAGGCGCGCGTGCATCCCGACGAGCACGTTCTCGAGCGAGGTCATGTGCTGGAACAGCCGGATGTTCTGGAACGTGCGCCCGACGCCCCGCTCCGTGATCGCGTGCGGCGGCTTGTCCGTCACGTCGGCGCCGTCGAACACGATCCGCCCGCTCGTCGGCCGGTAGACGCCGGTCAGCATGTTGAAGAACGTCGTCTTCCCCGCGCCGTTCGGGCCGATCAGCGACACGATCGACCGCTCGGGGATGGTGAAGTCGACGTCGTTGACCGCGATCAGGCCGCCGAACTCCTTCCGCACCGCGGCCGCCGTGAGGATGTCAGTCATTGGTGGCGTCGCGATCGGTCATCGCGCCCTCGGTCGTGACGTCGTACAGCGGCGTGTCGCGGACGCCGAGCTCCATCTCGCGCTTGTGGCGACGCTCCGAGATGAGGCCCGTGGGCCGGAACAGCATCATCAGCACGATGATCAGGCCGTAGATGCCGAACTGGTACTTCGGGACATCCTCGATGCCGGCCTTCGTCCCGATCGTCGCGAGCCCCTCGACGTTGAGCCAGCCGAGGATCATCCCGCCGAGGATCACCCCCCAGACGGAGCCCATCCCGCCGAGGATCACCATGCAGAGCAGGAAGATCGAGATGTTGAAGTAGAAGTCCGCCGGGAACGCGCCCGACTTGAAGCTCGCGTAGAAGGCGCCCGCGACCCCGCCGAAGAAGGCGCCGATCGCGTACGACCACGTCTTCGTCCGCATCAGCGGGACGCCCATCGCCGCCGCGGCCGTCTCGTCCTCGCGGATCGCGATCCAGGCCCGGCCGAGCCGCGAGTCTCGCAGCCGCACCGAGCAGAACACGGTGATCAGGAGCAGCACGAGGATCGTCCAGTAGAACCACTCGTCGCGGTTCGTCACCTGCTGGTAGGTGACGGGAAGCCCGAGCGCGTCGTTCAGCGACTCGCCGAACCCCGGCTGGTCGATCGGGCTGATCCCGAACGTGCCGTGCGTGAGGTCGAAGCCGAACAGGCTGTCGCCGTTGCGCACGAACTGCGGGATGATCTCGCCGAAGCCGAGCGTCACGATGGCCAGGTAGTCGCCGCGCAGGCGCAGCGTCGGCAGGCCGATCAGGATCCCGACGAGGAGCGTGAAGAAGCCCGCGAGGACGAGGACGATCCACATCGACAGGTGGATGCCGGGGAAGTCGGGGTTGATGCCGACGGAGCCGAGGTGGAACGTGACCTGGTCGAACTGGAGCGAGGCGAACCAGGCGGCGATGTAGGCGCCGGCGGCGTAGAAGGCGACGTAGCCGAGGTCGAGCAGCCCCGCGTAGCCGACGACGATGTTCAGGCCGACCGCCATCATCGTGAACACGATCATCACGACCATCGAGCTGACGCTCGGCACGAAGTCGCCGATCGCCGGGAGGTCGGCGAGCGACGCGCGGTACTCGGGGTAGAGGAACGCGAGCACGATCACGAGGACGACGAGCCACCAGCGCCGGGCGAACTCGACGGCCCACCCGCCGACGTCGCGACTCCGAGCGGCCTGGGCGGTGGTCACGCCCCCTCCGGCGTCCGCTCGCCCAGGAGGCCCTCGGGCCGGAACACGAGGATCGCGATCAGGATCCCGAACACGATCGAGCGGGTCCAGTCGGACCCGGGCGTGTACCAGGTGAGGCCCTCGTTGAACGCCTGGATGAAGCCGATCACGAGCGCGCCGAGAACCGCGCCGGTGAGATTGCCGATCCCGCCGAGCACGGCCGCGGTGAACGCGATCAGGCCGAGCTCGAAGCCCGTGTCGTAGCGCATGTTGAACTGCAGCAGGAACAGCATCCCGCCAACCGCGGCGAGAGAGCCGGCGAGCGCGAACGTGACGGAGATCGTCCGGTTGACGTCGATCCCCATCATCGCCGAGGCCTCCTGGTCCTGCGCGACCGCGCGCATCCCCTTCCCCTGGCGCGTCTGGCGGACGAACCACGTGAGCGCGATCAGCGTCGGGATCGTGATCAGCAGGACGATGAACTTGTTCCACTGGTAGGAGACGTCGCCGATCTCGAACACGTTCCCGCGCGGCAGCAGCTCGCTCGCGCCGCGGTAGTCGACGCCGTAGAAGTAGAGCCCGATGTTCTGCACGATGAAGGACATGCCGACGGCGGTGATCAGCGCCGCCAGCCGCGGCGCGCGTCGAAGCGGGCGGTAGGCGACCCGCTCGATCGACGCGTTGAAGACCGAGAACAGCGACATCGTGACGGCGAGGCCGCCGAGGATCGCGACGATCGACACGGCGTTCGAGGAGGCGCCGCTGACGCCGAACCAGTCGAACAGCACCGTGTACGCGACGAGCCCCGACAGCGCGAACACGTCGCCGTGGGCGAAGTTGATCAGCTGGAGGATGCCGTAGACGAGCGTGTAGCCGAGCGCGACGAGGCCGTACACGGCCCCGTTGGTGAGGCCGATGAAGAAGACGTTGATGAACTCGCTCGGGTCCTTGACGAAGTTCCCGACGAGCCAGATGACCACGAGCCCGACGAGGCCGAGCCCGATCGCGGAGACGACGCTGGGCCGGCGGCCGCCGAAGGCGCCGAGCGGGCCGCGTGGTGCGTTGCCTTGCGCCTGCGCTTCGATCGCCGCATCCTCCCCGTCGAACGAGGCCGGGGGAGGTCGCCCTCCCCCGGCCGGTTCAGCGTCGCCGCCGCTCAGCTCCCGCGGGCGGCGTCGACGTTCTCCTGCTTGGGCGAGATCGTCGTCTCGGGGACGAGCTCCTTCTCCGCCCGGTAGACCGTGAACCCGACCACGCCGCCCGAGGCAAGCTCCGGGTCGCCGTTGTCGTTGATCTGGAACGAGCCGAGGATGCCGTTCTCGATGTTCGTGTTGAAGAGCTCCTCGGCGATCTTCGTGCGCTCGGTCCCGCCCGCACGCTCGATCGCGTCCAGGAGCACGACGGCGGCCTGCGCGCCGTACGCGGCGTACGGGTCGACCGGCTCGTCGCCGAGCTCCTTCGAGAACTCCTCGATGAACGTCTTGCCGTCCCCGGTCAGCTCCGCGACCGGGACGCCGGCGACGGACATGAACATCCCCTTGGCGTTGTCCACGCCGGACTCGTCGATCGTCGACTGCTGCGTGAAGCCGTCGGGCGCCAGCAGCTTGACCGCGCCGTCGTTCGGCCCGAGCACGGCGACCTTGTCCTTGATCACCTGCGCGCCGTTCTCGTCGACGAGGCCGCCGAGGAACACGGCGTCGGCGCCGGTGGTCTTGATCTGGCGCATGAGCGCCTCGTAGCTCGACGCCTTCGGGTCCCAGGCCGAGAACCCGGCGACCTTGATGCCGAGGTGCTCCACCGCGTTCCGGAAGTTCGTCGCCACGCCGAGGCCGTAGGCCTCCTTGTCGTTGAGGATGTAGATGTTCTTGACGCCCTGCTGCTGTGCGAACTCGGCCACCGCCGCGCCCTGGAAGGCGTCGTTCGCCACGACGCGGACGTAGTTCCGCGTGCCGGAGGGGTAGTACTTGTCCGGTTCGCTGTCGTCGCAGCCGGGGCCGCCTTCCGTCAGGCAGACGTACGTGTTCGCCGGCGAGACCATCGCCATCACGCCGCCCGGCGCCTGGTTCAGCACGGGGATGATGATCGCCGCGCAGCCGGAGTTGAACGTGCCGATCACGCCGATGACGCTCTCGTTCGACGTGTACGCCTGGGCGTTCTGCGAGCACTTGCCCGAGTCCCACTTGCCCGCCTGGGCGGTCGAGTCGTCGCAGACCTGGTAGCCGATGTTGAGGTCGCCGGCCTTCCAGCCGCGGTTGTCGAGGACCCACCGGATCGCCTTGACCATCTGCACGGTCTGCGTGCGGGACGAGCCCTGCATCGGCAGGTCGGAGACGATCAGGGCGTCAGGCTCGCCCTCGCCGCCGAACTCGATCCCCGTGCACGACGATGCCGGGAGCGCCTCGACGTTGCCGCCGCCGCCCGCCGTGGCCTCGGTGCCGGTGCCACCGCCGCCCTCCTCGTCGTCGCCGCCGCAGCCCGCCGCAACGAGCGCGAGCGCAGCGACGAGGAGCGCCATGAAGCTGAAAAATCCGCGTTTCTTCAAAGTGGAGCCTCCTCGAGCCCGGTGCCGTTTTCCGCAGGGAGGTTCCGTAGCCTGGAACGGGTTCCTCCCGATGGGGTGTGCAGTATGGGTGCCGCAGTGCGGCTTTTCAACTCCGACCGCGAGCCGCCGTGGGCGCTTCGATAAGCCGTAGTCGTGGATCCGCGCCGGGCCGCTAGCCGAAGAACGCGCGGGCCACGTCGTACCACTCGGGCGGCACCGTCTTCAGCTCCTTGGTCGCCTCTGCGAGCGACACCGCGACGATCGAGTCGCCGTGCAGCGCGGCCATCTGGCCGAAGTCGCCGGCGAGGACGAGATCCGCAGCCTTCAGCCCGTACCGGGTCGCAAGCACGCGGTCTCGCGGCGTCGGCGTGCCCCCGCGCTGGACGTGGCCGAGCACCGTCACTCGCGTCTCGAAGCCGGTCCGCTCCTCGATCTCGTGCGCGAGCTCGTCGCCGACGCCGCCTAGCCGGACGTGGCCGAACTGATCGGTGGTGGGCTCCTGCGCGACGAGCCTCGACTCGCCCGACCGGTACGTCAGCTGGTAGCCCTCGCTGACGACCACGATCGAGAAGTCCTTGCCGCCGCGGTGACGCTGCTCGATCACCTCGCAGGCGTCCTCGACGGGGAGCGGCTGCTCGGGGATGAGGATCACGTCCGCGCCGCCCGCGATGCCGCTGTGCACCGCGATCCAGCCGGTGTGCCTGCCCATCACCTCGACGACCATCACGCGGTTGTGCGACTCGGCGGTGGTGTGCAGCCGGTCGATCGCCTCGGTCGCGACGCCGACCGCGGTGTCGAAGCCGAACGTGTAGTCGGTCGCGGACAGGTCGTTGTCGATCGTCTTCGGCACGCCCACGACCGGGAAGTCGTGCTCGCGATACAGCCGCGCGGCGACGCCGAGCGTGTCCTCGCCGCCGACCGCGACGAGCGCGTCCAGCCCCTGCCTGCCGAAGTGCCGCAGCACCTTCTCGACGCCGTCGTCGAGCTTGTACGGGTTCGTCCGCGACGTGCCGACGATCGTGCCCCCGCGCGGCAGGATCCCGGACACCTCGCGCAGCCCCAGCCCCCGGAAGCGCCCTTCGACGAGGCCGCGCCAGCCCTGCTCCACGCCCGTGACCTCCCAGCCGTTGTCGACCAGGCGGTGGACGACGGCGCGGATGACCGCGTTCAGCCCGGGGCAGTCGCCGCCGCCCGTGAGGATCCCGACCTGCTGCGCCACGCCGCCAGTCTAGGAGACGTGGGGGAACCCGTGAATCGCGGGAGAACCCATGGTTCCCCCGCGGGCCTCCTCCTTCTCGGCACGGTGTCGCCAGCGGGCGCATCGCCTCCCGGCCGGCGGAGCCGGCCTCCGGCGGCGACCCGCGGCGCTTCGGTCAGCGGCCACCTTCGGCGGTACCCTTCTGCTCGGCCGAAGTGGCGGAACTGGCAGACGCGCCGGACTCAAAATCCGGTTCCCCTCGGGGAGTGTGGGTTCGATTCCCACCTTCGGCACCTGCGTCAGCGGGGCGCGTAGCGGTGGTGGAGGTCGAGGACGTTGCCGTCCGGGTCCTCGAAGATCGCCTGGTGGCACACGCCGCTGTCGATCGTCTCGCCCCTGAAGGCGACGCCGCGCGACTCCAGCTCGGCACGTGCAGCCGGGACGTCGGCCACCTGCAGCGCGATCGGGGCGGCGTTGGGCCGGAACTCGATCCCGAGCCGATCGCAGGCCATGAGGGCGAGCGTGACCGTCCCGGTCTCGTACTCGGCACCGACCGGCTCGTGCCCGGGGCGCTGCCACACGACGGAGCGCGGCAGGCCGAGCACGTCCTCGTAGAACGCCATCGCCCGCTCGAGGTCGGTGGTCGGGATCGAGACGAAGTCGACGCCGGTCACGATCGTGGTCTCGGTCGTCAATGTGGCTCCTTTCGGGCCGGCGCGAGCAGAGCCCGCTAGTCGACGAGCAGCAGCGAGTCCGTCGGCGCGTAGTCGTCCGTCAGCGTCGGGACGTCGTGCGTCCGGATCGGCTTGTCGTAGCGGTTGCGGATCGCGCGCGCCAGGTCGGGGGCCCCGCTCGGGGCCAGCCGCTGCCAGCGCTCGAGCAGGAACTGCTCCGAGGGCAGCGCGCCCTCGGTGGCGACGAGCATGAGGTTGCGCAGCTCGGTCAGGCTGCCGCCGTCGCCCGGCTCGATCACGGGATGGACGGTCACGGACGGGAACGCCGTCTTGTACGTCCGGACGAACGCGCGCAGCAGCTTCGACCCGGACCCCTCGAGCGACCCGATCACGTTCGCCACCACGACCCCGCCCGGGGCGAGGCGCTGCCGCAGGAGGTCGACGAACTCGCGCGTGGTGAGGTGGAAGGGGATCGAGTCGGAGAAGTACGCGTCGATCGCGATCACGTCGTAGCGGCGGTCGTTCGTGGCCAGGTAGCGGCGACCGTCCTCGACCGCGACGGCGAGACGCGGGTCGTCCGGCATCTCGAAGTAGCGGCGGGCGACGTCGACCACGACCGGGTCGAGCTCCGCCACCTGGAGGTCGAGCCGCGGGAAGTCCTGCCAGAACTGCTTGGGCGCCGAGGCGCCGCCGAGGCCGACGAAGAGCACGCTCCGCGCGTCCGGGTTGTAGGCGAGCGCGAGGTCGAAGTAATCCGTGTACGCGAACCGCGTGTCGAACGGCCGCGCGAGCCACATGCCGCTCTGGAAGGAGTTGTCGAAGCGCAGGTAGCGGGAGCCGTCCACGTCGTCGACCACCGCGAGATGGTGGTAGCGGGTGTCGCGCTGGAACACGACGTCGAAGCCGCCGGCGGCGGCGTCGATGCCGCCGCGCCCCTCGTCGCGCGAGCGGTAGACGGGCGACCAGTTCTGCGCGGCAGCGCCCTCCAGCGTGCCCGTCTCCTCGGGCGCGAGGCGCACGGCCGCGACGCCCGCGCCCGCGGTCGCGAGCAGCGCGACGGCGGCCGCCACCGGCAGCCGCTCGACGCCGGCGACGAGGGCGACCGCGGCGAGGAGGGCGGTGGCGGCGAGCGCGAGGAGCTGGCTCACTCCGAGCTCGGGGACGAGCCAGAACGCGGTCGCGAACGTCCCGGCGATGCTCCCGGCGGTCGAGACCGCGTACAGGCGTCCGGCGGTGCGGCCGACCGTGTCGACCGACCGGGCGGCGAGGCGGACCGCGATCGGCGTCACGGCGGCGAGGACGACGCTCGCGGGGCCGAACAGGATCACCGCGGTCAGCAGCGGGTTCAGCCGCGGCCCGGGATCCCAGCCGACGACCCACTCGAGCACGGGCTCGTCGACGATCGGCACGAGCAGCACGAGCAGCGCGCCGAGGCCCATCGCGGCGAGCAGCAGCCACGTCGCGGGGAGGCGGTCGGCCAGCGTGCCGCCGAGCCAGTACCCGACCGCGAGGCCCGCGAGCACGACGCCGATCAGCGCGCCCCAGACGAACAGCGAGTTGCCGAAGAACGGCGCGAGTACGCGGCTGGCGGCGAGCTCCATCCCGAGCAGGACGGCGCCGGACGTGAAGACCGCGAAGCCGATCGCGAGCCCGTGCGGTGCGGCGACCGCGCGCGTCCGAGTGAGCGGCTCGGCGGCGGGCTCGACGGCCATGGGGCCAGGCTACCTCGACGGCTCGTGCAGGAGCGCTGCGAGATCGCCCGAGCGGACGACGACCGCGTCCACGCCGGCCCGCTCGAGCTGCGCGACCTCCTCGCGGCCCTGGACGTCGAGGTCGGCGATCGCGAGCTTGCCGGCTGGCACGTCGGGAAGCAGCCCGAGCACGTGCTCGAGCGCCTCGTGCTCGTCGACCCTTCCGGCGGAGAGGAGGAGCACCTCGGGGTCGAGTCGGTCGAGCGCGACCCGCAGCTCGTCCTCGTCGGCGACGCCGACGACGCACTCGAGGCCACGGCCGGTGACCGCCTCGACGAGCGCCTCGAGCCGCCCGTCGTCGTCCTCGAGCCCGTTCACGAGCAGGACGGCGGCGTCGGCCCCCGCCGCCACGGCCTCGTCGAGCGCGTCGGACATCCACAGGATCGGCAGCTCGGTGGCGTCGCTCAGCCCCGTCGCGGATGCGGCGGCCACGAGCCCCTCCGCCCCGGCGCGCTCGGCGGCGCGCGCGCCGTCCGGGTCGCCGACCGCGGCGAGGAGCGAGATGCCGTCCCCCTCGGAGATCGCCTGGCTGAAGCGGCGGGAAGCTCTCATCTGCTCCTCGATCGTATCGCCCGCCCGGCTGGGCGCTCCGGTACGGTCGGACCGTGCGCCGGGCAGTCCTCCTCGCCGCCACCGCCGCGGCGGCGTTCGTTCCGGTCGCGGGGGCGGCGGCGATCCGCGGGACGGCACGAGCCGACAGCCTGCTCGGGACGCAGCGCGCTGACGTGATCTCCGGGCTCGGCGGCGCCGACCGCATCGTCGGCCGCGGCGGCGCCGACCTCGTCGTGGCCGGCACGGGCGGCGATCGTGTCGAGGCAGGCTCCGGCGACGACCGGGTCGCCCTCGACCAGGACGGCGCCCGCGACCGCGTCGCCTGCGGGCCCGGCCGCGACCTCGTCACGGCGGACCGCGAGGACACGGTGGCGGCCGACTGCGAGGTCGTGACGCTGGCGATCTCGCGCGACCCGTACCGGACGCCTGCCGGCCAGCACCGGACCCAGGTCGAGCCCGACTCGCTCGCCCACGGCTCGACGATCGTGACCACCTTCCAGTCGGGTCGCTTCTTCGACGGGGGCGCGGCGAACATCGGCGTCTCGACGTCGACCGACGGCGGCCGCACCTGGACGCCGACGTTCCTCCCCGGCCTCTCCGCCTACTCGACGCCGCCCGGGGCGCACCCGCGCGTGAGCGATCCCGCCGTCGCCTACGACGACGCGCACGGAACCTGGCTCGTGGCGACGCTCGGCGTCTCGCCGGCGCTGACCGAGCTGCTGGTCTCGCGCTCGGTCGACGGCATCCGCTGGGATCCGCCCGTCGTCGCCGCGCGCTCGCTCGCGCGGAGCCTCGCCTACGACAAGGAATGGCTGGTGTGCGACTCGTGGCCCTCGAGCCCGCTCCGCGGCCGGTGCTACCTCGCCTACACCGACGTCCTGCGCGGCGAGCTCGTCGTGCAGACGAGCGGCGACGGCGGGCTCACGTGGGGCGGCCCGGTGTCGCTGGGCGACGGCTTCTTCGCGATGCCGGTCGTGCAGCCGGACGGCGGGCTCGTGGTCTGCTACCTCACCGGCACCGGCTCGCGGCCGACGCTCGTCGCGGCTCGCTCGCCCGACGGGGGCGCCGGCTTCGGCGCGACGGCGACGATCGCCGAGCTGGCACCGTCGTCCACCGGCGGCCTGCGGGCGCCGCCCGTCCCCTCCGCCGAGGTGGCGGCGGACGGCCGCGTCGTGGTCGTCTGGCACGACGCCCGCTTCCGGGCCCAGGCCGACGTGGTGCTGTCGTCCTCGCTCGACGGCGTCTCGTGGACGCCTCCGGCGCGCGTGCCGGCGGTGCCGGCCGGCTCGCGGCTCGAGCCGTTCGTCCCCGGCGTCGGCGTCGATCCGGCGAGCGCCGGCACCTCGACCCGGATCGCGGTCGTGCTCTACGCCTACGCGCCCGGCGCGGGGGTGGACGCGTGGCTCGTCACGAGCGCGGACGGCGGCGCGAGGTGGTCGCGGCCGCAGCGGTTGACGGCGAGGACGATGGCGATTCCGTGGATCGCCGACACGAACCAGGGCCGGATGCTCGCCGACTACCTGTCCGTCTCGTGGGTCGACGGGCGTCCCGTCCCCGTGTTCTCGGTCGCCTCGGAGCCGGGCGTCGGCCCGCCCCGGTTCCGCCAGGCGATCGCGGCGACCGTCCGGGGCACGTAGCGGCCTCGCGGCGCGGAGGACGGCGGGCTGCGCGCTAGACGCCGATCGGGTGCCAGACCGTCTTGAGCTCGAGGAAGGAGGCGACCTCCCACGGGCTCTGCGCATCCGGATCGCCACGGACGACGCGCTTCACGTTCTCCGCCGCGAGGCGCTCGAGCTCCGGCGCGAGCCCGTCGGCCCCTCCGTCGATCCCTCCGAGATCGAGCGCGTTGACGTCCATGTGCGACGCGAGCACCGGCGCGAGCTCGGACCGATGACCCGTCAGGAGGTTCACGACCCCGCCGGGCACGTCCGAGGTCGCGAGCACCTCCGCGAGCTCCATCGCCGGCAGCGGCTGCGACTCCGACGCGAGCACGACCGCGACGTTCCCCCCGACGAGCACGGGCGCCACACGGCTGACGAGCCCGAGCAGCGGCGGGTCCTCCGGCGCGACCACGCCCACCACGCCCGTCGGCTCCGGCACCGTGAAGTTGAAGTACGGGCCGGCGACGGGGTTCGAGCCGCCGAGCACCTGGGCGAGCTTGTCCGACCAGCCCGCGTACCAGACGACGCGGTCGATCGCGGCCTCCACCTCGCGGCGGCCCGAGCACAGCCCGGCGAGGTCGGCGGCGCGCGCCTCCAGCATCTCCGCGACGCGGTAGAGCACCTGCCCGCGGTTGTACGCCGTCGCCGCTGCCCACTTCGGGAACGCGCCCCGTGCGGCCTTCACCGCGTCGCGCACGTCCTTGCGCGAGGCCCGCGCGACGTTCTGGCCCTGGGCCTCGTACGTGCGGCCCGACTCGGAGCGCGGGAACGCGCCGCCGACGAACAGCTTGTACGTCTTCTTGACCGGCAGCCGCTCCATCACTCGAAGGTGAGGTACGGCTCGAGCCCGTGCAGGCCGCCCTCCCGGCCGAACCCCGACTCCTTGTAGCCGCCGAAGGGAGAGGCCGGGTCGAACCGGTTGTAGGTGTTCGCCCAGACGACCCCGGCGCGGAGCCGCTGCGCCATCCAGAGGATTCGCGAGCCCTTCTCCGTCCAGACGCCGGCGCTGAGCCCGTAGGGCGTGTTGTTCGCCTTCTCGACGGCCTCGTCGGGGGTGCGGAAGGTGAGCACCGAGAGCACGGGCCCGAAGATCTCCTCCTGGGCGATCCGGTAGCTCTGCGCGACGCCGGTGAACACCGTCGGCACGAACCAGTAGCCCTTCTCCGGGAGGCGGCAGGGGGGCTGGTAGATCTCCGCTCCCTCCTCCTTGCCCGCCTCGACGAGCTCGGTGATCTTGTCCAGCTGCATCCGCGAGTTGATCGCGCCGACGTCGGTGTTCTTGTCGAGCGGGTCGCCGACGCGGAGGGTTGCGAGCCGGCGCTTCAGCTTCTCCACCACGGGCTCGTAGATCGACTCCTGCACGAGCAGGCGCGACCCGGCGCAGCAGACGTGGCCCTGGTTGAAGTAGATGCCGTTGACGATCCCCTCCACGGCCTGGTCGAGCGCGGCGTCGTCGAAGATCACGTTCGCGGCCTTGCCTCCGAGCTCGAGCGTCAGCCGCTTCCCGGTGCCCGCGAGCTCGCGCTGGATCGCCTTCCCGACCTCGGTCGACCCGGTGAAGGCGATCTTGTCCACGCCGTCGTGCCTCACGAGCTCGGCGCCGGTGCGGCCGTCGCCGGTGACGATGTTGACGACGCCGGGGGGCAGCTCCGCCTGGCGGAGCACGTCGCAGAAGAGGAGCGCGGTGAGCGGCGTCGTCTCGGCGGGCTTCAGGACGACGGTGTTCCCGGCCGCGAGCGCCGGCGCCACCTTCCACGAGAGCATCAGGAGCGGGAAGTTCCACGGGATGATCTGCCCCGCGACGCCGACCGGCTTCGGCCGCCGGTTCGGGAACGCGTACTCGAGCTTGTCGGCCCAGCCCGCGTAGTAGAAGAAGTGGGCCGCGGCGAGCGGGAGGTCGACGTCCCGCGACTCCTTGATCGGCTTGCCGCCGTTCATCGACTCCAGCACGGCGAACTCGCGGGCGCGCTCCTGGAGGATGCGCGCGATCCGGAAGAGGTACTTGGCCCGCTCGGAGCCGGGCAGCGACGCCCACCCGTCCGCGTACGCGCCGCGCGCGGCCTCGACCGCCGCGTCCACCTCGGCCGGGCCCGCCTGCCCGACCTCGGCGAGCGGCTCCTCGGTCGCCGGCGAGAGCGTCGTGTACGTCTCCGCCGGCTCGAGCCACTCGCCGCCGACGTAGAGGCCGTACCGCTCCCGGAGCCGGACGATCTCGCTCGACTCCGGCGCCGGGGCGTACGTCCAGTCGGACGGGACGGGCGAGCGGTCGGGGCGCTTCTCGACGGACATGGTGGTGAGGTCGATGGTACCGACCCCGGTCTGACCGCCCGGCGTCCGGTTTCCCGTCCGACGTATGCGGTATCCATCCCTGATGCGGCTGGCGTCGCTACCGATCGCCGTCTCGGCGACGCTCCTCGGGGCTCTGCTCGTGGCGACCGAGGGCGCATCCGCCCCACGCCCGCTCGCGCCGAAAGCGTCAGTCGGGACGCTCTCGCTCCGGAACGGCGCGGTGACGACGCCGAAGCTGCGGAACGGCGCGGTCACGCCCGTGAAGTTGCGGCGCGCCGCGGTGACCTGGCCGAAGCTCGCCCGCTGGGCGGT
>DATIDD010000093.1:0-92078 GCA_035456465.1 Gaiellaceae bacterium | reverse complement strand
GACGGGGAGCCGGTCGAGGTGCCGACCGCCGAGGTGCAGGTCGGCGACCTGTTGCTGATCCGGCCCGGGGCCAAGGTGCCGGTCGACGGGCTGGTCGAGGACGGCGAGAGCGAAGTGGACGAGTCGATGGTGACCGGCGAGAGCATGCCCGTGCACAAGGCTCCCGGCGACCCGGTGATCGGTGCCACGGTCAACACCACCGGCACCTTGCGGGCCCGGGCCACCAAGGTGGGGGCCGAAACCGCGCTGGCCCAGATCGTGAAGCTGGTCCAGGAGGCCCAGAGCTCCAAGGCCCCGGGGCAGCGGCTCGCCGACCGCGCCGCGTTCTGGCTCGTGTTGGTGGCGCTCCTCGGCGGGAGCGCGACCTTCCTCGTCTGGTACTTCCTGGTCGGCGCCTCCTTCACGGGCTCGCTGCTCTTCGCGATCACGGTCGTGGTCATCACCTGTCCGGACGCGCTGGGATTGGCCACGCCGACGGCGATCATGGTCGGGACCGGGCTCGGCGCGAAGCGCGGCATCCTGTTCAAGAACGCGACGGCGATCGAGCAGGCGTCGTCGCTCGACACCGTCGTGCTCGACAAGACCGGCACGCTGACCCGTGGCGAGCCCGAGGTCGTCGAGGTCGTCACCGCCGACGGCGGCAGCGACGAGGAAGAGGTCCTGCGGCTCACCGCGGGCCTGGAGCGGGAGAGCGAGCATCCGCTGGCCGAGGCGATCGTCCGCGCTGCGGAACAACGACGGCTCGAGATCCCGCGGGCGACGGCGTTCGAGGCGGTTGCGGGCCACGGCGCGGTCGCCACGGTCTCCGGGCATCGGCTTGCCGTCGGCAACAGGCGACTGCTCGACCGGGAGCAGGTTTCGCCGGACGGCCTGGCCGAGCGCGCCGACGCGCTCGCAGGGGAGGGGCGCACCGTCGTCCACGTCTCGGTCGACGGCCGCGCCGCTGCGCTGATCGCGATCGCCGACGCGCCCAGGGAGACGGCACGGGAGGCAGTCGCCGCGCTCGAGGAGCTCGGCATCCGCCCTGTGATGCTCACCGGCGACAACCGCCAGACGGCGGAGCGAATCGCCGCCGAGGTCGGCGTCGACGAGGTGCTCGCGGATGTCCTGCCGGGGGATAAGGCAGCGAAGGTGGCCGAGCTGCAGGCGCAGGGGCGCAGGGTGGCGATGGTCGGCGACGGCGTCAACGACGCGCCCGCCCTCGCGCGGGCCGACGTGGGGGTCGCGATCGGCGCCGGCACCGACGTCGCGATCGAGACCGCCGACGTCGTGCTCGTGCGGTCGGACCCGCTCGACGTCGCGAACGCAGTGGCCATCGGGCGGGGGACCGTGCGGAAGATGCGCCAGAACCTCGGCTGGGCGATCGGCTACAACTCGCTCGCGCTGCCGATCGCCGCCGGCGTCTTCGAGCCGTGGGGGCTGACACTGCGGCCGGAGATCGCGGCCATCTCGATGTCCGGCTCGAGCATCCTCGTCGCCGTGAACGCGCTCGCGTTGAAGCGGCTGCACCTGCCGCGCAGCTGAACCGCTGGCATCCGCGAACGGCACGGGAGAGGCCCCCGCGTCTGGGTCCCGCGCCCATCAGTGCGACCGTGGGGGAGTACCCCCTCCAAGCGTGGTGCGATCCCCCCGTCGGTCGAGCCGTTGTCGTCGCCGATCTCGCCGTTTCGCGCGCGAGCGCGGCCGCGTTGTCGATACGAATGGCACCGGAGGCGGTGCCCAGCGCCGCCAGCTGTGATCAGGTCGGAGGGCGGTATTTCTTGGGCCGGCTCGTCGGTGGGAGTCGCCCAGCCGTCTGAAGCCGGTGAGTCCGCGACCGAGGCTTTGCGAACTGACCGTCGCCGGACCTGACCTAGGACCTGACTTGGTCCGGTCTCAACGCCCGAGGAGGCAACGCGCAATCCGCAAACGCAGGCGCAACCAGACTTCGTTCGAGTCGAGTGGAGCGTGCCGGGATCGAACCGGCGACCTCCGGCTTGCAAAGCCGGCGCTCTCCCAGCTGAGCTAACGCCCCAGGGCCACGCAGTGTAGAGCGTCCCGCCTCACGCGTCCTTTCGCCTGCGACGCCGCGGCAATAGACTCTCGCCGTGGCCACCTCCGCTGCGGAGCTGCTGAAGCGCGTCCCCCTCTTCGAGGGTCTCTCCGACCGCGAGGTCGGGATGATCGCCGAGTCGATGAAGGAGCGGAACTTCCCGCCCGGCCGCGAGGTCGCCAAGGAGGGGCAGCACGGCGTCGGCTTCTTCGTGATCGCGGACGGCGACGCTTCGGTCAGCGTCGGCGGCCAGCCGGTCGGCCGGCTCGGGCCCGGCGACTACTTCGGCGAGATCGCGCTGATCGCGGACAGCGACCGGACGGCGACGGTGACCGCCGAGACCGACCTGCGGTGCTACGGCATGACCTCGTGGGACTTTCGCCCGCTCGTCGAGGAGCACGCTGAGATCGCGTGGAAGCTCCTCCAGGCGGTGGCGCGGAAGATCCGGGACGCCGAGCGGCGCGGGGACTGACGCCTGGCACCGGGGTCGCCAACGGACGCCGAGCTCGTGGCGCGGTGCCGCGTCGGCGACCACGAGGCGTGGCGGCTGCTCGTCGAGCGCTTCTCCCGCTACGTCTACGCGATCTGCGTCCAGGGGTTCAGGCTCCCCGAGCACGACGCGGAGGACGTGTTCCAGGACGTGTTCGCGCGCGCGTACGAGCGGCTCGGCCAGCTGCGGAGCGACGAGGCGGTGCGACCATGGCTCGCGCAGCTCACCCGCCGCGCGTGCCTCGACCGTCTCCGCGCGGGCGCACGGGTCGAGCCGGTCGCGGAGATCGGCGACGGGCAGGTCGACGAGTCGCTCGAACGGCTCGAGGAGGCGTGGTCGGTGCGCGAGCTGCTGGCGCGTCTCCCCGAGGCGTGCCAGGAGATCCTCGACCGCTTCTTCTGCCGCGACCAGGCGTACTCGACGATCGGCCAGGAGCTGTCACTGCCGCCGGGGACGATCGCCAGCCGCATCTCGCGGTGCCTGGCCGCCCTGCGATCTCTCGTCGAGGAGGGAAGAATCGAGCGCGCTGCCGCGTCGTGAGAGACGGTGTGATGAACGGCTACGACGAAGAACGGGTGAGCGAGCTGCTGGCGATGTTTCCACCGGCACCCAGGGCGTGGGTCGAGGCGGCGCAAGAGCTGCCGCGGTTCCGTGCGCGCGCGGACGAGATCGTCGCGCACGCCGAGGCGGACGTGGAGTTCCGCCGCCGGCTGGCGGAGGATCTCGAGACGGCGCTCGCGGGCGAGGGGTACGAGCCCGAGCGTCGGCTCGTGGCCGTCCTGCGCGCGCGACTGGGCGACTAGCCGTGGAAGCGGGGCAGCTCGGCGAGCGACGGCTCGAGGAGCTGCTCGACGCGATCGCCGAGGACACGCTCGTCCCCGCGAGCGGCTCCGTCGCGGGCGTCGTCGTCGCGATGGCGGCGGCACTCACGGCGATGGCTGCGCGCCGCTCGCTCGGCTCGTGGGCCGAGGCCGGCGGAGCGGTGGCGCAGGCCGAGGCGCTGCGGCGACGGGCGACGCCGCTGGCGCAGGAGGACGCGGAGGCCTACCTGGAGGCGGTCGCGCGCCTCGAGCGGCGCGAGCCGGGGCACGACGCCGAGCTCGGCCTCGCGCTGGCCCGGGCGGCCGAGGTCCCGCTCCTGATCGCGCAGGTGGCCGCCGACGTGGCCGCCCTCGCGAAGGAGGTCGCGGAGTGCGGCGACCCGTCCGTCCGCGGCGACGCGACGGGGGCTGCGCTGCTCGCGCAGGCCGCGGCCCGCGCGGCCGCGCACCTGGTGGAGATCAATCTCGGCAGCGGGCCGGGCGATCTGCGCGTGCTCTCGGCCAACTCGCTCGCGACCGCGGCGTCGGCGTGGGCCGACGCGGCGCTCGCAAGCGCCCCCTGAGACGCCGACGCCCCGCACGAGGCGGGGCGCGGTCGGGGAGAGAAAGTGTCAGGCCGCGCGCTCGAGCCGCTCTTCGGCGCGCGCCCGCGCGACGATGCGCGAGCGGTCGCCGAACCGCATCGCGGCCCGGGTCGCGCGGTACTCGTCCCAGAGGGTTTCCAGCTGCTCCTCGAGCCGCTTGATCTCGGCTGCCGTCTCCTCGTCGCGGCCGCGCGACAGGCGCTGCCACAGCTCGGAGCGGACCTCGCTCAGCCGCTCGATCTCGGCGTGAATCGTGTCCAGTGTGCGCATGTACCTGGAAAAACGCGGGACAGACGGAGATATTCCGGTCCGATCGTTAAGCGCACGTTCACGCGTAGCCGAGCTCGTCGAGACGGTCTTCGTCGATGCCGAAGTAGTGCGCGAGCTCGTGCAGGACGGTCACGCGGATCTCCTCGCGCAGCTCGTCGGGATCGACGAACTCCTCCTCGAGCGGCCGCCGGTAGATGGTGATCCGGTCGGGGAGCTGGCCGCCGTCCAGCGACGAGCGCTCGGTCAGCGGAATCCCCTCGTACAGCCCGAACAGGTCGGGGTCGTCGGGGTGCTCGTCCTCGACGACGACCGCGACGTTCTCGAGCGCCCGGGCGAGGTGCGGAGGCAGCTCGTCCAGCGCGGCGCGCACCTGCTCCTCGAAGCGGCTCACCTCACCACCGCGGCTGGAGCGGCCGTCGGGCCTGGAAGAGCTTGACCGCCAGGAAGCCGAAGGCGAACCCGCCGAGGTGGGCGAACACGGCGACGCCGCCGCTCTCCGGCGGGTGCTGGAGCTGGAAGTTCGCCTCCCATGCCTGGTAGAGGAAGTAGATCAGCAGGAACGCGAACGCGGGGATCTCCTGGACGAAGAAGATCACCACGACGAAGATCAGCGTCAGCACGCGTGCGCGCGGCAGCAGCACGAAGTAGCCGCCCAGCACGGCGGAGATCGCGCCGCTCGCGCCGAGGTTGGGGATCTCGCCCGCGGCCGCGCCGGCGGTCGACAAAGTCACCACGGTCTGCAGCGCGGTCGCCGCGAGGCCGCCGAGGAGGTAGAAGACGAGGAAGCGGATGCGGCCAAGCGCGTCCTCGACGTTGTTCCCGAAGATCCAGAGGAACAGCATGTTGCCGCCGAGGTGGAGCAGGTCGGCGTGCAGGAACATCGACGTCAAGGTGGTCACCGGCCAGTTCTGGCCGACGACCGGGCACGAGGCGTTCACCTCGCAGGGGTGGAACCCGAGCTCCTCGACCGGCCCGTCGGCGGACGTCAGGCCGCCCGACTGGACGAGGACGTAGGTCAGCACGTTGGCCGCGATCAGCGCGACCGTCACGAGCGGGAACTGCCGCGTCGGCACGTTGTCGCGGAGCGGGATCACCGGCGGCGATCGTAGCCCGCGATGTTTGCCCCCGCGCCCCCCAAGAGCGACTTGACATGATCAGACTGAAGTTTTATTCTGTCCGTGCAGTCAGAACCGTCACAAGGAGGCTGAACATGGCAACACTCGTTCGCTGGGAGCCGTTCCGCGAGCTCGCAAGCCTGCAGAACGAGATGAGCCGGCTGATGAGCTCGGTGTTCGAGGGCACCGGCGGGAACGGCGGCGAGGGCCGCACGTGGCTGCCCGCGGTGGACATCTGGGAGACCGACGACGAGCTCGTGTACGCGTTCGACCTGCCGGGCGTGCCGCAGGACAAGATCACCATCGAGTTCGACGACGGCGCGCTGACCGTCAGCGCGGAGCGGGAGCAGTCCGAGGAGGTCTCGAAGGAGCGCTACTACCGCTTCGAGCGCCGGTACGGCACGTTCTCGCGCACCGTCGCGCTGCCGCAGGGGATCGACGAGTCGAAGATCCGGGCCGAGTACAAGGACGGCGTCGTCGAGGTCCACGTGGCGAAGCCCGAGCAGGCGAAGCCGAAGCGCATCGAGATCGGCGGCACGTCCGAGCCGAAGACGATCGAGGGCACGGCGAAGCCGGCCTAGCGTCGACCGTCACGGACGGACGGACGAGGGCGGCCGCCGGGCCGCCCTCGTCGTGCCGGGAGCCTCAGCCGTTGGACAGGAGCCAGAGCCCGCCGACCGTGTAGGCCACCATCAGCACGAGCATCGCGTACTGCGTCCGCAGCGCGGCGCCGGCGGAGCGGAAGATCGTCACGGCGCGGTCGTGGGCGAGCACGAGGCCGAGGACGTGGCCCGTGACGAGCGCGCCCACCTGGACGTACCAGACGGCGTTCGGCGACAGCGCCGTCAGGTTCGGCTGGAACGAGGACGTGCCGAAGATGTCCCAGCCCCACCCGAACGGGTCCGACGCCATGAACCACACCGCCTGGCCCTGGAGGACGAGCAGCGAGAAGTAGTGTGCGACGGCGTACGCCAGCGCGATCGGGACGAGGCTCAGCGCGAAGTCGAACCGCAGGCCCTCGCGCCGGTGCACCGAGGCCCGTGCGCCCGCGACGGCGGCAAGGTAGATCCCGGCCACGGCGAGGATGGCGGCGACGAGGCCGACGATGTTCATCCCGGTGGTGACGAGGTCGGAGACGAGCACCGAGTCGGTCGCCACCTTCGACTCGACCTCGAACAGCCGGTCGACCCACCACGTCGTGCGGCTGAAGCCGTCGAAGGCGACCGAACCGAGCATCACCGTGAGGAACGCGATCGTCCCGGGCACCCGCTCGGCCCCTGCGAGGCCGGAGAGCGGCGCGCGCAGCACGAGCGTCCGCCGGCCGTCGCGCTCGACGGCCGCGAAGGGCGAGATCCGGCCGAGGAGCCCGAAGTAGACGCTGAACGCCTCGCCGTTGCGGTGCCACGCCTCGCGGCCGAAGGCTGCCATCCCGACCCAGGTGACCCAGCTGTAGAGCGCGACGGCGAGCGCCACTGCGCGCGGGCTCGCCGAGTTGGGGTAGCAGAGCTCGAGCGTCGCGAACGCGAACAGCCCGGCGGCGGCCGGCCAGCGCCCGAGCCGCTCGGGGTACTCGGCGGCCGCCGGCAGCGAGACGCCGAGGCGAGCCCCGAGCCAGGCGGCGCCGTCGGCCGCCGCCTTCCACGGGCTGAGGACGTTCCAGACGTTGCCGAACAGCACCACGACCGGGACGAGGCCGAGCCAGAAGACGACGTAGACGAACGTGGGGGCGAGGTTGGTCGCCGCCGAGTACTCGCCGAACGCGCCGGTCAGCAGGACGAGCACGAGCAGGCCGACCGAGATCGCGCCGGCGACGAGCCGCAGCTCGGGCCCGAGCAGCACCCGCTGCAGGCGCGCCGGCAGCGGCCGTCCGTACGCGTGCCGCTCGAGCACCGGCCGCTTCCACAGGGCGCCGAGCGCCACGAACGAGACGATCAGGACGGCGCCGGCCCCGTAGTAGAAGAGCCACATCGGCACCGGGAGGTCGCGGACGGCGCCGATCCCGTGCGCGAGCGGAAGCGGCGGGATCACGGCTCGACGTCCAGCTGGGCGATCTGCCCGGGCCCGTGGTGCGCCTCCAGCTCGAAGCGGCCCGCGAGCCGGGCGTCGAAGACGAAGATCGCCGGCCTGCCGGGGCCGACCTCCTTCTCGATGTCGTAGCCGTGCAGGTGGATCTCGTCGTCCTCGTCCGACCGGACGACGATCCGGACCCGGTCGCCCTGCGACACCTGCCAGCGCTGGATGCCGCCCGGAACGGTGCCGCCGCGGACGGCGACCGCGAAGGCGACGGGCTGCGGGGGCGCGGGCTCCGTCTCCGCGCTCGTCGCGGCCGGCGACGTGTCGGTCGACTCCGTCGGCTGCGTCGCCGGCTCCGTCGTCGCCGGCTCGGTCGTGGCGGCCTGCGTCGTTTGGGCCTGCGTCGTGGCGGCTGCGTCTTCGCCGTCCGACGGACGGAGGACCAGGAAGAGGACGACGGCGGCGACGAGCCCCCCGGCGACCAGCAGCAGTCTCGTGTTGCGCACGCTCACGTGCACCTCCTCTCGGCGGGCCGGGCCCGCGCTCGACCGGTCTAGGGCGCGGTCGCGGGGGGAGGAGCGCGGCCGCGGCGGGCGACCGGGACGGCGGCCTGCGGGAGCGGCAGGCCGGTCGCGGCGCGCGGCGTGCGGGCCGGTGTGCGAACGGGCGCCGGGCCTCGGACGAGCGCCTCGACGGCGCGCAGCAGCAGGCGTGCGGCGAGGTAGGCGAGGAGCGCGAACGGCAGCTGCAGTACGAGGCCGAGCAGCACGACCGGGTCGAGCGGGGGCGCGAAGCCGCGCTCCGCGGTCTCCTGCAGGGCGAACGCGAGCGGCGGCGCGAGCGCGAACGCGACCGCCGGCGGACGTGCGAGCGCCGCGGTCCGCGCGGCCAGCGCCGCGGCGGCGACCCCGAGGGCGAGCAGCGCGCACACGCCCGCCTCCGCCAGCGGAAGGTAGGCGTGCGAGGGCCGGCCGGCGCCACCGGCCAGCGCGTACGCGGCCGCGTGGGCGACCAGGACGCCGCCGGCCGCAACGGGGAGGGCGACGAGCCAGGCTGCCAGGGTGCGCTGCACGGCCCGTATCGTGCCACGGCGACCCGGCTCGATCCCGAGCGGTAGAGTCGGGGCCGTGGGCCGGTTCGTCGACATGCTGAACGAGCAGGTCGCGAACGAGTTCGGTGCGTCGCAGCAGTACGTGGCGATCGCCGTCCACTACGACGCGGAGACGCTCCCCGCCCTCGCCGCCCACTTCTACCGCCAGGCCGTCGAGGAGCGGAACCACGCGATGATGATCGTCCAGTACCTGCTCGACGCCGGCGAGCCGGTGCACGTGCCCGGCGTCGAGGCGCCGCGAACCGCGTTCGGCGACGCCGCCGAGCCGGTCGCGCTCGCGCTCGAGCAGGAGCGGCGGGTGACCGAGCAGATCGTCGCCCTGTCACGCGCGGCGCGCGAGGAGGGCGACCTCGTCGGCGAGCAGTTCCTCCACTGGTTCCTGGAGGAGCAGCGGGAAGAGGTGTCGAGCATGTCCGACCTGCTCGCGATCGTGCAGCGCGCGGGCGAGTCGAACCTGCTGCTCGTGGAGGACCATCTCGCCCGGCGCGGGTCCGGCGAGGGCGGGCCCGGGGCCTCGGCGCCGCCGGCGGCCGGCGGCGCGCTCTAGCGCGAGTCGCGGCCGCTCACGCCCGGAGGATCTCGCGGATGCGGTCGGCGACGGCCTCCATCTCGAGGGTCGCGCCGGTGACGTCCTTGAGCAGCTCCTCCGCCGTCGGCCGCTGTCCGAGCGACCACAGCTCGCGCAGCAGCGAGCCCGCCTCGCGGCTCGTGAACCACCCGTTGCCGAACTGCTCGCGCAGGTGGGCGCGGAGCTGCGACTCGAACGCCCACGAGCGAAGGTACGAGGAAACGTAGAAGCCGGCGTCGATGTCGCCGAGGTAGTCGGTCGGGCTGGGATCGATCTTGAGCGCGTCGCCGAGGATCTCGACGTAGCGGTCGCGCATCGTCGTCGGGTCGGCGGCGGCGTGGAACTCGAGCTCGTAGAGGATCTTCCCGCAGTAGCGGCGCACGAAGTAGAGGAGGCCGACCGCCCCTTCCTGCGCGAACTCGTCCGGGCGCGGGAAGTCGAGCCGACGCGTCAGCCAGCCGGGCTCGTCGGTCAGGTGCTGGAGCAGCATCGCCCAGCCCTCGGTGACGGCGTTGTCCCCCAGGCGCCGCTCCTCCACGGAGAGGTCCGCGGACGTGTGCGCGAAGTGCTCCGTGTGGCCCGCCTCGTGGAAGAGCGCGCGCCAGTCGTCGGGGCCTCCCATCGGCTGGATCACGAGCATCACCTTGCCCGGGATCTCGATCGGGGCGCAGAACGCGCGCGGCGTCTTCAGCGGCCGCTGCTCGACGTCGAGGTGGACGTTCTCCTGCGAGCGGAGGTCGATGCCGAGGTCGGCGAGGGTGCCCTCGAGGGCGGGCAGCATCTTGTCGGCGGGGAACTGCGGATCCCAGCTGGGCGCCCGGAACAACCGCGGGACGTCGTAGCGCTGCGCCTCGGACAGGCCCACGCCCACGCGCTCGCGGAAGAGGCGGTCGCCCCACGTCTCCCACAGCTGCTCGGTCGAGGACAGAACCGAGCGGCACTGCTCCGCAAGCTCCTGCAGGCGCATCCCGAACCGGTCGCGGTAGAGCTCGAGGTAGCTCGCGGCGCCGAGCTCCCCGACCGCTCCGCCCGTCGCCTGCACGGCTTCGAGCAGGATCGGGTTGAGGTGCTCCTCGGTGAGCTCGTTGCGCGTCCGCTCGAGCCGCTCGCGCCGGTCGCGCTCGTCGGCGTTCGCGATCGTCGGCCGCAGCATCCGGAACGGGATCTCCTCGCCGTCGACGGTCGCCTTGAGCTCCGCCTCGAGGCGTGCCTGGCGCTCCTCGTAGTCGCGCGTGACGTTCCCGATGTAGCCCTCGCAGGTGAACTTCCACAGCTCCCGGACACGGCGGTCGCCGTCCACCGCCAGGCCGACCTTCTGCGCCGTCTCGAGCTGCGTCAGCTGTGCGTGACGCTCGTAGATCGGGACGAGGTCGAAGCCTTCCTTGAGCCCGGCGTAGTGGTCGTAGTACTCCTGGTCGAGCTCCGCGATGAAGCGGTCCGCGTCCTCGCGGATGCCGTCGAGCTCGCGGTCTGTGGGGGGACTCACGGACACGGCCGCGTAGGATACCGGGCCGTGTTGCGGAGGCTGACCGTGAGGACCGAGCGGCGCACGCAGCTGCTCGACATCACCGCGCAGGTGCGGTCGGCCGTCGAGGAGGACGGCGCTGCCGACGCCGCCGCTGCGCTCGTCTACGTCCCGCACACGACCGCCGGCCTGACGATCAACGAGCACGCCGATCCCGCCGTCGCGCGCGACTTCGAGGCCGCGCTCGAGCGGATCGTCGGCGACGCGTGGGGCTGGGAGCACGTCGAGGCGGGCGAGGAGAACGCGCCGTCGCACATCCGCGCGGCGCTGATGGGGCCGCAGGTGGTCGTCCCCGTCGACGGTGGGCGGCTGGCGCTCGGCAGGTGGCAGGGGATTTTCTTCTGTGAGCTCGACGGCCCCCGCGAGCGGACGGTGCTCGTGACGACGCTGCGCTAGGGCGAGAGTCGCGCGCAGATCGGCACGCGTTCGACTCGCATCGGCCAGGTCCGGGGACAGTCCCTAGGGACTGTCCCCCGAGACGGCCGCTTCAGCGGAGTCCGGGTGGGCGCTCGAGGAACGGGGCCGGGCGGGCCGTGGTGAGCGCCCCTCGGACGCGGAGGAGCGCCTCCGCGAGCTCGGGGTTCCGCTCGAGATGCGGGTAGACGGGCTCGAGCACGCAGCGCTCGTCCTGCCAGAACGCGCACACCTCGTCCTCGGGACACCACCCGGTGCGCCCCGCCGCGAACTGGAGCTCGCACAACGGTCGCATCATCGGCGTCACCGTGGCGCCGCGACCCTCCTCGCGCATCCGGGACTTCCCCGATCCGAGACCGCCTGCCGGGACGTCCGGCTACGCTCGGTCGGCGATGGCCGCGCCCGTCAAGGTGGATCAGGAGCTCGATCTCCACGTCGACTCGCTCGCCTACGGCGGCAACGGCGTTGCGCGAACCGACGGCTTCGTCGTCTTCGTGCGTCGCGGGCTGCCGGGCGACACCGTTCGCGCCCGGGTCACGAAGGTGAAGCGGAACCACGCCGAGGCGCTCGCCGTCCAGGTCCTCGAGCCGGGCCCGCAGCGCGTCGAGGCGCCGTGCGCGCACTTCCCCGCCTGCGGCGGCTGCCGCTTCCAGGATCTCGCCTACGAGGCTCAGGTCGAGATCAAGCACACCCAGGTCGCTGACGCGCTGCGCCGCCTCGGCGGGCTGCCGGACCCGCCGCTCGAGCCGATCCTTCCCGCCGAGTCGCCCTTCTTCTACCGCAACAAGCTCGAATACTCGTTCACCCAGCTCGAGGACGGGCCGACGCTCGGGTTCCACAAGGCGGGCCGCTGGGACGCGGTGCTCGAGGTCGAGCGGTGCTGGCTGACGACGGACCC
Organism: Gaiellaceae bacterium; assembly: GCA_035456465.1. Taxonomy (GTDB): domain Bacteria; phylum Actinomycetota; class Thermoleophilia; order Gaiellales; family Gaiellaceae; genus DATHTC01. The sequence continues at coordinate 80,237 of DATIDD010000093.1, read as the reverse complement.
CGGTAACGCGATCCGCAACACGGTCCGCGACTGGGCGCGCGAGGAGGGGCTGCGCGCGTACGACCAGGAGACCGGCGACGGCTACCTGCGGCACCTCGTCGTGCGCGAGGGACGGAACACGGGCCAGGCGCTCGTCCAGCTCGTCACCGCGCGCGGCGAGCGGTTCGAGCGCGGGTACCTCGTCGAAATCCTCCGTCGCCATCCCGAGGTGCGCTCGATCCACTGGTCGGTCAACGACACGCCGGCCGAGGTGACGAACCTGCCGAGCGTGCTGCTCTGGGGCGAGGAGGCGATCGAGGAGGAGCTCTGCGGACTCCGCGTGCGCGTGTCGCCGAACGCGTTCCTCCAGACGAACACGGCGATGGCCGAGCGGCTGTACGGGCTCGCCGGCGACTACGCGGGCCTCACCGGCACGGAGACGGTCTGGGATCTCTACTGCGGGATCGGGACGATCGGCCTGTCGCTGGCGCCGCGGGCGCTGACAGTCTGGGGGATCGAGGTCTCGGAGGAGTCGGTCGCACGCGCGCTCGAGAACGCCGACCTCAACGGGATCACGAACGCGGCCTTCTTCGCCGGCAACGTGGGGCAGGCCGTCGAGGAGCTGGTCGACCGCTCGGGCGCCCCGGACGTCGTCGTCGTCGATCCCCCGCGAGCCGGGCTCGCCGGGAAGGCGCTGCGGCGTCTCGGGCGAATCGGCGCCCCGAGGATCGTCTACGTCTCGTGCAACCCCACGACTCTTGCCGGCGACGTGAAGCAGCTCCGCGTCGACTGGGGCTACCGGCTGGTGAAGGCGCGTCCCGTGGACATGTTCCCGCACACGCCGCACGTCGAGACCGTGGCGCTGCTCGAGCGCGATCCGGCGTTCGTGCCGCGCGAGGAATCGTCCGGACGCCGCTAGCGGTCGCCGCGCCTCAGAGGAGCCGCGTCCCGGCGAAGGTCGCGCCAGAGTAGGTCGGCGTTCGGCGCCACGAAGCCGACGCAGAGCAGCGGCAGCGCGGGCAGGCCGCCGATCCCGAACGGGTCGGCGTAGATCGCGAGCGCCATCGTGACCCCGAAGGACGCGACGAGGCACACCCACGTCGGCAGCACCCGCAGTCCCCACCGGGCGGCGGCGCCGAGGAAGATGGCGAAGAAGAGCAGGTCCGGCAGCCCGAGCTGGAAGGCGCCCTCGTCCGGCACCGGGAAGGAGAACGACAGCGCGCCGAAGACCTCGGGGCGCTCCTCGACGATGTGGCGCGTCGGGCCACGCCACACCGAGATCGCGTCGACGACAGGGATGACGCACGCGACGATCACGACCCACGAGAGCGCGTCGAAGTAGGAGAGGAACCAGAACGCGAGCAGCGTGATCGCTGCCAGCTTGGCGAAGTTCGCGAGCACGTCGAGGTCCGCTGCCGAGAGCGCGACCGCGAGGACGGCGAACGCGGCGCCGACCACCAGCAGCCCTCGCCATCGATAGAGGGGCAGCGCCAGCAGCACGAGCGCGAACACCGCCGGAACCAGCACGACGGCGGTGAGGAGCACGTCGCCCCACGTCGGGATCCCCGGGAGCGAGGGCGCCGCGCGGTAGTAGACGAGGAGCGCGGCGAGGATCGCAGAGCCGGCTGCGAGACGGACGCTCACTACGGCAGGAGCCCGGGTCATCGGGCCCTAGACCATGAGCCGGTGCGCGCGACGGGGGCTCAGTAGGGCGGGAGCTCGGACCACCAGGCACCCAGCGGCTTGAAGGCGTTCCAGAAGCGCGTCTTGGCAGCCTGCTCGTCGAGCGACTCGTCGACGTCGGGAGTCACAAGCGCCTGGATCGTCGGCGTGAACCGCTGGAGCTCGCCCTCGGCGTCGTCGAGGGAGTCGGCGAGCGGGAAGGACAGCGAGTTGACGAACGCGAGCGCCTCCGGTCCCATCACGACGATCAGCTTGGGCTGCACGATGTGGAGCTCACGTGCGAGCCACGGGCGAGCCTCGTCGTCGTCCTGGACGGCGAACTTGAGGCAGTTGGTCCCGTACACCGACATCGGGTCGACGCGGAGGCGCTGCAGCGACTTCAGGATCGCCTGGCCGGTACGGCCGTAGAAGGCGACGCCCTCCTGCAACTCGGCACCGCGCGGCCGGTACTTCAGCAGGAAGACGTCCGCGAGCGGATGGCCCGAGCCGACCACGGGGACGCGCTCGGCGCCGGCGGCGCCGACGACCTCGTGCCCGAGCTCGTTGATCTCGGTGATCGCCTTTTGCAGGTACTTCTCGTAGATCTCGTCCGTGGCCAAGGGCATCAGTGGGCCTACCCTCGTTCGCCTCTAGCGCACCCTTTCCTTGGCCTGGGCGATCCACTTCAGGCCCTGCAGGTAGGCCAGCGACTTCGGCCGCGGCAGCACCTGCGCCGTGCGGAGGCTGAGCAGGAACTCGTCGGGGCCGTCGAAGCGCCGCATGCGAACGGCGCCGGTGCCGACGCCCTGGAGCACGTGCGCGTCCGATCCCGCCCCGACCGTCAGGTTGTACTTCGACGCGAACCGGGCCGCCTCGTCGTTGTACGCGTCGAAGAGGAGGCGCGCGTTGTAGGCCTCGAAGACGTCGATCTCCGCGAGGTGGCGCCGGAGCGTCGCCGCGTCCGGGATCGCGTGGAGACGGTCGAACGGATGGGGGACGTACACGATCCCGCCCTGTCCCTTGATCGCGGTGATGGTCTCGGCGAACGACATCCCCCGCGGGATCTCCTCCCGGAGGAAGAGCCCGATCACCTCGCCCTGGCCGTCCGTCTTCACCTCCTCGCCCGGGATCACGACGAGGTCGCGGCCGCGCGCGAGCTCCACGGCCTCGAGCGCGCCGCCGAAGACGTTGTGATCGGTGACGGCGATCGCACCGAGGCCCTCGGCCTCCGCGTGGTCGAGCAGGTCGGCCACCTCGATCGAGCAGTCGTGGGACCAGCGCGTGTGCAGGTGGAGGTCGGCGACGATCCACGGCCGGCCGGCGAGGGCGTCGTCGGGGCGGCGGCCCGTCCGCCGGCGGGCGGCGAGACGCCGGTAGAGGTCGTCGAGACCGGCGGCGACGGCCGCGAACGAGGCGCCCTCGGCAGCGTCCCGGGCCGCCTCGGCCTGCCGCGCGCGGTGCTCGGGGTCCTCGGCGAGCCGCGCCATCGCAGCGGCGGCGAGCTCCGGCTGCGTGGCGACGCCTGCGGGAGCGGCGAGCGCCGCGCCCGCGGCGGCAGCCTCGAGCCGCAGCCGCTCCCGACCCGAGGCCGCAGGCACGAAGATCGCCGCCGACGCCAGGAGCGGTGCTCGCGCCTCCCCGTCTCGCAGCGTCCGGACCGTGACGCGCGACGCGAGGTCGCGCGGGATGTACGGCCGTCCTGCGAGCGGCTTCGTCCGGACGATCACCAGCCGCCAGTCGGGCAGCTCGCGCAGCGTCCTGATCGCCGCGCGGACGAGCGTCCGCTCCGGCGGCGCCCACTCAGCGACGATCAGGCGCTCCTTCTCCCCCGGCCGGAACAGCTCGAGGTCGACGCCCACCGGGAGGACGACGTAGTCGCCGGGGAACCGCTCGGCGGCGGCGGCCGCGACGCGATCGCTCGGCGCGACGAGCGCATCCAGTCGCGCGAGCAGCCGCTCGCGCTGTGCCTTTCCGGGCGGGTAGCCGAGCCGGCGCTCCGAGAGGAAGCTGGCGACTGCGAGGGAGGTGCTGTCCCGCAGCGCCAGGTACGACAGGCTCGGCATCCCCGCCTCGAACCCGTGGACGACGTCGAATCGCCCCGCGGCGAGGGCGAGCTCGAGCGTCGTCCGCGCGCCCAGCGGTACGCCCAGGCGGCTGCGGCGCGAGACCGGCACGGCGGGCCCGATCGCAACGACGTCACCCGGCGAGCCCGCCTCCAGCGCGCGCCGGCTCTCGAGCAGGTCGCGCGGCCGGCTCGACGGCGCGAGCACGGTCACCTCGCGGCCGAGTCGCCGGAGCTCGGCGGCGATCCCCGCCACATGCTCGTTGACGTCGTGCGGCTGCGACCAGTCGAAGGGCGTGACGAGGCAGATGCGCACTCGCCGGGGAGCCTATCCGGCTATCCGAGCGCCGAGCGCGGATCGACGGCGGCGCCCCGGACGCGGAGCTCCAGGTGCAGGTGCGGGCCGGTCGCGTTGCCGGTCGCACCGACCAGGCCGACGATCGCGCCCGGCGCGACCCGCTGTCCGACGGCGACGTCGATGCGCGACAGGTGCGCGAGCATCGTCCGAGTGCCGGACCCGACCGCGATCGTCACGACGTTCCCCCAGCCGCCGCCGAGCAGCGCCGCGTAGGTCACGACCCCTCCTCCTGGGGCGACGACCGGCGTCCCGGCGGGGGCCGGGAAGTCGAGGCCCGTGTGGAAGCGGTTGCCGCGCGGACCGAACCCGTCCACCGGCGCCACCGGCAGCGGCTGCCCGAGGGACACGGGCGACCGCGGCGGGCGCGCCGCCAGCGCGCGCAGCGTCGCCGGGCCGAGCACGCCGTCGGGAGCGAGGCCGGACCACCGCTGGAACCGCCGCAGCGCCGCCTCGGTGCGCGGGCCGAGGCGACCGTCGAACGGCCCCGACGGAAATCCGTGCCACGCGAGCGAGAACTGGAGCGCGGCGACGTCCCAACCGACCGCCTTGCGCCTGAGGAGGCGGCGGCCGAGGACGCCGCGCCCGTGCGGCCCGAGCGCGCGGCGCGTCCTGGGGCCGACGACCCCGTCGACCGTCAGGCCCGCCCGCCGTTGGAGCGCGCGCACGGCAGAGCGCGTCGCGGGGCCTGCGATCCCGTCGATCGTGCCGTCGTAGACCCCCTTCGCCCTCAGCCCGACCTGGAGCGCGGCGACGCTCGCGCTCCCTGCCCCTGCGGCCGTCGGGGCGAGGGCCAGCGCCGCGAGCAGGAGGAGCAGAAGCGTCCGACGCATCGGCGGCCTTCCCCGGTTCGTCCGGGCGTGAGCCCGAAACTTCGCCTTGAGTGATGCCACACGCTTTGCGCGGGTGCAAGGCCGGTGCCGGTCACAGCCGGATGCGGAAGCTTCGGCTCCGGGCGCCGTGCAGCCTCACGCGAGCCACCGTCGGGCCGCGCAGCCTGCCGCGGTAGTGGACGGTCGCGTAGCCGCCGGTGCGCGGGAGCAGCTCCCGCGGCGCCGCCTGGAGCCGCGCCGCGACACGTCCCCGGGCGAGGAGCGTCACGGTCAGCCGTCGCCGGGCGAGCGACTCGGTCACGTTGCCGAGGTTGGCCACGGCGACGTCGAGGAAACGGCCGCTGCGGGCCCGGCGGACGTGGATCGCCCGGATCGCGAGACGTCGCACGATCCTCCCCGGCACCTGCACGACCACGCGCACGCCGAGCCGCATCCGGACGCTCACGCGCGCGCCGTGGACCGGCCTGGAGACGACGAGGACGAGCGCGTGGTGATCCCCGGGCTCGGCGCGGATCGGTGCCCGCGCGACGAGCTCGACACGGCCCGTGCCACCGCCTCGGAGCGAGAGCCGGCGAGGACGCACGGTCAGCCAACGCGCCGCGCTGCGTCGCGAGGCCGGGCGCCGGTCGACGAACGGCCGTCCGCGGACGTCGAGGCCGACCGCCCGCGGCGCGACCTCGATCACGACCGCCGCCGTCCCGGCGTTCCGAAGGACGATCGCGTCGCGTCCACGGGCCGCGAGCTGGACGCGCGCCGGCGACGCCGAGACCGAGGCGACCGGCCGCGTCCCGCCCGCGCCCGCCGGTGCGGCGGGCGCGAGCAGGGCAGTCGACGCGGCGAGCACGACGGCCGCGACAACGCTCACCGGGCGAGCACCGTGAACGTGAGCGTGGCCGTGTGCCGACCGGGCGCGACGACGGGGAGCGGTCCGGCGAAGCCGACGTTCGTGGGCCAGACGTCGCCCCCGCCGGAGCTCGGGCCGGCCGTCGTTCCGACCGTGAGCGCCGCCGACGCGCCGATCGGGACGGGCACGAAGGACCCGCCGGCGAAGGCGGGGCCGAGCGTGCCTCCGGCGGCCGCGGTCGCCTGGAGCGCCAGCGGGAGGTCGGCCGGCGCGAACGCGGAGCGGTGGACGGCGAGCGCGTAGCCGGCCGCGTTGCTGCTGAGGACGGTGACCCGCTCGGAGATCGGCGCCGGCGTCGCGCCTGCCGTGGTCGTGCCGAAGGAGAGCGACGACCGTTCGAGCGCGATCGAGATCACCGACTGGATGTCCACGTCCACGGTCGCGTCCGCCGAGGCCGCCGGGGAGGGCGGAGGCTCGACCGCGCACGGCTGGAGCGCCGCGGCCGAGTTCCGCGGCGACGGTGCGGCGGATGCGAAGTCCGACGTGTTCGCGTCCGAGTCGGTGCAGCCCTCGCCCGCCCGGACGGCCGCCGTCGTCGCGCTGAGCCCGGGGGCCGCGCCGGAGCCCTCGTAGTCGGCCGCGCTGCCGTAGCCGACGAGATCCTCCACGAGCGCGTTGGCCGAGCAGCTGCCGGGCGAGGCGCCGCAGGCGAGCGCCGCCGCGTCGCGCACGACGGCGATCTTGCCGCTCGTGGCGGCCAGGTTCGTCGTGCCGGTGGCGTCCGGCGTCGGCAGCGCGCTGCCGACGGCGCCGCCCGACGCGAGCTGGACGAGGTAGCGGCCGCCGGCCGGGATGGAGCCGGCGAGCGGTGTCGTCGACCAGGACGTGCCCGCGGCCGTCGCGTACTGGACCGTCCAGCCGCCGATGTCGACGGCGGACGCGCCGCGGTTGAACAGCTCGACGTAGTCGTTCGCGTACGGCGCGCCGGCGTTGCCGCCGCCGCCGAACACCTGGCTGACGACGATGCTGCCCGTGCCGCTCCCAGCGGCGGCAGGGGCGAGGAGGACGCTCGCGACGACGAGCAGCGCGAGCGGGGCGCAGCGAGCGAGCGGACGCGGTGACAGCGGGCGGGGCGGTGACAGCGGGCGGGGCAGTGACAGCCGGCGAAGCAGGGACCGGCCCAGTGTCCGTGGCGGTGAGCCGGGCAGGGAACGGGACATCGGCGACTCCGATCGTGGTGGGGACGGATGCCCCTCCGTCGTATCCCGCCGCGAGGCCCGGCGACAGTGTCCGTTCGCGAACCGGCACGGGTCCGGTACGAAGCCTTGACGGGTCGCGCGGGCGCCGCCCGGCCGGACGGCGCCCGCCTGCGCCCGCCGCTACGCGGAGGCCGGGGCCTTCGCCTTGTGCGGCGTGCGCGGGTACTGCGAGATGAACCGCTCGGCCGCCTCATACGCCTCGTCGTCGACGATCTGCTTCGGCGGCGACTTCATCAGGTACGAGCTCGGCCCCTCGAGCGCGCCGGCGACGCCGTTCAGGAGCGCGAGCTTCGCCATCCGCACCGCGTCGATCACGATCCCGGCGGAGTTCGGCGAGTCCCACACCTCGAGCTTGAGCTCGACGTTCAGCGGCACGTCGCCGAACGACGACCCCTCCATGCGGATGTACGCCCACTTGCGGTCGGTCAGCCACGGCACGTAGTCCGAAGGCCCGACGTGGACGTTCCGCGCGCCGAGGTCGTAGTCGAGCATCGACGTGACCGCGTTCGTCTTCGAGATCTTCTTCGACTCGAGGCGCTCGCGCTCGAGCATGTTGAGGAAGTCCGAGTTGCCGCCGACGTTCAGCTGCATCGTCCTGTCGAGGTGGACACCGCGCTCGCGGAAGAGCGACGTGAGCACGCGGTGGGTGATCGTGGCACCGACCTGCGACTTGATGTCGTCGCCGATGATCGGCAGCCCGCGCTCCTCGAACCGGCGCTGCCAGTAATGCTCGCGGGCCAGGAACACGGGCATGCAGTTCACCATCGCGCAGCCGGCATCGAGGATCTGCTCGGCGTACCACTTGGCGGCCATCTCGGAGCCGACGGGGAGGTAGTTGACGACGACGTCGGTCTTCGTCTCCTGGAGGATCCCGACAACGTCGTCGGTCTCGCCCGGCGCCTTCGTGACGATCTCGGAGAGGTACTTGCCGAGGCCGTCGTGCGTCATCCCGCGCGAGACGGTGACGCCGGTCTCGGGCACGTCGGCGAACTTGATCGTGTCGTTCGGGTGCGCCCACATCGCCTCGGCGAGGTCGTTGCCGACCTTGCCCTCGACGACGTCGAACGCGGCGGTGAACTCGACGTCCCGCACGTGGTAGCCGCCCAGGTTCACGTGCATCAGGCCGGGAACGAACTGGTCGTCCGGCGCGTCCTTGTAGTACTCGACGCCCTGGAGCAGCGAGTTGGCGCAGTTGCCCACGCCGATGATGGCGACGCGCACCTTCCCGTCGTCCGGGCCGCGTCCGTTTCCGTTGGTGGTGGCCATCGTGTCCTTTCGGGTCGTGACCCCGAGCCGCTCGGAGAGCGTCTCGACGATGAGGTCGTTGAGCCGCCGCTTTCGCTCGGCGGCGCGCCGTGCCAGCCGGTCCTTCAGCGCCGGCGGCATTCGCAGGAGGACGTCGCCGCGGCCGCCGGGCGGCGCGCCCGTGCGCCCGGAGGGCTCGAAGGCGACGCCGAACGCGGCGGCCAGCAGGCCGACCGCCACGTCGTTCAGGGAGGCTTCCCGCGTCGCCGTCTCGGCGGCCAGGCGCTCCTTGAGGCTCGCCGGCATGCGGACGAGCACGTCGCGTCGCTCACGAGGCACGAGCATTTGATAGCACATCTGTGCTATCAGGTGAGGCGGCTAGCTGCGCTCGGAGGCGGCGTCGCGGGCGCGGAGCTGCGTGCGGACCGATGCCGCGCGCTGCGCCACGGTCAGCCACGCGGCGACCGCGAGGACGCCCATCAGCCACGGGAGCAGGCCCCACGGCGCGAGCACGAGCGCCGCGGTGATCACGACGACGCGCTCGGCCCGGCTGCCGAAGCCGACGTCGCCCTTCAGGCCGAGCGCCTCGGCGCGCGCACGGGTGTACGGGACGAGCATCGAGCCCGCGATCGCGGCCACGGTGAAGCCGACGCCGATCAGGTCGTCGTCGCGCGCGAGCACGAGCGCGACCGCGCCCAGCATCATCGCCTCGCCGACGCGGTCGGTGGTCGAGTCCAGGAACGCCCCGAACGGCGTCCCCTTCCCGCTCGAGCGCGCCAGGGCCCCGTCGAGGATGTCGAGGATCGAGCCGACGACGAACACGGCCGCACCGAGCCAGAAGAACAGCAGCTCGTTCCGGTCCTCGAAGACGACGAGCACCGCGCCGACGGCGCAGAGCGTCACGCCCGCCGCGGTGAGCTGGTTGGGCGTCACCCGCGTCCGTGCGAGCCCCGTCATCGAGCGCGACGCGAGCCGCCTTGCGCCCTGCTGGTAGCCCTCCTGGAAGCTCACGCGGTGCGGACGCGGCGGTAGCGGCGCACGATCAGCGCCGCGGCGCCCGCAACGACCGCGCCGGCGGCGATGTCCAGCCAGAAGTGGTTGCCGGTCGCCATCACGGCGAAGGCCACCCACGCCGGCCAGGCCAGCCACAGCACCTTCGCCGGCCGCCAGCGGACGATGCGGGCCATCACGATCCCGACGATGAGCGCGTCGGCTGCGTGCAGGCTCGGCATCGCGGCGTACGGGTTCGACGCGAACTCGATCGCCGCGCTCGAGTGGTTCACGGACGAGAACCGCGCGAGCGTGTCCACGAAGCCGACGTCCGGGAACATCCGCGGCGGCGCCGTCGGCAGGAGGACGTAGCCGACGAGCCCGATCAGGTTCGCGACCAGGACGATGTCCCGGAAGCGCAGGAAGTGCTCGTTGCGCCGCAGGTACACCCACAGCAGCGCGAGGCCGAGCACGGCGAACTGCGACAGCCAGTACGTCCACGAGGTCAGCTCGATCAGCAGCCGCGACGAGCCGAGGAAGCCCTGGAGGGAGAGCTCCCAGAGGTCGCCGACCCGCCGCTCGGCGTCGATCACCTTGAGCCCGTTGTCGAAGGCGGCCGCGGTGTCGCGGTCGGCGGCGCCGCGGGCGACCTGGTAGAGGACGTAGAAGCCGAACCAGATCGCGAGCTGGCGGGCGAAGTCGCGGTACCCGAGCGGGAGCACGCGGCGGCCGGCGTCGACGATGGCGGTCATGACACCTGGATTCTACGCGGGGAGGCCGGCTCCCTCGGGTCCTCGGCGGGCGTGGACGCCTGCCTCAGCCGCCGATGTAGCTCATCTCGACCTTCGGGAGCGCCTCGGTGCGCTCGGAGCGAAGCTCCGAGTAGCGGTCGGTCCGCGCCGCCCAGACCCCGCCGAGCGCGGCGGCGAGCTCGTCGTCGCCGGCGCCGCCGCGCAGCACCGGGCGCAGGTCGCGGCCCTTCACGGCGAACAGGCACGTGTAGAGCTTCCCGTCGGCCGACAGGCGGGCGCGGGTGCAGTCGCCGCAGAACGGCTGTGTCACCGAGGCGATCACGCCGAGCTCGCCAGCGCCGTCGCGGTAGCGCCAGCGCAGCGCCGTCTCGCCCCGGTAGGCGCGCTCGACCGGCTCGAGCGGAAACACGGCGTCGATGCGCCTGACGATCTCCTCGGCCGGGACGACGTCGTCGAGCCGCCACCCGTTGGTGTGCCCGACGTCCATGTACTCGATGAAGCGGACGACGTGGCCGGTGCCGCGGAAGCGCTCCGCCATGGCGACGATGCCGTCGTCGTTCAGCCCACGCTTGACGACCGTGTTGACCTTGACCGGCAGCCCCGCCGCGGCAGCGGCGTCGATCCCCTCGAGCACCCGCTCGACCGGCACGTCCACGTCGTTCATCGCGCGGAACGTCTCGTCGTCGAGCGAGTCGAGGCTCACCGTGACCCGGTCGAGCCCGGCGTCGGCGAGCCCGCGGGCCTGTCGCGCGAGCAGCGCCCCGTTCGTCGTCAGCGTCAGGTCGACGTCCGGGAGCTCGGCGAGCATCGCCACGAGCCGGTCGAGGTCGCGGCGCAGGAGCGGCTCGCCCCCCGTCAGCCGCAGCTTGCGCACGCCGAGCCCGTGGAACGCGCGTGCGACGCGGGCGATCTCCTCGAAGGTGAGCACCTGGGAGCGCGGGAGGAAGACGTAGTCGCGGCCGTACACCTCGCGCGGCATGCAGTAGACGCAGCGGAAGTTGCACCGGTCGGTGACGGAGATGCGCAGGTCGCGCACGGGCCGGCCCAGCCGGTCGAGGGTCGGGGCCATGAGCGGAGCCTAGCCGAGGGTTTGCGCGTCCCGCGCCCGCGGAAACCCGGTTCGCAACCGACACGAGGAGGACGGACGATGGCGAACTGGGATCAGGCCGAAGGCGAGCTGAAGGAGCAGGGCGGGCGCCTCACCGGCGACGAGGACCTCGAGCGCGAGGGCAAGGCCCAGGGGGCGCTCGGCGACACGAAGGACAAGCTCGAGGACGCCAAGGACGAGGCCGGAGGCGCCTGGGAGGACGCGAAGGACAAGCTCTAGGGCTGCGGGCGGGCGGCGGCCGTGTCCGGCGTCGCCCGCTCCTCCGCCCACACCTGGGCGAGGCGGACGACGACCGCGGCCGCGGAGCCCATGTCCCGGACACACGCCCACTCGGAACGCGAGTGGTAGTCGTGGCCGCCGGTGAAGACGTTCGGGGTGGGCAGTCCCAGCTCGGACAACCGCGAGCCGTCCGTCCCGCCGCGGATCGCCACGCGCTTCGGGTCGAGCCCTTCGCGCCGGTAGGCCTCCTCGGCCGTGTCCATCACGCGCGGATCCCGGTCGAGGTACTCCTTCATGTTCCGGTACTGCTCCTCGAGCCGCAGCTCGACGCGGGACCCGGGCCACCGCGCGACCGCCTCGTCCGCGAGCCGTCGCACGAGCTCGGCGTGCTGCTCGAGCGCCGCCCAGTCGTGGTCGCGGACGATCAGGATCACCCGGCAGCGCTCGGCCGTCCCCTCCACCTCGTCGGGGTGGACGAAGCCCTCGTACCCCTCGGTGACCTCCGGCGCGAGCGTCTCGCGCGGCAGGCTCGCGAGGAAGTCGCCGGCCACCTTCAGCGGGTTCACCAGGCGGCCCTTCGCCGTGCCCGTGTGGGTCGAGACCCCGTGGAAGTCGACGATCGCCTTGTAGGCGTTGAAGGTCTCGCCCTCGAGCTCGCCGGCAGTCGAGCCGTCGAGCGTGTAGGCGGCGACGCAGCCGAACCGGTCGAGGTCGAAGTGGTCGGTGCCGCGACCGATCTCCTCGTCTGGCGTGACGCCGATCCGGAGCGGGCCGTGCGGGAGCTCGGGATGCCGCTGCAGGTAGGCGAAGGCGGCGACGATCTCGGCGAGGCCGGCCTTGTCGTCGGCGCCGAGGAGCGTCGTCCCGTCCGAGGTGACGAGCTCGTGGCCGACGTGGGCCGCGAGCTCGGGGGACCGCTCCGGGTCCAGGGCCGCGGACGGGTCGCCGGGCAGCGGCAGGCGCCCGCCCTCGTACACGACGACCTGCGGCTGGACGTTCTCGCCCGGGACGCCGGGGAAGGTGTCGACGTGGGCGACGAAACCGACCTGGGGCACGTCGCCCTCGACCGTGGCGGGAAGCGTCCCGTAGAGGACGCCGTGCTCCGTCAGCTCGACCCCCTCGAGCCCGAGCTCGCGCAGCTCCTCGTCGACGAGGCGCAGGAGGTCCCATTGCTGGGGCGTCGACGGGGACGCCTCCGAGTGCGGGTCCGACGTCGTGTGGATCCGCGCGTACCGGAGGAAACGCTCGAGCGCCTCGGGCGCCAGCTCGCGCGCGAGCTCTGAGCTGTAGCCGTCGTCCGGCACGGGGACGGAGGCTACCCACGGCGGCGCGGCCACGACGCCTGGGCGTTGGCCGCCCGCCCGACTAGCCTCGCCCGATGGTCGCGCTCGCGCTGCTCGTGGCCGTCACCGCCGTCTGGGGCCTGACCTTCGTCCAGGTGCAGGACGCGGTGGCGCTCTACCCGCTGTTCGCGTTCCTCGCGCTGCGCTTCGGGATCGCCTCGGCGACGCTCGCGGCTCCCGCCTACCGCCGGATGCGCTCGCTCGGCCGCCGCGGCGCCGTCTCCGGGGTCGCGCTCGGGCTGTTGCTCGCCTGCGGGTACGCGCTGCAGACGGCCGGGCTCGAGCGGACGAGCGTCTCGAGCACGGGCTTCATCACCGGGCTGTACGTCGTGTTCACGCCGCTGCTCGCCCTGCTCCTGTTCGGGACGCGGATCGGGGCGCTCGCGTGGGTGGGCGTCGCCCTCGCCACCGTCGGGCTCGCGCTCCTCTCCGGCGTCGACAGCGGAGGCATGCTCGGGGACGCGCTCGTGCTGGCCGCCTCCGCCGTCTACTCGCTCCAGATCGTGCTGCTGGAGCGCTACGCACCGCGCTACGACGTGCTCGCGCTGACGCAGGCGGAGATGCTGGCGGCGTTCGCCGGCTTCGGCCTGCTCGCGCTCGCGCTCGGCCAGGTGCAGCTGCCGCGCGGCTGGACGGTGTGGGGCGCGCTGCTCGTCACCGGCGTGTTCGCGTCGGCGCTCGCGTTCCTCGTCCAGACGTGGGCGCAGCGGCGCATCTCGGCCGCCCGCACCGCGCTCGCCTTCGCGCTGGAGCCCGTGTTCGCGGCGCTGTTCGGCTTCTGGCTCGCCGGCGACCGCCTCGGCGCGGTCGCGTGGCTGGGCTGCGTGCTGATCATGTCCGGGATCCTCGTCGCGGAGCCGGCCGCGGCCCAGACGCTCAGGCGGCTGCTTCCGGGAGCCAGGCCCCGTCGCGCTGCCTGACGACGCCGTCCACCCAGAGCTCGCCGCCCCGGCGCAGGTCCTTTACGAGGTCCCAGTGCAGCGCGCTGCGGTTGACCCCGCCGACCCGCGGGAAGCCGGCGCCGAGCGCGAGGTGCACGGTCCCCGCCATCTTCTCGGCGAAGAGGACGTTCCGCAGCCCGTCGGCGATGCCCTCGTTGCAGCCGATCCCGAGCTCGCCGAGCCGGCGCGCGCCGTCGTCCGTCGCGAGCGCCTCCTCGAGCGCCTCCGCTCCCTCGTCGGCCGACGCGTCCACGACCGCTCCGCCGCGAAAGCGCAGGCGGACGCCCGCCGCCGCGCCGGTCGGCACGTCGAACGCGATCTCGCCCTCCGCCGAGCCCTCGAGCGGCGAGAGGTAGACCTCGCCGCCGGGCATGTTCGCGTGCCCGTCGTCGACGAGGCTCGTCCGGCCGTCGACCGAGAGCGTGAGGTCGGTTCCGCGCGCGACGACCCGCACCTCGCGGGCCTCGTCCAGGAGCTCCCGGACCGGCTCCATCCGCTCGCGCTCGGCCGCCCAGTCGCGCAGGCACGCGGCGTAGAGGGCCTCCTCGTAGGCGGCGAGCGGGATCCCGGCGCGACGGGCGAAGAACGGCGTCGGGAAGTCGCAGCGCACCTCGGCCACCTCGCCGGCTCGTCCCCGCGCCCGGTAGCTCGTGAGCTGCGCCCGCAGTCCCCGCCGGGTGGTCGCGTCGACGTCGTCGTCCGCCGGCGGGTCCTCGGGCGCGAGCGCGAGGACGATCCCGTCGACGGCGTCGACGACGGCCCGCTCGAGCGGTGCGAGCGAGCCCGCCAGCTCGCCGGCCGCCTCCGTCCACGCGACGTCGAGCGGGTGCAGCGGCCCGAACTGGACGCGCGTGAGGGCGTACGCCCCTCGTCGTGCGAGGCCGCGCGAGAGCGCCTCGGCGAGCGGCCGCGCCTCCGTCGTCGTCGCGACGAGCACCTGCCACCCTGGCTCCACGCCGAGCGACCAGTCGAGCAGGAGGTCGGCGTAGGCATCGACGCGCGGATCCCGCACCCTCGTAGGTTCGCACGCCGATAGGTTCGAGCGGCATGGACGCGGTGCTCCTCGCCCTGTGCTCCGCCGCGCTGTTCGGCGCGATGACGGTCGCGCTCCGGTTCGCGCTGGCGCGCGGCGGCGACCCGGACACCGGCGCGCTCCTGACCATCCTCCCGGCGATCGCGGTGACGGTCCCCTTCGCGCTGCACCAGGGCGTCGACGCCGGCGAGCTGTGGCCGTTCGCGCTCGCCGGCCTCCTCGGCCCCGGCGTCTCGCAGCTCCTGTTCACCTTCGCCGTGCGCGACGCGGGGCCGTCGCGGACCTCGGTGGTGGTGGGAACGGCGCCGCTCTTCTCCGTCGCGATCGCGCTGCTCTTCCTCGACGAGCCGCTGCATGCCGGGCTGCTGGCGGGCGCGCTGCTGATCGTCGTCGGCGGCGTGCTGCTCGTCGGCGAGCGGGGACGGCCGGTGCACGTGAAGCGGATCGGGCTCGCGCTCGCGTTCCTCGCCACGATCGTCTTCGCCACGCGTGACAACCTCGTCCGCCGGCTCGCCGTCGACGCGGGGGCCGCGCCGCCTGCCGCAGCCGCCGCCGCGACGCTCGCCGCCGGCGCGTGCGTGGTCGGCCTGTACCTCGTGCTGGCGCGGCGCCCGGTCGACCCGCGGCGGCTCCCGGACTTCGCCCTCGCGGGGCTCTGCTTCGGGCTGTCCTACCTGGCGCTGTTCGAGGGCTACTACCGCGGGCGCGTCACCGTCGTCTCGCCGCTCGTCGCCACCGAGTCGCTCTGGGGCGTCGCGCTCTCGGCGCTCCTGCTGCGCCGCCACGAGCTCGTCGGCCGGCGGCTCGTCGCGGGCGCCGCGCTCGTCGTCGCGGGCGGGGCGCTGATCGGGGTGTTCCGCTGATGGACGACGTCGGCTTCGGCGTGGTGCTCCTCGTCGGCGGCGCCGCGCTCGTCGTCTACAGCCGGCCGCTCGGCGAGCGGGCCCGCTCGCGGGGCGCCGGGTACGGGCGCGAGCTCTACGTCGTGATCGGGCTCTTCCTCGTCGCGTTCGGGGCGACGCTGCTCGTCCGCGCCGCGCTCTAGCCGAGCCGCCGCTCGAGTGCCGCGAGCCGCTGCTCGATCTGTCGCAGCGCGTCGAGCATGGCCGCCTCGACCGCCTCCTCGGCCGCCTCCCGCTCGGCGCGGGCGCGGTCGATGTACGCCGAGGTCACGATCGCCGTGAGCAGCGAGATGAACGTGATCCCGAGCACCATCACCACGGAGGCGACGGCCTTCCCGAGCGGCGTCGTCGGGACCACGTCGCCGTATCCGACGGTGCAGAACGTGACGATTGCCCACCAGACCCCGGTGCCGACCGTCGGGAACCCGCCCTCGTCGACGAGCTTCATCAGCGCGCCGGCGAAGATCGCGATCGCGAAGACCGCGACCGTCAGGAAGCGGAGGATGCGGCCCTCGCGGACGGCGCGGTCGGCACGCGCGCTGATCTGGGTCATCGGATGGCGCACCCCGCTGCGGTTCGGCGTGCCCCGGCTTCTCCCTGCGTGCTCGATCTGCTAGTCTCCGACTCAGATTTTCTCAGCAAGGGAGGAACGAACACTCATGGCAAAGACCATCGGCATCGATCTCGGCACGACCAACTCCTGCATGGCCGTGCTCGAGGGCGGCGAGCCGACCGTCATCCCGAACGCCGAGGGCGGACGCACGACGCCGTCCGTCGTCGGCTTCACGAAGGACGGCCAGCGGCTCGTCGGCGCGCCCGCGAAGCGCCAGCAGGTCACGAACCCGCAGAACACGGTGTTCTCGATCAAGCGCTTCATGGGCCGGAAGTTCGACGAGGTCACCGAGGAGAACAAGATCGTCCCGTACGAGGTCGCCCAGGGCCCGAACAGCGACGTCCGCGTGAAGGCGGGCGGCAAGGAGTACGCGCCGCCGGAGATCTCCGCGATGATCCTCCAGAAGCTGAAGCACGACGCGGAGGCCTACCTCGGCGAGGCGGTCGAGGACGCCGTGATCACGGTCCCCGCGTACTTCAACAACGCGCAGCGCGAGGCGACGAAGGACGCCGGCAAGATCGCCGGCCTCAACGTGCTGCGGATCATCAACGAGCCCACCGCGGCCTCGCTCGCGTACGGGCTCGACAAGGAGCACGACCAGACGATCCTCGTGTTCGACCTCGGCGGCGGCACGTTCGACGTGTCGGTGCTCGAGCTCGGCGACGGCGTGTTCGAGGTGAAGTCGACGAACGGGGACAACCACCTGGGCGGCGACAACTTCGACAAGGCGGTCGTGGACTGGATGGTGGCCGAGTTCAAGCGCGAGCAGGGCATCGACCTCGCCGCCGACCCGATGGCGCTCCAGCGCCTGTACGAGGCGGCGGAGAAGGCGAAGATCGAGCTCAGCTCGACGATGGCGACGCAGATCAACCTGCCGTTCATCACCGCCACGCAGGAGGGCCCGAAGCACCTCGACCTCCAGCTCACGCGGGCGAAGCTCGAGGAGCTCGTGCACGACCTGCTGGAGCGGACGGTCGGCCCGACCAAGCAGGCGCTGGCCGACTCCGGGCTCGACCGCGACGCGATCGACCACGTCGTCCTCGTCGGCGGCATGACCCGGATGCCCTCCGTGCAGGAGAAGGTCAAGGAGCTGATCGGCAAGGACCCGCACAAGGGCGTCAACCCGGACGAGGTCGTCGCCGTCGGCGCCGCGATCCAGGCCGGCGTGCTCAAGGGCGAGGTCAAGGACGTCCTGCTGCTCGACGTCACGCCCCTCAGCCTCGGGATCGAGACCAAGGGCGGCGTGTTCACGAAGCTGATCGAGCGCAACACGACGATCCCCTCGAAGCGCTCGGAGACGTTCACGACCGCCGAGGACAACCAGCCCTCGGTGGAGGTGCACGTGTTGCAGGGCGAGTCGGAGATGGCGCTCTACAACAAGACGCTCGGAAAGTTCCAGCTCGTCGGGATCCCGCCCGCGCCGCGCGGCATGCCGCAGATCGAGGTCACGTTCGACATCGACGCGAACGGGATCATCAACGTGTCCGCCAAGGACATGGGCTCCGGCAACGTGCAGCAGATCCGGATCGAGGGCGGCTCGGGGCTGAAGGAGGAGGAGGTCCAGCGGATGATCCGCGAGGCCGAGGCCCACGCCGACGAGGCGCACAAGCTGCGGGAGCTCGCGGACGCGCGGAACGCGGCCGAGACGCTGGCCTACCAGACCGAGAAGACGCTGGCCGACCATCGGGACAAGCTCGACCCGGCCGAGGCCTCGACGATCGAGGGCAGGGTCATGGAGCTGCGGAACGTGCTCTCGAGCTCGGACGCGAACGAGATCCGGCAGAAGACGGACGAGCTGCAGCAGGCGGCGCACAAGCTCGCCGAGGCCGCGTACGCGGCGGCGAGCGCGCAGGCGTCCTCGCCTCCTTCCGGCGACGGCGAGGCCGCCGCGGACGAGGACGTCGAGGAGGCCGAGTACGAGGTCGTGGACGAGGAGGCGAAGACGTCGTAATGGCCGACGAGCCTCGGATCGAGGAGCAGGAGCAGGTCGAGGAAGGCGGCGAGTCGCACGAGGAGCGGCTCGCCGCGGCCGAGGCCGAGGCGCAGGCGCACCTGGACGATCTGCGCCGGCTCGCGGCGGAGTTCGACAACTACCGCAAGCGGGTCGCCCGCGACCAGGAGGCGCTCGCGGCGCGCGCGGCGGAGCGGCTCGTGAAGGACCTGCTGCCCGTGCTCGACGACCTCGAGCGTGCCCTGGAGGCCGCCGCCCGTCACGAGGAGGCGAAGCTGGAGGACGGCGTCCGGCTCGTCCACCGCGCGCTCGTCGAGGCGCTCCGCAGGGAGGGCCTGCACGAGATCGCCGTCGACGGCGGGTTCGACCCGCACGTCCACGAGGCGCTGCTGTCGCAGCCCTCGGAGGAGCCGGAGGGCGCCGTGATCCAGGTGCTCCAGAAGGGCTACGAGCTCGGCGACCGCGTGCTGCGGCCGGCGCGCGTCGTCGTGTCGGCCGGCGTCCCGGAGGAGCCGGAGGCCGCGTAGTGCCGGCGTCCCTGTACGACGCGCTGGGCGTGCCGAAGACGGCGTCCCAGGACGAGATCAAGAAGGCCTACCGCAAGCTCGCGCGGGAGTTCCACCCGGACCGCAACCCGGGGGACGACGCCGCGGAGGCGCGGTTCAAGGAGGTGCAGGCCGCCTACGACGTGCTGAAGGACCCGGAGAAGCGCAAGCAGTACGACACGTTCGGGTCCGCGAACGGGCGCGGCGGGCCGAACTTCGGGCCCGGCGGCTTCAACGTCAACGTCGGGGACTTCGACCTCGGCGACCTCGGCGACCTGTTCGGCGGGCTCTTCGGCGGCGGCGCCCGCGGCCGCACCGGCCGCCCGCAGCCGGCGAAGGGCGCCGATCTCGAGGCGCGCGTGACGGTGTCGTTCGACGACGCGCTGCGCGGGGTCGAGACGCGGATCCCGGTCGAGGTCACGACCGCGTGCCACACGTGCCACGGCTCCGGGGCGAAGCCCGGCACGGCACCGCGCATCTGTCCCGAGTGCAACGGCCGCGGTGTCAAGGCCGAGAGCCAGGGCCTCTTCGCGCTCTCCCAGCCGTGCCCGCGCTGCCGCGGCAACGGCACCGTGATCGACGACCCGTGCCCGACGTGCGGCGGCTCCGGCCGCGAGCGCCGGACGAAGCGCTACTCGGTGAAGATCCCGGCGGGCGCGAAGGACGGGATGCGCCTGCGTCTCAAGGGCAAGGGCGAGCCCGGAACGAACGGCGGCCCGGCCGGCGATCTCGACGTCGTCGTCCACGTCGAGCGCTCCGACACGTACGAGCGCCGTGGCGACGACCTGATCGTCGACGTCCCGGTCTCGTTCCCGCAGGCCGCGCTCGGTGCGACCCTCGACGTCCCCACGCCGGAGGGCCCGGTCTCGCTGAAGGTCCCGGCCGGCTCGACCGACGGGAAGCTGCTCCGCATCCGCGGTCGCGGCGCGCCCCGGCTCAAGGGCGGCGGCAGGGGCGACGTCCTCGCGCGCGTGCGCATCCAGGTGCCGAAGCGCGTGAACAAGCGCGAGCGAGAGCTCCTCGAGGAGCTCCAGAAGGGGCTCGGATGATGGACGAGCGTCCTCGGTACATGATCTCGGTCGCCGCCGACCTCGTCGGCATGCATCCCCAGACGCTGCGGATGTACGAGCAGAAGGGGCTCGTGCGCCCGAAGCGCACGCCCGGGAACACGCGCCTCTACTCCGAGGCGGACGTCGAACGGCTCCGTCTCATCCAGCGCCTGACGAACGAGCTCGGGCTCAACCTGGCAGGCGTCGAGCACGTCCTCCGGCTCGAGGACGAGCTCCGCCGCATGCAGGCGCGCATGGAGCGCCTGGAGCGCGAGATGCGCCAGGCGATCGACCAGGTTCACAAGCAGTACCGCCGCGAGCTCGTGCTCTGGGAGCCGCCGGCCCGGCTCGCGCGGAGAGAGAGGTGACGGGCTCGTGGATGTCGACAGGCTGACCGTCAAGTCCGGGGAGGCCCTGGCCGAGGCGGGGCAGCGTGCGCGCCGGCTGGGGAATCCGGAGGTCTACCCCGAGCACCTGACGCTCGCGCTCCTCGCCCAGGAGCTGCCGGCCTCCCTCGTGCCCGACGCGCAGGCGCTGCGCGCGCAGACGGAGGCGGCGCTCCAGGCGAAGCCGTCGATCGCGGGCGCGCAGCAGCAGCCGCAGGTGTCGGCGGCGCTCTCGCGCGTCCTCGAGCGCGCGTTCGAGGAGATGCGCGAGCTCGGCGACGAGTACGTCTCGGTCGAGCACCTGCTGCTCGCGCTCGACGTCGTCCAGCGCGACGCCCTGCTCGCCCGCCTGCAGGAGGTCCGCGGCTCGCAGCGGGTGACGACGCAGGATCCCGAGGCGACCTACCAGGCGCTGGAGAGGTTCGGGCGCGACCTGACCGCGGCCGCCGAGGCGGGGAGGCTCGACCCGGTGATCGGCCGCGACGAGGAGATCCGCCGCGTGATCCAGGTGCTCTCGCGCCGCACCAAGAACAACCCGGTGCTGATCGGGGAGCCCGGCACGGGCAAGACCGCGATCGTCGAGGGGCTGGCGCAGCGCATCGTCGCGGGCGACGTCCCCGAGGGCCTGAAGGGCAAGCGCGTGTGGGCGCTCGACATCGGCGCGCTCCTGGCCGGCTCGAAGTACCGCGGCGAGTTCGAGGAGCGGCTCAAGGCGGTGCTCGAGGAGATCCGCGCCGCATCCGGCCAGATCGTCCTGTTCATCGACGAGCTGCACACGATCGTCGGCGCGGGTGCCGCGGAGGGCGCGGTCGACGCGGCCAACCTGCTGAAGCCGATGCTCGCGCGGGGCGAGCTGCGGGCGGTGGGCGCGACCACGCTCGACGAGTACCGCAAGCACGTCGAGAAGGACGCGGCGCTCGAGCGGCGCTTCCAGCCGATCTTCGTCGGCGAGCCGTCGGTGGCGGACACGATCGCGATCCTCCGCGGGCTGAAGGAGCGCTACGAGGCGCACCACAGGGTGCAGATCCGCGACGCCGCGCTCGTCGCCGCGGCCGTCCTCTCCGACCGCTACATCAGCGACCGGTTCATGCCCGACAAGGCCATCGACCTGATCGACGAGGCCGCCTCGCGCGTGCGGATGGAGATCGACTCGTCGCCGGTCGAGCTGGACGAGGCGAACCGCCGCGTGACGCAGCTTGAGATCGAGCTCGCGGCGATGGCGAAGGAGTCGTCCGAGACGCGCGAGCCGCTCGAGCGCGAGCTCGCCGAGGCGAAGGCGGTTCGGGACGAGCTCGCCGCGCGCTGGGCGCGCGAGAAGGAGCAGCTCGACCGCGTGGGCTCGCTCGTCGAGCGGATCGAGCAGCTGAAGCTGGAGGCGGAGCGGGCCGAGCGCCAGGGCGACCTGCAGCGGGTGGCCGAGATCCGCTACGGCGAGCTGCCAGCGCTCGAGCGCGAGCTCGCCGACCGCTCCGGCGACGGCTCCGAGCCGATGATGGTCAAGGAGGAGGTCGACGACGACGACGTCGCCGCGGTGGTGGCGCGGTGGACGGGCATCCCCGTGAGCCGCCTGCTCGAGGGCGAGACCGAGAAGCTGATCCACATGGAGGAGCGCCTCCACCGGCGCGTGGTCGGTCAGGACGAGGCGGTCGAGGCCGTGGCGAACGCGCTGCGGCGCGCCCGCACCGGGCTGCAGGACCCGCACCGGCCGATCGGCTCGTTCGTCTTCCTCGGCCCGACCGGCGTGGGCAAGACCGAGCTCGCGCGGGCGCTCGCGGAGTTCATGTTCGACGACGAGCGCGCGATGGTGCGACTGGACATGTCGGAGTACCAGGAGCGGCACACGGTCGCCCGGCTCGTGGGAGCCCCGCCCGGCTACGTCGGCTACGAGGAGGGCGGCCAGCTCACGGAGGCGGTGCGGCGCCGCCCGTACTCGGTCGTGCTCCTCGACGAGGTCGAGAAGGCGCACGCCGAGGTGTTCGACGTGCTGCTGCAGATCCTCGACGACGGCCGCCTCACCGACGGCCACGGCCGCACCGTCGACTTCCGCAACGCCGTGATCATCATGACGTCGAACATCCGCACCGCCGAGGAGCTGCGCGACCGGTTCCGGCCCGAGTTCCTCAACCGCATCGACGAGATCGTCCGGTTCGAGCCGCTCACGCGCGACCAGATCGGCGCGATCGTCGAGCTCCAGCTGGGACGGCTGCGGGAGCGGCTGGCGGAGCGCGGGATCTCGCTCGAGCTGGCGGACGGGGCGAAGGAGCACCTGGCGGAGGCCGGCTGGGACCCGGCGTACGGCGCGCGGCCGCTCAAGCGGGCGATCCAGCGCCTCGTCGAGAACCCGCTGGCGTTGCGACTGCTCGAGGGCGACTTCGGCGAGGGCGACACGGTGCGGGTCGACGTGGTCGACGGCGGGCTCGCCTTCGAGCGCTCGGGCTCCGCTGCTCCGGCTGCGGCGTGAGGCTGCGGCACTCGTAAACGCCGCACCGCCGTGTCACGATCGGACGTGGCAGATGGCGGTCGAGCTCGTCGGCAGGGAAGCGGAGCAGTCCTCGCTCCTGGCGTTCCTCGACCGGGCGCACGCCGGGGCCCGTGCACTCGTGCTCGAAGGAGAGGCGGGGATCGGCAAGACGACGCTGTGGCTCGCCGCCGTCGAGGCCGCGCGGCAGCGAGGCTTCCGAGTGCTCGTCGCACGGCCCGCGGAGGCCGAGCGCGAGCTCGGGTTCGCGGCGCTCGGCGACGTGCTGGCGGACGTGCTCGAGGATGCACTCCCGCGCCTGTCGGCGCCTCGGCGGCGGGCGCTCGAGGCGGCGCTCCTGCTCGGCGGCGAGGACGAGGAGCCGGCCGACCCCCGCGCGGTCGCCCTCGCGGTCGGCGACACGATCTACGGCCTCGCGGAGGACGCGCCGGTCCTCGTCGCGAGTGACGACGTGCAGTGGCTCGACGCTCCGTCCGCGGTGGCGCTGGCGTTCGCGCTCCGACGCGTCGATGCGCGGCCCGTCGCGGTGCTCCTCGCACGCCGCTCCGGGACGCCCCGGTCGGCGCTGGAGGAGGCGGTCGAGCCGGTGGCTGAGCGCATCCGCGTCGGCCCCATGAGCCTCGGCGCGGTCCAGGGCATCCTCAAGGCGCGCATCGGCCGTGCCTTCCCGCGCCCCGTGCTGCGGCGCCTGCACGAGGCATCGGGGGGCAACCCGTTCTTCGCGCTCGAGCTCGCGCGCGCGCTCGAGCGTCGCGCCGCGCCGGTCGACCCCGCCACGCCGCTCCCGGTTCCCGAGACGCTCGAGCGGCTCGTCGGCGACCGGATCCGCGCGCTCCCCGAGGACACCCACGGGGCGCTGCTCGCAGTCGCCGCGCTCGGCTCCCCGACCGCGAGGCTGCTCGCGGAGCTCGACGTCCGGCCGCAGGAGCTCGATCCCGCGCTCGCCGCAGGCGTGC
The DNA here is from genome assembly GCA_035456465.1 of Gaiellaceae bacterium. Taxonomy (GTDB): domain Bacteria; phylum Actinomycetota; class Thermoleophilia; order Gaiellales; family Gaiellaceae; genus DATHTC01. The sequence goes on along the minus strand of DATIDD010000093.1, from coordinate 56,731 downwards.
TCGTGCGGGCGGACCGCGAGATCCGCTTCTCGCATCCGCTGCTCGCGACGGAGGTGTACGCGGCCGCGCCCGCCGCCGAGCGCCGCCGGATGCACTCGCGGATCGCGGAGGTCCTCTCCGAGCCGGTGGCGCACGCGCGGCACCTCGCGCTCGCCCTCGAGGCGCCCGACGAGGCGGTCGCCTCGCGTCTCGAGGCGGCGGCCGGCATCGCCCGTACGCGCGGCGCCGCCTCGGTGGCCGCCGAGCTCGGCGAGGCGGCGGCTCGCGCGACGCCCGCCGACCGTGCGGATGACCGGCGCCGCCGGCTCGCCCGCGCCGCCCGGGATCACCTCGCGGGCGGGCTCCCGGACGCGGCCTTCGCGCTCGCGCGATCTCTGCTGGCCGACGCGGCGCCGGGCAGGCCGCGCGCGGAGGCGCTCGTCCTGCTCGGCGACCTCGAGAACCTCGTCGGGGATATCGGCGAGGCAGTCGAGCACCACCGCCGCGCGCTGCGCGAGCCGGGCCTGCCGGCCGTGCTCGAGGCCGTCATCCACGAGCAGCTCGCCCACGACCTGCGGATCTTCGAGGGGCTCGGGGCCGCGGAGGAGCATGCCCGGCGGTCGGTCGCCCTCGCCGAGGAAGCCGGCGACGAGGCGCTCGTCGCGCGCGCACTCGCGGCGCTCGCCACGGTTCAGTTCAACCGCGGCGAGCCCGACTCCTTCGACCTCGCGGAGCGGAGCCTCGCCCTCGCCCGCGCTTCTGGCGACCGCACCGCGGTCGCGGAAGCGGCCACGGCGCACGGCCACTGCCTGCTCTGGTCGGGGCGGATCGACCAGGCGCGGCAGGTGTTCGAGGAGCTTCGCGCGCTGGCCGAGGAGCGCGACGAGCCGGTGGTCGCGAGCGCGCTCTGGTACCTCTCGCTCGTCGAGCACCAGGCCGGGGAGCTCGCGCTCGCCCGTCGCCTCATCGAGGCCTCGCGCGAGCTGGCGCTCCAGTACGAGCGCCCGGAGCTCGCCGACGAGCCGGCCACGCTCATGCCGCTCGCGCGCACGGCGCTGTTCCAGGGCGAGCACGAGCTCGCGCGCGCGCTGGTGCAGCGCGCGCTCGCGTATGCCGGGCCGCAGCTCGGGCTCTCGACGGTGCGTGCCAACCTTGCCCTCCTCGCCATGCTCGACCACTGGTCCGGCGACTCCGCCCGCGCGGTCGAGCGCTTCGAGGAGGTCGACCGCGAGCGTCGCGCCGCCGGCTTCTCGCACTCCACGTCACTCTGGGTCGCCGAGCAGGTCGAAGCGCTCCTCGGGCTCGGTCGCATCGCCGACGCCGACGCGATCCTCGACGAGTGGGACACAGAGTCGCGCCGCCTGCCGCACGTGTGGGCGGTCCCGGAGATCGTGCGCTCGCGCGGCCTCGTCGCGGCGGCGCGGGGCGACGTCGCCACGGCGCTGGAGCTGCTCGAGGACGCGGCGGGGCGCCACGAGGAGGTCGGCGACCCGTTCGGCCGCGGGCGCGCGCTCTTGGCCCTCGGAACGATGCGTCGGCGGGCGCGGCAGAAGCGGCCCGCGCGCGAGGCGATCGAGGAGGCGCGCGCGACGTTCGAGCGGATCGGCGCCGCCTTCTGGGCCGAGAGGGCACGCGCGGAGCTCGGCCGCATCGGTGGCCGCACGAAGGTGGACGGCCTCACCCCGGCCGAGCAGCGCGTGGCCGCGCTCGTGGCGGAGGGGAAGACGAACCGCGAGGTCGCGGCGGCGCTGTTCCTGGGCGAGCGCACGGTCGAGACCCACCTCTCGCACGTGTACGCGAAGCTCGGGATCCGCTCGCGCGCCGAGCTCGCGCGCATGCTTCGCTGAGGGCCGCGCGCGCAAAGTTCCGGGGTTCTCGCGTTTCCGTGCAGGGGTGCGCGGCCTAGCGTCGACCGCATGCCGAGCTACCTCGTCGAGACCTACCTCGCACGCGGCGCCGCCGTGGAGCGGGTCGCGCGAGAGCGGCGGGCGCGCTCGGCCGCGGACGAGCTGACGCGGGAGGGGACGCGCGTCGGCTTCGGGTGTGCGATCCACGTCCCCGAGGACGAGGTCTGCTTCTTCGTCTTCGTCGCGCCGTCCGTGCTCGATGCGGAGCGCACGGCGGAACGCGCCGGCCTGGACGCGCTCCGGGTCGTCGAGGCGGTCTCGTCCGGAGAGGAGCACTCATGAACGCCAGGAAGCACGTCGCGCTCGTCGCCTGCGCCCTCGCGGCTCTCGCCGCGCCCGGGCTGGCCCGAGCGGACGCCGTGACGGACTGGACGGTCAACGCGACCAACACGATCCTCGGGACGACGCCCGCGCCGACGGCGCACGGATCGACGATCCCCTTCGCGATGGTGCAAGGGGCCGTGTACGACGCCGTCAACGCGATCGACCGGCGCTACCGGCCGTACCTGGTCGCACCGCCGGCGAACCCCTGGGACTCGAAGGACGCGGCCGCGGCGACCGCGGCGTACCGCGTGCTGGCCACCCTCTACCCGGGGCAGCAGCAGACCCTGAAGGGCCTGTACGACGCGTCGCTCGCGGGCATCCAGGACGTCCCCGCGGGCTCGAAGGCCGGAGGCATCGCAGCCGGGAACGCGGCCGCCGACGCCATGCTGGCCGCCCGCGAGAACGACGGGCGGAACGATCCGTTCACGTTCGAGATCGGGAACGACCCCGGGGACTGGCGGCCGCTCGTCAGCCCGACCACCGGGCTCCCGATCCTCGACCCCGACGCCTGGGTCGCGAACGTGCAGCCGTTCCTGCTGAAGCGCCCGTCGCAACTCCGGTCGAAGGGCCCGAACGAGCTCGGAAGCCGCGCCTACGCGAAGGACTTCGACGAGGTCAAGAGCGTGGGCTCGCTCACGAGCACGACGCGGACCCCCGACCAGACGATGGCGGCCGTCTTCTGGCAGGCGCAGCCGATCGCCCTCTACGGCGGCGTGCTGCGGTCGCTCTCGGCGAGGTACGGGCTGGGCACGGCCGACAACGCGCGCCTGTTCGCGATGACGAGCCTCGCCGCGGCGGACGGCGCGATCAGCTGCTGGAACGACAAGTACCACTGGTACTTCTGGCGGCCGATGGCGGCGATCCGCGAGGCCGCGACGGACGGGAACCCGCGGACCGTGGCCGACCCGAGCTGGACGCCGCTGTTCGACCCGAGCACCGGGCCGGGGCTGACCACGCCGCCGTTCCCGGATCATCCCTCGGGGCACGGCTGCGTCAGCGGCTCGATCCTGACCACGGCACGGTCCTTCTTCGGCACCGACAAGGTCGCGTTCGACGTTTTCAGCAGCCGGTTCCCGGGGCAGCCGAGGCACTTCGAGCGCTTCTCGCAGGCGCTGCAGGAGGTCGTCGACGCCCGTGTCTGGGGCGGGATCCACTTCCGCACCGCGGACGTGCAGGGCGCGAACATCGGCAAGAAGGTCGCGCGCTGGCTCCGCAAGCACTACTTCCAGCAGGCCCGCTGACGGTCGCGACGGAGGGGCCGCGACCGGCGGCCCCTCCGTCGGACGATCCCGCGTCAGAAGAACGGGCCGAAGAGGAGCTGCGCGCCGAGGATCTTCGCGATCATCGCGAACGGGTAGACGCTCGCGTACCCGGCCGTCACCTCGCGTTCGTCGGCGACCTGCTCCGACGCGTAGGCGAGGACGGCCGGCTGTGTCTGCATCCCCGCCAGCACGCCGCACAGAGTGGCGGGCGAGAGGCGCAGCAGACGCAACCCGCCGAGGACGGCGAGGCCGACGGCCGTCGCGGTCGTCGCGGCCGCCGTCGCGAGGACGAGCAGGGCCTGGACGTCTGCGATCGTCGACCCGAACGCCTCTCCCGACCGTGTCCCGACGCCGGCCAGGAACAGCACGGCCCCGAACTGCCGCAGCGTCAGGTTCGCCGTGTACGGGAGCTGCCACACGAACGGCCCGGTGCGCCCCAGCGCGCCGAGCGCGAGCGCCACGACGAGCGGGCCGCCGGCGAATCCGAGCTCGAAGGTGCCGCCGCCGGGAAGCGGCACGTCGATCGAGCCGAGCAGGAGGCCGAGCGCCGCGCCGAGCGAGAACGTCAGCACGTCGATCTCGCCGAGGGCGCGGATCGAGTCCCCGAAGTAGCGCGCCAGCTCCGGCATCCGCTCCCGCGGCGCGACAACCCGGACGCGGTCGCCGAGCTCGAGCTGGAGCTCCGGATCGGCGACGAGGTCGATGTCCCCCCGCCGGACCCGTGTCGCCTGGGCGTTGAAGCGCGCGTGCAGCGGCAGCTCGCCGACCCTCCGTCCGGCGACGTCCGGGCTCGAGACGACGACGCGCCGGAAGTCGACCGTTCCGTGCTCGAGCTCGAGGTGCTCGGAGCTCTCCTCGCCGAGGGTCGCGATCACCGCTCCGACCGCGGGCGGCGGGCCGGCGACGCTGACGAGGTCGCCGGGCCGCACGACCTCGTCGTCGCTCGCCGGAATCGTCGTGCCCTGCCGGCGGACGCGGCCGAAGGCGACGCCGAAGCGCACGCGGAGGTCGGCCAATGCCGCCGACCTCCCGACCGCGGCGGTCCGGCTGACGAGCCCGCCTGCGGGGGCCGTCTCCGCGGGCGCGGCCCCGCGCAGCAGCGCCCAGACCGCGACGAGCGGGATCACGACTCCGAGCGGGTAGGCCAGCGAGTAGCCGATGATCGGCTCGGCCGCGATGCGGTCGAACGTCTCCGGGGACACGCGGCTGCCGAGGGCCTCGAGGACGCTCGCGAGCGCGGGCGTGTTCGTGACGGAGCCCGTGTACGTCCCCGCTGCCGTCGGCGTCGAGAGCACGTCGAGCAGCCCGGCCGCGAGCGCAACGAACGACGCCGCACCGAGCGCCGCGAGCACCACCGCGTTGGCCCGCAGGCCCTGGCGACGAAGCGCCGCCACGAATCCCGGGCCGCTGGCGAGGCCGACCGTGTAGACGAACAGCACGAGGCCGAGCACCCACACCGGCTCGGGCAGCTTCAACGACGGGTCGACGGCGCCGACGGCGATGCCCGCGAACAGCACCGATGCGATGCCGAGGCCGAACCCGGCGACGCGGACCCGCGCGAGCAGGTAGCCGAGCGCCGCGACGACGAAGAAGAGGAGGACCGGGTTGTCGGCGAGGAGGTCGATCACCCTGTCAGTCTCTCCCGCGCGCCGCGCTCCATGCCCGCGGTGGCGCGGCCCCGCTCAGCGGCCGCCTACGACCAGTTCGGCGCCCGGACGAAGCCCTTCGCCCCGGCCCCGCCGCACGCGCTTGCCGGCGTACGCCAGCGTCACGAGGCCGTTGAAGCCGCGCGGGCCGTTGAGTCGCTGCCCGGTCCGCCCCGCCGGCTTCGCCGACAGGTGGGCGACCACGTTCGCGCGAGGGCGCAGGTGACGGGCCGACCGAGCCAGATCACGTACTTGTTGCCGCGCGAGGCCTCCGAGCTCGGGTGCGCCACGCGACGAGCGGAGCCGGACCGCGTCGATCCCCCGGGCGGGGGTCTTCGAGGGCGCGGTAGCGTCCGCCGCTGTGGACGTGCTCGTCGTCGCCGCGACGGAGCCTGAGCTCGTGGGTGCCGCCGGTGTGCGCACGCTCGCGTGCGGCGTGGGCCCGGTGGAGGCCGCCGCCGCGACCGCGCGCTCGCTGGCGCAGTCACGGCCGGGGGCGGTGCTCCACGTCGGCCTCGCCGGCGCCCGCACGCTCGAGCCGCCGGCGCTCGTGCTCGGCTCCGCCGCCGTGTACGAGGACCTCGCGGCCGCGATCCCGGTGGTCGCCCGCGTGCAGCCCGACGGCCCGCTCCTCGCGGCCGCCCGTGCCGCGCTCCCGGAGGCGGCGGTGCTGCCGATCGGCACGACGGCGCACGTGGGCGCGGCCGCCGTGTGCGACGTCGAGGCGATGGAGGGCTTCGCCGTCCTCCGCGCCTGTGCGCTCACGGGCGTGCCGGCGGTCGAGCTGCGGGCCGTGTCCAACGCGCTCGGCGAGGCCGACCGGCGGCGTTGGCGTCTCGAGGAAGCGCTCGCCGTGCTGCGCGCCGCCGTGCCGCGCGTGGTCGAGCGCCTGGAGCGGACGTGATCGCGCGCCTGACGCAGTGGCGGCCCGCGGCCGGCCTCGTGCGCGAGCCGTAGCCGATCCGCTCGTCCCTGGTTCGCGCTAGCGTCGCGCTCGATGCGGGTGCTCGTGATCGGAACGGGCGGCGTCGGCGCCGCCGTCGCGGCGGTCGCGCGCCGACGCCGGTTCTTCGAGCGGATCGTGCTCGCCGACGTCGACGAGGCGCGGGCGCGGGCGGCCGCCGACCGGGACGGCGACGACCGCTTCGGCGCGGTCGCGCTCGACGCCTCCGACCGTGCCGCGATCGTCGAGCTCGCGCGCGCGGAGCGGATCGACGCGATCCTCAATGCGGTCGACCCGCGCTTCAACCCCCCGATCTTCGCCGCCGCGCTCGAGGCGGGCTGCACGTATCTCGACCTGGCGATGACGCTCTCGGAGCTGCACCCGGAGCGGCCGTACGAGGAGCCGGGGGTGAAGCTCGGCGACGCGCAGTTCGCTGAGGCGTCGCGCTGGGAGGAGGCAGGGCGGTTGGCGCTCGTCGGGATCGGCGTCGAGCCGGGCCTCTCCGACGTGTTCGCGCGACACGCGGCCGACGAGCTCTTCGCCGAGGTGGACGAGGTGGCCGTGCGCGACGGCGCGGACCTCGAGGTCGAGGGATCCGCGTTCGCGCCGACCTTCTCGATCTGGACGACGATCGAGGAGTGCCTCAACCCGCCCGTCGTCTGGGAGCGCGATCGCGGCTGGTTCACGACGGAGCCGTTCTCCGACCCCGAGACATTCGTCTTCCCCGAGGGGATCGGCCCGGTCGAGTGCGTGAACGTGGAGCACGAGGAGGTGCTGCTCGTCCCCCGCTGGGTCGACTGCCGCCGCGTCACCTTCAAGTACGGGCTCGGCGAGGAGTTCGTCGACGTGCTGAGGACACTGCACAAGCTCGGCCTCGACTCCACGAAGCCGGTGCGCGTGCGCGGGGTCGAGGTCGCGCCGCGGGACGTCGTCGCGGCCGCGCTGCCCGACCCCGCGACGCTCGGCGACCGGATGCGCGGGCGGACCTGCGCCGGCACGCTCGTCACCGGCACGCGGGAGGACGGCTCGCCGCGCGCGACCTACCTCTACCACGTCGTCGACAACGAGCAGGCGATGCGGGAGTGGGGGCACCAGGCGGTCGTGCTCCAGACGGCGCTGAACCCGGTGGTCGCGCTCGAGTTGCTCGCGGAGGGCGGCTGGAGCGGGACCGGCGTGCTCGGCCCGGAGGCGTTCCCGGCGCGGCCGTTCCTCGATCTCCTCGCCGAGTACGGCGCCCCCCATGCGATGGACGAGCGTCCCGCGTGAGGGAGCACCCGCAGGCCCTGCCCCCGTCGGAGCGGACGGTCGGCCAGCTCGTCGCCGAGACGATCCGCCTGTACGGCCGCCGGTTCCTGCTCTGCGTGCTCCTCGGCGTGCCCGCCGCCGTGCTCGACCTCACCGCCGCGGGGGCCGCGAGGACGACCGCGTTCTGGATCGCACTGACGGCAGGGCCGGTGCTCCTGACGCTCTCGTACATCGGCGCCACGCTCGTCGCCCTCGACGCCTCGCGCGAGCCGCGACGCCTCGCGCTCGCCTTCGTCGCGGGCGTGCTCGTGTTCGTGCCGTTCCCGCTGCTCGCGAGCCTGTTCATCATCCCCGGCCTGGCGTGGCTGGCGTTCTTCGGGCTGACGGTGCCGGCGATCCTCGTCGAGGGCCGCGGCTTCCGGGACGGCCTCAACCGGGCGACCCGCCTCGCCCGCGCCGACTACGTGCACGCCCTCGGCTCCCTCGCCGCGCTCGCAATCGTCTACTTCGTCTCGCGGTTCGGGCTCGCGGTGCTCCTCCGCGGCCAGGGCGACCAGACCGAGGCGGTGGCGGCGTTCGTCGCCGACATGGTGATCTCGCCGCTGCTCTTCCTCGGGGCCGCGCTGCTGTACGTCGACCAGGCGGCGAGAGTCGTAGACTCCGGCGCGCCGACGAAGAAGCGACCGAGGAGGGAAAGCCGTGCCGACCTACATCCTGTTGACGACCCTCACGGCGCAGGGCGTCCAGACGCTCAAGTCGAACCCTGATCGCCTCCGCGCGGTCAACCACGACGTGGAGGAGCTCGGCGCGCGCGTGCTGCACCAGTGGGCGACGCTCGGCGAGTTCGACTTCGTGAACATCGTCGAGGCGCCCGACGTCGAGACCGTCGCCCGCGTCTCGGTCGCGCTCGGGGCGCGGGGAAGCGCGAAGCTGCAGACGCTGCCGGCCTTGCCGATCGACGATTTCCTCAAGACGCTCGAGCAGTAGCGGGCCGCCTTGCTCAAGGGGCTCTCGGGCGGCGAGATCGCGCTCCTCATCGCCGTCTGGACGGGCGCGTTCGTGCTCGTCTGGTGGCACGCCGACCGGCACGGGTCGAAGCATGCGACCGCGTGGGGGATCGCCGCGTTCCTCGCCGCGGGCATCGTCGTGCCCGTGTACTTCGTGCGCTTCTGGCTGAGCCGCCGCCGGTAGCACGCTTTACCTGCACGTTACGCCCGCGCGTGTGCGTGGTGCGAGACTGCGCTCGTGCGTCCTGTTGCGTTCCTGCTCGCGCTGATGGTCGTGCCCGTGGCCGCAGGAGCCGGGCTCGCGGCCCGCGGCGTCGAGCGGGCGCCGTCGGCGCGGGCGCTCGCCGGGGTCAACTTCGTCAGCGCCTGCGGGTTCAGCCACCGCGCCGCGGACGATCCGATCGTGTCGCCCGGGAGGCCGGGGGCCTCGCACGACCACACCTTCGTCGGCAACAGGTCCACGAGCGCCGGCTCGACGCTCCGGTCGCTGCTCGCGGCCGAGACGACGTGCCGCCGCGCGGGCGACACCGCGGCGTACTGGGCGCCGACGCTCCTCCGCGACGGGCGCGCGGTCGAGCCGGCCGGCGCGACGGTCTACTACCGCCGACGCACGCAGAGGCCGGTGCAGGCGTTCCCGCCCGGCTTCCGCATGATCGCCGGCACTGCTCGCGCCCAGGCGCCCCAGGGGCGGCGGATCACCTTCTGGAGCTGCGGCGCCCTGGCCGGTGCCCCACCGTCCGCCGAGCCGCCGGCCTGCCCGCCCGGCCGCGCGACGGCGCTCCGGCTCCACGTGCGGTTCCCCGACTGCTGGGACGGCCGCAGCCTCGACAGCGCCGACCACCAGAGCCACGTCGCCTATTCGCGCCGCGGACGCTGCCCGCGCACCCATCCGGTGGCCGTTCCGGCGCTGGCGCTGATCCTGCGCTACCCGGACGCCGGCGGCGTCGGGCTCGCGCTCTCCTCCGGCGGCGTCTACTCGGCCCACGCGGACTTCTTCAACGCGTGGCGGCAGGAGGAGCTCGAACGGCTCGTCGCGGGCTGCCTGAATGCGCTCCGCCACTGCGGCCGCGGCGCGTAGCTACCGCTTCGTGAACACGTAGTCCGGCTTCGCGGCCACGTGGCAGCCGAAGCAGACGGCGCCCTGCGCGAGGATCCCGAACCGGTCGCGCGTCGAGCTGCGCGTCCACTCCGTCATCGCCCAGCCGTGGTGCGCCTTGCGGCCGGGCAGCTTGCGCATCGCCGCCACGACGCCGACGTGACGCTCCCCCGGCCGCCGGACCTCCTTCACGATCACCGTCCCGACGGGGTAGACGCCGCGGCGCGCGCGCCGCGACGCGAAGACGTTCTTCGTCCCGCGGTGCGCATCGCTCGCACGAGGTGGGATCGGGGCGCGGTTCACCTTCGCCCAGCCCGTGTAGCCGGCGGTCCAGGCCGGGAGCCCCGGAAGCGGCTTGGCGTCGCCGCGCGCCTGCGCGACGGTCGCGCCGACGACGGCCGCTGCCGTGAGCAGGGCGGTCGCGAGCACGCGTGGGACGATCGGCACGTGCGCAACCTACGCCGCGTGCGGTTGATTCCGCTAGGCGGCGACCCGCTCGCGCTCGGCCGCGGCGGCAACGAGCTCGTCGAGGAGCGCCTCGACGCGGCCGGCGAGCTCGTCGTCGAGCAGCCGCCCCTGCTCGTCGAGCCGGGCCTGCGCGCGTCCCACCGGCACCTCCTCGCCGACGACGCGTGCCCCGAGCGCCGCCAGCACCTTCCGGAGCTCGGCCTGGGCCCAGACGGCGCCGAACGCGCCGTTGCTGGCGCCGATCACCGCCACGGGGACGTTCCGCAGCGGGTTCGTCGCGAGCGGGCGCGAGGCCCAGTCGAGCGCGTTCTTCAGCTGCCCCGGGACGGACGAGTTGTACTCCGGGGTCGCGAAGAGGACGGCGTCGGCGTCCGCGAGCGCTGCGCGGAAGTGCGCCGCGCCCGCGGGGCCGTCGCCGACGTCGTCGTCCTCGTCGTACGGCGGCACGTCCCTCAGCCGCTCGTAGGAGGCGAAGTCGACCGTGGGGTCGAGCAGCTCGGCCGCCTCGAGCAGCAGGTGGGTGTTGTGCGAGTCGCGCCGGAGGCTGCCGGAGACGCCGAGGACCTTCATCGTTTACGCCTTGACCAGGAAGATCTCGCCCGTGAGCGAGACGTCGTTCGGGAGCGCCGGCTCGCCGCTCGGGAGCGGCATGTTCCAGTTGAGGCCGTAGCGGCTGCGGTCGACCGTGCCCTCCACGGTGAGGCGGATCCGCTCCTTGCCGTAGCCGTCGACGATGCCGTCGACGAGCTGTCCGCGGAGCTCGACCGGAAGCGACGTGCCCCGGATGGCGAGCTCGCCGTTGATCGCGACGGCGTCCCCTTCGCGGGCGATCCCGTCGGCCGAGAAGCTGATCTCCGGCGTGCGCTCGGCGTCGAAGAAGTCGGGCGACTGCAGGTGCGCCTCGAGGTTCGGGTCCTGGACCTTCACGTCCTGGACGCGGACGAGGCCCGTGAGCCGGGCGGCCCCGTCCTCGTCGACCTCGAGCGTGGCCTGGAAGGGCGAGAACGTGCCGCGGAACGTCCCGCCCATGTACGCGACCGCGAAGCCGACCTGCGAGTGGACGGGATCCGCCGTCCAGGTGCCGGCGGGGAGCTTCGTGGCGGTGGTCTCGATGGTGCTCATTGCTACCTCGCTTCGTTCGGGTAAGATTGTGTGCTCAACTAAGATAGCGAGGAAACCTTGAGTCGTCAAGTAAATAGGGAGCAGTCGCTCACAGTCGAGCCGTCGCCCGCGCTCGACGCCTGGGTGGCGCTGCTGCGGGCGCACGCTGCGGTCAAGCGCGACCTGAGCGCCGGGCTGCTCGCCGAGCACGGGCTGTCGATCAACGACTACGAGGCGCTCCTCCATCTGTCCCGGCATCCGGACGGCGTGCGTCGGGTCGACCTGGCCGAGGCGCTGCTCCTGACGGCGTCCGGCGTCACGAGGCTGCTCGAGGGGCTCGAGGAGGCCGGTTACGTCGAGAAGCGCGGCTGCGACGTGGACGCCCGCGTGAGCTACGCCGTCCTCACCCACGCGGGCCGCGCGAAGCTCGAGGAGGCGGGCTGCTCCCACGTGCGTGCGATCCGCGAGACGTTCCAGGGCAGCCTCGACGAGGGCGAGCTCTCGACGCTGGCCGAGCTGCTCGGCCGCCTGCCGTCCGTCGGGCCCTGCGCCGTGGCCGTCTAGAGCGACGCGTACGCCGCTGCGACCTCGCCCGCGAGGGCGACGTTGTCCGCGATCAGCTCCAGGTTCGCGTGCTCGGTGCGCCCGCCGCTCTCGCGGTGGAGGTACGAGAGCACGAACGGTGTCACCGCCTGGCCGTGGACGCCGCGTGCGTCGGCCTCGGCCAGCGCGGCCTCGATCAGCGGCTCGACGCCGTCGAGGCTCGTGACCGGGGGACGCGCGAGCAGCAGCGCCGCGCGGCCGAGCGTCCAGTGCGCGTGCGCGACGCGTGCGGCCTCCGCCGCCGACTCGACGCGCGCCGACACCGGCGGCCCGCCACGGGCGGCGTAGAACAACGGCAGCTCGTCGGTGCGGAAGCCGAGCACGGGGATCCCCAGCGTCTCGAGCAGCTCCGCCGTCGCGGGCACGTCGAGCAGCGACTTGACGCCCGACGAGACGACGAGCACCTCGCTCCGCGCGAGCTCGCCGAGGTCGGCGGACACGTCCGGCGGCGAGGGGAAGCCGCGGTGCACGCCGCCGAGGCCGCCCGTGCCCACGAACCGGATCCCGACGGCGCGCGCGGCCGCGACCGTTCCGCCGACCGTCGTCGCGCCGACGACGCCCTGGACGGCGGCGGCGGCGAGGTCACGCGGGCCGCACTTGCGCGCGTCCGGCGTGAACCGCGCCAGCTCGGCCTCGGTGAGGCCGACGATGACGCGGCCGTCGAGCACGCCGATCGTGGCCGGCACCGCCCCGGACGCGCGGACGCGCCGCTCGCTCTCGAGCCCGACCGCCACGCCCTCGCCCGCCGGGAAGCCGTGCGCGACGAGCGTCGTCTCGAGCGCGACCACCGGCCGCCCGGCGGCGAGCGCGTCGCGCACCTCGTCGGCGACGTGGACGAGCGTCATCGCGGCATCGCACCCATCTGCGCGATGCATCGTGCCGCGGCCCGCAGCGCCACCTCGTAGCCGCCCAGCAGGAAGCCGGCCGCGAAGGCGTCGCCGGCGCCGGTGCCGTCCACGACCTCGGCCGGCACGGCGGCGTGCGCGTGCTCGCCTCCGCGGTCGCGGACGACGCAGCCGCTGGCGGCGTGGACGACCACGGTGTCGGCCTCGACGGGGCCGACGAGCCCGGCCTCCGCCTCGGACGCGAGCACGAGCGCGGGGCGCACCTCGTCGAGCAGCGACAGGAGGGTCTCGCGCCCCATCTCGTCGATCGCGGCGGTCGAGGAGAGGTCGACGCTGACGCGTGGCACGACGCGTGCCGCGGCGAGCGCGGTCGACCGGAGGGGCTCGCGAGCGAGCGAGTACGCCGGCAGGTGCAGCCAGTCGCAGCCTTCGAGCCAGGCCTCGTCCAGCTCCGAGGGCGCGAACGTCGTCGCGACGCCGCGGTCGGACAGCATCGAGCGCGTCCCGTCGGCCTGCGCGAGGGAGACGACGGTGCCCGTGCCGGCCTCCACCGCCGGCCCGGCGAGCTCGACGCCCAGCGCGCGCAGCTCGTCCGCGACCGTCCTGCCCGCAGCGTCGTGCGCCCGCTTGCCCAGGAATCGCGCCCGGTCGCCGAGCGCGACCACCCACGCCGCGACGTTCGCCGCCTGGCCGCCCGCGCCCACGTAGGTGTGCGCGTCGGTGTCGGTGTCGGCGGCGATCGGCGCGTCGAGGCGCACGATCACGTCGAGCAGGAGGTCGCCGAGCGAGCAGACGAGCATGAGAGGATCCTGCCGATGGACGGCGAGGGGCGGCAGGGGAAGCGCGACAAGGTGCGGTCGTTCCTGATCGGCGGCCTCGTCGGCGCAGGCGCGGCGGTCGCCGCCGGCCGCCGGCTGCGCCCGCGCCCGCGCCGTCGCGAGACGCCCGCCGGACTGGCCGCGTTCGAGGACGCGCCGTGCTACCGGGAGCTCGTCGAGCGCGAGCGGCTCGACGACGCCTCGTAGCCGAGCCGCTCCGCGATCCGGTTCACCGTCGCGAAGTTGATGTCGGCGTCGCCGATCGTCAGCGTCTTCCCGGTCACCATCGTGCTCGCGGCGAGCTCGACGTAGCGCTCGGGCGTGCGCACCGGTTCGCGGGTGCGGATCACGAGGTACGGCCCGAAGGCGCGGGCCTCGAACGCCGCCGCCGGTCGCGGCAGCCGCCGGACGATGGCCAGCGCCTGCTCGTAGTTCGTCGTGTCCGCGGCGTCGAAGACCCAGACCGCGCGGCCGAGCGGACGCGCCGCCTGCTCGAGCGTCTTCGCGGCGAGCCTCGAGTCGGCCCGCGGCAGCACCAGCCGGCTGAACGACGCGTCGCGCTCCCACGCCTCGAGGAACACCGGCTCGTAGCCCATCAGCACGTCGTCCGGCCGACCGCCCGCGAGCAGCCAGTCGGCAGCGGCGTCGCGCGCCTCCCGCGCGGCCGCCGGCTCGCCCTCGAACAGCAGCGGCGTCTTCTGCCAGGCCCACGCCACGCCGCCGACCAGGAGCAGCGCGGCCGTGAGCGCCGCCGCTCGGTCGGCCCCTTCGCGGCCGCTGCGCGCGACGGCGACGAGCGCGGTCGCGACGAGCATCGTGAAGAACGGCAGCGTGAAGATGAGGTGCCGGGTCTCGGGCGCCGCCGAGGAGCCGAGTCGGGCGGCCAGGAACGCGAGCGTCGGTGTGCCGAACGCGGCGAGCGCGATCAACGCGCTCCGCCGCCGCTGTCGCCAGAGCACCACGCCACCGCCGGCGGCGAGCGCGAGTACGACGGGGAGCACGACCGGGCCCGAGGAGAAGTCCGCCGCCACGTCGCCGAGGTAGGAGGCGACCGCGAAGGGGCCTCCCAGCCGCGCGCCGCCGCCCCCGACGCCGACCCCGAAGCGCCCCGCGAGCACGAGATCGGTGATCCAGAACGGCGTCCCGAGCGCGACGACGGCGAGCCCCGCCGGAACGGCCTCGCGCAGGCGCTCGCGCGCGAGCAGCACGAACAGGCCCTGGGACGCGAGCACGAGCGCCCCGTACGGGTGCGTCGCGACGCAAAGCAGGATCGCGGCCGCCCACAGCGCCCAGCGGCGCAGGCCGCCGTCACGTAACGCGGCGAGCAGGGCGAGGTACGAGAGCAGGCTCGTGAACAGGAAGATCGAGTACATGCGCGCGTAGACGGCGTGGAAGAGGAGCACCCAGCTCGTCGACAGGAGCGCGGTGGCGAGCGCGGCCGTGAGGCGGTCGGTGAGCCGCCGGACGAGCTCGGCCGCGAGCGGGATCGAGGCCAGCGCGAACGCGGCCGACACGAGCCGGAGCCCTCCGAGGCCGCCCCCCACGTGCGCGACGAGCCACGCGAAGACGTAGTGGAGCGGGGCGCCGCCGCGCTCGCCGAGGACGGTGTCGGCGAGGTCGCCGAGCGAGCCTCGGCCGATGTAGAGCGCAAGCGTCTCGTCCTCGTGCGGCGGCCAGGCGGTGAGCCGCAGCGCGAGAAAGGCGCCGACGGCGGCGACGCAGCCCGCCACGACCGCGCCGTAGGCCCGGTCGGGAAGGTCGCGGCCGAGCTCGAGCCGTCGCTCGCGGGAGCGGCCCGCCGCCGGCGGCTTCGCGGGGGTGGTCGGTGCCGTTTGCGCCACGGGCGACAGAACGGTAGCGGCGGGCCCGGGGCCGACGGGGCAGAGTGCTACGTTTCGGCGCCATGCCGATCTACGAGTACCGCTGCCCGAACAACCACGTCTTCGAGTTGTTCCAGCGGATGAGCGACGCGCCGCCGGCCACGTGTGAGGTGTGCGGGGCGGCTCCCGTCGAGCGCGTGCTCTACCCGGTGGCGGTGCACTTCAAGGGCTCGGGCTTCTACTCGACGGACTACGGGCGCGGCAACCGGAAGCCGGCGAAGGACTCGGGCGATTCCGGCGGGTCATCCCCGGGCGACGCGGGCGGCGGGGCCGACAAGCCGGCCGAGAAGAAGGCGGCCGCGGCCGACTGACGACCGCTCCGGGCCCGAAGTCGCGCTGCGACACCGGTGGTCAGGCGCGCGTGGGCGTCGGCTTCACGTGCTGCATCACGTTGACTACCACGCCGTTCGGGTCCTCGACGAAGAAGCGCCTCACGCCCCACTGCTCGTCCGTGAGCGGGTGCACGACCGTGGCGCCGTGCTCGATCGCGGCGGCATGCACCGCGTCGACGTCCTCGACCTCGATCGTCACGTTCGGGACGACCGCCGCGGTCGCGTCGGACTCCATCAGGCTCAGCTGCGCCGACTCGCTCGTCGTCGAGCCGAGCGTGACGATCCAGCCGAGGTCCATCCCGACCTCCAGCCCGATCACGTCCTCGTAGAACGAGATGCTCTCGCGCATGCGCTCCGTCCGCACGTCGGGGACGACGCGGCGGATCCGCATGGTCAGAGCCGGCCGCGCCCGCCGACGGCGCGGAGCACCAGCAGGAACACGACCGCGCCCACGACAGCGAGCAGGAACGGGCCCACGTCCCAGCCGAACTCCACGTCCTCGCCGAGCACGACCTGGCCGACGAGGCCGCCGATCAGCGCCCCGACGATGCCCACGGCGATCGTCCCGAGGCAGCCGATCCCGCCGGTCCCCGAGACGAACAGCCGCGCCACCGCTCCGGCCAGGAGCCCGAACACGATCCACGAGAGGATCCCCACGCCGCGTCGCCTACCCGACCCGGCAACCGGGCGCGAACAGCGATCCCGGTGCCGGCGGCTGCGGCGCCGACACGCCGAGGAACATGGAGACGACGTTCCGGTTCTCCTCCGTCGGGATCAGCGTCCCGCCGGAGTCCTCGCCGCCGAGGCGGCAGTGCACCGACCGCCCGTCGTCGGCCCGGAACTTGACCCACGCGAGCTGCGTGAACTGCCAGCTGGAGAGGTCGGTCGCGACCGGAGCGGTCAGCTCGTCGCCGACGAACGGCATCTTCGCGAGCGTCACCGGGCTCAACATGCGCCGCATGATCGCCTGCGTCACGGCCTGCTGCCGCTCGCCGCGGGTGAGGTCCGACTCGGCCGGGTCGAGCTGGTTGACGCGGATCCGCGAGTAGATCAGCGCTCGCCGGCCGTCCATCTTCTGCTTCCCGGCCGCGAATCGCCAGCCCTCCCAGCGCGCGCACCGCTCCTCGGTCGGGTACGGGCAGTCGAACCGCTTCGAGAGGATCGGCTTGGGAACGTCGATCGTGATCCCCCCGAGCGCGTCGACCAGCTCCTCGAAGTCGCCGAAGTCGACGACCGCGACGTGGTTGACGCGGACGCCGGTGAAGGCGCGAATCGTCCGGATCGCGAGCGCCGGCCCACCGAACTGGGCCGCAGCGTTGATCTTCTGCGTGCCGACGCCCGGCACCTCGACCTGGAGGTCGCGGGGGATCGACAGGAAGGTCAGCCTCCCGCGGCGCGGGTCGGTGCGGACGAGCATGATCGAGTCGGAGCGCCGCGCGCCCTGCCGGTCGGCGATCGTCTCCGAGTGATCGGTGCCGAGGAGGAGGATCACGCTCGTGGTCGACAGCAGCGACCCCGTGTCGGGCGCGAGCGTCGCGCGCGTTCCGTCGTCCAGCCTCGCGTTGGCCTCGCGGACGCCGCTCCGGACGGCCAGGAACGAGGCGACGGCCCAGACGAGGACCACGACGAGCAGGACGACGATCGCGATCCCGATCCGCCGTCCCCACGAGACGCGACGGACGCGCTCCGGCTGCTCCTGCGCCATCGGGGCACCCGCGGCGGCGCGGCGACCGTCCCGGCGCGGCGCCCGTTCGGGCGGCGGAAGCGTCGGGACCTTGCCCTTCGTGCGTCCGCCGCGATAGACGCGATAGGGCTTGTCCTGGGCCGCCATGCGGCCGGGTATGGTAGCCGCGGCCTATGGCGGAGCCTCTGGTGATCGGCGTCGACGTGGGCGGGACGAAGATCGCCGTCGGACTCGTCGACGCGGGCGGCACCGTGCGCGAGCGCCGAGAGCTGCAGACGCCCGCCTCCCAGGCGGCGCTGTTCGAGGCGATCGACGGCGGCGTCGCGGACCTCGTCGACGACAGCGTGGCGGCGCTCGGGATCGGCGTCCCCACGCGCATCGACCGCGAGACGGGACGCACGGTCGGCTCGGCGGTCAACACCCCGCTCGCGGAGGTCGATCTCGACGACCGCTTCCGCGAGCGATTCGGCCTGCCCGTGGGCGTCGTGAACGACGCGAACGCGGCGACCTTCGCGGAGTGGCGCTTCGGCGCCGGGGCCGGGACGCGGTCGATGGTGATGCTGACCCTCGGGACCGGTGTCGGCGGCGGCTTCGTCCTCGGCGGGTCGCTGTACCGCGGCTGGGCCGAGATCGGCCACATCGTCGTCGAGCACGACGGCCCTCCGTGCCAGGGCACGTGCACGGGGCGCGGGCACCTCGAGGCATTCGCCTCCGGGACGGCCGTGTCGGCGCTCGCCCGGGAGGCGTTCGGGCCGAAGGCGGACGCGCGCAGCCTCGTCGAGCTCGCGGAGGACGGCGACGAGTGCGCCGTCGGGATCCTGCGTGAGGTCGGGCGCAAGCTCGGGTCGGGGATCGGCAGCCTCGTGAACCTGTTCGACCCCGAGCTGGTCGTCGTCGGTGGAGGCTTCTCGGCGGCCGGCGACTTCATCCTCGAGCCGGCGCGCGAGGTCGTGAGGCGAGAGGCTCTCGCTCCCGCCGGGGACCGAGTGCGGGTCGTCCGTGCGAAGCTCGGAGCGGGCGCCGGCCTCGTCGGCGCCGCCCTCGTCGGGTACGAGGCGCTCGCCGCGGCGCGCTGATGCCGCTCGCCGTCTGCGCGACGCCGATCGGAAACCTCGAGGACGTGACGCTGCGCGTGCTCCGAGAGCTGCGCGAGGCGGACGTCGTCCTCTGCGAGGACACCCGTCGCACCAGGATCCTCCTGGGTCGGCACGGGATCCAGGCGCAGCTCGTCTCGTACCACGAGCACAACGAGGCGGCGCGCGCCGCCGAGGTCCTCCGGCGGCTGCGCGCCGCGGAGCGCGTCGCGCTCGTCTCCGACGCGGGCCTGCCCGGGATCAGCGATCCCGGTGGTCGTCTCGTAGCGGCGGCCCTGGAGGAGGGGCTGCCCGTCACCGTGCTGCCCGGTCCGTCGGCCGTCGAGACGGCGCTCGTCGTCAGCGGGCTCGTCGGGGAGCGGTACCAGTTCGTCGGCTACCTCCCGCGCCGCGGCGCTGCTCTGGCGGCGCTGTGGGAGGAGCTGGCGCGGTGGCCCTGGGCCGTGGTCGCGTTCGAGTCGCCCCGGCGCCTGCCGGCCACGCTCGCGTCGCTCGCGGCACGGCTCCCGGAGCGACCGGTGGCGGTGTGCCGAGAGCTGACGAAGCAGTTCGAGGAGGTCGCGCGGGGGACGGCGGACGAGCTGGCCCAGCGCTTCGCGGAGCCACCGCGCGGCGAGATCGTGCTCGTCCTCGGTGAGGCACCGGCCGAGCTCGACGAGGGCGAGGCGGTCGCCGCCGTGGGCGAGCTGGTCGCCGCGGGATTGCCCCGGCGACAGGCCGCGGACATCGTCGCCCGGCTGACGGGCGTGGCGCGCAACCGCCTGTACCGCGGCTCGCTGTAGCCAGCCTTGACAACGTCCAGCGCTCTCGCTACCGTGGACGCGACGTTCGCAATTCCGACAACACACATGGCTCCATGGAGGTCGCCCATGCTCCGCTGCGTCGTGGTCACGATCGTCGCGCTCGCGCTGGGCGCAGCGCCGTCCGCCGCCGCCGCTGCGTGGGGCTGGCCTTGCGAGGGGCCGGTCGTCCGTCCGTACTCCCTCGGCGACGATCCGTATGCAGGCGGCCAGCATCGCGGGATCGACATCGGCTGCGATCTGGGCGCCGCGGTCGTCGCCCCGGCGGCCGGCACGGTCAGCTTCGCCGGCGTGCTCCCGGGGATGGGACACGCGGCGACGATCGAGACCGCGGACGGCTACTCGATCACGCTCGTCCAGCTCGGCGCGCTCGCCGTCGCGCGCGGTCAGGCGGTGGGCGAGGGAGCCCGGGTCGGCGTCGTGGGCGAGAGCAACGACCGCGTCACCACCACGCCTCATCTCCATCTGGGCGTCCGTCGGACCGCCGACGAGCACGGGTACGTTGACCCGTTGGGCCTGCTGCCCCGACCGTCCGCCGCAGCGCCTCCGGCCGAGCCTGCGGCGCTTGCGCCGGTCGCGGCACCACAGCCGATCGCCCAGCCGGCCGCCGCTCCGCCGGCCGCGGCGGCTCCGGAGGGGGCGGCCCCGGCGACGGCGCGGCCGATTGCCCCCGCAGAGCCCGCCGCACAGACCGTTCCCGCCGCGACGTCGGAGCCCGCGCGTCCTGCCGCAGCCGATGCCGCCCGGCCGGCGGCGACGCCGGTCGCGTCCGCCCCGGCCGATGCCGTTGCCGCGCAGACGGCCGCGGACGGCGCGCCGGCGGCCGACGCGCTGCCGCCGCTGCGGTGGGAGCGGGCTCCCGCCTCCGCGCCGGCACGCCGTGCGCGCCGGCCGGGAATGGGTGTGTCACGCCCTGTTGCGGCGAGTGCGGGCGCCGTCTCGCCGGGATGGGCCGGCTTCGTTCACGCTCGGCCCGATGCCGTCGGCGAGCGCACCGCCACCGGCGACGTCCGTACGCGCGCCGGAGGGCGTGCCGACCGGGGCGTCCCGCCGACGGCGACGCCGGTGGGCCGTCACGTCGTCCCTGCGGTCGAGCGCCCGGTGCAGAGCCACGACGCCTCCCCGGTGGCCGAGCCCACCGGCGCTCCTGGGCGCGACGTGCGGGACGTTCGCCCGCTCGGCGCGATCGTCGCCGCGCTCCTGGCCGCCGCGGCGGCGGTCGCGCTCGGGGCGGCTCGTATCATGATCGCCCATGCCCGACGGCTCTCGGAAGATCCTCGTCGCGCCGGCGTGGCCGTATGCGAGCGCGCCACGGCACATCGGCCACGTGGCGGGATTCGCGGTACCGGCCGACATCTTCGCGCGGTACCACCGCTTGAGAGGAGACCACGTGCTGATGGTCTCGGGCACCGACGAGCACGGCACGCCCGTCATGGTGACCGCCGACCGGGAAGGGCGCTCGCCGCGTGAGGCAGCCGACCACTACAGCGCGCTCATCCGCTCCGATCTTCGCAATCTGGGCATCGCCTACGACTGCTTCACGCGGACGACGACGCGCAACCACTACCGCGTCGTCCAGGATGTGTTCCGGACCCTGTACGAGAGGGGCTACGTCGTCGAGCGAACGACCCTGGGCGCCTTCTCGACCACGACCGGCCACACGCTCCCGGACCGGTACATCGAGGGCACGTGCCCCATCTGCGGCTACGAGGCCGCGCGCGGCGACCAGTGCGACAACTGCGGCAACCAGCTCGATCCCGCCGACCTGATCGAGCCGCGCTCGCGCATCGACGGCTCCACGCCCGAGTTCCGCGAGACGAGGCACCTGTTCCTCGACCTCCCGGCCTTCGCCGACCGGCTGCGCCCGTGGATCGAGAGCCAGCAGCATTGGCGGACGAACGTGCGGAACTTCTCGCTCGCGCTCGTCGACGACCTCAAGGAGCGGCCGATCACCCGCGACCTCGACTGGGGCGTCCCGATCCCGGTGGAGGGCTACGAGCCGGAGACGAACAAGCGGATCTACGTCTGGTTCGACGCGGTCATCGGCTACCTGTCCGCCGCCGTCGAGTGGGCGCGCAACAACGGCACCCCGGACGCCTGGCGGGACTGGTGGCAAGACCCGGACGCCCGCCACTTCTACTTCATGGGGAAGGACAACATCGTCTTCCACACCGTGATCTGGCCGAGCATGCTCCTCGGCTACGGAGCGGGCGGCGAGCTCGGTGCGGGGCGCGGCGAGCTGCAGCTCCCCCACAACGTGGTCGCCAGCGAGTACCTGACGATGGAGGGCCGGCAGTTCAGCGCGAGTCGCAGCGTCGGCATCCTCGTCCGCGACTTCCTCGACCGGTACGACCCCGATCCGCTCCGGTACTACCTCACTGCCGCCGGGCCGGAGACGCAGGACACCGACTTCACCTGGTCGGAGTTCGTGCGGCGGAACAACGACGAGCTCGTCGCGACGTGGGGCAACCTCGCGAACCGGACGCTCACGATCGCCTACCGGACCTTCGGGACCGTGCCGAAGCCGGGTGACCTGAGCGACCGCGACGCTTCGCTGCTCGCCGAGATCGACGGCGGCTTCGACACGGTCGGCACGCTGATCGAGGAGGCCCGGTTCAAGGCGGCCCTCGGCGAGGCGATGCAGCTGGCGCGGCGCGTCAACCAGTACGTCAACGACGAAGCCCCCTGGACGCTGGTGCAGAGCGACCGGGAGCGCGCGGCGACCGTGCTCCACGTGTGCCTCCGCAGCGTGGACAGCCTGAAGACGCTGTTCGCCCCGTTCCTGCCGTTCAGCTCGCAGAAGCTGCACGAGTTGCTCGGCCACGACGGATGGCTCGCCGGCCCTCTCGAGCTGCGCGACGTCGAGGAGGACGGCGACGCGCACACCGTGCTCACCGGCGACTACGGCGCGTGGGTCGGCGCCTGGGAGCCGAGCGCGCTCGTTCCCGGCCAGGCGCTCCGCGAGCCGCAACCGCTGTTCCGCAAGCTCGACGACTCGGTCGCCGAGGCGGAACTCGCCCGGATGCGCGCCGCAGCCGCGGCGTGATCGACACGCACGCGCACCTCGACGCATGCGCCGAGGCGCCCGAGGTCCTCGTCGTGCGCGCCCGCGAGGCCGGCGTCGATCGGATCCTCACGGTGGGAACCTCCGTCGACGGTTCGCGGGAGGCGCTCCGGCTGGCGGACCAGCACGAGGGCGTCGCCGCTGTGCTCGGCGTCCATCCGCATGCCGCAGGCGGTGACGACGCCGACCGGCTCGACGAGCTCCGGGAGCTCCTGGCGCATCCGAGCGCCGTAGCCGTCGGCGAGACGGGGCTCGACTTCTACCGCGACTACGCCCCGCGCGATCGCCAGCTCGACCTGTTCGAGCGTGAGCTCGCGCTCGCCTCGGAGCTCCGCAAGCCCGTCGTCGTCCACACGCGCGCGGCCGACGCAGAGACGATGGCGGTGCTCGCGGGCTTCGAAGGGGACGTCGTCCTCCACTGCTTCTCCTCGCCGCGCCTGCTCGAGCCCGCCGTCGAGCGCGGCTACTACGTCTCCTTCGCGGGCAACGTGACGTACCGGAACGCGGGTGACCTTCGCCTCGTCGCCACGGAGGTGCCGGCCGAGCGGATCCTCGCCGAGACCGACTGTCCCTACCTGGCTCCCGTGCCGCGCCGCGGCCGGCCGAACGAGCCGGCCAACGTCGTGCACACCGTCGCGGCGCTCGCGGCTGCGCGTGGGGAGCAGCTCGACGCCCTGGCGGCGGAGATCGACGTGAACGCGTCCCGCGTCTTCGCCCTGTGAGTGGTGCCGTGACCGTTCTGCCGAAGAAGGCGCTCGGCCAGCACTTCCTCGTCGACGAGAACATCCTCGGCGTGATCGGGCGGCTCGCGGAGCTGGACGAGCGCGACGTCGTCCTCGAGATCGGCCCCGGGCTGGGCGTCCTCACCCGCTACCTCGCCGACCGCGTCGCCTTCGTCCACGCCGTCGAGCTCGACCGCGCGCTGGAGCCGCCGCTGCGGGAGGCCCTGGCAGGGCGCGAGCACGTCCGACTCGCGTTCGGCGACGCGCTCCGCCTCGACCTCGCCGCGCTCGAGCCGCCGCCGCGGAAGCTCGTCGCCAACCTGCCGTACAACGTCGCCACGCCGATCGTGGTCGAGTCGCTGGACCGGCTCCCGAGCGTCGAGCGCTGGTGCGTCATGGTGCAGCGCGAGGTGGCCGACCGCTTCTTCGCGGCGCCACGGACGAAGGCCTACGGCGCCGTCTCGGTGCTGCTGCAGCTCGCCACCGAGCGCACCGGCTTCCATCCCGTGTCGCGGTCGGTCTTCCGCCCGCCGCCGAACGTCGACTCGGCCCTCGTCGCGTTCCGCCGTCGGCCGCTACCCGTCCAGTACGACGCGCTCAAGCGTCTGGTCGAGGCCGCGTTCGCGCACCGGCGGAAGACGCTGCCGAACTCGCTGGAGCTTGCAGGCGTCGCCCGCCGCGCCGAGGCGGCCGCGGCGCTCGTCGCGACCGGCCGCGACGCCGCCACCCGCGCCGAGGCGCTCGCGCCGGAGGAGTACATCGCGCTGCGGAACGCGCTCGCCGCATGACGCGCGCGTGAGATGAGACGCACGCGGTGAGACGCGCCCCTGCTCCGGCGAAGCTGAACCTCGCGCTCGTCGTAGGCCCGCCCGGCGCCGACGGCAGGCACCAGCTGACGACGGTGCTCCAGCGCGTCGACCTCGCGGACCGCGTCGCGGTCCTGCCCGCCGACCGGCTGGAGGTCGACGGCTTCGCCGCCGACACCCTCGTCACCGGCGCGCTTCGCGCGCTCGCGGACGCGGCGGGCATCACGCCGCGCTGGCGGACGACGCTCACGAAGCGGGTTCCGGTCGCCGCCGGCCTCGGCGGCGGCAGCTCCGACGCCGCGACCGCGCTGCGCCTTGCCAACGAGACGCTGCCGGAGCCGCTGTCGGACACGCGGCTGGCGGAGCTGGCGGGCGCGCTCGGGGCGGACGTCCCGTTCTTCCTCCGCCCGGGGCCGCAGCTGGGGGAGGGCAACGGTGACGTGCTCTCGCCGCTCGCGCTCCCCCAGGACTTCTGGGTGGTGCTCGTGCTCCCGGACGGGGCGACGAAGCCGTCGACCGGCGCGGTCTACGAGGCGTTCGACGAGCGTCGCGGCGAGGTCGGGTACGACGAGCGGCGACGGACGCTGCTGAAGGCGCTCGAGCGCGTCCGACGTCCCCGAGATCTCGCGGCGCTCCCTCCGAACGACCTCGCCTCCTCGCCGCTCGCGAGCCTGCTCCGCGACGCGGGCGCGTTCCGCGCCGACGTGACGGGCGCCGGCCCGACCGTCTACGGCCTCTTCTCCCGCCGCGCCGACGCCGAGGCTGCGCGACGCCGCATGCGTCCGCACGGGCGCACCTGGATCACCGTGCCTGCTTGGTACGGTTGACGCTCGATGGAGCTGCCGGCGATCGAGCACGGCACGAGCCGCACGAGCCGCTGGCTCCGCGAGCGCCGCCTTCGCCTCGCGTTCTGGATCGCCGTCGTCGAGGGGCTGCTGATCGTCTTCGACGTCGTGTCGGGATGGCTCGCGCTCCTCGTCGGCGCGATCGTCGTCCTCTTCTACGTGCTCGTCGGCCGCGACCTCCGGATCGACTCGCTCCGGCAGACGAGCTGGGTGGCGGCGATGTCGCAGGTGCTCGTCGCCCTCGTCCCGATCGCGGCGCTCGTGCTGACGACCCTCGCGGTCGTCGTGCTCGCGGTGATCGCGCTGCTGGCGCTCGCCCTGCTGCTCGGCGACCGCCGCTGACCGCTCCTATACTGGCCGCGCGACTCTGGGGTGTAGCCAAGCGGTAAGGCAACGGGTTTTGGTCCCGTGATCCCAGGTTCGAATCCTGGCACCCCAGCCTCTAGGCTCCCTCCGTGACTCCCGACCTCGCAGCCGTCGTGATGGCGGGCGGCCTCGGCACCCGGATGCGCTCGCGGACGCCGAAGCACCTGCACCCGCTGCTCGGACGGCGCATGGTCGACTGGGTGCTCGCCGCCGCCCGGCCCCTCGGCGCCGATCCGCTGGTCGTCGTCTGCTCGCCTCAGACGGAGGACGCCATGCGCGCCTCGCTCGACGGAAGCGTCGCGCTCGCCGTCCAGGCGAGCCCGCGCGGCACCGGCGACGCGGTGGCCGCGGCACGCGGCGCGCTGGACGGGTTCGGCGGCGACGTGCTCGTGCTGTCCGGCGACACGCCGCTCCTGCGCGCGGAGGTCCTCGAGGAGCTCGTTGCGACGCACCGGGACGAGGAAGCGGCGGCGACGATCCTCGCGATCGAGCCGGAGCAGCCCAAGCCGTACGGGCGGATCGTCCGCGACGCCATCGGCGGCGTCCTCGAGATCGTCGAGGAGCTCGACGCCACGCCCGAGCAGCGCGAGATCCGCGAGTGCAACTCCTCGATCTACGTCTTCCGCAGCGACGATCTGTGGCGTGCGCTCGGCCGCCTCGATCCGCACAACGCGCAGGGCGAGCTGTACCTGACCGACACCATCCGGCACCTCGTCGCGGACGGTCTCCGCGTGGCCGTGCACACCGCGGCCGACCCGTTCGACGCCGAGGGCGTGAACACGCGTGTGGAGCTCGCGGCGGCGGCACGCGTCCTCCGCGACCGGATCAACGAGGCGCACATGCTCGCCGGCGCCGCGATCGCCGACCCGCAGAGCACCTGGATCGAGCCGGACGTCGAGCTCGAGCCCGACTGCACGATCCACCCCTTCACGGTGCTGCGGGGCACCTCGCGGGTGGGGGCCGGGGCGGAGGTGGGCCCGCACGCGGTTCTCGTCGATGCGGAGGTGGGAGCGCGGGCGCTCGTGGGGCCGTTCTGTTACCTTCGCCCCGGAACGAGGCTGGCCGCCGGTGCCAAGGCCGGAACGTTCGTCGAGATCAAGAACTCGGACATCGGGGAAGACACGAAGGTGCCCCACCTCTCGTACATCGGCGACGCCGAGATCGGCGCCGGGACGAACGTCGGAGCAGGCTCGATCACCGCCAACTTCCCGCATCAGCCGGGCCGCCCGAAGGGGCGCACCACCATCGGGAGCAACGTCCGCATCGGGATTCACGATTCGCTGATGGCGCCGGTCGAGATCGGCGACAACTCGTGGATCGCCGCCGGCTCGGTGATCACCGACGACGTCCCGCCAGACTCCCTCGCGGGCTTCCCGCCGCGTCAGACCACGAAGGAGGGGTACCTGCGTGGAGACGACGACTGACGCCCCCACGCTGCCCGGGCTCGAGGTCGCGCAGACCGTGACCCACGAGCAGTCCGGCCACTTCCGGGAGCACAGCTCGCACAAGCGGCTGATGGTCTTCGCCGGCCGCTCGCACCCGGAGCTCGCGCAGAAGATCGCGGAGAAGCTCGGGCTCGAGCTCGGCGAGATCACGCTGAAGACGTTCGCGAACGGCGAGAGCTACTGCCGCTTCGAGGAGTCGATCCGCGGCGCGGACCTGTTCCTCGTGCAGACGGGGTCGGACCCCGTCGACCGGCACCTGATGGAGCTGCTGATGATGATCCAGGCGGCCAAGCTCGCGTCGGCGAAGCGGGTCACGGTCGTCTTCCCGTGGTTCTCCTACTCCCGGCAGGACAAGAAGTCCGCGCCGCGGGAGCCGATCACGGGGAAGCTCGTGGCCGACCTGCTCGAGACCGCGGGCGCCGACCGCGTCCTGACGATGGACCTGCATGCGGGCCAGATCCAGGGTTTCTTCAACATCCCGGTCGACCACATGACGGCGCTGCCGCTGTTCGCGCAGTACTTCCGCGAGACGCGCGGGCTGCACGGCGACGGGATCGTCTCGGTGTCCCCCGACCCCGGACGGGCGAAGATGGCGGTGAAGTTCGGGCAGATGCTCGAGGCCGACTTCGCGATCCTCCACAAGACCCGGCCGACGCACGACGTGGCCACCGTCACGGAGGTGACCGGGCCCGTCCGCGACAAGGTCGCGCTCATGGGCGACGACATCATCTCCACCGGGGGCACCCTCATCGCCGGGGCACGCGCCCTGCGCGAGGCCGGCGCCAAGGAGGTGCACCTCTTCGCCACGCACGGCCTGTTCGCGAAGGACTCGCTGCAGCGGCTCGGGGAGGCCGAGGAGGTCGACTCGATCACCGTCACCGACACGGTTCCGATCGATCCGATCCACCGTCCCGAGAAGGTCACGGTGCTGTCCGTGTCGGGGCTGCTCGCGGAGACGATCTGGAACGTCTTCTCCGACGAGTCGGTGTCCGCGATCTTCGCGGGCGAGAACCAGCTGTTCTAAGGGCCTTTCTCCCCCGCTCCGTCGTCGCAGCTCGGTCGGCGGCGGTCGGCAACTCGAGCGGTCGCGCCAGGTGAAGCTCCGCGGCTCGAACCAGACGCGCGCGCGACCAGGAGTTCGGCCGCGGACACCGAAGACACTGACCGCGTGGGAAGCTCGAATCCGCTCGACCGTGCTGACGTGACGAGAGAGGACGACTGACGATGGGATGCCTCTTCCTGCTGATCGCCGCACTGTCGCCTCGGTTGGCGGTGGTGCTGATGTGGATCTTCACGCCGTGGGTCGATCGTGCCTTCGACTCGATCGTCTGGCCGATCCTCGGCACCCTCTTCCTCCCGTTGACGACGTTGCTCTACGTCATCCTCTGGAACACGAACGGGCGCGGGGTCGACGGGTGGGAGTGGCTGTTCGTGATCCTCGCCATCGCCGGCGACGTCGGCTCGTACGCCGGCGGGTACGGGAGGCGACGGGCGACCGCCTATTGACTCCGAGCCGCGCTCGTCGTCGCCGGGTTGCCGCACGCGCCCGCGAGGCGCATGATGGTCGGACGATGCCGAACGTCTGGACGAAGAGCTCGCTCGACACGCCCCGCCGGCTCAAGGACAGGTCACCGGCCGATCAGAAGCGAGAGCTGCGCCGGCTCGCGCACGAGCTCGGCGCCGGGCTCGACGAGGCCTACTTCACGCCCGACGGGAAGTCGGTCTACGTGCTGTTCCACCTGCCGGGAGACCCGGCACCCTTCGTCGACGCCATCTCGGACGCGCTGCGCGACGAGGAGACGAACGAGCCGCCCGAGGTCGTCGTCCTGCTGACGCTCGAGGAGTACCTCGACCGCGACGCGGGCGCCTAGGCCGCGACCAGCACCGCCTCGCTCCGCCGCAGGTACGCGGCTGCGCCGACCCGGCGCAGGAACGCGATCGCCGGCTCGAGCAGCGCCTCGACGCTCGCGTGGTCGTCGTGCCCGCGACGCTCCGCCGCGACGAGGAGCGCCAGCGCCCGCTCGGGGCGCGCGCCGATCTGCTCGTAGACGTCGGCCGCGTCCTCGAAGCGGTCGTCCAGCAGGGCGAGCGCCGCGTCGGCCCAGCGCGTCCGGAGCCCCGCCCGGTCGGCGAGGCGGCGGACCTCGGCCTCGGCGTCGGCGCCGGCCGCGAGCGCGAGGTCGAACGTCCAGAACGACACGAGCTCGTCGCGTCCACGCTCCCGCCACACGTCGAGCGCCTCGGCCAGCGTCTCGGCCGCCTCGTCGGCGCGGTCCGTCTCCGCGAGGACGCGGGCCCGCAACGCGAGCGCCGGGAGCAGGTTCTGGAAGTCGTCCATCGCGCGCGCGCTGTCGAGGCTCGCGATCGAGTCGTCGTCGGCCCCGCGCGTGTCTCCGCGGGCGAGCCGCACCGCGGCGCGTACCTGCCGGCACAGCCGCTCGCCGTAGTGGGGCGAGCCCGCCCGTGCCAGCGACTCGAACGTGTCGGCGATCCGGACGGCCTCGTCCCAGTCCCCGAACCAGTACGCGGTCGCGCAGCGCTCGCTCTCGAGGAACCGGATCACGCCGGGGTTGCCGAAGCGCTCCGCGGCCGCCCACGCACGCTCCGCCGTCGCAGCGCTGCGCTCGAGCTCGCCCTGGACGGCCAGCACGCTGGCGAGGTTGGAGTAGGCGCGGATCGTCTCGGCCGAACCGGCAGCCTCGGCGACCTCGACCGCCCGCTCGACGTCCTCGGTGCCCGCGGGATCTCCGGCCAGCGCCCGGGCGACGCCGACGGTCGTCAGCGCGTGCGCCTCGAGGCCCGGGAGGGCTTCCGTCGCGGCGATCGAGAGCGCGTCGCGGCCGATCATCACGGCGTCGCTGTTTCGACCGGCCATCATCATCAGCCCGGCCACGCTCGCCAGCACCTGCGCCTTGGCCGGTGACGGGTCTCCCTCGCCCACGAGCGACAGCGCCCGCTCCGCGTCCGCGAACGCCTGCTCGGCATCGCCGCGCCTCATCGCGAGGACGGCGAGCGTCGCCTCGGCCTCCGCGGCGATCTCGTGCTCGCCGAGCTCGAGCGCCGCGGCCGAGGCGGCGCGCAGCTGGTCGACCCCGCCGCCGTCGGCGTGGAAGTGCGCACGGCCGGCCGCGAGCAACAGGCCCCCGCGGGCCGGGTCGTCCACCGGCGTGAGGCTCAGCTCCGCGTCGAGGAACTGGGTCGCCGCGACGAACGACGCGAGCGTGGAGGCGCGCTCGCCCGCCTCCCGGAGGGCGCGCCGGCCGGCGGCGACGTCGACCAGCGTCGTCCCCGCGGCGGTGGCGAGGTCGAGTGCCCGCAGGTAGTGCACGCCGGCGCGCTCGATCTGGTCGCCGCGATCCTCGGAGAGGCCGCGCAGCCACTCTGCCGTCGTCTCGTGGAGGGCCGCGCGCGGCCCGCGCGGCACCTGCGCGTACGCGACGTCCCGCACGAGCACGTGGCGGAATCGGTACTCGCGCTCGCCCGCCACCGTGGAGCCGCGTGCGCGGAGGATGAACTCCTTGCGCTCGAGCCCCGACAGCGCGTCCTCGACGACCCGCCGATCCTCGCCCATCGCGTCGACGACGATGCTGCCCCAGAACGTGCGGCCGACGACCGCCGCCGAGCGCAGCACGCGCTTCTCGAGGTCAGGCAGGCCGTCGATCCGCGCCGCGATCAGGCCGTGAACCGTCTCCGGCAGCGGCACGCGGCCGCCGTCGCCGACGAGGCCGCGCTCGCGGATCGTCCGCACGTACTCCTCTGCGTACAGCGGGTTGCCGCCGCTTCGCGTGACGAGCTCCATGCGCCCGGCGGCGTCGAGGGCGTCCGGGCCGCCGAGCAGCGCCTGCAGGAGCTCGGCCGTCTCCTCGCTCGACAGCGCCCGGAGCGTCGTGGTGGTCGCGTTCCGCACGCCTCCGCTCCAGTCGTGCCGCCGCTCGAGCAGCTCCGGCCGGGCGGTGCAGAGGATCACGAGCGGCACCTCGGCCACGCCCTCGAACAGCGCCACCACGAAGTCGAGCAGGCCGTCGTCCGCCCAGTGCAGGTCCTCGATCACGACGACGTGTGGCTTCCGGTCGGCGAGGCCCTCGAAGAAGCGCCGCCACGCGAGGAACGACTCCTCGCGGCGGTCGCCGCCGGGCTGGCCGGCCAGCCCGACGAGCGGACGGAGGCGCGCCTCGATCCACGGCGCGTCGTCGGGAACGGCCCCCTCGACGGCGGCAACGAGCTTGCGCCGTGCCTCCTCGGACGAGTCCGTCTTCAGGATCCCCGTGATCTCCTTCACGATCTCGCCGAGCGCGGAGAACGCGCCGGCGTCGCCGTAGGGGAGCGACCGACCGTAGGAGAACGCCGCCGTGTCGCCGAGCGCGTTCCGCACCTCGGCGACGAGCCGGCTCTTCCCGATCCCGGGAACGCCGACCACCGTGACGAGCTCGGCGGTCCGCCGACGTCGCGAGCGCTCGATCACGTCGAGCAGCAGCGTCAGCTCGGGCCCGCGTCCCACCAGCGGGCTCTCGTGCCGGCGCGAGCCGGCGAGTGCCTCGAGGATCGCCGTCGGGCGCCACGCCTCGACCGGCTCGGACTTGCCCTTGGCGGCGACGTGCTCCGGCGGCCCGTAGTCGAAGACGCCGAAGGTGGCCCGGGCGGTGACGGCGTCGACGAGGATCCCGCCGGCACCGGCCGCCTCCTGCAGCCGGGACGCCGTGTTCGTGACGTCGCCGCTCGCCATGCCTTCGCCGTGCGCCGGCGAGGCCGACAGCGCGACGAGCGCCTCGCCCGTCGCGATGCCGACGCGCACCTGGAGGCCGAGGCGCGCGTCGCGCTCGTTGAGGTCCCGTACGACCTCCCGGATCGCGAACGCCGCGCGCACGGCGCGCTCGGGGTCGTCGTCGTGCGCGGCCGGCGCGCCGAACAGGGCGACCACGGCGTCGCCGATGAACTTCTCGACCGTGCCTCCGAAGCGCTCGAGCTCTGCGCGGACGCGCTCGAAGTACGGGACGAGGACGGCGCGGACGTCCTCCGGGTCGAGCTTCTCGGCCCGGGCCGTGGAGTCGACGACGTCGGCGAAGAGCGCCGTCACGACCTTGCGCTCCTCGCCGTGCCCCCGTCCGGCGACGGCCGCGCCGCACGCGGGGCAGAACCGCGCGGCGTCCGGGAGCGGGGCGTGGCACGTGGTGCACGTCGACTGGGCCACGCCACGAGGATAGTGCGCCGTGTCGCGACTGTCCGAACGGGCTATGCCGCCCGCAGGAGCGCCTCGGCCTCGCCCGCGTAGCCGCCCGCGCCCACCTCGCGGAAGAACGCGAGCGCGCGCTCGAGCTCCCGCGGGTCGCCCGAGCGCAGGCGCGCGTACGCCTCGTCCGGACGCGACCCGACCTCGGCGTACAGGTCGGCGGCGCGACCGTACTCGCCCTGGACGAACGCCGTCGCCGCGGCGAGCCAGCGCGTCGGGCGCTCGATCGCAGCCACGGCCCCGAGCAGGTCGCGGCCGCGCTCGAGCTCGACGAGCGCGGCCGCGAGGTCGGCGGCCCAGTAGGAGGCGATCGGGCGCCGCTCCTCGACGAGCCTGAGCAGCTCGTCGGCGAGCTGGACCGCGGTGTCCGTCGTCCCCGCCGCGACCCCCGCGCGCGCGCAGAAGGCGATCGCCGGAGCGACGAGCCATTCGTCGGTCGACGCGCGTGCGACCTCGAGCGCGGCGGCGGCGTCCCCGAGTGCCGCCACCGGGTCGTCGCGCGCGAGCGCCACGTGGCCGCGGACGAAGCGGCACACGCTCTCCATGTAGTGGGGCGAGCCGGCCTGGGCCTCGCCGACGAAGGCGCCCGACTCGGCGACGGCCTCCTCCCAGCGGCCAGTCCAATAGAGCTCGGTCGTGTGCGCGGCCTGGAGCCACCGGCTGTTGAAGGCGTCGCCGAACCGCTCGGCGGCCCGGCGGCCGTCGGCCATGTACGGGAAGCTCCGGCGGAGGTCGCCCAGGAGCGTGTAGCCGGCGCCGAGGTAGCGGAGCGCGCGGACGACCTCGGCCGAGTTGATCGCCGAGGCGATCTCGATGCTGCGCGCGACGTCGTCCAACCCGCCGGCGTCGCCGCCGGTGACGCGCGAGGTGCCGACGACCATGAGCGCGTGGGCGCGGAGGTCGTCGCGGCCGAGCTGCTCGGCCATCCCCAGTGCCTCCCGCCCGACGCGGATCGCCTCCTGCTCCTCTCCCGCGAGCATGAGGAAGCGGGCACGGCTGCCGAGGACGTTCGCCTTCGCACGCGACGGCGGCGCCCCGTCGACGAGCCGCGCCGCATGATCGAGGTGGGCGGCCGCCGACTCGCCGTCGCCGCGCGCCGACCGCAGCGAGTACAGGAGCACCTCGGCCTCGGCGGCCCGCTCGCTCTCGCCGCGGGCGAGGTACGCGTCGCGCGCAGCCCGGATCGCCTCCTCGCCCTCGAGCCGGCCGAAGAAGAGCGCGCGGCCGTACGCGAACAGGAGGTCCGGCGCGGTCTCGTCGTCCTCGGGCGTCAGCTCGATCGCCTCGGAGTAGAAGCGCGCCGCCGCGCCGAAGGCGTCGAGGCGCGCGGCCCGGTCGCCGGCGGCGACGAGCGCCCTGCGGGCGCGCGCGGGGAGGTCGCCGTCGTCCCGGCGACGGAAGCGCAGCGCGTTCAGGTAGTGGTGGGCGATCGTCTCGGCACGGTCGTCCACGCGGCCGCCGGCCTCGAGCCACGCCGCGGCGAGCGCGTGCCGCTCCCCGCGGCGGCTGCGCGCGACCTGCTCATAGGCCACGTCGCGGACGAGCACGTGGCGGAACAGCCAGCCCCGGTCACCGGCGCCGTCGCCGCGATCGCGGCGCAGGAACTCCTTGCGCTCGAGCGTGAGCAGGCGCTCGTCGACGACCGCCTCGGCCACGCCCGACAGCGCCGCGAGGGGCGCCGTCTCGAACCGGTCCCCGAGCACCGCGGCGTCCTGGAGCAGCGCCTTCTCCTGCGGCTCGAGCGTGTCCAGGCGCGCCGCGATCACGGCGCGAACCGACTGGGGGACGGCGAGCGCCGACGCGTCGAGTGGACGGTCCTCGCCCTCGCGTCGCACGAGCCCGCGATCGGCCAGCATCCGGACGTACTCGCCGAGGTACAGCGGGTTCCCACCCGCGCGCTCGAGGAGCTCTCGCTCGAGCGGGCCGGGCAGGATCGCCCGCTCGAGCAGGCTCGCCAGCAGGCGCGTCGTGTCGGCGTCGGTGAGCGCGTCCAGCGTGACCGTCTGCGCGTTCCGCTTTCCGCCCGCCCACCGCGGGCGGCGCTCGAGCAGCTCGGGGCGGGCGGTCGCGACGACGAGGAGCGGCACCTCGCCGGCCCATTCGACCAGGTGGTCGACGAAGTCGAGGAGGCCGTCGTCGGCCCAGTGGAGATCCTCGAACGCGAGCACGGTCGGTCGGGACTCGGCCAGCGCCTCGAACAGGCGGCGCCAGGCGGCGAACGCCTCCGCACGCGTGTCGGCCCCGCCCCCGCCTCGGCCGTCGTCGTCGGCGATCCCGACGAGCGGGCGCAGGTGCCCCACGATCCAGCGCGCGTCGCCGGCCTCGTGCACGAGCCGCGCGACCGCGGCCTCGAGCTTCGCCGAGGCCGACTCGGGCCCGTCGGTGCCGTCGATCCCCGCGAGCGCCTGCACCATCTCCGCGAGCGCCCAGAAGGTGACGCCCTCGCCGTACGGGAGCGAACGGCCGACCAGCACGTGCGCGTCGGGGCTGCCCTCCAGCTCGGCGAGCAGCTCGAAGACGAGCCGGCTCTTGCCTATCCCCGGCACGCCGACGAGCGTGACGAGCTCCGTGCGGCCGCCCTCTCGGATCCGTTCGACCGCGTCGAGGAGCAGCGCGCGCTCGGCGTCGCGCCCGACGAGCGGCGCGTCGCGGCTCGGCTCGCGGCCGCCGGGGCTCCGCGCGACCCTGAGCGCGCGCCGGACGGGGACGGGCTCGTCCTTCCCCTTCGCCGCCACCGGCTCGTGCGGCTCGTAGGCGATCGCGCCGCGGGTGGCCGCGACGGTCGACTCGCCGACGAGCACGGTTCCGGGCGACGCCGCCGCCTCGATCCGAGCGGCGGTGTTGACGACGTCCCCCGACGCGAGCACCTCGCCCTCTTCCGGCCGCGCGTCGAGCGCGACGAGCGCCTCGCCGGTGTTCACGCCGACGCGGACGGCCAGGCCGAGGCCGGGATCGGCCTCGTTGAGCGCGGCGACCGCCTCCAGGATCGCGAGGCCCGCCCGCACCGCCCGCTCGGGATCGTCCTCGTGCGCGACGGGAGCGCCGAACACGGCCATGGCCGCGTCGCCGATGAACTTCTCGACCGTCCCGCCGAAGCGCTCGAGCTCGGTGCGGACGCGGGCCAGGTACGGCGCCTGGAGCGCGCGGACGTCCTCCGGGTCGAGGTGGGAGGCTCGGCTCGTGAAGCCGACGAGGTCGACGAACACCACGGTCACCGCCCGGCGCTCCTCGCCGCGCCCGCCCAGCGCCGCGAGCGGGGTGCCGCACGCCGGGCAGAACGCGTGGCCCGGCTCGGTCGAGGCGCCGCAGCCCGGGCAGGGCCTGCCGAGCGCGCGCCCGCAGGACGCGCAGTAGCGTGCGCCGGGGCCGTTCTCCGACCCGCAGGACGGGCAGGTCATGGCCCGATGGTACGACCTTCGTCGATACTCCCAGGGACTCGCCGTTGCCCGGTCAGCGAACCAGAGACAACACGACGCTCGTCGTCGACTCCGCCTCCGACCTGCCGACGGTCGCCGACGACCAGCGGCGGTGGCCGGTGGTGCCGATGCACGTGCACCTGGACGGCCGCGACTACCGCGACTCCGTCGACCTGACGACCCAGGGCTTCTACGAGCGCCTGCGCTCGGGCGGAGCCGAGCCGCGGACGTCCCAGCCGAGCCCCGGCGAGTTCGAGGCGGTGTTCCGCGCCGCCCTCGCGGAGCGGCCCTACGCGGTCGCCGTGATCGCGAGCGCGCGCGCCTCCGGGGCGTTCGAGAGCGCCCGTCTCGCCGCCGGCGGCCTCGACGGCGTGCAGGTGGTGGACTCCGGCTCCGTGTCCGGCGCGATCGTCCTGCTCGCGGACGCGATCGAGCGCCGCCTCGACCACGGGACGCGCCCGGAGGAGATCGAGGCGCTCGCGGGGCGGTTCCGCGAGCAGGCATGCGCGCTCGTCGCGCTCGACACGCTCGAGTACCTCGTCCGCGGCGGCCGCGTCTCCCGGGTCGCAGGGCTCGCGGGCCAGCTCGCCCACCTCAAGCCCGTGCTGCGACTCGTCGACGGCGAGGTGACTGCCTACCGGCGCGTCCGCGGGCGGGCGCGCGCGCTCGAGCTGCTCGTGCGCACGTTCGCCGCCGAGGCCGGGGAGACGCCCCGCGTGGCAATCGCCCACGCCGACGCGCAGGGCGACGCCGATCGGCTGGCGGAGCAGATCGCGGCGCTCCGACCTCGCGCGAGCCTCGACTTCCGGGGCCTGTTCGGGCCGGCCCTCGGCTCCCACTCGGGGCCTGACGCGCTCGCGCTGATGTGGTTCGACGACGACTAGTCAGGCGAGCGCGGACGCGTGCTCCCAGTCGCGGCGGAGCGGCAGCCCGCTGACGCCGTCGCGCGGCTTGGCGAGGAGCGCCTGGTGCACGCCGACGTGCCCACGGGCGTTCCCGTACGCGGCGCCGGCCGTCCACAGGCGGAACAGCCGGTAGCCCTCCTCGTCGAGGATCGCGGTGATCTCGTCGCGCGCCGCCTCCACGTTCCGGTTCCAGTGCGTGAGCGTGAGCACGTAGTGGTCGCGCATGTTCTCGACGTCGCGCACCTCGAAGCCCGCGAGCTCGGCCGCGCGCAGCGCCTCGCTCACGGGCACGACGACGCAGTTCGGCCAGACCCAGCGCTCGATGAAGGACGTGCCCCGCCGCTTCACCGACTCGAAGTCGATCCGGCGGCAGATGCCCTGGTTGAGCATCACCCCGCCCGGCTTCAGCAGGCGGTGCAGGTGCGCGAAGTAGTCGCGCAGCTGGTGCGGCGCGACGTGCTCGAACATCTCGATCGAGGCGACCTTGTCGTAGGCGCCCCAGTCGGTCACGTCGCGGTAGTCGCGCGCCTCGATGCGCACCCGGTCGTCGACCCCGGCCTCCCGCGCCCGCTCCGCCCCGAGCTCCGCCTGCGGGCGGCTGAGGGTCACGGCGTGCACCGCCACCCCGTGGTGCTCCGCGGCCCAGATCGCGAGCGTGCCCCAGCCGCAGCCGACGTCGAGCAGCCGGTCGCCCTCCCGCAGGCGGAGCTTGCGGCAGATGAGCTCGAGCTTTCGCTCCTGCGCCGTGTCGAGGTCCTCGTCGGGCGTGTCGAAGTAGGCCGAGGTGTAGAGCAGGTAGCGGCCGAGGAAGTGCGGGAAGAGCTCGTTCGGGAGGTCGTAGTGGGAGGTCACCGCCTGGCGGTCGTACTCCCGCGAGTACCGCCGGGCGTCGAGCTGCGGCTCCGGCGGCCGGCGCTTGCCCTCGCGCGGGACGCGGGTGCGCGGAAGCGAGAGGAGCCGGCGGGCGAGGCGGAGGCGCGCCGATCGCGGCAGCGGCCGCGCGAGCAGGTGGTCGGCGAGCGGGAACACGGCGTGCACGTCCCCCTCGATGTCGACGTCGCCGTAGACGTACGCCTCGCCCATCGCCACCTGGGTGGGCGGCAGCAGCATCACCCGCAGCGCACCCGGGTGCGTGAGCACGAGCGTCCACCGCGGGTCCGGCGTCTCGGCGGGCCACTCGGTGCCGTCCCAGAGGCGCACGGCGAGATCGCGGGGGTGGTAGCCGGCGAGGAGCTCCTCGAGGACGGCGAGCGTCGTTGCCTTGGCGTCGTTCATGCGTCCTCCCGGGCGACGAGCAGGGACTGGAACACGCTCACGCGACCGGTCGAGAACCCGTGCGCGGAGCCGGCGAGGTAGAGGCGGAAGAGCCGCACGGCGGCGTCTCCGGCGATCGCCGCGGCCTCTTCGCGGCGGGCCTCGAGCCGCGTCCGCCAGGCGCGCGTCGTGAGCACGTAGCTCTCGCGGAGCGACTCGACGTCGCGCACCTCGAACCCCGCGCGCTCCGCAGCCGCGAGCGCATCCGAGATCGGGACGAGCTCGGCGCCGGGGAACACGTACGTGCGCAGGAACGACGCGCCGCGCCGCGGCGGCTGGTGTGCCGGGCGCGCGATCGCCTGGACCAGCAGGCGGCCGCCCGGCCGGAGCAGCTGGCGGGCCTGACGGAAGAAGGCGTCCTGCCGGGCCGCGGGGACGTGCTCGAGCATCCCGACGCTCGCGATCGCCTCGTACTCCGCGGCGCCGTCGAGCTCGAAGAAGTCGGCCACGTCGACCTGCGCCCCCAGGCTGCGCGCCTGCTCGGCCTGGGCCGTCGACAGCGTCACGCCGCGTGCCAGCGTGCCGTACCGCTCGGTCGCGTGGAGCAGCAGGCCGCCCCAGCCGCAGCCGACGTCGAGCAGGCGCTCGCCGGTCCGCAGGCCGAGCTTCCGGCAGACGAGGTCGAGCTTCCGCTCCTGCGCCGCGTCGAGATCCTCGTCGTGCGACGCGAACGCCGCGCACGTGTACTGCATCCGCGCGTCGAGGAACAGCGCGAAGAACGCGGCCGGCAGGTCGTAGTGGCCGGCCAGGTCGGCCGGCGCCGCGAACGCGCTGGTCCGTTCGGCGGACGGAAGTGACAGCAGCCGAAGCAGCTGCCGCGCTCGCACCGGCGCACCGCCGACGAGGAGGTGGTCGCCGAGCCGGAACGCCGCCTCGAGCTCGCCCTCGACCTCGACGTCGCCGCGCAGGTACGCCTCGCCGAGCGTGCGCTCCGACGGCGGCCACAGCATCGCCCGCAGCGCACCCGGATGGGTCAGGACGAGCGCGAACCGCGGCTCCGTCTCGGCCGGGAGGACGCTGCCGTCCCACAGTCGCACTTCGAAGTCCCGCGGGTGGTACCCACGGACGAGGTCGCGAACGAACGCGAGCGTCGCCGTCGCGGCGCGGTCGAGGGCGACCGAGGTCATGCCGCGAGCCGCCGCTCGACGGACTGGGCCGACGGGCGCCTTACGTTCCACACGAGCCCGAGGCGGGCGAGCGCGCGGATCACGAGCGCCGTCGCGTCGGGCTGCCGCCAGCTCATGCCGTGGAACGCCATCGACGGGAACGCGTGGTGGTTGTTGTGCCAGCCCTCGCCGAGCCCGATCGTCCCCATCACCCAGTTGTTGCGGCTGTCGTCGCCGGTGCGGAACGGCCGCGAGCCGAACGTGTGGCAGACCGAGTTGATCGCGAACGTGAGGTGGTTGCCGACGGCGATGCGGACGAGCCCGCCCCACAGGAGCCCCGTCCAGCCGGCGATCGCGTAGGGGACGACGAGCCCGAGCAGCACCCAGAGCTCGGTCGTGCGGTCGACGAAGACGACGACGCGGTCGCGGAGCAGCCGGCCGCAATACCGCTCGCGGTCGGCCGGCGTCGCGCGGAGGATCCAGCCGAGGTGCGCGTGCCAGAAGCCGTCGCGCGGGCTGTGCGGGTCGCCCTCCCGGTCGGAGTGGGCGTGGTGCTCGAGGTGCCAGGCCGCCCAGTTGAGGATCCGTCCCTGCAGCGCCATCGCCCCGAGCGCCAGGAAGGTGAGCTTGACCGCAGGGTGCGCGTCGAAGCTGCGGTGGGCGGCGAGGCGGTGGTAGCCGAGCGTCGTGCCGAGGCCGGTGACGACGTACATGCCGACGAGGAGTGCGACCTCGGTCCAGCCGATCCAGCGGTTCCAGACGAGGTAGGCGGCGTACGCCGTGGCGGCGAGCGGCGCGATCACGCCGGCCAGCAGGAGCAGGCGGTAGGCGTCCCGCGGCACCCGGCGCTCGAGCAGCTTGACGAGCACGGCCGCGGCGATCAGGGCGGCGAGGATCTCCATGGTGGGCGGCGGCTCCGATCCTCGGGTGACGATCCCGCCCTGTCAACACGTTCGCTGCTCTCGGCGCCCTTCCAGCGACGTACCCGGTACGGCCGGCGCCCGCCGTTGGGCTACTCTTCCCGCCGCGATGGCCGGAGAGCGAGTCAAGATCGACGTGCGCCCGCGGACCGAGCACGGCTCGGCCGACGCGCGCCGCCTGCGCCGCGAGGGGTACGTCCCCGGCGTCCTCTACGGGCGCGACGCTCCGGCGACGTTCGTCGTCCCCGAGCGGGAGCTGCGTCGCGTGCTCACGGGCCCGTCGGGCCTGCACGCGATCCTCGACGTCACCCTGGACGGCGGCGAGACGCACTCGGCGATCCTCAAGGACTACCAGCAGGACCCGGTCAAGGGCCGGCTCCTGCACGTCGACCTCCAGGAGGTCCGCCTCGACCAGCCGATCACCGCGAGCGTCGCCGTCACCCTGGTCGGCGGCGAGGATGCGCCCGGCGTCCGCGAGGGCGGCGTGCTCTCGCAGGTCGCGCGCGAGGTCACCGTCGAGGCGCTCCCGATGGAGATCCCGGAGCACATCGACGTCGACGTCTCCGGGATGGAGATCGGTGCGACCCTGCGCCTGATCGAGCTGACCGCGCCCGAGGGCGTGACCTTCCTCGACGACCCCGACGCCACCGTCGTCGCGACGATCACCGCGCCCACGCGCGCGATCGAGGAGGAGGAGGCGGAGGCCGCGGCCGCCGCGGCCGAGGAGGCCGGCGAGGAAGCTGCGGAGGGCGAGGAGGCGGCCGGCGAGGCTGCCGAAGGCGAGGCCGCCGGCGAGCCTGGCACCCCCGAGGGGTAGATGGCCCCGCTCTGGCGCCGGGGCGGCTCCGCCTCGTCGCTCGACCTGCTCGTCGTCGGGCTCGGCAATCCCGGCCGCGGGTACGCCCGCAACCGGCACAACGTCGGCTACCTCGTCGCCGACGAGCTCGCGCGCCGCACTGGCGCGTCCTTCCGCTCCAAGTTCTCCGCGCAGCTGGCCGAGACGCGGATCGACGGCGCCCGCGTCGCGCTGCTGAAGCCCGAGACGTACATGAACGAGTCGGGCCGGGCGGTGGGTGCCGCCGCCCGCTTCTTCAAGCTCGAGCCGGGAGCCGTCCTGGCCGTCCACGACGAGGGCGACTTCGACCTGGGGCGGCTTCAGGTTCGGCACGGTGGCGGGCTCGCCGGGCACAACGGACTGCGCTCGCTTGCGGCCCATCTCGGCACGCCGGAGTTCCTGCGCCTGCGTATCGGCGTCGGGCGGCCGGGCCGGGGCGACCCCCGCGACCTCGCCGACTACGTCCTCTCGGACTTCGAGCCGCACGACGACGTCGACGCGCTCGTCGCCCGCGCCGCGGACGCCGTCGAGGTGCTCGTGAGAGAGGGGCTCGACGAGGCCCAGCGCCGCTTCAACTAGCGCCACGGTCAGGGGTTTCCCCGACGCCGGCTGCCGCCTCGTACGGATGTGCACATGGCCGGCGGGGCGCACGATGGGCGGATCGAAAGGAGGATCCCGTGGACGTCTTCTGGACGATCGTGGTGTTCGCATTCGTCGTCGTCGCCGTGACGTTCGTCGGCATCGGCTTCTACTGGCTGCGCCCGCACCACTGAGCGCGGGGCGGACACAGGCCGGCGGGCCTAGGGGGCCGGCGGGCCTAGGGGGCCGGCAGGGCTAGACTGGGCGGCCGCGAGACCACCCGGTCTCGCCGCTTCTCGTGGACCGTCAGAACCCGCACGCGCCCGTCCTCCACGCGCTCGTCGAGGAGCTCCTCCGCTCCGAGCGCATCGCTGCCTACGCCGAGGCGCTGCCGGCCGCTGCGCGCGTCTCCGAGCCGGCGCTGCCGCTCGTCGTCGCCGCGCTCCACGAGCACCGGGACGCGGCCACCGTCCTGCTCGTGCCCGAGGACGGCGACGCGCGCGACCTCGCCGAGGCCGCCGGCTGGCTGCTCGGGCCCGAGCGGGTGGCGCTCCTGCCCGGACGCGGCGTGGGGTGGGGGTCCGGGCTCGCGCCGACGCCGCACCTCGTCGGCGAGCGCGCTCGGGCGCTCGAGGTCCTGGCCGCGGGAGGGCTCGTCTGCGTGTCGGCCGCCGCGCTCGCGCAGGGGATGCCGCCGCCGGACGTGCGGCCCGCGACCGTCCGGCTCAGCGTCGGCGACGAGCGCTCGCTCGAGGGCCTCGTCGAGGAGCTCGCGCTCGCCGGCTACGAGCGGGTCGAGCGGGTCGACGACCGCGGGCAGATCGCGGTGCGCGGAGGCCTCGTCGACGTCTTCCCCTCGACCGGCCGCGAGCCGCTGCGCATCGAGTTCTTCGGCGACGAGGTCGAGGCCGTCCGCGCCTTCTCGCCGTTCACGCAGCGCGCGCTCCACCCCGTCGACGAGGCGGTCGTGTACCCGGCCGCCGAGCGGCGCCTGGACCTCGTCGAGCCGGCGTTGCCGCCCGACGAGGACGACACGTCCGTGCCGGACGACCTCGTGCCTCCGCTCGACCGCCCGCCGGACCTCGTCTGGGAGCCCGAGGAGGTGCGGGCCGTCTGGGAGGAGCTCGGCGTAGGGCTCTCCCTCGGGCTCGACCTCGAGGGGGTGGCGGAGCTCGACCCGTTCCCGCGCGCGCAGCCGTTCGCGTTCGAGGCGCTCCGGCCCGCGATCGCCGCGCGGGGGCTGAGCGAGGCCGAGACGGAGCTCGCCGGCCTCGTTCGCGCGGGCAACCGCGTCGTCGTCGCCTTCGCCCACCTCGGCGACGCGTTGCGGACGCAGGCGATGCTGCGGAAGGTCGAGGCGCGCGTGCTCGAGCCCGGTCGGCGGCTGCCCGAGGAGGCCGGCGTCCTGTTCGCGGTCGCGCCCGCCCGCCGCGGCTTCGTCTGGCGCGACCTCGGGCTGGTCCTGCTGCCCGACACGCAGGTCTTCCGCAAGCGCGCGCCCCGGGGCGACGCCCGCCTCGGCCGCGCGCTGCAGTCGTTCGCCGACCTCCGCGTCGGCGACTACGTCGTCCACGAGGACCACGGGGTCGGGAAGCTTCTCGGCTACGAGACGAGGGAGGTCGCGGGCGTCACGCGCGACTACCTCCTGCTCGCCTTCAAGGGCGAGGACCGCCTGTACGTCCCGCACGAGCAGCTCGGCAAGGTGTCGCGCTACGTCGGCGCCGACGGCACCGCCCCGGCGCTGTCGAAGCTCGGCGGCAAGGCCTGGCAGACGCTGAAGAACCGCGCGCGGGCGTCGGTGCGCGAGCTCGCGTCGGAGCTGCTCGGCCTGTACGCGCAGCGCCAGCAGGCGCCGGGCACCGCGTACGACCTCGACTCGGAGTGGTACGAGCAGCTCGAGAGTTCGTTCCCGTACCGGGAGACCGAAGACCAGCGGCGGGCGATCGAGGCGGTCGAGGAGGACCTCGAGACCCCGCGGCCCATGGACCGGCTCGTCTGCGGCGACGTCGGCTTCGGCAAGACCGAGGTGGCCGTCCGCGCCGCCTTCGCCGTCGCCGTGAACGGCCGCCAGGTGATGGTGCTCGCGCCGACCACGATCCTCGCGGAGCAGCACTGGCACACGTTCCGCGACCGCTACCGCGACTTCCCGGTGCTGGTCGAGATGGTGTCGCGCTTCCGCGCCGCCGGCGACGTGAAGCGGGTCCTGCGCGAGTTCGCCGAGGGGAAGGTGGACGTCCTCGTGGGGACGCACCGGATCCTCTCCCGGGACGTGATCCCGAAGAACCTCGGCCTCGTCGTCGTCGACGAGGAGCAGCGCTTCGGCGTCGCGCAGAAGGAGCTGCTGAAGGCGCTCCGGCTCGAGGCCGACGTGCTCACTCTCACGGCGACGCCGATCCCGCGGACGCTGCACATGTCGCTGGCGGGGCTCCGCGACATCGCCGTCATCGAGACGCCGCCGGAGGGGCGGCGGCCGATCCGGACGACCGTGGGCGAGTACGACGACGCGCTCGTGAAGCAGGCGCTCGAGCGGGAGCACGAGCGCGGCGGCCAGTCGTTCTACCTCCACAACCGCGTCGAGACGATCGACGAGGCGGCCGAGAAGCTCCGCCAGCTCGTTCCCGGCCTGCGCGTCCTGGTCGCGCACGGCCAGATGCGCGAGAAGGAGCTCGAGGACCGGATGCACGCGTTCCTCCGCGGCGACGGCGACGTGCTCGTGTCGACCACGATCATCGAGTCGGGGCTCGACATCCCACAGGCCAACACGCTGGTCGTGGAGCGCGCCGACACCCTCGGACTGGCCCAGCTCTACCAGATCCGCGGCCGCGTCGGCCGCTCCGACCGCACCGCGTACGCCTACCTCTTCTACCCGGACGCGCACGAGCTCACCCCGGAGGCGAGGGCGCGCCTCGCGACCCTCGCCGACCACACCGAGCTCGGCGCCGGCTTCGCGATCGCGATGCGCGACCTCGAGATCCGGGGCGCCGGCGACCTGCTCGGCGCGGAGCAGTCGGGGCACGTCGCGGCGCTCGGCTTCGAGCTCTACGTCGAGATGCTCGCCGAGGCGGTCGCCGAGCTGTCCGGCCAGCGGCGCCCCGTGGCGCGCCCCGTCCGCGTCGACGCGCGGGTGGACGCGTACGTCCCCGGCACCTACATCGGCTCGGAGGCGCTGCGGATCGACCTCCACCGTCGCCTCGCCCTGGCCGAGCACGAGGACGACCTGCGCGAGCTCCACGCCGCGATCGAGGACCGGTACGGGCCCGTGCCCGAGCCGGTCGAGAACCTGTTCGCGATCCAGGAGGCCAAGCACAAGCTCGCGCGGCTCGGAGCCGACTACCTCGTCTTCCGCGGCGGGCGCGCGACCGTGGGGCCGCTCGTGCTGGGGGCGCAGGAGCTGCGCGCGATCCGCGGGCGGGTCGACACCGCCGTGTACGCCACGGCCAAGCGCGAGGTGACGTTAAGGGACGAAGAATTCGCCGGAGCGCTGCGCCTCGTCGATGCTATGATCGACGCGCGCCAGGCGGCGTGACCGTTCTCGCCACGGCGTTTTTTTCATGAAGTCCCTGAAGATCGCCTTCCTCTCGATGCTCGTCCTGCTCGCGCTCGTCGCGGCGGGGTGCGGCGGCGACTCCCAGGAGGTGCCGGCCGACGCGATCGCCGTCGTCGACGGCACGAACGTCCCGAAGAGCGAGTTCGACGCGCTGATCACACAGGCGAAGAAGAGCTACTCGCTGCAGAAGCGCGACTTCCCGAAGGCCGGCTCGCCCGAGTACAACACGCTCAAGAACCAGGCCGTCCAGTTCCTCGTCCAGCGCACCCAGTTCGAGCTGCAGGCCGACGAGCTCGACGTCGCGGTGACCGAGAAGCAGATCGCCGACCGGCTCGCCCAGATCAAGAAGCAGTACTTCGGCGGCAGCGACAAGAAGTACCGCGACCAGCTCGAGCAGCAGGGCCTCACCGAGGAGCAGGTGAAGCGCGACATCCGCGCGCAGCTGCTCCAGGAGGGGATTTTCAAGAAGGTGACCGCCGACGTGAAGGTCACCGACAAGGAGATCCAGGACTACTACACCAAGAACAAGTCGCAGTTCGGCACGCCCGAGCAGCGCGACGTCCGCCACATCCTCGTCCCGACGAAGAAGCAGGCGGACTCGCTCTACGCGCAGATCCAGGACGGCGCCGACTTCGCCGCGCTCGCGAAGAAGTTCTCGAAGGACCCGGCCTCCGCGCCGCAGGGCGGCAAGCTCACGATCGCGCGCGGCCAGACCGTGCCGACCTTCGACCAGACGGCGTTCCTGCTGGCGAAGGACACGGTCTCGCGGCCGGTGAAGACGC
Source organism: Gaiellaceae bacterium (assembly GCA_035456465.1). Classification (GTDB taxonomy): domain Bacteria; phylum Actinomycetota; class Thermoleophilia; order Gaiellales; family Gaiellaceae; genus DATHTC01. The sequence continues at coordinate 11,818 of DATIDD010000093.1, read as the reverse complement.
AGTACGGCTACCACATCATCAAGCCGATCTCCGACATCAAGCCGGCGAAGACGACGCCGCTGAAGCAGGTGAAGGAGTCGATCCGGCAGCAGCTCCTCCAGACGAAGCGCAACGAGGCGATGACCAAGTGGGTGGAGGAGACGAAGAAGGACTTCGAGGAGAAGACCGACTACCAGGTCGGCTTCACCCCGCCGAAGGCCGCGGCGACGACCACCGGCGCGACCACCACCGCCGGCTAGGGTGACGTCGCTCGGCGACGAGCTCGAGCGGCTGCAGACCCTCACCGAGCGGCTCCGCCGCGACTGCCCCTGGGACCGCGAGCAGACCGCGCGGACGATCGTCCCGCACACGGTGGAGGAGGCGTACGAGGTCGCCGACGCGGCGCTCTCGGGCTCGCCCGAGAAGCTGCTCGACGAGCTTGGCGACCTCCTCTTCCAGGTGTATTTCCTGGCCCTGCTCCTCGCGGAGGACGGCCACGGCGACCTCGTCGGCGTCGCGCGGAACGTGCACGACAAGCTCGTCCGCCGGCACCCGCACGTCTTCGGCGACGCAGAGGCACGCACGCCCGGCCGCGTGCGCGAGAACTGGGAGCGGATCAAGGCGCAGCACGAGGGGCGGGAGGGCGTGTTCCACGACGTCCCCGAAGCGCTGCCCGCGCTGCTCCACGCGCGCAAGGTGCAGCGTCGCGCCGCCGCGGCCGGCTACGACTGGCCCGACCTCGCCGGGCCGCTCGCGAAGGTGGAGGAGGAGCTGCGGGAGCTGCGGGAGGAGCTCGAGCGCGCGGGAGAGCCGGCGCCCGAGACGGAGGCGGACCCGGACGTGTTCGCCGAGGTCGGCGACGTCCTCTTCACGGTCGTGAACCTCGCGCGAAGGCTCAACGTCGACCCCGAGCTCGCGCTGCGCGCGACGTCGCAGCGGTTCGTCGCCCGTGTCGAGCGAGCGGCCGAGCTCGCGGCAGACGCGGGAGAGGAGTGGGCGGCGCTCGATCTCGAGACGCAGGATCGGTGGTACGACCGGGCGAAGGCGGCCGAGCGGGCACAGACGACGAAGGGAGGCGGCGCGTGACGGCGATTCGTGAGGTACACGGGCGGCAGATCCTCGACTCGCGCGGGAACCCGACCGTCGAGGTCGACGTGCGGCTCGAGTCCGGCGCGCTGGGGCGGGCCGCGATCCCCTCCGGCGCTTCGACCGGCGTCCACGAGGCGGTGGAGCTCCGCGACGGCGACGCGGGCCTGTACGGAGGGAAGTCGGTCCTCCGCGCGATCGCGAACGTCGACGGCGAGATCGCCGAGGCCGTCCGCGGCCTGGACGCCGCCGACCAGCAGGCGCTCGACGGCCGTCTCGTCGAGCTCGACGGCACGCCCAACAAGGGCCGGCTCGGCGCGAACGCGATCCTCGGCGTCTCGCTCGCGACCGCGAAGGCGTCGGCCGCCGAGGCCGGTGTCTCGCTGTTCCGCTCCCTCGGCGGCGAGGACGCGCGGACGCTGCCCGTGCCGACGATGAACGTGATCAACGGCGGCGCGCACGCGGCGAACTCGATCGACCTCCAGGAGTTCATGGTCGTGCCGGTCGGCGCGGACTCGTTCGCCGAGGGGCTCCGGATCGGCGTCGAGGTCTACCACTCCCTGAAGCAGCTGCTCGGCGAGCGCGGCCTCGCGACGGCCGTCGGCGACGAGGGCGGCTTCGCGCCCGACCTCCCGTCGAGCGAGGAGGCGATCGAGGCGATCCTCGAGGCCGCCGCACGCGCCGGGCACGGCGACCGCGTCGCGATCGCGCTCGACCCGGCGATGTCCGAGCTGTTCGAGGACGGCGTCTACCGCTGGGAAGGGCGTGAGGCCTCGTCCGAGGAGCTGCCGGGCTACTGGGAGGAGCTCGTCGGCCGCTACCCGATCCTCTCGATCGAGGACGGCGCCGCCGAGGACGACTGGGACGCCTGGGCGGCGCTGACGGGCCTGCTCGGCGACCGCCTGCAGCTCGTCGGTGACGACGTCTTCGTCACCAATCCCGAGCGCCTGCGCCTCGGCATCGAGCGGGGCGTCGCCAACTCGATCCTCGTCAAGGTCAACCAGATCGGGACGCTGACCGAGACGCTCGACGCGATCCGGATCGCGCGCGACGCCGGCTATGCGGCGGTGATCTCGCACCGCTCGGGCGAGACGGAGGACACGACGATCGCCGACCTCGCGGTCGCGACCGGCGTCGGCCAGATCAAGACGGGCGCGCCCGCGCGCAGCGACCGCGTCGCGAAGTACAACCGGCTGCTCAGGATCGAGGAGGAGCTGGGGAGCGCAGCCCGGTACCCGGGGTGGGAGGCGTTCCCGCGCTCGCGGCGCTGACGCGCTCGTGGCAGCGGCCACGCCTCATCCTTCCGGGGAGTTGGAATCTCCGCCTGAGCGACGAGAATCGGCCCCCAACCACTCCTCGGAGGAGGCTCCTCATGAAGATCCGCTCGCGACTGGCTCGCGGCGGCCTTCTGGCCGTCGTGGCTCTGGCGATGGGCGCCGGGATCGCGTACGCGACGATTCCCGACGCGAACGGGGTCATCCACGGCTGCATCAGTCCGTCGGGGCTCCTGACCGTGATCGACGACGCGACGGCCCAGTGCGGCACCAACGAGAAGGCGATCAGCTGGAACGAGACCGGCCCGCCGGGTCGAGACGGGCAGGACGGCGCCCCGGGCGCGGCGGGGGAGGCGGTCGCGTACGCGTGGATCGCCGCCGACGGCGCCGTGGTCCCGGAATCCTCGAGGAACGTCGCCCAGGCGAACGTGACGCATCCGGCTCCCGGCCTGTACTGCCTCGGCGGCCTGCCGTTCAGGCCTCGAAGCGCCGTCGCGACGGGGATCAGCGGGATCGACCAGCTCGGCAATCCGACGCGCGTCGACACGCTCGTCACCGTGACCGTGGCGGATCCGCCCACCTCCTTCCCGCTCGGCTGCGCGGAGACCGACCAGGTGCGCGTGCGGACGATCGCGGCCACGAGCGGCAGCGCGCTGGTCGACCGGGGGTTCAACATCTGGTTCGAGGACTAGCCCGGCACCTGGCCTCGGCGCGGCCCAGGGCGCCGAGGGCGCGTTCCGCGCACGCCCGTGATCGGGTCCCCTCCCGCCGCGTCGTCTAGCGTTCGGGGCATGCTCGGCGAGCAGCCGCGCCGCACGAAGATCCTCGCCACGATCGGGCCGGCCACCACCGACAAGGCGATGGTGCAGGAGCTCGTCGAGGCGGGCGTGAACGCCGCGCGCCTCAACTTCTCGCACGGGACGCACGAGACGCACGCCGAGCGGGCCCGGCTCGTCCGGGAGGTGCAGGACGAGAGCGGCTGGCGGACGCTCGCGATCGTCGCCGACCTCCAGGGGCCGAAGCTGCGCGTCGGCGACCTCGCCGCGGACGTCGAGCTGGAGAAGGGCGAGGAGGTCGTCGTCGCCGGCGAGGAGGCCGCGCGGGACGGCGATCTCCCCGTGGCGCCGTCGGTCGTCGGCGACGTGCTCCAGGTCGGCCACGACGTGCTGATCGACGACGGCCTCGTTCGCCTCCGCGTCGAGGCCGTGGAGCGCGGGCGGGCGCGCTGCACCGTCGTCGTCGGTGGGACGGTGTCCTCGCACAAGGGCGTGAACCTTCCCGGCGTGCCGCTGCCGATCCCGGCGCTGACGCGCAAGGACATCGACGACCTCGACTTCGCGGTCGAGCTCGGGGTCGACTTCGTGGCGCTGTCGTTCGTGCGCTCCGCCGCCGACGTGCACGACCTGCGCCGGCTCCTGGAGGAGCGGCGCTCGCACGCCTACGTGATCGCCAAGATCGAGAAGGCGGAGGCCGTCGACGCGCTCGACGCGATCCTGGCCGAGACGCACGCGGTGATGGTCGCGCGGGGCGACCTCGGCGTGGAGATCGGGCCGGAGTCGGTGCCGCTGATCCAGAAGCGGATCATCGAGCGCTCCCTGCGTCTGGGAGTGCCCGTGATCACGGCGACCCAGATGCTCGAGTCGATGATCCACCAGGCGGAGCCCACGCGGGCCGAGGCGAGCGACGTGGCGAACGCGATCCTCGACGGGACGTCGGCGGTCATGCTCTCCGGGGAGACGGCGGTGGGCGAGTACCCGGTCGAGGCGGTGCGGGTGATGGATCGGATCGCACGCGCGGTCGAGCCGCACCTCGGCTACCGCCACCAGATGCCGGACGCGGCCGAGGAGCCGACCGTCGGGAGGGCGATGTCGAACGCCGCCTGCGACCTCGCCGAGGCGCTCGGGGCGAAGGCGATTCTCGTCCCGACGTTCACCGGCCGGACGGCCTCGGCCGTCGCGCGGCTGCGGCCGCGGCGTCCGATCCTCGGGCTGACGCACCAGCGCGAGTCGCTGCAGCACATGTCGCTCGAATGGGGCGTCACGCCGCTCGAGATCCCCGAGACGAACGACGTCGAGGACTTGTGGGCGCGCTCGATCGAGGCCGCACGCGAGAGCGGGATCGTCGCCTCCGGCGATCGGGTCGTGATCACCGCCGGGACGGCCGTCAACCTGCCCGGCTCGACCAACGTGATCAAGGTCGACGTCGCGTAGCGACGCAGGACGGTGCGGTCGTCGCGCGAAGAAGGCGATCCGTGGCTCCGCCTGCCCGCAAACCTCCCGAGAAGCGCCGCCGCCGTCCGCCGCGGCGGGCGCTGCTGCGCCGCTGGCTCGCGGTCGTCGTCGTCGCGTTCGTCGCCTACCTCTACTGGCAGCCGTTGACGTCGTACCTCGAGCGGCGCGACGAGGTCGCCCGCGAGGCCGACCACGTCGCGGCGCTGAGGGCGGAGAAACGGGCGCTCGAGCGCCGGCTCGCGCTCCAGCGGAGCGACGCCGTGCTCGTGCGGGAGGCCCGTCGGCTCGGGTACGTCCGCCCGGGCGAGCGGCTCTTCATCGTCAAGGGCGTCGCGGAGTGGCGTCGTGCCCACGAGCGTCGCTCTAGCATCGAGCGGGATGCACGATGACCTCGTCGTCGTGGCACGACAGCTCGGCCGCGCGCCGCGGGCCTTCCGGCGCGTCGCGGCGCGGTGCCCGTTCGGGCTGCCCGCGGTCACGGAGCAGGATCCCTACGACCGCGTCGGGAACCCGTTCCCGACGACCTACTACCTGACCTGCCGCCACCTCGTCGCCGCGGTCTCGCGGCTCGAGGCCGCAGGCGGTGTCGAGCGCTGGAGCGAGCTGGCCGCGGCGGACCCCGCGCTCGCCGCCAGCCTGCAGCGTGCGACCGACGAGCAGCGCCTCATCCGTCGCGGCCTCGCGGCCGGTCGCACGGGCGACGACGAGGGCGCCTCGATCGACCTGGGGATCGCCGGGTCGAGGAATCCCGCGCAGCTGAAGTGCTTGCACGCCCACGTCGCGTTCGCGCTCGCGCGCCCCGGCTACGAGCTGGGCGAGCGGATCCTCCGCGAGATCGAGCCCCGTTGGCCCGACCGGTGTTGCAGCGCCGAGGGCACCGGCTAGACCTCTACCATCCCTCCGCCCGTGAGCGCGACCGCACTGGAGACGACCCGCCGGGAGTGGGAGGAGAGCCACGCAGCGCTCGAGCTCGAGCAGGACCGCGCGGCGTACCTGCGGCTGCTCGCGCAGGTCGAGCTGCTCGTCGGGGAGCTTCGGAAGCGCGTCGGCCAGACCTTCACGCTCGCCGAGCTCGCCGAGGCGTACGGCGACGCCGACCGCTGGGGGCGTGAGGTGCTGGCGGAGACAGGGGCGCCGGCCGGGTGGACGCGCACGTTCGCCACGGTCACCGGCGCGGCGTTCCACCAGTACGCGCGCGGGGCGCTCGACTACCGGCCGTGACCGCGCCGCGCCAGTCGCCGCGGCGCCGTCCGCCTCGCCGGCGCCGCCGCGCCTCGTGGCTCCGGCCGCTCGCGCTCGTGGCCGCCGGGCTGCTCCTGTTCCTGCTCGGGATCGGGCTCGGACGCGCGCTCGAGGAGGAGCCCGCCGGCGGCACGAGGACGCAGGTGCGGACGCTTCGCCCGGTCCCGCTGACCCCCGCCCAGGAGACCGTCACGGTGACGGTGACGGGCACCTCGCGGTAGGAAAACGCACGCGGACGGTTCAGGAACTGCCACTTTTGGGTAGATTCGCGAGTTCATGGCGTACCGCGACCCGATCGGCGGCCGCAGGGCTCCCGGGGGCGAGTCGGACTGGCTCACGCTCGGCCAGGCGGCGAAGTACCTCGGCGTCGCGCAGAGCACGATCCGCAAGTGGTCGGACCAGAAGAAGCTGCCCGCGTTCTACACGCCCGGCGGGCACCGCCGGTACCGCCGCTCGGACCTCGACGTGTTCCTCGAGCGCTCCGGCCCCGGCGGCAACGTGCGCGGCGGGCCCCTCGTCCTCATCGTCGACGACGACGCGGGCCTCCGCGGCTTCGTCCGCGCGAGCCTCGAGCTCGAGGGCTACACGGTGAAGGAGGCGGCGAGCGCCGACGAGGGCCTCGCGGCGCTGGAGGAGGAGCCGCCCGACCTCATCCTCCTCGACGTGATGATGCCGCAGGTCGACGGCTGGGAGATGTTGCGCCGCGTGCAGGAGCGGCACGGCGTCGGCGCGATCCCGGTGCTGATGTTCAGCGGCAAGATCGACGACCGCGCCGCCGGCGAGGCGGCCGAGCGCGGCGCCCAGGGCTTCATCGGCAAGCCGTTCGATCCGCAGCAGCTGATCGAGTCGGCGAAGCAGATGCTCGCCACCCGCGTCTGAGCGCGCTCGACGAGGACCTCCAGCGCTGGGTCGTCGAGCACCGCGTCGGCCGGCTCGACGACGTCTTCCTCGGGCTCTCGTACGCCGGGTCGCTCGGCGCGATCTGGCTCGTCGTCGCCGGCCTGCTCACGATCGCGCGTCGCGACCCTCGGCCGGCCCTGCTCACGCTCGTCGCGGTCGCGGTCGCGGATCTGACGGCCACGGTCGTGAAGCTGTTGACCGACCGGCCGCGCCCCTACGTGGCGCACCCCGAGCAGCAGCCCCTGGCGCACGCCACGCTGGACGTCTCGCTGCCGTCGGGCCACGCGGCCACGAGCTTCGCGGCCGCGGTCGTGCTCGCACGCTTCGCGCCGCGGTGGGCCGTCGCGCCGCTCTTCGTCGTCGCCGCGCTCGTCGCGTGGTCGCGTGTCTACGTCGGCGTCCACTACCCGAGCGACATCCTCGCGGGCGCGCTCCTCGGGGTCGCCGTCGGGCTCCTCGTGCTCGCGGCACAGCGCCGGCGGTGGCGGCGCCGGCCGGCCGACGCGGGGGGTGCTACAGCTCCTCGCCGGCCCGGAGGAGCCCTGCGACGACGACCGCCAGCGCCGCCACGAGGCTGATCCAGATCCCGATTCCGCGCCCGTCGGCGGGGAGGAACCGGTCGGGGATCTCGATCACGCGGATCAGGACGAAGATGGTCGCCAAGGCGCCGAGCGCGATCACGACCAGGCTCTCCGGGACCATCGCCGGGAGGTCCCAGCCCGCCTCGCGCAACGCCGCGACGACGAGCACGGCCAGGCCGACGAAGAACACGAGCTTGCCGAGCGCGCCGGTGTGCCAGCCGATCACGCTGAGCGTGATCCCGTCACCGGAGCCGACGTACCAGCCGGTGAAGGCCGACAGCGCGAGCACGAGCCCGGAGATCCAGGTCAGCCGGTCACCGATTCCCCACAGGCCGTCGGCGCGCAGCGGCACGGGCGGGCGGTCGGGCTCACGTGCGGTGAAGGGGTCCACCGACGGGAACGGCTCCGGCGTTTGCACGGGTCGCAGTATGGGCACAACCGCGTCCGGACGCCACGAGGAACGAGTCCGGGAAACGCAGGGGAACGAGCCCACGGAGGGGGTCGCGAGGATGGTCGGGGGTCGACCGGCGGGCCGCGACGGGCCCGCCGACGGGGTCGTCCAGCGCGGGCTCGTCGGGCGCGCGGTGCGCGGGCAACGTGCGGCAGGCGATCGGGGCGAGGGCGGCTTCCGCTGCGGCGGCTGCGGCTACGGCATCGCCGTCGCGGGCGTGCTACCGCGGTGTCCGATGTGCGGCGGGACGAGCTGGCGGCCCGACCGCGGGCGGCCGTTCGCTCGAAGCCTGATGCTCGACCGCGACGTCAGCCTGCCGTAGCCGGCGGCCTCCGCGCGGCGGAGTGCGCGACGGCCCACGGTGCGCTCACAGGCCGAAGAGGTTCTCGATCTGGTTCCAGACGGTGATCACGAGCAGCGCCGCCAGCGTGACGAGGAGCAGCAGCACCGACGTGAACCGGAACGCGGCGAGCCGCCGCTCGCGGTCGCGATCCACGCGCGCCCGGCGCTTCGCCCGCTCCAGCCGGTAGGCGCGCTGCACGGCGGTGGGGTCGACAGGCGGCGGCGCCTCGCTCCGCGGCCTGCGCGCTGGCTGGACCATGCGCGGGAGTGTAGAGGCTCGCCCCGGCTCCCGTCCCGGAGCGGACCGTCCCGGGGCGGTCCCCGTCCCTGCCGCTCCGCAATACTGGACGCGGGATGGAGGTCGCCCCGCACCGCGCGCCCCCGGCCGCCTCGCCCGTCGAGGCGCTGGCCCGTGTGGGCGCGGCGGTCGCGGACGGCGTCTCGCTCGGGCAGGCGCTCCTGCTCGCCGCCGAGGCGGTCGCCGACGCCGTCGGCGCGACCCTCGTCGTGGTGCGCGTCGCGGACGCCGAGGGCCGGCTCTGCGCGCGTGGCGTCGCCTCGTCGTCCAGAGCGCTCGCCGCCGAGCTCGAGGGCTCGCGGCTCCCGGAGGGCATCGTCCCCGGGGACGAGCTTGACGACCGCGAGTCGCTCCCGGCGGCGCTGCGGGCGACGGCGGAGCGCGTGGCGGCCGACGCCGCGCTCGTCGTCCCGGTCCGTGTTGGCGGGGAGGTGGCCGGGTCGCTCGAGGCCTACCGGCCGGGCGCGGCGTTCGACGACGAGGAGCGCGTCGTCGTCCGCGGTGCGGCGGCGCACGTGGCGGCCGCCGTCCGCACGCTCGGCCACCGTCGCGGCGACGACCTCGGCCCGCGGCTCGTCGAGGTCGCCGGCGAGGCGCTGGCGGCCGGGTCGGACGAGGAGCTCGCCGGCGCCGAGGTCGTCCGCATCGCCGCCGAGACGGGCGGGGCGGTCGGCGCGACGCTCTGGAGCCGGACGGACGGGGGTGTGGAGGTCGCCGTCGACTTCGGCGAGCAGGAGGCGGACGCCCTCTCCGCGGCGGCCGAGGCCGCCGCCGCCGTCGCGGGTGAGGACAGCGTCGGCCGCGGCGGGCTGCGGCTCACCTTCTCGGTCGGGCGGCCGCCGAGCGCCGCCCTGCAGCTCCGGTTCGCGGGAGAGCCCCCGGCCGAGGCCGTCCGCGAGCGCCTCGCGACCTTCGCGGGCCGCGTCGCGCACGCGCTCAGGGCCTCGGATCGCACCCGCGCGGCCACGCTCGAGCTCGACCGGACGCGTGCGCTGCTGACCCTGGTGGCGCAGGCCAACGAGCAGCTCTCGCTCGCGCACACGCTCGACACGGCGCTCGACAGCATCGCGGAGCTGTTCGAGGTGGAGCGCGTCGGCGTGTACCTGCGAGAGGACGGCCGCCTCGAGCCGGCTGCCTCCCGCGGTCTCGCGGGACCGCACCTCCCGGTCGCGGAGCGGCTGCTCGAGCTCGCCCTCGGCGCCGGCCGCGGCGTTCTCGTCGTCCCCGACGCCGCGGCCGAGCCGGCGCTCGCCGCGCAGCGCCGGCGGCTCGCGGAGCTCGGGATCGAGGCCGCGCTCGCCGTCCCGCTCGCGCTCCCCGGCGAGGTCACCGGCCTGCTCGCGCTCTACGTGCGACGCGGGCGGATGCCGAGCGAGCACGACCGCTCGCTGCTGGCGGCGATCGCGGCCCAGCTCGCGTTCTCCGTCCAGAACGCCCGTCTCCACGAGGAGGCGACCGAGCTGGGGGCGGAGCTGGAGCAGGCGCTCGACCTCGAGCGGCGCGCGGCGCGGCAGCTCGGCGCCCTCTACGAGATCTCGCGCTCGTTCGCGCAGAGTCTCTCGCTCGAGGCGACGCTCGACGCCGTTGCCCGGACGGTCGTGGAGCTGCTCGAGGTGGACGCGGCCGTGATCCGCATGCCGGACGCTCGCGGCGAGCTGCTCTTGCCCCGGGCGCTCCACGTCGCCGACGAGCGGGTCGACGAGGCGCTGCGCACCATCCTCCTCCGGCCCCAGCCGGTCGACCGGCTTCCCGTGTGGCGGTCGGCCAGGTCCCGGGAAGCGATCCGACTCGACGCGGAGCTGGCGCGGCAGCTCGGCCCGCCTCACCAGCTGCTCGTCCCGTTCCTCGAGAAGGGCTCGACCGCCGTGATCCTGCCGATCGCGACGCCGTCGGAGCTGCTCGGCACGTTGAAGCTGCTCTCGCTCGACCCCGGCCGGCCGATCACGCGCGCGACGACGGAGCTCGGCCTCTCGATCGCCGCCCAGGCGGCGCTCGCGATCGACAACGCGCGCCTGTACCAGCACCAGAAGGAGTTCGCCGACACGATGCAGCGGTCGCTCCTCCCGCGGTCGCGGCCCGAGCTCGAGGGCCTGCAGCTCGGCGACGTGTACGAGCCGTCCTCGCTCGTGGACGTCGGCGGGGACGTGTACGACTTCATCGAGCTCGACGACGACCGGATCGCGGTCGTGCTCGGCGACGTCACCGGGCACGGGATCGACGCGGCCGCCGACATGGCGATGGCGAAGTTCGTGTTCCGCTCGCTGGCGCGCGAGCACCCCGAGCCGGGCGACTTCCTCGCCTCCGCCAACGACGTCGTCTGCGGCGAGATCGCGACCGGCAAGTTCATCACGATGCTGTACCTGACAGTCGACCCGGCGACGGGCGTCATCGCGTGCGCGAGCGCGGGGCACCCGCGGCCGCGGCTGGTCCTCCCCCGCGGCCGCGTCGAGGGTCTCGCGGTGCGGGGGCTGGCGCTCGGGATCGACCCGGGCCAGGAGTACGAGGAGCTGCGGACCGACCTGCCGCGAGGCTCCTGCGTCGTCCTCTACACGGACGGCGTGATCGAGGCGCGCCGGGGCGACGAGCTCTACGGCGTCGAGCGGCTCGACGCGGTCCTCGCCGCGCGCTGCGAGCTGCCCGCGTCGGCGCTCGCGCGGGCGGTGATCGAGGACTGCCGCGCCTGGGCTCAAGGCGAGCTCGCCGACGACTGCGCGGTCGTCGTCCTCAAGCGGACGTGAGCCGCCGCCGTCGCCTCGAGGTGCTCGTGTTCGGGGCGGGCACGGGGACGCTCGCCACCGAGATCGCCGCGTCGCGCCTGCTCGCCCCCTACTACGGCTCGTCGACGATCGTGTGGGCGAACCTGATCGGGCTCGTGCTGCTCGCGCTCTCGCTCGGCTACTGGGTCGGCGGGCGCGTCGCGGACCGGCGGCCCGACCCGCGGCTGCTCGGGCAGCTCGTGGTCGCGTCGGGGCTGCTCGTCGCCGTGATCCCGTTCGCGGCGCGGCCGATCCTCGACGTCGCCGCCGAAGGACTCGACGAGCTCTCCGCCGGGGCCGTCGTCGGGTCCTTCTTCGCCACGCTGTTCCTGTTCGCGCCGCCGGTGTTCCTGCTCGGGATGGTCTCGCCGTTCGCGATCAGGCTCGCCGTGGAGGACGTGGCGACCGCGGGACAGACGGCCGGGAGGCTGTACGCGCTGTCGACCGCCGGCTCGCTCGTCGGCACGTTCCTTCCGGCGCTCGTCACGATCCCCCTCGTCGGGACGCAGCGGACGATGCTCGCCTCGGCCGCCGTGCTCGTGCTCGCCTCTGCCGCACTCGTCGCCGCGCTGCCGTTCGTCACGGAGCCGATCCTCGATCTGGCGGCGGAGGGGCTTGACGAGATCTCGGCCGGGGCGGTGATCGGATCCTTCTTCGCGACGCTGCTGCTGTTCGCCC
>DATIDD010000092.1:0-16126 GCA_035456465.1 Gaiellaceae bacterium | reverse complement strand
GGCCGTCGCCCCGGCACCCTGCAGCATCGCGACGACGGCCGCCCCGAGCCCGGAGCGGCCGCCGGTGACGAGGAACGTCCTGCCCCCGGGCCTCAAGCCTCGACGGCCTCCTGCGCGAACTGCTCGCGCAGCGCCGTCTTGCGGAACTTGCCGACCGCCGTCTTCGGGATCTCGTCGACCACCTCGAAGCGGTCGGGCAGCTGCCACTTCGCGAACCCCGCGGCGGCCAGGTGCTCGCGGAGCTCCTCGGGGGCGACCGTCTGCCCCTCCTTGACGACGAGGACGGCGAGCGGCCGCTCCTGCCACTTGGGGTCGGGGACGGCGATCACCGCCGCCTCGGCGACGGCCGGATGCCCCATGAGGGCGTTCTCCATCAGGACGGACGAGATCCACTCGCCGCCCGACTTGATCACGTCCTTCGAGCGGTCCTGGATCTCGATGAAGCCGCGCTCGTCGATGGTGACGATGTCGCCGGTCTTGAACCAGCCGTCGTCGGTCCAGCGCTCGGCCTGCGAGTCGTCCTCGTAGTAGCCGGACGCGATCCAGACGCCGCGGACCTCGAGCTCGCCCATCGTCTGCCCGTCCCAGGGCACCAGCCCCTCGGCACCCCGCGCGCGGATCTCGACGAACGGCGCCGGCAGGCCCTGCTTCGCGCGGTAGGTGAAGCGCGTCTCCTCGTCCGCCTCGCGGAGGTCGGCGGTCAGCTCGGCCACCGTCCCGAGCGGGGCCATCTCGGTCATCCCCCAGGCGTGGATCACCTTCAGCCCGTGCCGGCGCTCGAAGCCCTCGATCATCGAGCGTGGCGCCGCCGAGCCGCCCACGATCATCCCGCGCAGGCTCGACAGGTCCCACCCCTTCGGGTCGGCGTCGAGCATCGCGAGGATCCCGAGCCAGATCGTCGGCACGCCGGCCGTGATCGTCACGCGCTCCTGCTCGAACGCCTCCAGCAGGCTCTCGGGATCGAGGAACGGCCCCGGGAACACCTGCTTGGCACCGACGAGCGTGTTGTGGAAGGGGAACCCCCACGCGTTCGCGTGGAACATCGGCACCACCGGAAGGCACGTGTCCGACTCGCTGATGCCGAGCGTCCCGGCCTGGGTGCAGGCGAGCGAGTGGAGGGCGAGCGCGCGGTGGGAGTACAGGACGCCCTTCGGCTGGCCCGTCGTGCCGCTCGTGTAGCACATGACCGCTGCGGCGCGCTCGTCCACGTCGGGCGGCTCCCACCCCTCGTCGCCGCTCGCGAGGAAGTCCTCGTAGCCGATCTCGCCCTCGCGCGGCTCGCCCACGACGATCACGTGCTCGAACGAGACGTTCGGCTTGATCGCGTCGTAGAGCGGGAGCAGCGCCTGGTCGACGACCAGCGCGCGGTCGCCGGCGTGGTTTGCGATGTAGGTCAAGTCCGCCGGGGAGAGGCGGAGGTTGAGCGTGTGGACGACGTTCCCCGAGATCGGCCCGCCGAAGTAGACCTCGAGGTGCTGGTAGTGGTTCCAGCACAGCGTCGCGATCCGCGCGCCGTCGGTCAGCCCCGCGTGGCGGAACGCCGACGCGAGCCGCTGCGCACGCGCGGCGAAGTCGCCGTACGTGTAGCGGTGGAAGCTCCGGTCGGGGAGCCGCGTGACGATCTCCTTGCGGCCGAAGAGCTGCTCGCCGCGGCGCAGGATCGCGTTCACGTTCAGGTCGTAGTCCATGATCAGCCCGTTCACTGCTGGATCCTCCCGTCGCTCATCGCCAGCCGGCGGTCGGCGTCCTCCTCGGTGAGCGCGTGCCCGTCCCGCTCGACGTAGCCGCCCTTGCCGCCGACGACGAGCAGCACGAGGTCGCCGTCGCCGGCATTCGAGACCTTCCGGGGCGTGGTCGACTCGACGTGGAGGACGCCGCCCTCGCCGAGCTCGATCGTGTCGCCGTCGACCTCGACACGGGCACGGCCGCGGTGGACGAGGTAGAGCTCGTCCTGGGTGTCGTGGTAGTGCCCGACGCCCTCCCAGCCGGGCGGGTAGACGACGAAGTTGACGCCGAACGCGGTGACGCCCAGCGGCACCCGCACCTTCCGGAAGCCGTACCCGTCGCCGAGCTCGTCAAGCGACGATGCGCTGTAGCCCATCCCTCTCCCTCTCCGTGACGCCGTCGATGATCGCGGCGGCGACCGCGGCGCGATGGGCCGAGGGATAGCCGCCGAAGCTCTCGAGCCACTCGGCCCGCTTGTAGAGCCGGTGGAGCACGTGCTCCCAGGTGAAGCCGGTGCCGCCGAGCACCTGGATCGACCGCTCGCAGGCGGCGACGGCGGCCTCCGTCGCCTTCGCCTTCGCGGCCGAGGCGGCGAGTGCCGCCCTCGGGTCGTCGACGGCCACGCACCAGGCCGCCCAGTACGCGAGCGAGCGCGCCAGCTCGGTCTCGACGAACGTGTTCGCGAGCGCGTGCGACACGGCCTGGAAGACGCCGATCGGGCGGCCGAACTGCTCGCGCGTCGTCGCATGCTCGACCCCGAGCTCCAGCGCGCGCTGCGCGACGCCGACGGCCTCGAGCGCGCACGCGGCGGCGAGGCGGCGAGTGTCGACCGGAGCCGCGCCGGCCTCCGAGGCGAGACGCCCGAGGGGCCTCGTCTCGTCCATCGTGCGGAGCGTCTCGCCCTCGGCGGGAACGACGCCGCCGCCGGTGAGCACGAGGTCGACGTCGCCGAGACTCGGCACGAGCCCGTCGACCACGGCCGACCACCGCTCCTCGCCCGCGGCCACGCGCGCCTGCTGCTCGGCGTCGAGCAACGGCTGCGCGAGCACCGTCGTCGCGAACCACGGCCCGGGCATCAGCGCGCGGGCCGTCTCCTCCAGGAGCACCGCCTCTTCGAGGAAGCCGAGCCCGAGCCCGCCGTGCTCGTCCGGGATCGAGACGCCGACCCAGCCGAGCTCGACGAGCTGCTCCCACGTCGGCTCCGGGTTCGCCGCCAGGAACGAGCGGGCCTCGCGCCGCAGCTGCTCCTGCTCGGGCGTGAACGAGAAGTCCATCAGCGTGCCCTCCTCATCAACGGCTGCGGGGAAGCCCGAGCACGCGCTCGGCGACGATGTTGCGGAGGATCTCCGACGTCCCGGCCTCGATCGTGTTGCCGCGGCTGCGGAGCTGCTGGTGCTGCCAGTACCCGGCCTCCGCGTCGAGCACCTGCGACTCGGGGCCGAGCAGCTCGAGCGCGAGCTTCGTCAGCCGCTGGTTCTGCTCCGACCAGGCGAGCTTCACGCCGGAGCCCTCCGGGCCCGGGATCCCGGTCTGCACGAGCGAGGTGAGCGCGCGGAGGTTCGTGGCGCGGAGGGCCTGGAGGTCGATCCATTCGCGCGCGATCCGGTCGCGGATCACGGGGTCGTCGGCGCCGCGGTCGCGGGCGAGCGCGAGCAGCTTGCGCACGTTCACGTCGAGCGCCGTCGTGAGCGCGAACCCGAGCGTCGCGCGCTCGTGCAGCAGGGTGGTCATCGCCACCTGCCAGCCCTGTCCGATCTCGCCGACGACGTTCTCGACCGGCACTTCGACGTCGGTGAAGAAGATCTCGTTGAACTCGGCCTCCCCGGTGATCTGGCGCAACGGACGCACCTCGACGCCCGGCGCGTGCATGTCCACGAGCAGGTACGTCAGGTTCCGGTAGCGCGGCGCGTCGGCGTCGCTGCGCGTGACGAGGATGCACCAGTCGGCGATGTGCGCGTACGACGACCACACCTTCTGGCCGTTGACGACGAAGCGGTCGCCGTCCAGGCGCGCGTCGGTGCGGGCGGCGGCGAGATCGGAGCCCGCGCCCGGCTCCGAGAAGCCCTGGCACCAGATCTCCTCGGCGGAGAGGATCTTCGGCAGGTAGCGCGCCTTCTGCTCCTCCGTGCCGTGGGCGATGATCGTCGGCCCCGCCATCCCCAGCCCGATCACGCCGATGTGCGGCGGCGCCTCGGCGGCGGCCATCTCCTCGTACAGGATCGCCTGGAACGCGTAGGGGGCGCCGCGGCCGCCGTACTCGGCCGGCCACGTCAGGCCGACGTAGCCCGCGTCGGACAGCTTCCGGCTCCACTCGCGGAGCGCGGGCCCCTCGAACCGCTGCGCGCCGCCGCGATGGCCTCGCAGCTCGTCGGCGAGATTGGCCGCGACCCACCCGCGGACCTCCGCGCGGAACGCGGCCTCCTCGGGAGTGTCCCGCAGGTCCACGAGACGACTCTATCCGGCGGCGAAGGCGCCTCCAACCCGACCGCTCAGGCGGCCGTCGGCCCGCTGCCGACGCGGAGCCGCAGCGTGTGGCCGTGCGGGGCGAACGCGGAGTCGCCCTCGAGCACGCCCGTGACGACGACGAAGTCGCGGTCGGCGACGAGCTCGCGGACGAGCGTCGCCGGCTCGGCGATCGTCCCGATCAGGCGGAACACGGCCTCGCGCCGTGCGCGCCAGCGGCCGAACGGCTCCTCGCGGCTCGGCTCGAACGAGAGGTCGACGACGAGCACGCCGTCCTCGACCGTCCACCCGTCGAGGCGCAGCGTCGAGCCGGCCGCCGCGCAGGCGCGCTCGAGGTGCGGCACGAGGTGGTGCTCGGGCTCCTCCGCCACCCAGTCCGGCTGCGCCATCGCGGCTCGCAGCGCGTCCGCGTCGGGGACGAACGCCTCGGCCGACGCGACCCCGCGCCCGCGCTCATCGGGCTCCCAGCGGCGCCTCACCGGTCGCGCGCCGCCTCGCCCCGGAGCGTCATGCACGTCGAGGACGCCCGCGCGACGAGCCGCCCGTGCTCGTCGCGCAGGTCGCACTCGGTCATCCCGATCGTGCGCCCGCCGCTCACGAGCCGGCCCTCCGCGACGATCCGGCCGGTGCGGAAGGGCCGCAGGAAGTTCACCTTCAGCTCGAGCGTCGCGAACGACTCGCCCTCGACGAGCGTCGAGGCGTATGCCGTCCCCATCGCCGCGTCCGCGAGGTCGCAGAGGATCCCGCCGTGCACCGTGCCCATCGGGTTGGCGTGGCGCTCGCCGACGTCGAGCTCCATCCGCGACGCGCCCTCGCGCGCGAAGACGAGCTCGAAGCCGATCAGCTCCGCCACCGGAGGCGGGAAGCGAAACCGCTGCGGCAACGAGGCCTCCGACACGGCCCGGATCGTACGGCGCGGGGCGAGGGCGCGAAAGCCCCCGCCCCGCCTTGCCCGTCTACAGGAGGCCGTTCGCGTCGAGGAAGGCCTTCGCCACGGCGTCCGGCGTCTTCTGGTCGACGGCCACCGCGGAGTTCATCACGATGATCGCCTGGGTCGTCAGCAGCTTCGAGACCGCGTTCATCGTGTCCGCGAGCTCCTGCCCACCCGCGTCGGCCAGCTCCTGGTCGACGACCGGCGCCACGTTCTGGAACCCGAACTGCGCCTCGGTGTCCTCGAGCACGACGTACTTGCCGCTGTTCAACGGTGGATCGGTCGAGAAGATCGCCGCGGCCAGCACCTTCCCCTGGTCGAGCGCCTCGTACGGGCTGATCCCGGCGAACGGCACGAACTCGACCTGCGTGATCCCGTAGTTCTGCCTCAGCCCGGGCAGGCCCTGGGCGCGGGTGCGGAACTCGGGCTGGCCGCCGAGAGTCAGGCTCGGCACGTCCTTCAGGTCGCCGACCGTCTCCAGCCCGTACTTCCGCGCCGTGTCGACCGTCACCGCGATCGCGTCGGAGTCGGAGAACGGCGTCATCTCGAGCAGCGTCTGCCCGCGCGCCTCGTACTTCGCCTTCGCGGCCTCGTAGGTCGCCTCGGCGGTGTCCTCCGAGCCCTCGGCTCCGAAGACGACGGTGAGCGCCGTACCGGTGTACTCGGGGTAGACGTTGATCTGGCCGCTCGTCAGGGCCGCGTCGATGATCTCCGTCGAGCCGATGTCGCTCTTCAGCGTGACGTCGTAGCCCTTGGCTTCGAGCGCCTGCCGGTAGAGCTCGCCGAGCACGTACTGCTCGGTGAAGTTCTTCGTGCCGAGGACGATCGCGGGCTTCTCGCCGGAGGGCGTCGAGGACGACGGCTGGGTCGCCGCCGCGCCGGTGTCCGCGGCGGTCGTCGTCGCTCCCTCGTCGTCGTCGCCTCCGCACCCGGCTGCGACGAGCGCCGACATCACCACCAGGAGGAACAGCAGCCTGCGCCACGTGGGCTTCACGTTGGCTCCTTTCTCTCGGGTGCCGCGGACCCTAGCCCGCGACGCGGCTCGTGCTGGTATCGGGTTCCAACGAGGGGATTCGCGCGCGCAGTCCCGGCGGGGTGACGGCGCGTTGAAGCCCGGCGAGCGCCGCGTCGACGGCGAGGGCGAGCGCGGAGACACAGAGCGCCGCGCCGACGACTCCCGCGAGGCGATAGCTCGCCTGGTTGACGATGATGTCGCCGAGGCCGCCGCCGCCCACGATCCCGGCGAGGGTTGCGGTCGCGACGACGTAGAGCGAGGCCGTCCGGATCCCGGCGAAGACGAGCGGCAGCGCGAGCGGGAGCTCGACGCGCCACAGCACCTGCGCCGGGGACATCCCCATCCCGCGCGCCGCCTCGACGGCGTCGGGGTCGACCTCGTCGACGGCGACGAACGCGTTGGTGACGATCGGCGGCACGGCGAGGACGACGAGCGCGAACACGACGTTCGCGCGACCGATGCCGAAGATCGCGAGCCCGAACGCGATCACCGCCAGGCTCGGCAGCGCGCGCCCGACGTTGCCGAGGTTGATCGCGACGAACGAGCCCCGGTGCAGGTGCCCCAGGATCACGCCGACGGGCAGACCGACGAGGAGCGAGATCGAGATCGCGATCGCCGACAGCTCGAGGTGCTCGGCCGTCTTGTCGAGGATCAGTCCGGGATTGTCGGCGACGAACCGCACGGCGTCGACGAACACGCCCGGGCGGAAGGTCTCGCCGACGCCGCCGGCGGTCATGCGGGCCTCCGCGCGCGCGTCCACGGCGTCAGCGCGCGCCCGGCCAGGACGAGCAGCCCGTCGGCGACGAGCGCGAGCGCGACCGCGAGCGCGCCGGCCACCACGAACTTCGTCTGGAAGTACTCGCGCAGCCCGGAGAAGATCGGCGCCCCGAGGCCCTCCGGCACCACGAAGGCGCCGACGGTGGCGAGGGAGATCGTCATCACCGTGGCGATGCGGAGGCCTGCGAGGATCGCCGGCAGCGCGAGCGGCAGCTCGACGCGGAGGAACGACTGCACGGGCGACAGGCCCATTCCGCGGGCGGCCTCGCGGACGTCCGGCGGTGCGGC
This sequence comes from Gaiellaceae bacterium, assembly GCA_035456465.1. GTDB lineage: Bacteria > Actinomycetota > Thermoleophilia > Gaiellales > Gaiellaceae > DATHTC01. Next base: position 8,927 of record DATIDD010000092.1, on the reverse strand, counting down.
CCGCAGCCCCGCGAGCGTGTTGCGGAAGAGGACGAGCAGCGTGTACGAGACGAGCGCTACCTCGACCGTGGTCACCGTCAGCCCCGTGACCGGCACCAGCAGCTGGAACAGCGCCAGGCTCGGGATCGTGTAGAGGAACCCCGAGAGCGCCCCGACCGGCGCCTCGAGCCAGCCGCGCCGGTAGGCCAGCAGCGCGAGCAGGAACGAGATCGCGAAGCCGACGGCGACGGCCACCAGCGTCAGCTGCACGTGCTCGACGACGGCCGGCTGGAACGTGTCGCCCCAGTGGTCGCGCGTCCAGTCCCAGCAGAAGAAGCGGTTCTCGCGGACGCAGTCGGAGCCCGTCCCGAAGTCGGGGATGACGGGGCCCTGCGCCATCTAGTCGGCGAGCAGCTCGGCGATGCGGTCGAGCGACAGCGAGCCTGCGGGGCCCGACCCGTTCGTGACGGCGCAGCGGATCGCGCCCTCCGACAGCATCACCGAGACCGCGTCGCGCAGCGTCGTCGCCGCGTCGATGCGCGGGTCGTCGGCCGCCGCGAGCGACGCGGGCTCGAGCTCGACGTCGGCGAGCCGCCGCAACGCGAGCCGCTTGAGGCCGCGGTCGGCGCCGACGAGCCGCGCCACGAACTCGTCGGCCGGCTCGGCGAGGATCGTGTCGGGCCGGTCGACCTGGACGAGCTCGCCGCCCTCGCGCAGGATCGCCATCCGGTCGCCCAGCCGCACCGCCTCGTCGACGTCGTGCGTGACGAACAGGACGGTCTTGCGCACGGCGTCCTGGAGCTTCAGGAACTCGTCCTGGAGGCGCGACCGGGTGATCGGGTCGAGCGCGCCGAACGGCTCGTCCATCAGCAGCACGCCCGGGTCGCCGGCGAGCGCGCGCGCGATCCCGACCCGCTGGCGCTGGCCGCCCGAGAGCTGGCCCGGGTAGCGGTCGCGGAAGTCGGCCGCCGGGAGCCCCATCAGCTCGAGGAGCTCGTCCACGCGCCCGGCCACCCGCGTGCGCGGCCAGCCGAGCAGCCTCGGCACGACGGCGACGTTGCCGCCCACGGTCATGTGCGGGAACAGCCCGACCTGCTGGATCACGTACCCGACGCGGCGCCTGAGCTCGGTCGCGTCGAGGTCGCGGACGCTGCGGCCGTCGACGAGCACGTCGCCGGCGTCGAGCTCGACGAGCCGGTTCACCATCTTCATCGCCGTGGTCTTGCCGCCGCCGGACGGCCCCACGAGAACGCAGATCTCGCCCGGCTCGACACGCAGCCAGAGGTCGCTCACCGCGTCGTGCGACGCGCCCCGGTAGCGCTTCGTCGCCCCGCGGAACTCGATCGACGCGGCGGTCATGCCGTGCTCACAGCGGCGGCTCCCGCACCGCGAAGTACACCACCTCGGAGAACGTCGGGAACGACTGCGTCCGTGGGGGAACCCATGGTTCGCCCACGAGCCCCCTCCTTCCGGCCACGATCACAGCGGCAGCTCCCGCACCGCGAAGTACACCACCTCGGAGAACGTCGGGAAGGGCTGGATCACGTCCCGGAGCACGTCCACCCGAACCTCCGCGCGGATCGCGAGCGTCAGCTGGCCCAGCCACTCCCCGGCCTCCGGGCCGGCGGCGACCGCGCCCACGAGCACGCGCCGCTCGGGGTCGGCCAGCACCTTCAGGAAGCCCTTTCGCTTCGGGCGCTCGTACGTCGACGAGCGCGAGACGCGGTTGACCTCCCAGCGGCCTTCCACGACACCGTCGCCGTCGACCGTCCCGACGGACGCGACCTGCGGGTCGGTGAACAGCACGCGCGGAACCGCCCGGAGGTCGGCCCGCGCGGCCCGGCCCGCGATCGCCGCTGCGGCCACGCGCCCGTGGTACTTGCCGACGTGCGTGAAGAGCGGCGCGCCGGCGACGACGTCGCCGATCGCCCAGACGCCGTCCGCGGCGCGCAGCGACTCGTCCACCTCGACGCCCTCGCGCGCCAGCCGGACGCCGGCCGACTCCAGGCCGATCCCCTCCGCGTTGGGGCGCCGTCCCGTGGCGACGAGCAGCCGCGCCCCCTCCACCTCGGCTCCGTCAGAGAGGTGGAGGCGGATCCCGGCGCCCGCCGCCTCGGCGCGGACCGCGTGGACGCCGAGACGGAGCTCGATCCCGTCCTCCGCCAGCCGCTCCTGGAGGAGGAGCGCGGCCTCCGCGTCCTCGCGCGGCAGGATGCGGTCGTCCGGCCCGATCAGCGTCACGCGGGCGCCGGCACGGGCGTAGAACTGCGCCAGCTCGCAGCCGACCGGTCCGGGGCCGAGCACCAGCAGGCTCGCCGGCACCTCGCTCGCCGTCGCCGCCTCGTGGTTCGTCCAGTACGCGACCTCGTCGAGCCCGGCGAGCGGCGGCACGGCCGGGTCGGAGCCGGTGGCGACGACGAGCGTGTCGTATCGCAGCTCGCGGCCGTCGACCGCGAGGACCCCCGGCGCCGTCACGCGACCGTCGCCGCGGACGACGTCGACGCGCCGCTCCTCCAGCCACTCGACGTGGCCGGTGTCGTCGAGCGCGTCGACCACGCGGTCGCGCCACTCGAACACCTGCGCGACGTCGAGCGTCCCGGCCGCCGCGCCGGGCGCACGCCCCGCCTCGGCCCGCAGCTCGGGCGAGCGGAGCAACGTCTTCGTCGGCATGCACGCCCAGAAGGTGCACTCGCCGCCGATCAGGCGCCGCTCGACGAGCGTGATCGAGACCTGCTCGTCGAGCCGGCGCAACGCCGCGACGAACGCCTCCGCGGCGGCGCCCCCGCCGAGAACCACGACCCGGTCGGCCACGGCGTGATCTTCGCACGCGGCCTTCGTGGCGGGCGACGGCGCCGGTAGCATCTCGGCTCCGCCCAGCCCCCCGGACGATGCGCGACGTGATCCTCCTCTGCCCGCAGCCGCGGGACCTCGCCGCCGTGGCGGCCGCCGGCCTCGGTGACCGCTACCGCGTGCACGCCGTCGGGCCGGATCTGGACGCCGTCCGGCGCGTCGACCCGGAGGCGATCCTCGCCGAGGCGGCCGACGTGCCCGCCGACGGCGTGATCGCGACGAAGGACCGCTCTGCTCTCCTCGCCGCGATCCTCGCCGAGCGGCGCGGGCTGCCCGGCCCCACGCCGCAGGCCCTGCTCGCGTGCCAGCACAAGCCGACGTCACGGCGGATCCAGGAGCAGGTCGTGCCGGAGGCGACGCCGCAGTGGGCGGTGCTCGCGGGGGACCCGCCGCCGTTCGGGCCGCCGTGGTTCGTCAAGCCGGTGGTCGGACGTCTGTCGCAGGACGCCCGGCGCGTCGACGACCCGGCGTCGCTCGAAGCGCTCGGCGGGTGGGACGCCTACCGCGAGGGCTACGCGGCGATCGCCGCGCTCGCCGGGCTCGAGCGCGAGGCCGTGCGCGGCTACCTCGCCGAGGAGCTGCGCGCCGGCGCGGAGGTCACGCTCGAGGGGTTCGTCTCCGGCGGCCGCGTGACCACGGTGGGCGTGACCGACTCGGTCAAGTACCCGGGCACCGGGAGCTTCGAGCGGTTCGAGTATCCCTCGCTGCTCGGCGAGCCCCGCCAGTCGGAGCTCGCCGAGATCGCCGCGCGCGTCGTTCCCGCGCTCGGCTTCGACGCCGGCTTCTTCAACGCGGAGTTCTTCGTCCCGCCGGCCGGGCCGCCGACGCTGATCGAAGTGAACGGCCGGATCGCCTCGCAGTTCGCGCCGCTCGTCCAGGCGGTGCACGGCCGCTCGACCTACGACGCGCTGCTCGCGCTCGCCTGCGGGGACGAGCCGGGCTGGGATCCGGCGCCGCCGTCGTGCTACGCCGTCAGTTACGTCCTCCGGCGCTTCGAGGACGCCTATGTCGAGGCCGTCCCCGAGCCGGGGCCCGGGATCGAGGTGCTGGTGGAGCCCGGCCTGCGCCTCTCGGAGCAGGGCACGAACGACGCGAGCAGCTACCGGCTCGCGATCGCCTACGCGAGCGGCCGGACGAGAGACGAGGCGCTCGCGCGCGCGCGCGGCCGCGCCGAGGCGCTCAGCTTCCGCCTGCAGGCGCCGGCGCGGGCTCGCTGACGGGCTCGACCTCGCCGCGTGCCTCGCGGTTGGAGATCCACACGGCGCCGACGGCCGCGCCCGCGAACGCCAGCACCGCGGCCACGAGCATCCCGGCCCGGAACGCGTCGACGCTCGCGTCGCCCGCGGCGCTCGACACGGTGTCGGCCTCGAGCGGCGTCCCCGTCCCGCCCTGCGACTCGAACACCCGTTGGACGACGAGGCCGATCACCGCGACCGAGAGGAGGCTGCCGATCCGCGAGACCGAGTTGTTGACGGCCGAGGCGACCCCGGCGAACTGGGACGGGGCCGACTTCAGCGCCGTGGAGGTGATCGGGGCGACCAGCATCGCCAGCCCGAGCGAGAACACGCCGAGGCCGACGAGGCCGAACGTCCAGAACTCGTCGCGGTCGCCCACCGTCAGGAAGAGCAGCGCCCCGGTGCCGACGAGCGCGGGGCCGACCGTGAGGAGCAGCCGCGGCCCGGTGCGGTCGGCGATCGCGCCGAAGCGGGCCGCGAGCAGGATCATCACCAGGCTCCCCGGGATCTGGATGAGGCCGGCCTCGAACGGCGTGAACCCGAGGAACTGGACGTAGATGGTCAGGTACACCAGCACGCCGTAGAGTGCGGCGTAGACGAGGAACGTCTGGAGGTTCGCCGCGGCGAAGTTGCGCCGCCGGAAGAGCTCGAACGGGAGCATCGGCTCCGCCTTCCGCGCCTCCACGAGGCCGAACGCCGCCAGTGCGGCGACGCCGACGGCGAACGCCCACCAGACGTCGCCGAACCCCCGGTCGGCTCCCTCGACGAGCCCGTAGGTGAGCGTCCCGAACGCGAGCGCGGCAAGCGCCGCGCCGGGCACGTCGAGGCGGCCGCTGCGCAGCTGCTTCGTCTCGTCGCAGCGTCCGACGTGCGCGGCCAGGACGGCGAGCACCGCGAGCGGGAGGTTGAGGAGGAAGATCCAGCGCCACGAGACCCACTCCACGAGCGCCCCGCCCGCCGGCGGCCCCGCGATCGTCGCCACGCTCGTCCACGCCGTCCACAGCCCGATCGCGCGGCCGGCCTCGTCGCCGTACGTCGCGCGGAGGAGCGCGAGCGAGTTCGTGGTGAGGAAGGCGCCCGCGACGCCCTGGAGTGTCCGGGCGAGCAACAGCACCGCCTCGTTCGGCGCCGCGCCCGCGAGGAGCGACGACAGCGCGAACGCCGCGGCTCCCGCGACGAACGTGCGGCGCCGCCCGTACCGGTCGCCGACGGCCCCGCCGGTGAGGTAGAGCGCGGCGAGCGCGAGCGAGTACGAGAGGAACACCCACTGCTGGCCGCTGAGCCCGAGGTCGAGGTCGCGCTCGATCGTCGGCAGCGCGACGATCACCACGGTCGCGTCGATGAACGCCAGCGAGGAGCCGATGATCGTGGCCGCGAGCGTCAGCCGGCGGCGCCGCTCCAGGGAGAGGGCCACGCGCCAAGGGTACGCCGAGACCGGCCGCCCGACCAGGCCCGGCCGGGGCGCTAGGAGGAGGTCCCGTGCGGCGGCACGGTGATGTCGTGCTGCGGCAGCCCGCCTCGCTCCGGCGCGCCCGGCTTGCGGAGATGGATCAGCGTGCGCTCGCCCTCGCGCTCGACCCGGTGGACGAGCCACGGCCGGCCGTCCACCGGCGACCGTCCGACCTCCTCGCCCTCGGCCGGCACGCGCCCGCGGTGCGCGCCGCGCTGGAGCTCGCGCCCCTCGGCGTCCTCGTGGATCCACACGACGTCGCCCTCGATCCCCGCCGCCGCCGGCGCGCGGCCGAGGGCCCAGACCGCCTGCGCGTCGTAGCTCGGCTGCTCGGCCCGCGTCACCTCGCGCAGCGCGAGCCGCAGCTCCTCGGGCGTCGGGTTGCCCCAGTACCAGAACCCGCTCCAGGCGCGGTGGATGCGCCGCAGCGAGTCGAGCACGAACGTCGTCGGCAGGAACGGCAGGTGCTTCGCGTCGGTCAGCTCGAGCAGGTCGAGCTCGCGCGCGACGTCGCGCCCCTCGTCCGAGAGGAACGGGAACGAGGCGCCGAGCCCGGCTCGCAGCGCGCCGTTCACGTACGGGGCGTCGACGGTGACGACGACCAGCCTGCCGTACTCGCGCTGGATCGCCTCCTGCATCGACACGAGCATCCGCAGCCGCACCTGCTCCTTCGGGCACCACCAGCCGCGGACGAAGCTAAGGACCACCGGCTGGTCGCGCGCGAGCAGCGACAGCGAGCGGACGCGTCCCGTGTGGTCCGGGAGGGCGAGGTCGGGGAACGGGTTGCCAGGGACGAGGTCGGGTCGCATCTGGGCTCCTTCGGTCGCTCGGCGGAGGATGCCGCGTCGCTCAGGCCGCGCGGCGCAGCCAGTCCGCGACGACGCGCGCGACGGCCTGCGGCGACTCCTCGAGCAGCCAGTGGTGTCCGCCCGGAAACGGGACGACCTCCGCCTGCGGGAGCTCGGCGCGGAAGCCGGCGAGGGCGGCCTCCCGGCCCTCCGCGCCCGGCGGGCCCTCCGTCGCGTGCACGAGCAGGACCGGCACGTCGACGGCGGGGTACGGCCGCTCCGAGAGGCCCCAGCTCGCCGCCGCGTACAGGTCGGGCCCGATCCGCGAGACGACGCGGCCGTCCGCCTCCTCCCTGACCGCGGTCCTGAGAGCGTGCTCGACGCCGGGGCTGCGAAAGCCGAAGAACTCCTCCGCGCCCGCGAACAGCGCCTCCCACGAGGGCGCCTCGAAGTCGTCGACCCGCTCCCGCATCGACTCCTTCAGGGCCTCCAGGCTCGCGGCCGGACGCTCGTAGACGCGGTAGCCGCCGTCGAGCAGCGCGAGGGCGCGCACCCTCCTCGAGGGGCGAGCGGCGAGGAGGCGCCCGATCATGGCGCCCCACGAGGCGCCGACGACGGCGGCGCGGGCGACCCCGAGCCGCTCGAGGAGCTCGTCGACGATCGCGGCGACCCGCGGGAGCTCGTACGCCTCGTCCGGGAGGCGCTCCACGGAGTCCCCGAATCCCGGGAGGTCCGGCGCGAGCACGCGGAACCCGCGCTCGACGAAGATCGGAGCGGCCTCGTGGACCTGCTCCCCGGTGTGGTCGCCGAGCCCGTGGAGGAACACGAGCGGGTCGGCGTCGGCGCTCCCCCATTCGCGCACTGCCAGCTCGACGCCGCCGGCGCGGGCGCGGATCACGCGCGCCGGCGGACCGACGCCGCTCGTTCCGGCTGGGCCGGACCTGCCTGGGCGAGGCCGACCTGGGCCAGCACCGTCTCGAGCAGGCGGAACGAGTGGAGCACGTGCTCGCGCGCGAGCGCCCGCGCACCCGCGGCCGAGCCGGCCGCCAGCGCCTCGCGGATCGCCCGGTGCTGGAGGACGTTGCGCTCGTAGAGCTCGTCGATGTCCGAGCCGCCGGGGCCCCACACCGCCTGCCCCGCGAACGTCCGGCGGGCCGACTTCGCGATGCGCTCGACCATCGGCGCCTCCGCGACGCGGTAGATCACGTCGTGGAACGCATGGTTGGCCCGCACCCAGTCCGCGGTGAGCGTGCGGCGCTCCTCGGAGGCGTCGGTGCGCCGCCCCGTGAGCAGCGCCGTCAGCTCGGCGAACCGGGCCTCGGCGGCCGACAGCTCCTCGAGGTCGGCGGCGGTCATCCGCGGCGCCGCGAGCTCCGTCGCGAGCGACTCGAGCTCGGCGCGGACGAGGAACGCCTCCTCGAGCTCCTGCCGCGAGAGCGTGCGCACGCGGACGCCGCGGTTCGGCTCGAACGAGACGAGCCCGAGCGCGGCCAGGCGCCGCAGGGCCTCCCGCACCGGGGTGCGCGAGACGCGGTACTGCTCGGAGAGCTGCTCCTGCCGCAGCACCGTCCCGGGGGCGACCTCGCCGGTGACGATCGCCTGCTCGATCGCGTACGCGAGCTCGTCGGCCTTCGTCGCCTCGAGGGTCATGCGGAGGATCGTACGCCGGGCGGGACACGACGGCGGCGGACGCCTTGCCACCCCGTCGGGCCGGCCGTTCCGGGAACTGCTCGAGCGCCGCGGGCAGGAGGAGGAGCGCCTGCGAGCGGACCGCGAGCGGCGCGAGCGCGAACGGCCCTCCTAGTCGAGAAGCTCGTACGCGGGGAGCGTGAGGAACTCCTCGAGCTCCTCGCCCAGCGCGAGCTGCTCGAACAGCGCCGCCGCCTGCGGGTACTCGTCCCGCCACGGCTCGAGCTCCGCGCGCACGCGCTCGGGCGTGAAGCGGCCTGCGCGCACCCACTGCCACACCTGTGAGCGGGAGATCTCGGCGGTGGCCGCGTCCTCCATCAGGTTGTCGATCGCCGCCGCGCCCGTCCCGGCGAGCCACGCGGCGAGGTACCGGACGCCGACCGAGACGTTGGTCGCGAGCCCCGCCTCGGTGACCTCGCCCCCGGGGATCCGGAGGTCGAGCAGCTGGGACGCGTCGACGTGGACGTCCTCGCGCAGCCGCCCGAGCTGGTTCGGCGCGTCGCCGAGCACCGCGTCGAAGACCTCCGTCGCCACCGGCACGAGGTCGGGGTGGGCGACCCAGGTACCGTCGAAGCCGTCGTTGACCTCGCGTAGCTTGTCCTCGCGCACGCGGGCGAGGGCGTTCTCCGTCACCTCCGGGTCGCGCCGGTTCGGGATGAACGCCGCCATGCCGCCGATCGCGAACGCCCCGCGACGATGGCACGTCTTCACGAGGAGCTCGGTGTAGGCCCGCATGAACGGTGTCGTCATCGTCAGCTGGGCGCGGTCGGGCAGGATCAGGTCGGGCCGAGTCCGGAACGTCTTGATGCAGCTAAACAGGTAGTCCCAGCGCCCCGCGTTCAGGCCGGCGGCGTGGTCGCGCAGCTCGTGGAGGATCTCCTCCATCTGGTAGGCGGCGGGGAGGGTCTCGATCAGGACCGTTGCCCGCACGGAGCC
>DATIDD010000091.1:0-6910 GCA_035456465.1 Gaiellaceae bacterium | reverse complement strand
TGGCGCTCCTCACCCGGAAGGAGGCGTCGATGATCGCCGTGGCCAACTTCATCGGGCTGCCACTGATGTTCTTCTCGTCGATGCTGATCGCGCGGAACCTGATCCCCGGGTGGATGCGCAGCGCGTCGGCCGTCAACCCGGTCGAGTGGGCCGTCCGCAGCGCGCGCGAGCCGGTGCTCCCGGGCCCCGACTGGGCAGAGGTCGGGATGTACCTCGCGCTGCTCGTCGCGTTCACGACCGCCACCACCGCGTTCGCGACGTGGGCCTTTCGGGCATACCAGCGCACGCTCTAGCCCCCGAGACAGGAGGACGGATGGACACCGAGCCCACCACGCTGTCGGACGAGGAGATCGAGCCGATCACCGGCGACCCTGCCGCGACCATGCCGGCCGACACCGACGACTCGGATCAGACGGACGCCGACGCTGACGACTCCGACGCGGACGCCGACGCGGACGACCCCAGCTAGTCCGGCGGCGCTCCTCCGCGCGATCGAGCCGGTCGACGCGGAGACGTTCCTCGCGGGCTCCTGGGAGCGCAGGCCCCTGCACGTCGCGCGCGGGGAGAAGGGCCGGTTCGACGACCTCCTCTCCGCGCGCGAGGCGGTCCGGGCGATGGAGGAGCCCGGGTTGCGGGCCCCCGGGTTCCGGCTCGTCCGGGCCGACGCCAGGCTCGACGAGCGCGCGTACACGACCGATCTGCCGTGGCGGCCCGTGGCCTTCACGGGCACGGCCGAGCCGGAGCGCGTCGTGGCGGCGTTCGCCGCCGGCGCCACGCTCGTGCTCCAGGGCCTGCACCTGCACCGGCTGCAGACGGCGGCGTTCTGCCGCGAGCTCGAGGCCTACCTCGGCCACCCGGCGCAACTGAACGCGTACTTCACGCCGCGCCGGTCTCAGGGCCTGCCGGTCCATCACGACACCCACGATGTCTTCGTCCTGCAGGTGTCGGGACGGAAGCGCTGGCTCGTGTACGACCCGGTGTGGGAGCTCCCGCTGAAGCACCAGCGCTACGTCGCCTCGATGGGCGCGCCCGGCGAGACGGTGCTCGACGTGGTGCTCGAGGCGGGCGACACCCTCTACCTGCCGCGCGGCTGGATGCACGAGGCGCTCACCTCGGACGAGGACTCGCTCCACCTCACCGTCGGGATCAACGTCGCCGCCTGGGTCGACGCGCTGAAGGCAGCCCTCTCGCGCACCGAGGCGGACGTCGCGGCCCGCCGCAGCGTGCCCCCGGACGGCGTCGGCGGCGCCGAGTTGCTGGAGCGGCTCGGGGCGGAGCTCGAGCCCGAGGTCGTGGCGAGAGCGCGTCGACGGGCGTTCGTCCTGAGCCGGCGGCCGATCCTCGACGGCCAGCTCGAGCAGCTCCGCCGACTCGACGAGATCACGGCTGCGACCGTCGTCGAGCGCCGCGCGACCGTGATCGCCGAGCTCGAGGACGACGTCCTCCGGTTCGAGGGGAAGGAGCTGCGCTTCCCGGCGCAGGCGCTCGACCCGCTCGGAGCGCTCGTCGAGGCGGAGGCCTCCGTGTGCCTCGCCGACCTCCCCGGCCGCCTCGACGGCGACGGCCGCGTCGTCCTCGCGCGCCGCCTCGTCCGGGAAGGCTTCCTGGTCGCGCGCTAGGCGGGCGCCACCGCGAAGTGCCGCGGCTCGCGCTGCTCGGCGGCGCGGCAGGTGAGGAACGCGGGCGGCCCGTGCTCGCGCGTGACGCGCAAGCGGTGCAGCTCGCCGGAGACCTCCGAGACGAGCTCGACCTCCCAGACCCCCTCCTCGACCCGCGCCTGCCCGGCGAGCCGCAGGTCCCAGAAGCCGGTCAGCGCCGCCTGCTCGCGCACCGCGAGCTCGGCCGCCTGCACTGGGAAGGGGTACGCCGAGCGGCCGCGGAAGCAGGCGAGGTCGATCCGTCCCCGGAGGAACGCCGCGAGCACGCGTCCGGCGTCCTCGCGGCCGACCCGGCCGAAGAACAGGCCCTCGGGGAAGCAGACGAGGTTCGCGGCAAACCGGTCGCCGCCCACGTGGCTCGCCTGCCACGCCCACCCGTCGGGCGCGACCGCGCCCAGCGCCCGGCACAGCTCCTGGCCGTAGCGGGCGCAGCACCGGTCCCGGACGCCGTGGGTGCAGACGAGGAGCAGCGGGTGCTCGAGCGGCTCGCCCGGCCCCTCCCCCGTCGACAGCATCCGCGGCAGGTCGAGGTCGCCGAGGTCGCCGTGCGACCCGAGCTCGAGCGTGCGGAAGCGGCCGCCGCGCTCGGGCGTCGTGCCGTAGAACACGCGCACCCGGTCGCGCCTGCCGCCGGCCAGCGGCTTGACGAGGCACAGGCGCGCGCTTCCGGCCTCGCGCAGGCGCGCGCCGATCCGGTCGCCGAGCCCGCCCGCGAAGACGGTCGCGTCGAGCGGCTCGTACGGCCAGGCGCCGCCGTACTCCACGAGCAGCCAGCGCGTGATCCGGCTGGCCGTCCCGGCCAGCGGCTCGCCCCGCGCCGACGCCTCCTCGGCGCAGAACGGCCGCCCCCTGTCGAGCGGCGGCTCGCTCACGCCGGCACCGCGATCCGGTCGCCGAGCAGGCGCTCGAGCGCGTGGTCGAAGCCGAGCGAGCGCTTGAGCTCGGCGTACTCGCGTGCGAGACGCGCGGTGTCGCGGCCGGGCCGCCGCGTCGCGCGGATGAGCACGTTCTTCGGGGTGTGCTCGAGCTCCACGAACTCCACGAGCTGGACGTCGTACCCTGCCAGGCCCAGAAGCTGCGCACGCGCGGCGTCGGTGACCTCGGCTGCGAACCGCTCCCGCAGCACCCCGTGCCGCAGGAGCGGCGCCAGGCTCGGGTTGTCGAGTTGCGGCAGCAGCTCGTGCTGGCAGCACGGCACGGCGAGGATCACCGCCGCCTCCCAGTCCACGGCCCGGGCGAGCGCCTCGTCGGTCGCGGTGTCGCAGGCGTGGAGGCTCACCACCAGGTCCGCGCCGTCGACGCCCTGGTAGCCCGCGATGTCGCCGACCTCGAAGCGGAGGCCGGCCGCGCCGAGGCGGGCGGCGAGCGCAGCGCACTCGGCGACGACATCCTCCTTCAGGTCGAGCCCGAGCAGCTCGACGCGTCGGCCGTGCCGCTCGACCAACAGGTGGTGCAGGGCGAAGGTGAGGTACGAGCGGCCGCTGCCGAAGTCGACGACGCGCAGCGGGTCGTCCTCCGGCAGCGCCGGGAGCACGTCCTCGACGAGCTCGAGGAAGCGGTTGACCTGCCGGAACTTGTCGTGACGCCGGGCGCGGACGGCGCCGCCGGGCGTCATCACGCCGAGCTCGACGAGGAACGGCACAGGCGTCCCCTCGTCCAGCAGGTACCGCTTACGGCGGTCGTGCCGGAGGTCGGCGGCGGGCCGCGTCGCAGGTCGCGTGACCACCCTGACGCTGCGGCCGCCCGCGAGCACCTGGAGGTCGGCGTCGGTCGCCTGGAGCAGGCCCTGCCGGTACTCGGGCCCGAGCAGGGCGAGGAGCCGCTCGCGCGTCGCGGCGGCGTCCAGGTTCTCGTCCGCCGTGCGGGTGGCGAAGTGCGCCGTCCACTGGTAGCGGCGCTCGCCGCGAAGCACTACGGGGCGGACGGTGAGCCTGCGCGGGACGTTCGCCCCCCTCCGCCTGGGCCCGCTCAGCGTGGCGTGCGTGAGCAGGCCGGTGCCGACGAGCCTGTCGACGGCCTCCTCGAGCGTCACTCGTCCACCACCACGCAGAGCACCTGCCCCGTGGCGACCGTCTGCCCCGGCACGACGGCGAGCTCGCGGACGACCCCGTCGCGGTGCGCGTGCACCTCGTTCTCCATCTTCATCGCCTCGACGACGCAGAGGACCTGTCCCGCGATGACAGCCTGGCCCTCCTCGACCTCGACGGCGAGCACCGTCCCCTGCATCGGCGTCGCGACGGCGTCACGGCCTCCGGCGCCGCCTGCGCCCGTGGCGACGCGCTCCCGGCGACGACGCGCCAGCTGGCGCCACGGCGGCTCCGGCTCGCGGACGCGCACGTCGAACCGGCGGCCGTCGATCTCGACCACGCGGTCGCGCGCGACGGTCGGCCGTCCGTCCGGCGGCGGCGCTACCGTCGTTGTCGCATGAGACAACTGTTCCGCACGCTCCGCCAGCTCCTTCGACTCGACCACGCCGTGGCAGCTCGCGCCGTTCGCGAAGCACGGATGCTCGAGCAGCGCGCGGTGGAAGCCGACGAGCGTCCGCACGCCGCCGACCTCGAACTCCTCGAGCGCCCGCAGCATCCGCCGCCGCGCCTGCTCGCGGTCGGGGGCGTGCACGATCAGCTTCGCCACCATCGGGTCGTAGAGCGCGAGGATCTCGGCACCCGCCTCGACGCCGGAGTCGACGCGGACGCCGATGCCGCCCGGCTCCCGGTAGCGCGTGATCCGCCCCGGGGAGGGAAGGAAGCCGGTCGACGGGTCCTCCGCGTTGATGCGGCATTCGATCGCGTGACCGTGGAGCCGCACGTCCTCCTGGCGTAGCGACAGCGGCGCGCCCGTCGCGATCAACACCTGCTCGCGGACGAGGTCGACGCCGGTGACCATCTCGGTGACGGTGTGCTCGACCTGGATGCGGGTGTTCATCTCGAGGAAGAAGTACTCGCCCTCGCGCGACAGGAGGCCTTCGACCGTTCCCGCGCTCCGGTAGCCGACAGCGCGGGCCGCGTCCACCGCGATCCGGCCGATCCGCTCCCGCAGGTCGTCGTCCACGGCCGGCGACGGCGTCTCCTCGACGAGCTTCTGATGGCGCCGCTGGATCGTGCAGTCGCGCTCGCCGAGGTGGATCACGGCGCCGTGGGCGTCGGCGAGCACCTGCACCTCCACGTGACGCGGCTCCTCGAGGTAGCGCTCGATGTACACGGTCGCGTCCGAGAAGTAGGCCTCGCCCTCGCGACGGGCGGACTCGAGCGCGCGCTCGGCGTCCTCCGGGGAGCGCACGACCTTGAGCCCCTTGCCGCCGCCGCCGGCCGACGCCTTGATCGCGAGCGGCCAGCCGAGCTGCTGCCCGAGGCTGACGAGCTGGGCGGCGGATTCGAGCGGCTCTGTCGTGCCGGGGACGATCGGGACGCCGGCGGCCTGCATCCGCTCGCGGGCGGCGACCTTCGACCCCATCGCCTCGATCGCGGCCGGCGGCGGCCCGATCCACACGAGGCCGCTCTCCTCGACGAGCCGCGCGAAGGCCGCGTTCTCTGCGAGGAACCCGTAGCCCGGATGGATCGCCTGCGCGCCGGCGCGCAGGGCGACGTCGACGATGCGCTCGCCGACGAGGTAGCTCTCGGCGGCTGGCCCCGGACCGATCGCGTAGGCCTCGTCGGCGGCGCCGACGTGCCTCGAGCCGGCGTCGGGCTCCGAGTACACCGCGACGCACGCGATGCCGAGCTCGCGCAACGTCCGGAACACGCGCAGCGCGATCTCCCCGCGGTTGGCGACGAGCACCTTCTCGAACGGCAGCTGTTCGGACGGCGGCACGGCTCCGTATTCTCCCTGCCGGATGGGGCTCCCCGATCAGCTGACCGTCGGCCGCGCGTTATCGGTGCCCGTGGTCGTGCTGCTGTACGAGCTCGAGTTCGCGAACCACAACTACTGGGCGACGGCCCTCTTCTGCGTCGCGATGTCCACCGACTGGCTCGACGGACGGATCGCGCGCCGCCGGGGCCGGACCTCGGCGTTGGGGTCCCTCCTCGACCCGATCGCGGACAAGATCCTCGTGCTCGCGGTGCTGATCGTGCTCATCGACGCCGGCGTCTTCCCCGGCTGGATGGTGGCGGCGATCGTCGCGCGCGAGCTGCTCGTGTCCGGGCTGCGGCTCGGAGCGATCGAGCGCGGCATCGTGATCCCGGCGCGGGACCTCGCCAAGCTCAAGACGTGGTCGCAGGCGGTCGCGGCGGCAGTCGGCGGGTTCGCGGCGGCCGGCGCATGGTCCGACACGGTCGCGTGGTGGGCGCTCCTCGTCGCGCTCGTGCTGACCTGGATCTCGGGGCTCGACTACGCGCGAAGCGCCCCGGCGCTGTTCCGCCGGCGCGCCGTCGCCTAGGGGGCCGCGCCGTCCCGATCGGGGGCGCCGTCCACGCCCGCGCGCCACCACGGGCTCGTGTAGGCGTCCGGCACGTCGCGGAGCGCGTCGGCGGCGAGCGCCGCCACGATCGCGCGGTGCTCGTCGGGCTCCGCCTCCGGCTCGACGTCGACGTCCACGCCCCGGATTAAAGCGGTGACGGTGCGGAACGGACGCCGCTCGTGCACCGCGGCGCTCAAGCGAGCGCGGCGGCGCGCCGATCGGTAGGAGCATGCGCCTGCTCGCCCGCGCCGCGCGGCACGTGCCGCTGCTCGCCCTCGCGGCGGCGCTCGCCCTCGCGCCGGGGGCCGGTGCGGGAGCGGCCAAGCCCGCTCCGAGCTGGGCGAGGGCCGAGATCGCGACGGTCGTCGCCGCGGGGCTGCTGGCACCGGACGTGACCTCGTTCCGTCCGGACGAGCCGCTCACGCAAGGTGAGCTCGCCGAGCTCGCCTCGGGGCTGGCGCGGCTCGGGCCGGCGCGGCTCGGGCTGGCGACCGCGATCGATCGGGACACCGGGATCGACCGGGCGACGCCTGCGGCGCCCGAGCGCGCGACGACGCTGGCGGAGCTCGACGCACGGCTCGTGCGTGTCCTCGGCCTTCAGGACGCGGCCGCCGCGTTCGCCGCGGGCGCGCGCGCCGCCGGGCTGAAGCCGCCGGGCCGCTTCGGAACGGAGGCCGTAGCGCGGCTGCTCGGGCTCCGCACGAACCATCCGGCTGCGTTCGATGCGCTCGAGCTCCGCCCGAACGACCCGGTCACCCGGGCCGAGGCCGCGTTCTCGGCGGCGCGGATCCTCCGCCTCGACGGCGCGCGCATCGAGTCGGTCCGGGCCGCCGCGGCGACGTTCGTGCTGCCGGCG
>DATIDD010000090.1:0-3662 GCA_035456465.1 Gaiellaceae bacterium | reverse complement strand
CTGACGCCGCCCGAGGGCGGCTCCGGGCCCGAGTACACGATCACCTGAGGCAGTGTCGACCTCGCGGTTCGACGTGGTCGTGGTGGGCGCCGGGATCATCGGCCTGGCCACCGCGCGCGAGCTGCAGCGGCGCCGTCCGGGGAGCCGGGTCGCCGTCGTCGACAAGGAGGCCACGCCGGGTGCGCACCAGACGAGCCACTCGAGCGGTGTCGTCCACCGCGGCGTCTACTACGCCCCCGGGTCGCTGAAGGCCCAGCTCTGCGTCGAGGGCGCCGTTGCGCTGCTCGCGTACTGCGACGAGCGCGGGATCCCGATCCTGCGCTGCGGGAAGGTCGTCGTCGCAACGTCGGCGGACGAGCTGCCGCGCCTCGAGGAGCTCCATCGCCGATCGCTCGCGAACGGCGTCCCGCGGGCGGAGCTGATCGGGCAAGACCGCCTGCGCGAGCTCGAGCCGCACGTGGCGGGGGTTCGCGCGCTGCACTCGCCGGAGACGGCGGTGGTCGACTTCGCGCGCGTCGCAGCGGCGTACGCCGAGGACGTGCGGGCGGCGGGCGGCGAGCTCCTCCTCGGACGAGAGGTGATCGGCATCTCGCAGCGTCGCGCGGCCGCGTTGGTCGAGACGACCGGCGGCGACGTGGAGGCGGAGCGTGTCGTCGTCTGCGGCGGCGTCCACGCGGACCGGCTGGCCGGCCTCACCGGCGCACCTCCTGAGCCCCGCATCGTCCCCTTCCGGGGCGACTACCTCCGTCTTCGGCCCGATCGCCGTCACCTCGTGCGCGGGCTCGTCTACCCCGTGCCAGACCCCGCGTTCCCGTTCCTCGGCATCCACACCACCGTGCGGCCGGACGGAGACGTGTGGCTCGGCCCCAACGCTGTGCTCGCGTTCGCCCGAGAGGGCTATCGCCGGCGCGACGTCTCCCTCCGCGACGTTCGCGACGCGCTCCGCGCGCCGGGGTTTCGCCGCCTCGCCCGGGGGCACTGGCGGCTGGGTCTCGACGAGATGGTGCGCGACCTGTCGACGCGCCGCTTCGTCGCCGCCGCGCGAAAGCTCCTGCCGGAGCTGGACGTGGAGGACGTCCTGCCCGGCCCGTCGGGGATCCGCGCGCAGGCACTCGCCGTCGACGGAACGCTGCTCGACGACTTCGTGTTCCACGAGTCCGAGGGCGTCGTCCATGTGCGCAACGCGCCGTCTCCGGGCGCGACGTCGTCGCTCGCGATCGCCCGCGTGATCGCCGACCGCG
Organism: Gaiellaceae bacterium; assembly: GCA_035456465.1. GTDB lineage: Bacteria > Actinomycetota > Thermoleophilia > Gaiellales > Gaiellaceae > DATHTC01. Next base: position 2,421 of record DATIDD010000090.1, on the reverse strand, counting down.
TCTGACGCGGTCTAGCGGCGGTTTCGTCTCTGCCAGGCGTCGGCCATCGCGACGCGCTGCGCGAGCGTGGGGTGCGTCTGCAGGAGGAGGTACGCCCACGTCGGCGGGCTCGGATCGCCCAGCGACGTCGTGGCGAACTCCTCGAACAGCCCTCGGGCCGCGACCGGATCGCGGGTCGTCTGCAGCGCCTTCCAGTCGGCCTCGGCCTCCATGCTGCGGCTGACGAGGTTTTGCCCGGGAAGGACGACCAGCGAGAAGACCGCCGAGACGAAGAGCGCGAGCGGCACGGCGGCGGGCTCGCCCATCCCTCCTCGCCGCCGCGTGGCCAGCATCAGCACGAGCGCGCCGGGGAGGGCGAACAGCCCGAACCAGGCGAGCGCCTCGGGGATGTGGTTGCTCGAGTGGTGCCCGAGCTCGTGCGCCAGGACGACGTCGACCTCGCGGTTCGAGAAGCGGCCGTCGAGCAGCGTGTCCCAGAGGACGATGCGCGACGACGGCCCCATGCCGAACGCGTAGGCGTTCGCCTGGCTCGTGTCGCCGCTCACCTTCTCGATCCGCAGCGGGATGCCGTCGACGCCCTGCGCCTTCTCGAAGCGCTCGTACGTGCGCTGCAGCCGCGTGTCCTTCACCGGCTCGAGGCCCTCGGTCAGATACGGGCTGACGAAGACCAGCAGCGCCGCGATCACGGCGAAGACGCCGGCCCCGGGGATCCACCACCACGAGCCGAGCCAGCGGGCGAGCGCCATGACGACGAGGAGCGCGATGCACACCGCGACGAACGTCCCGCCCAGCGCCAGCCACCCGCCGAAGACGGCCTCGAGGTAGCCGATCCTCGAGACGTCGTGCCGGCGGTCCCACCACAGGGCCGCGACCGAGAACGGCAGCTGCGTCAGCCACACGATCGCGAGCCCGACCATCCCGAGGAACATCCCGGTGCCGATCGGCCCGGCCGCCGACTCGCGGATGAACCGCGTGCCCCGCTTCGCGTACACCCAGAGCGTCGCCAGAGCGACGATCTGCGCGAGCGCCCAGTTGACGTAGAGGAAGCGCTCGTAGCGTTCCGCCTCGGACACGAGCTCGCCGCCGAAGGTCGCCTTCACGTCCACGCGGGGGAGCGACAGGTCGTCCGGGACGACGCTGCCCGCCAGGAGCCAGGCCGCGACGACCCAGCCTGCGGCGAGGAGCGCGTAGACGCCCGCCCGCGCGGTGGCCGGGCTCCTCATCCGACCACCTCGGCGGGGAGAGCCGGGAGCGGCGCCGGCTCCGGTCGGCCGCGGAGGACGGGGGAGGAGTCCGGGTACCGCGACGTGAGGAGAAAGAGGTATCCGTAGACCTGTGCCTGATAGCGGAGCGCTGCCGCGCCGAGGTCGCGGAGTCCGGGCGGCATCCGGCCGGTCACGAGCGCCGCGAGCCAGCCCATGACGGCGACGACGGTCAGCACGCCGCTGTACGCGAAGGAGAGAACGAGCGCGGGAAGCACGAGAAGCGCGCGCGCCAGGACGCCGAGCCGGCGCTGGCGCGCCGGCGGCGCGATCGTGAGGTCGATCGGGTAGCTCCCCTCGCGACCGACGAAGCCGGGGAACGGACGCCCCACGACGTAGAGGAACGCCCAGACGTGCGTCGTCGTCCGGACGAAGGCGGCGAGAAAGCGGTGGAGGAAGCGCGGCACCCGCCCGAGCACGAGCGCGAGCACCCACGCGGCCACGACGGCGAGTGCCGCCGGAACCGCCCACAGCGCCAGCCAGAGGAGGTGCGGGATGACCAGCAGGAACCGGAATGCGACGAGCAGACGCGGACGGCCGAGGTCGTCGCGCACGGCGATCGCGACGGGGTGCGCGGGCAACTCCGGGACGGGCTCGACCCGTCCGGGCGACGCCAGCGGGTACCGGTCGGTGAGGAGCAGCGCGTAGGCGGCGGTCTCGGCCCCGTACCCGATCGCGTACGTCGCGGCATCGCGCATCCCGCGCGGCATTCGCCCGCGAACGAGCGAGGCGAACCATCCGAGCAGCGCGACGGCGACTGCGAGGCCCCCGGCGCCGCTGAGCAGTGCGATCCCCGACCAGCCCCCGAGCGCCGCCGAGCCGCCGAGGGTCGACGAGAGCAGCAGGGCCGGGACCGCGAGCAGCAGCCGGAATCCGGCTCCGAGCCGCCCCTGCCGCGCGGGCGGGTCGATCTCGATGTCGACCGGATACGGATCCGAGCCCGTGAACCTCGGGTACGGCGCTGCCGCGAGCGTGAGGTACGCGGTGAGGTGCACCGTGTAGCGCACGTAGGACGCGAGGAAGCGGTGCAGCGTCCCGGGCGCGCGCCGCTCGAAGAGCACCGCGAGCCAGACGACGAACGCGAGCGTGAACGCCGCCATCCCCCAGAGCGTCACCCAGACCAGATGGGGCAGCGCGAGCACGATCCGGAAGAGAACGG
>DATIDD010000089.1:0-2299 GCA_035456465.1 Gaiellaceae bacterium | reverse complement strand
GTGATCGGCGACCCCGGCCCCGACCTGCTCTTCGACATCGCCGTCTACTACCGCGGCGCGATGACGCTGCAGCAGCTGCGCGTGGCCGTCGGGGACGACGACTTCTTCGAGATCCTGAAGCGCTGGGCGCAGAAGCGCGAGGGCGACAACGTCACGACCGACGAGTTCATCGCCCTCGCCGAGAAGATCTCGGGCGAGCAGCTGGACGAGCTGTTCGAGACGTGGCTCTTCACGGCCGGGAAGCCCGAGCTCCCGACCGCTGCCACGGTTCAGGCCGCCGGTGCGGTCTCCCTCCTCGAGATCGGCGCGACGGCCGGCCGCGACCCGCGAGCCAAGGAGCTGCGCCACTAACTCCCGCACGACGCGATCGACCGAAGGGGGCGGGCAACCGCCCCCTTCGCGTTAGCATTGCCCGATGGCGCCCTCCACCCGCCTCTGGCATCCCTTCGCGGCCATGGGCGCGGTCGACGGGCACGAGCTCGTGCTCGTCCGCGGCGAGGGCTCGCGGATCTGGGACGAGGACGGCGCGGAGTACCTCGACGCGACCGCCGGGCTCTGGTTCGCGAACGTGGGCCACGGCCGGGCAGAGATCGCCGAGGCGGTCGGCGCCCAGCTCCGCACGCTCGCCGCGCACAACATCTTCGGCGACTACGCGAACCGGCCCGCGCTCGACCTTGCCGAACGGGTCGCGGCGCTCGCGCCGCTGCCCGACGCCGCCGTCTTCTTCGGCACGGGCGGCGCCGAGGCGGTCGACACGGCTGCGAAGATCGTCCGCCGCTACTGGGCGCTCTCGGGCGAGCCGGAGCGGACGGTGATCGTCTCGCGCACGCACGCCTACCACGGCACCGCCGCCTACGGCACGTCGCTCTCGGGCATCCCCGGGGTTCGCGACGGCTACGGGCCCCTCGTCGCCGACGTGGTCGAGGTGGCCTGGGACGATCCCGACGACCTCGCGCGGACGCTCGACGAGCTCGGCGGGCGGGCCGCGGCCTTCTTCGGCGAGCCGATGATCGGCGCCGGCGGAGCGATCCCGCCGCCCGAGGGCTACTGGCCGGCGGTCGAGCGGATCTGCCGCGAGCGCGGCGTGCTGCTCGTGGCCGACGAGGTCATCTCCGGCTTCGGCAGGCTCGGGCGCTGGTTCGGCTGCGAGCGCTACGGCTTCACGCCCGACCTGATGACGTTCGCGAAGGGCATCACCTCGGGGTACGTCCCGCTCGGCGGCGTCGTCGTCTCCGGGGCCGTGCGCGCGCCGTTCTGGGAGGAGGGCGCGCCTCCGTTCCTCCACGGCGGAACCTACTCGGGGCACGCGGCCGCCTGCGTCGCGGGCCTCGTGAACCTCGACATCGTTGAGCGCGAGGCGCTCGTCGACCGCGTGGCGGAGCTCGAGCCCGTGTTGGCGGAGCTGCTCGAGCCGCTCCGCGGGCTCGACGGCGTCGCCGACGTTCGCAGCGCCGGCCTGGCCGGCGCCGTCGAGCTCGACCGCGAGCTGCTTGCCGAGAGCCCCGGCGCGCCGACGGCCGCCGTACTCGAGGCGCGCCGCCATGGCGTGCTCACCCGCGCCCTGCGCGGCGTCGCGCTCCAGCTCTCGCCGCCGTTCGTCGTCACGCCTGACGAGCTGGCGGAGATCGTCGACGGTGTCGCCGCGGGCGTGCGCGCCGCGGCGGCGACCGCCCCCGCGTGACGTGAGCCTCGCGAGCTTCGACCGCGTGCCGCTCACCTTCGGGCCCTCGCCGGTGCACCGGTTCGAACGCCTGACCGAGCACCTCGGCGGCAAGGTCGACCTCTGGGCGAAGCGGGAGGACGTCAGCTCCGGCCTCGCCTACGGCGGGAACAAGGTTCGCAAGCTCGAGTACCTCGCCGCCGAGGCCCTCGCCCAGGGGTGCGACACGCTCGTCTCGATTGGCGGCGTGCAGTCGAACCACACGCGCCAGGTCGCGGCCGTCGCCGCCCGGCTCGGGCTCGGCTGCGTCCTCGTCCAGGAGCGCTGGGTCGACTGGCCCGACGCCGTCTACGACAAGGTCGGGAACATCCTGCTCTCGCGCATCCTGGGCGCCGACGTCCGGCTCGACCCGGCCGGCTTCGACATCGGCATCCGCCCCAGCTGGGAGGAGGCGCTCGCCTCGGTGGAGGAAGCCGGCGGCAAGCCCTACGCGATCCCGGCCGGCGCCTCCGACCACCCGCTGGGCGGGCTCGGGTTCGCGCGCTGGGCCGACGAGGTGGCCGCACAGGAGCGCGAGCTCGGCATCTTCTTCGACACCGTCGTCGTCTGCTCCGTGACCGGATCGACCCAGGCGGGGAT
>DATIDD010000088.1:0-2222 GCA_035456465.1 Gaiellaceae bacterium | reverse complement strand
CGGCGGTGCGGGCTTGCGGAAGCGCCGGGGCCGAAGTGCGCCGCCATCGCTCGAGCGTCAGCTCGGCGACCATCGACGGGAAGCCGCCGCGCGCGGCCAGCGCGGTGAGCGGCGCGATCGCGCGCGGGTACGGGGGGCGCTCGCCGAGCACCCAGGCGGCGTGTGCCCTGCGCTCGGCCGAGGCGACGAGGTCGTCGACGACGAAGCGCCCCGTTCCGTGGCCGCCGCGCGCGAGCGCGTGGAGGACGAGCAGCTGCGCGGTCGGGTCGGAACGCCGTGCCGCCCGCGCAAGCCGCCGACCGCGGACGTCGTCGATACCTCGTCGCCGCAGGGCGAGGGCCGAGGTGACCGCCTCGAGCAGGGGGGCTTCGAGGAGTCGTCGCTCGTCGCTGGACATCTCGAGCGTCGCGCCGCGAATGCCGCCCGGCGCCGCGGGTGCGGCGCCGGGCAGCGGACGGGGCGTCTCCTACGGGATCAGGACCTTGTTGACGACGTGGATGACGCCGTTCGACGCCTTGACGTCGGCGGTCGTCACACGGGCGCCCCCGACGAGCACGTTGCCGCCGTTGACGCGGATCGAGACGGCCTTGCCGTTGAGGGTCTTGGCGGAGCGGAGCTTCACCACCTTGGCGGCGGGGACGTTGCCCTTGACCACGTGGTAGAGGAGCACCGAGCGCAGCTGCGCCTTGTTCTTGCCGAGCGCCGCGAGCGTTGCCTTCGGCACCTTGGCGAACGCCGCGTCGGTCGGGGCGAAGACCGTGAACGGCCCCTTGCCCTGCAGCGTGCCGACGAGGCCCGCCTTCTTGAGCAGCGACGCGAGCGTCTTGAACGACCCTGCCGCGACGGCGGTCTGGACGATCGTCTTGGGCGCGGCCGGCATTGCCTCCTGCGGGATCAGGACCGAGTCGATCACGTGGATGACGCCGTTCGACGCCTCCACGTCGGGGGTCGTGACCTGCGCGCCGTCGACGAAGACCGATCCGTTCGAGACCTTGATCCCGAGCGACCTTCCCTCGGCGGTCTTGGCGGAGGTCAGCTTGACGACGTCCGCGGCGGTGACGCGGCCGGGCACGACGTGGTAGAGCAGCACCGCCTTGAGCTTGGCGGGATCCGCCGCGAGGGCGTCGAGCGTGGCCTTGGGCACCTTCGCGAAGGCCGCGTCGGTCGGCGCGAAGACCGTGAACGGGCCGCCCGTTGCGAGCGTGTCGACGAGGCCTGCCTGCTGGAGCAGCGACGCCAGCGTCGTGAACTGCCCGGCGCCGACGGCCGTCTGGACGATGTCGACACTCGACGCGCGGCTCTGCGCGGAGGCGGAGCCGGCGCCGACGACGGCGACGGCCGCGACGGCGAGAACTGCGAGGAGCGAGCTGATGCGCTTCATTTCCGTTCCTTTCTGGTTGTGATGGGTCTACGCGGCGGCGGGGTAGCCGTCGTCTTCGGTCGAGGGGTTGTCCGGAACCGGCTGGGGGCGGCGGACGACTCGGGGCCGGCCGGCCCTCGCGGCCTCTTCGGCCTTGCGGCGCGCCTCGTCGCGGCCGTCGAGGATCGCCCCGTAGACGAGGAGCGAGAGGCCGGCGCCCCAGAACAACGTGACGAGGACGCCCACTGCAAACAGCGCGGCGGGATTCATCGCTCGCCTCGCGGAGCGAGGAAGGCGCCGAGCGAGAGGATCGACGGCACCCAGAGGCCGACGAAGATCCCCTGCTGCTCGTTGCCGCCGAACCACAGGCCGACGGAGAGGACGAAGGAGACGAGCGCGCCGAGCAGGATCAGCGCCCGGGCGCTCATCTCGGGCCGCGTCATCACGAGCTCCTGAACTCTTTGCTGCACTTGAACCCTCCTTCAACAGAACCTGTACTGAACCTGTGCAGGAGCGTACCTACTGCCAGGGCGGCATGTCAAGTGTCTGTACAGATTTTGGCTAGAAAGCCGTGACGAGCCGCCTCTCGCGACGGCGAGCTCCTCTCCGGGCGGCAGGAGCCCTCAGTGCGGGTCGTGCGGCGAATCGCCGCCCGGGCTCGGCGGGGAGCGCTCTAGAGGCGGCGCCGCTCGAGCTGCGCGGCGTCCGGCACCTTGACGTTCCAGACGAGCCCGAGCCGCTCGAGGCCGCGGATCACCCACCACGACACGTCGATCTGGCCGCGGTCGAGCCCGTGTCGCGCCGACGCCGGGAAGGCATGGTGGTTGTTGTGCCACCCCTCGCCGAAGACGAGCAGCGCGAC
>DATIDD010000087.1:0-31967 GCA_035456465.1 Gaiellaceae bacterium | reverse complement strand
GTACATGCACGGCCGGCCGGGCACGCGGAGCGCGCCAGAGTTTGACGAGGCGTTCGACGCGCTTCGCCGCCGCCCGGACCGCGTCGCCCGCGTCCAGGTCACGCACGGCGAGATGCACGAGCTCGTGCTCGCGGCCGGGCTCGCTCCTGAGCGCGTGTTCCGGATCCCGCTCGGGATCGACCTCGAGCACTTCCCCCTCGGCGAGGCCTCCGCGCGCGAGCGTGCGCGCGCGGCGCTCGGGCTGCCGCGGTCGGCGTTCGTCGTCGGCTCGTTCCAGAAGGACGGGGTCGGCTGGGGCGAGGGACTCGAGCCGAAGCTGGTGAAAGGGCCGGACGTGCTGGTCGCCGTGCTCGAGCGCCTGGACGCGTCGGTCGGCGAGCTCGTCGTCCTGCTGACGGGGCCGGCGCGGGGCTACGTGCGCAGGGAGCTCGACCGGCGCGGCGTCTCGTACAAGCATGTGGTCGCGCGGACCCGGGACGAGCTCGCGCGCGCCTACCACGCGCTCGACGTCTACCTCTCGACCTCGAGGCAGGAAGGCGGGCCGAAGGCGGTGCTCGAGACGATGGCGACGGGCGTGCCGCTCGTGACGACGCGCGTCGGCCAGGCGGCGGAGCTCGTCGAGCACGAGCGGAACGCGGCGCTCGTCGACGTCGAGGACGTCGACGCCATCGTCGCCTGGACGGAGCGGGTGCGGGACGACGGCGAGCTCCGCGACCGCTGGCGGGCGGCGGGCCGCGAGACCGCCGAGGCGCACGCGCAGGAGCGCCTCGATCCGCGCTGGTCGGAGCTGCTCTCCGGGTTCGTGGAGCGCCCGTGAGCGGACGGCCGCTGACCGTCCGGCGGGTCGTGCGCGGCGCGGCGCGGCGGGTACCGCGCGCGCCCTTCCGGTTCGTGATGCCGGCGTGGCTCGTGCGCGGGCCGTTCCGCTTCTGGCTGTCGGTGCTCGCCGCCGACCCCGACCGCCGGCGCGCCGTGCGCGAGCTGCTCCGGCTCGAGGAGGAGACGCGGCGCCAGCTCGACGCCGCCGCGATCCGCTACGACGACGGCGTTCACGCGAAGCACCGGCTCACGGCCTACCACGACTTCTTCGTCGAGCGGGTGCGCCCGGGCGAGCGGGTGCTCGACGTCGGCTCGGGCAAGGGCGAGCTCGCACACGACCTCGTCGTCCGCGCCGGCGCGGAGGTCGTCGGGGTCGACCACGACCCGGCCCATCTCGCGTTCGCACGTGAGCGCTTCCCGCACGAGCGCCTCACGTTCCTCGGCGGCGACGTGCTCGAGGGGCTGCCGGAGGGCGGCTTCGACGCGATCGTCCTGTCGAACGTGCTCGAGCACATCGACGACCGCGTCGGGCTCCTGCGCCACCTCGTCGCGGAGGCGCGCCCACGCGTCGTGCTCGTCCGCGTCCCCGTGCTCGCCCGCGACTGGACGGTGCCGCTCCGGCGCGAGGTCGGCCTCGAGTACTTCAGCGACCCCGACCACGAGGTCGAGTACGACGAGGAGGGGTTTCGCGCCGAGCTCGCCGAGGCGGGCCTGCGGGTGACCGAGCTGAAGCTCGTGTGGGGCGAGATCTGGGCGGCGGCCGAGCCGGCCGGATGACGGCCGCGGCCCGGGCGGGGCGCTACGGGCGCGCGGCCGCGCGCTGGGCGCGGCTGCTCGCGCGCCCACGCCCTCGGCCGGGTCTCCGCGTCTCGTACGGCTGGGACCGGGTGCCCGAGCCCGACGAGCCCGCGGCCGGGGGAACGGTGAAGCTCCAGCGGCTGGCGACGCGGTTCCCGAACGAGCCGGCCGACTTCACGCTCCTCTACCTCGGCTCCAGCTACCTCCCGCGCGACCTGCGGCCGCTGCTCTGGGCGGCGCGGCGGCGCGGCGCGCCCGTGGTCGTCAACCAGGACGGCGTCGGCTACCCCGCCTGGGCCGGCGACCGGGCCGAGGAGGTGAACCGGCCGCTCAGGCGCGCGCTGCTCGCCGCCGACCACGTCCTCTACCAGAGCGCGTTCGCCAAGGAGTCCGCCGACCGCTTCCTCGGCGAGCCCCGCGGGGGCTGGGAGGTGCTCCACAACGCCGTCGACGTCGACCGGTTCACGCCCGTGCAGGCGCCGCCGCCGGGCGGCCCCGTCGTGCTCCTCGGCGGCGACCAGACGCAGGGCTACCGGCTCGAGCTGGCGGTGCGGACGCTGGCGGCGCTCCGCAGCACGCACCCGGACGCGCGGCTGCTCGTCAGCGGGAGGGTCGTCTCGGAGCTCACGCCGCTCGTCGACGGGCTGGGGCTCCACGGCGCGGTGGACTGGATCGGCCGGTACGCCCAGCGCGACGCGCCCGACGTCTACCGGCGCGCGCACGTCCTGCTCCACACGAAGGTCAACGACCCGTGCCCGAACGTGGTGATCGAGGCGATGGCGTGCGGCCTGCCGGTCGTCCACGCCGCGAGCGGCGGCACCGTCGAGCTCGTCGCCGATGAGGCGGGGATCGGCGTGCCGCACCCCGTCGGCTGGGAGCGCGACGAGCCGCCGTCGCCGGAGGCGCTCGCCGACGCGCTCGGGCGCGCGCTCGGCGCCCTCCCCGAGCTCGCCGCCGCCGCGCGCCGCCGGGCCGTCGAGCGGTTCGCGCTCACGCCGTGGCTCGACCGGCACGCGGCGCTCTTCGCCGAGCTGACCGGTCAGGCGGCGCGGCGGTAGCCCTGGAGGCGTCCGCGGAGCGTGGCGGCGTGGAACCGCGCCCGCCGGACGTCCCCGCGCAGGAGGCTCAGTGCGGCTCCCCCGGCCGGCCGCACCAGCATCCGCGCCACCGTGCCGCGCGCGTAGCCGTGCCGGCGCAGGACGTAGCCGACGCTCGCGCCGTCGCGCCGCCCGATCGCGGCCAGCTGGCCTGTCGGAAGGTCGGGCTGCGGGTGGAGCACGACGAGGCTCGGGTCGAACTCGACGACGGCGCCGGCGTCCACGGCGCGCACGACGAGGTCGACCTCCTCGCCGGACGACCACGGCTCCGGCGAGCCGAGCCCGAGGCGCTCGTCGAAGCCGCCGATCCGAAGCACCGTCGGGCGGCGGAGGAACAGCGCGGCCGAGTTGACGCGGTGCCAGACGTTCTCGCGGTCGATCGGCCCCGGCTCCTCGTGCCAGCGCCCCGACGCGTGGCCGGACGCGTCCGCGGTCCGGCCGCTTACGCCCGCGAGATCGGGCCGGGAGGCGAGGAGCGCCGCGACCCGCTCCAGCAGGTCGGGCGGGTACTCGCAGTCGTCGTCGGGAAAGGCGAGGACGTCGGCCGCGGTCGCGACGATGCCCGCGTTCCGCGCGCGCGAGAGGCCGCGCGGCGCGCGGACGTGCACGACCTCGACCGTCGAGCCGGCCGCGGCGGCGCGCGCGCTCTCGTCGTCGCTCTGGTCGACGAGGACGACGCGGAAGCGCCGGTAGGACTGCCGCTCGAGGGAGCGGAGCAGCTGCCGGAGCGCGTCGGGACGGTCGACGGTGGCGACGACGAGGTCGAAGCTCGGACCGGGCGGATCCGGCATCCGCGAGAGGCTATCGTCGGCCGTCGCCGCCCCCGCCGACGATGAGCAGCCCGCCTCCGACCGTCACCGTTCTCCTCGCCGTGCGCGACGGCGAGGCCTACGTCCGAGTCGCCGTCGAGAGCGTGCTGCGCCAGACGGTGGGCGACCTCGAGCTGCTCGTCGTCGACGACTGCTCGCAGGACCGCACGCCCGAGCTGCTCGCCGCCGTCGCCGACCCGCGGCTCGTCGTGCTCCGGAACGAGGAGCACCTCGGTCTCGCGGCCTCGCTCAACCGCGGCCTCGACCGGGCGTCGGCGCGGTACGTCGCCCGGCTCGACGCCGACGACGTCGCGCTCCCGCGGAGGCTCGAGCGCCAGCTCGAGCGAATGCGAGCCGTGGACGGGCTCGGGGTGCTCGGAACGGCGGCGCTCGACCTCGACGACGTCGGACGGGTCGGGGCGCTCCAGCTGCCGCCGGCCGGAGCGGCGGCGGTGCGCTGGCACGGGCTCTTCACCTCGCCGTTCCTCCACCCGACCGTGCTCCTCGACCGCGAGCTGCTCGACCGGCACGGGCTCCGCTACGACCCCGGCTTCGACGAGAGCGAGGACTACGACCTGTGGATGCGGCTGCTCGCGGTCGCCGAGGGCGACAACCTCGGCGACCCGCTCGTGCTCCGCCGCGTGCACCCCGCGCAGGCCTCGCTGCGCCGCCGGGGGCTCCAGCGCGGGCTCCAGCGCCGCGTCGCGCTGCGGGAGCTCGCGCGGGTCGCGCCCGGGCTCGCGGAGGACGAGGCCGAGCTCGCCTGGCTGCTCGGAAGCGGGGAGGGCGTCCCCGCCGCCGAGCGCGAGCGGGCGGCCGACGCGTACCTCGCGGTGCTCGAGCGGTTCCGCGCGACGCTGCCCGCGGGCGCCGACCTCGGGCCGGCGCGGGCGGCCGCCGCCCGCGTCCTCCTCCGCGCGGGGCTCGTCGCCCGCAGCCTGGAGCTCGACCGGCTCCTGCCCGCCGACGTCGCCGTTCGGTGCGCGCGGCGCGTCGCGACGGCGGTGCCCGCCCGGCGGGAGGCGAGGCGCGTGCTGGCGGCCCTGGAGGACGCGACGGGGGACGGCGACCGCGTGCGCGTGACGATCGTCTCCCCGGAGCCGACGCCGTTCCGCTCGATCCTCTTCGACCGGCTGGCGCAGCGGCCCGAGCTCGACCTCCGCGTCGTCTACTCCGCGTACACGATCTTCGGCCGCTGGTGGACGATCGTCCCCACCCACCGGGCGACGTTCCTCGAGGGCACGCGCATCCCCGGCGTGCGGAACGTGTTCCGCCACGACTACCCGCTGACGTTCGGGATCGTCCGGGCGCTCGCCGACACGCGCCCCGACGTCGTCGTCGTTGCCGGGTGGAGCACGTTCGCGGCGCAGGCCGCCGTCGCCTGGTGCCGCGCGCGCCGCGTCCCGTACGTCCTCCTCGTGGAGAGCAACGACGCCGACCCGCGTCCAGGCTGGCGGCGGGCGGTGAAGGGCGCCGTGGTGCCGCCGTTCGTGCGCGGCGCCGAGCGCGTGCTCTACATCGGGACGCTCGCGCACGAGTCGGTGCTGGCGCGCGGTGCCGACCCGGCCCGGATCGCGTGGTTCGCGAACACGGTCGACGCGCCGGCGTTCGCGGCCGAGACCGAGCGGCTGCAGCCGCGTCGGCCCGAGCTGCGCGCCGCCCTCGGCGCCGGGGCAGACGACGTCGTCGTGCTCTCGATCGCGCGGCTCGCGCCCGAGAAGGGGCTGGACACGCTCGTGCGCGCCGTCGCGGCCGCCGGCGACCCGCGGCTCCTGCTCGTGCTCGCGGGCGACGGGCCGGAGCGCGAGGCGCTCGAGGCGCTCGCGCGGGAGCTCGGCGTCCGCCTCGCCGTCGTCGAGAACATCCCGTTCGACCGGATCGTCGAGCGGTACGTGCCGGCCGACGTGTTCGCGCTCCTCTCGACGCACGAGCCGTGGGGCGTGGTCGTGAACGAGGCGGCGGCGTGCGGGCTCCCGCTCGTGCTCACGGACCGCGTCGGCGCCCACGCCGACCTGCTCGCCGACGGCGAGAACGGGATGCTCGTGCCCGCGGGGGACGCGGCCGCGGCCGGCGAGGCGCTGCGGCGGCTGGCGGCCGATCCGGAGCTGCGGCGCCGGTACGGCGAGCGGTCGCTCGAGCTGATGCGGGGCTGGGGCTACGAGCCCAGCATCGAGAGCTTCGTCGCCACGGTGCGCGCGGCGGCCGCCCGGTAGATCGCCTCCTGCCGGTCGGCGACGGCGTCCCACGAGCCGCGCCGCGCCGCCTCGAGCGCCCCCGCCGCGAGGCGCGCCCGCAGCTCCGCGTCCGCGAGCACCCGCCCGACTGCGCCGACGACCGCCTCCCGCTCGGCCGGGACGACCAGCGCCTCCCCGTCCCCGAACGAGCCGGCGATCCCGGAGCGGTCGGAGACGACGACGGCCGTCCCCGCGGCGGCGGCCTCGGCCGCGACCATCCCGAAGCTCTCGCCCTCGGAGGCCAGGACGAAGACGTCGGCGGCCCGGTACAGCTCCGTCGGAGGCCCCGCGGTCGGCGGGAGCACGTGCAGCCGCCCGGCCAGCCCCGACTCGCGCTCGGCGGCCCGCAGCCTCGCCGACGCCCCGTGACGGTCGTCGGGCCCGACGAGCACGACGTGCGCCGCGGCGTTGCGGCGCGCGACCTCGACGAGGTGCTCGATCCCCTTCCCGTCGGCGATCCGGCCGACGTAGAGCGCCACCGGCGCGTCCGGCGGGATCCCGAGCCGGTCCCTCGCCCCGCGCCCGTCCAGCTCCGGGCCCGGAGGATCCGGGAAGCCGTTCCCGCGGACGACGACGCGCGCCGGGTCGATCCCGCACGCGACGACGTCCTCGCCCTCGTGCCGCGACGCGGTCACGACCGCCTCGGCGGCGCGCGCGAGCGGCCGCCCCAGCGCGCGGTCGAAGGCCTCCTTCGCCCGCACCTTGCGCAGACGGGGGCGGAACATCCCCAGCGGCTCGAGCACGTACGGGATCCGGCGCGCGCGCGCCCAGAGCCCGGTGCCCGTCGTGACGGGGTCGCGGAAGCCGAACAGGTGGACGACGTCCGGGCGGCGTCCGCGCAGCGCGAGCGGCAGCGTCGGCGGGAACCCCATCCAGCGGTACGCGAGCGGCGTCCCGAGCGCGTGCACCGTCGCGCCGTCCACCACCGTCGTCGCGGAGCGGCGCGCCGGCCGCCGGTGCAGGTCGAGCAGGCTCGTCGTCACGACCTCGACGCGGTGGCCGCGCTCGGTCAGCCGCCGCACGAGCTCCCGCCCGACGGGGATCGGGCCGCCGAACGCGACGGCGGGCCAGTAGGCGGGGGCCGCGAGCAGGATCGAGAGCGGGCGGTCCCGCACGGGCGAGACGTTACCGTTCGCCGCCGTGAGCGCCGCCCCTGCGAAGCCGCGCCTGCTCGTCCTCAACCAGTACTACTGGCCGGGGGTCGAAGCGACGGCGAACCTCCTCACGGAGCTGTGCGAGGCGCTCGCGGACGAGTTCGACGTGCGCGTCGTCACCGGGCTCCTCTACGGGCACGAGGACGAGCCGCGTCACCTCGTGCGGAACGGCGTCGCGATCGAGCGCGTCCGGTCGACGTCCTACGAGCGGTCGCAGCTCGTCCGCCGCGGCGCGAACTACGTCACCTACCTCGGCAGCTCGCTCGCGGCCGCTCTCCGCGGGCCGCGTCCCGACGTCGTCCTCTGCATGACCGACCCGCCGATGGTCGGGGACGTGGCGCTCGCCGCGGCCCGGCGGTTCCACGCGCCGCTGCTCGTGATCTCGATGGACGTCTTCCCCGAGATCGCGGTCGAGCTGAAGCGGCTCGAGAACCCGCTCGCCGTCGGCCTCCTGCGCGGGCTCGTCGGCCTCTACCTCGAGCGGGCCGACCGCGTGGTCGCGATCGGCGAGACGATGCGGCGCCGGCTCGAGGAGAAGGGCACGCCGTCCGACCGGCTGGCCGTGATCCCGAACTGGGTCGACACGACCGCGATCACGCCGCAGGGGCTCGACAACCCGTGGGCGCGCGCCAACGCGCTCGACGGGAGGTTCGTCGTGATGCACTCGGGCAACGTCGGCCACGCCCAGAACCTCGACAACCTCGTCCGGTCGGCCACGTTCCTCCGGGATCTCGACGACCTGCGGATCCTGATCGTCGGCTTCGGCGCGCGGAGCGACGACATGCTCGCGCTCGTGTCGCGACTGGAGGTCGACAACGTGCGGTTCAAGCCGTACCAGCCGCGGGAGGTGCTGGCGCAGTCGCTGTCGAGCGCGGACGTCCACTTCGTGGGGCTCGGGAAGGGGCTGTCGGGCTACGTCGTGCCGAGCCGCCTGTACGGGATTCTCGCCGCCGGCCGGCCGGTGATCGTCGCGGCGGACGAGGACAGCGAGACGGCGCGGATCGTGCGGGAGGTCGAATGCGGCGTGGTGATCGCGCCGGGGCGGCCCGAGGTGCTCGCTGCGACGATCCGCGAGCTGCGGGAGCGGCCCGACGAGCTGGAGCGGATGGGCGCCCGCGGCCGCGAGTACGTCGTCGCCGAGGCCGACCGGAACGTCGCCATCCGTCGTTACCGGGAGCTGCTTCGGGAGCTCACCGGGACGCCCGCGCCGGACGCCGCGGCCGTAGCCGCGCCGGCAGGCTCCTGAGCGCCTCGGGCGGCTCGAGCGCGAGCAGCGAGGCCGCGACGACCGCCGCGGCCAGCACGAGGACGCTGACCACGGCGGGGATGTCGCCGTAGGCCCAGCCGCCGTACCAGCCGGCCGCCTCGAACGCGATCCCGGCGAGCGGGAGCAACCACAGGGCCGAGAATCGCGGGCGGGCGAGGGCGACCGGCACGACGAGCAGCACGAGGTAGTGGATCCACAGGATCGGGGTCAGCGCGAGCGCGGCCGCGAGGACCAGGATCAGCGTCCGCCGCTCGCCCTCGTCGCGGCCGCTTCGCGCCGCTCGCCACGCCAGCGCGAGCAGCGCCGCGCCGAGCAGGACGGCGACGGCCTGCGCCCCGAGCTCGGGGAGGCCGGCTGCACGCGCGAGCGCGAACACGGAGTAGGTCTCCTCGGCCTCGAGATCGGTGAGATCGCGGAGGACGCGCGGGTAGTCGGCGAGCCCCTCGAAGCCGATCGCCGCCCACGTCCCGAGCGCGAGCGCCGCGCCCGCCGCCGCGGCGGCGACGGCCGTGCGGACGCGTCCGGCGAGCGCGTGCCACACGAGCAGCGGCCAGAGGAAGACCTTCAGCACGACGGCTCCCGCGGTCGCTCCGGCGGCCGCGGCGGTCCGCTCCCGGTAGCGCCAACCGAGTGCCACGAGCAGCACGAGGAAGGTGCCGATCGCGCCGTACTCGAGCGCCACGCGCGTCCCCGGGTAGAGCAGCGCGACCACGTGGCAGCGCGGGTCGCGGACGCCGAGGACGAGCAGCCCGCCGATCAGCGCCGCGATCCCGAGCAGCGTCCAGATCGTCGAGGCGTGGCCCGGCTCCAGCGCCGTGAGCGGCGCGACCGCGAACGCGAGCGGCGGCGGGTACACGTAGTACGCGACCGGCGGCGGCAGCAGCTCGCCCTCGGGGTACGGGCTCCTTCCGTCGAGGACGGCGTCGCCCGCGCCGAGGAACACGCCGAAGTCGCCGGGGACCATCCAGCCCGCGAGGACCCAGACGACGGCGTCGTCGGTGACGTGGGCCGCGGCCTTGGCAGTGCCCACGGCGAGCACCGCGGCGAGCACGACGGCGGCGGCGATCACCCACGGTCGACGCGCGCCCAGCTGCACGGCGCGAGCGTACCGGCGCCCGAGGAAGGCGGCGCCCGCGCGTAGCATCCGGCGCGATGCTCGTCGCGAAGGCGCTGTTCTGGGGCTCGGCCGCCGCGCTCGCGTGGACGCACGCCGCGTACCCGGTGGCGGCCGCCGTGCTCGCGCGCCTGCGCGGCCGGGAGGTCGCGGCCGGCGACGCCGAGCCCTCGGTCGCCGTGATCGTGGCCGCGCACGACGAGGAGGCCGTGATCGCGCGGCGGGTCGAGAACCTCCGCGCGCTCGACTACCCGGCGGAGAAGCTCGAGCTCGTCGTCGCCTCCGACGCCTCCACCGACCGGACGGAGGAGCTCGCCGAGGCGGCCGGGGCGCGGGTGCTGCGGAACCCGCGCGGCGGCAAGGTCGCGGCCCAGAACCGCGCCGTGGCCGAGACCGGCGCGGAGATCGTCGCGTTCTCCGACGCGAACGCGACCTGGGCGCCCGATGCGCTGCGCAAGCTCGTGCGCAACTTCGCCGACCCGGACGTCGCCTACGTCTGCGGCAAGCTCGTGCTCCAGCGGGCGGACGGGACGAATCGCGAGGGCGCCTACTGGCGCTACGAGCTGTGGCTGCGCGAGAGCGAGTCGCGCCTGCACTCGGTCACGGGCGGGAACGGCTCGATCTACGCCGTGCGCCGGGACGACTACGTCGACGTCGACCCGCGCTTCGGCCACGACCTCGCGTTCCCGTACCTGATGGTGCAGCGCGGCCGCCGCGCGGTGTTCGAGCCGGAGGCGCTCGCCTACGAGAAGCCGACGCCGGACCTCGAGACCGAGTACCGGCGCAAGGTGCGCATGTTCGAGCACTGCTGGCTGATCACGCTGCGCGGCGGGATGCTGCGGGGTCTGCCGCCCGTCTACCTCGGCGAGATCGTCTCGCACCGCGTGCTCCGCTACGGCAGCGGGATCCTGCACGTCGTCCTGCTCGGCGCGAACGTCGCCCTCGTCGGGTCGGGCCCGGTCTACGTCGCGGCGCTCGCGGGGCAGCTCGCGTTCCTGGCACTCGCGCTCGCGCGGCCGGGCCTGCCGCGCTACTACGCGCTCGTCACGTGGGCGACCGTGGTCGCGCTGCGGAACTACCTGCGCCGCGGCGTGCCCGCGACCTGGCAGGCCGCCGAGGGCACGCGGTGAACCGCGTCGCCGACGTCGCGCTGGCCGGCGTCGGCCTGGCCGTGTCGTCGCCGCTCCTCGGCGCGGCCGCGCTCGCGATCAGGCTCGAGGACGGCGGCCCGGTGCTGTACCGGCAGGAGCGGGTCGGGAAGGACGGCGTTCCGTTCGAGCTGCTGAAGCTGCGCACGATGGTGGTCGGGGCCGAGTCGCAGGGCGCGGGCTACGCGGTGAACCGCGGCGACGCGCGCATCACCCGGGCCGGGCGCGTCCTCCGCACGCTCTCGCTCGACGAGCTGCCGCAGCTCTGGAACGTGCTTCGCGGCGACATGTCGCTGATCGGCCCGAGGCCGACGCTGGCCTACCAGGTCGAGCGCTACACGCCGCGCCAGCGGCGCCGGCTCGAGGTGAAGCCCGGCCTCACCGGCTGGGCGCAGACCCACGGGCGCGCCTCCCTGCCGTGGGACGAGCGGATCGAGCTCGACGTCTGGTACGTGGAGCACCGCTCGCCGCTCGTCGACCTGAAGATCCTGCTGCGGACGCCGCTCGCGCTCTTCACCGGGACGTACAAGGGCGCCACGGGCGGCTGGCGCTCCTAGGGGCAGGGCCTCCCGTCGGCACGCGGCGGCGCGGGGAAGGCGACGGGCCCGAGGCGCAGCGGTCGCTCGGCCCGCCAGAGCGTCAGCGACGCGCCTTCGCCGTACGGCAAATGGTCGCCGAGATCGAACCGGGCGAGGCGCTCCCCGGCGATCGGTTGACGCGAGTCGACGACGACATAGTCGCGTGCCAGGGTCCTGCCGTCCGCACCGTGGAGGATTCCGCCCTGCGCGGCCACACGCAACTCCGGCGACGCGAGGCCGTCGCGGACGATCGGGCCGTACACGTGCGCCACGCGGTCCACCCGCGTGTTGAAGAACTCCGTCCAGAGCGCCAGCCCCTGCTGCTCGTACTCGGCGGCCTCGCCGCACCGCTCTCGCGGGTCGACCGAGAGGTCGACGTGGAGGAGCGTCGCACGCGCTCGCGGCGGCAGGGCGCGGTCGACCCATCCGAGCTCGCGCGACGCCGCTGCGTCGAAGGGGTCGGCCCACACGAGCGACCCGGCGAGGAGCGCGAACGCGACGGCGACCGACGCGATCGGCGCCCTCGCGGTGCGCGCGAGCACGAGCACGGCGGCGCCGGCAACCGCGGCCGCGACGAGCCACACGCGCGCCGACACGGTCGGGTACTCGGTCAGCAGCGCCTGGAACGGGACCATCGCCGGTGCGTCCACCTCGTTGCTGAAGGTGACGAGGCGCGCAGGGAGCGCCGCGACGACTGCGACGGCGGCGACGGCTGCGACCGCGGTCGCCACGGCGGGGCGCCGGAGCCCGCCGGCGAGCCAGTGCGCCAGGCAGACGAGGAGCACCGGGGCGACGAAGTACAGGGCGCGCTCGTGCAGCCAGCCGAGCCCGTACTTCGAGGCCGACAACAACGTGACCGCCACCCACACCCAGACGAACAGAGCGACCGCGGTGGCCCCGACCGCCCGCTCGACCGTCGATGCCCCGCGACGCAGCAGTGCCGCGAGCGAGAGCGGAAACGCGGCGACCGCGACGACGCCGAGCGCCAGCTCGAGGTCGGCGACGTTCCAGACGGCCCATTTCGCGAGCGCCGTCACCGACGGCGCCTCCTCGAACAGCGCGCCGTAGGCGCCGCCGGGGGCGCTGGGCACCGCCAGCGCGACGATGCCCGCGAGCGAGGCGACGCCGACCGAGACGAGCGCCGGGGCGTACGGTCGAAGTGCCCGCGCGCTCCCGGCCGTCGCGGCGAAGACGAGGATCGCGGTCGCGATGGCCGGCAGGAGCGCGAGCGCCTGCGGTCGGACGAGGGCGAGCGCGACGGCAACCGCGAGTGTCACGGCCTGGCGCGCCGGCGTCGGCCGCTCGAGCATCAGCACGAGCGCGAGGGCGAACGCGACGAAGCTGGGGTAGAAGAACGCCTCCGTCATGACGAGCGCCGCGTAGCCCGTCCACGGCGCGAGCGCCGTCAGCACCGCGACGAGGAGGCTCCAGCGGTGCGAGACGAGGCGACGCGCGAGCAGGTATGCGGGGACGGCGGCGAGTGCCATCAGGAAGGCCTGGGCGGTCTTGAGCGCCGAAAGCGCGGACACGACGTCCCCGGCGAAGCGGAAGAAGGGGCTCACCGCGACCGGATAGAGGACGCTGTGACTCAGGTGGGTGGTGCCGCGAAGCGCGAGCGCGCCGTCGAACGCGACGCTCTTCGCGAGATCCGAATAGATCAGCTCGTCGGCGAGCACGACCGGTAACGTCTTTGCCGCGCCTCGAACCACCTGGAAGGCGGTCGCCGTCGCGACAATCACCGCGAGCGCGACCGGCGCCGACACCCGCGCCACTCGATCCGAGGCGCCTGCGAGGGCTCGACGCACCGGGGGAACGGCAGTCGCGACTGCCACTGCCGTCACGAGCAACACGGTGCGGGCCGGCGTCAGCCAGCCGAGGACGTCGCGCAGCCGCGGGTTGAGCCCCTCGGCGACGGCGAGCACCATCGCGAAGCCGGCGGCGAGCAGGCCGGCGGCGAGGAGACGCCCGGGTGACAGGAAGGCGCGGCCGCGGGAAGCCGCTGTGCCCGTGGTGTCGGTCACCGGCCCGATTCTGCCCGCCCCGGCTCGGTCCCGGCAGATCTCGTGGCTACCCTTGCGGGCCGTGAGCGCGACGGTCCTCTTCACCTGCGCCGGGCAGCGGGTCGACATCGTCAGCGCCTTCGCGCGCGCCGGCGCGACGACCGTCGCCGTCGACGTGAACCCGCTCGCGCCCGCGCTCTACCACGCCCACCGCCGCGAGCTCGTTCCGCGGATCTCGGACCCCGGCTATCTCGACGCCCTCCGCGGCCTCGTCGACGAGCACGAGGTCGACCTGATCGTTCCGCTCACGGACCTCGACCAGCACCTGCTCGCGGCCGAGCGGGAGCGGCTCGGCGCCGTGCTGCTCCTCTCGGAGACCGAGGTCGTCGAGGCGATGGCCGACAAGTGGCTCGCGCACCGCTTCTTCCTCGACCGCGACCTGCCCTCCCCGGACACGTGGCTCCCCGGCGACCTGCCCCGCGAGCTCCCGTTCCCGGTGCTCGTCAAGGCCCGCGCAGGCTTCGGCTCGCGCCACATCTACCGCGCGGAGACGCCGGAGCAGCTCGCGTTCTTCCTCGCGCACACGCCGGTCGACTCGATGGTGCAGGCCTGCTGCGCCGGCGAGGAGTTCTCGATCGACGTGCTCTCCGACCTCGACGGGCGCTGCCTCAACGCGATCCCGCGGACGATGATCGAGTCGAAGGGCGGCGAGTCGATCAAGGGCATGACGATCGCCGACCGCGAGCTGATCGAGTTCGGCCGGCGCGTCGCCGAGACGCTCCCGATCCTCGGGCCGGCGAACGTGCAGTGCTTCCGCGAGCCGGACGGGCGCCTGCTGATCACGGACGTGAACCCGCGATTCGGCGGCGCCTTCCCGCTGCCGCTCGCGGCGGGGAGCCGGTATCCCGAGCTCGCGATCCAGCTCGCGCTCGGCGAGCGGCCCGAGCCGCGCGTGGGCGACTTCCGCGAGGGCATCGTGATGACGCGGTTCTTCTCCGACCTCGTGCTCGCGTCCGGGCCCGACGGGAGCCTCGAGCCGTTCGCCGAGGAGCTCCCCGAGCCCGTCGCGAGCGAGCCGGGCGAGTGAGCGGCGCGGCGGCGCCGGCGCTCGCTCCGGCCGGCGCGCGCGCGACCGCGGCGCGGCTGTGGTTCCCGGCTACCGTCGCGGCGACGCTCGCAGCCTTTGCGGCCCTCGTCGGCTGGAACCTCGCGCACACGAGCTGGCTGGACGGCTACGACGCGTACCACGTCGTCCTCTACGCCGAGACGGTCGCGAAGGAGCATCGCCTCCCGGATCCGGACGAGACGGACGTCTGGCACAACCCGCCGCTCTACTTCGCGCTCGCGGGCGAGGCGGAGCTGCTCGCGCGACGGCTCGGCGCGGACGAGGATCCCTACAAGGCCGGGCAGGCCGTCAGCGCCCTCGCCGCGGTCGCGATCGTGCTGCTCGCGTTCCTCGTCGCGCGAGAGCTCTTCCCCTCGAGTCGCCTCGCGCAGCTCGCGGCGCTCGGGTTCGCCGCCGCGACGCCGGTGCTCGTGCGCGGCTCGGTGATGTACCACCCCGAGCCGCTGACGGCCGCGCTGGTCGGCGGTGCGCTCTACGCCGCCGTGCGTGCGCTGGCTCGGGGAGGGCTCACGGTCCGGTCCGGCCTCGTCGTCGGCGCGCTCGCAGGGCTCGCGAGCCTGACGCGGACGTGGGGGCTCGCAGTCGTGGCCGCGCTCGCGCTCGTCGCGATCCTCGACGCGGCGCGGCGCCGGACCGCCGGCCCCGCCGTCGCGCTGGTCCTCTCCGCCGCCGTCCTGGCAGCCCCCTGGCTCGCCTACAAGGCACACCGGTACGGGAGCCCGCTCGCCTTCAGCCGGCCCGTGCCGTCGCAGTGGGACGAGCCCGGGAGGCCGCTCGCGTTCTACACCGAGCTCGCGCCGAGCGCCGTGTTCTCCGAGCCGTACACGCTCCACTTCCGGAACCGGCTCCTGCCCGTGACGTACGCGGACTGGTGGGGCGACTGGCATCGGTCGTTCCGCGTCCCCGCCGCGGAGCGCTCGTATGCCGTGCCGCTCTCGGACGAGCGCCGTCGTGCCCGCGTGCTCCAATCGGTCGTCGGAGTGCTCCCCTCGCTGCTCACCCTCGCCGGCGTCGTCGGCCTCGCCGTCGTGGCGACGCGCACGCGTGCCCTGCCGCTTGTCGCGCTCCTCTCGACGCTCGCGCTGCTCGTCGCCTCGTATGCGTTCTTCCTCGTCCGCTACCCGAAGCTCGACGGCGACAACATCAAGGCGCTCTACCTGCTGAGCGCGGTCGTCCCGGTCGCGGTCTGCGCCGGCTGGGCGCTCGCCCAGGTGCGCCGCGCCGGCGCGCTGGTGCTCGCGGCCGTCCTCCTCCTGCTCGCCGGCCTCGCCTACGTCGACGTGTCGTTCCTCGTCCTCCCCGCATGATCCGCCGCATCCTGCTCATCCTCGCCCTCGCCGGGGTGCTCGCGGGCTGCG
Source organism: Gaiellaceae bacterium (assembly GCA_035456465.1). Taxonomy (GTDB): domain Bacteria; phylum Actinomycetota; class Thermoleophilia; order Gaiellales; family Gaiellaceae; genus DATHTC01. The sequence goes on along the minus strand of DATIDD010000087.1, from coordinate 16,465 downwards.
GCGCCATCGCGCTCGCGGCCACCGAGGAGACCACGCAGGGCGACGGCCGGCTCCTGCCCGTGGAGCGCCCGAAGCCCGCTCGTCCGAAGGCGACCCGCGCCCGCGTCGTCGTCACGGTCGTGAACGGCGACACGCTGCGACGCGTCCGCGGCGCCGTCGTGCGCGTCGGCCCGCGGCGCGCGAGGACGGACGCCCGCGGCGAGGCCGAGCTCGTCCTCCGCCGCCGCGCGCCGCTCGTCGTCTCGGTTCGCCGCCGCGGCTACGCCGACAAGGACGTGCGGATGCCGTTCCAGCGCCGGCGCAAGGTCACCGTCCGCGTCTACCGCGAGGCGCTCCAGTGGCCGATGTACGGCGCCGCGCCCACGCGCACGCAGGCGCAGACGGAGATCAGCGTGCGGCCGCCGTTCCGCGTCGTCTGGTCGGCCGGGATCGGGTCGCTGGTCGAGTTCCCCGCGGTCGTCGCGGACGGCATCGCCTACGTCGGCAACTTCCGCGGGACGATCTACGCGCTCACGATGAGCGACGGCAAGCGCGTGTGGCGCTACGACCCGCCCGGGGGGAAGATGGCGTCCTCGCCCGCGATCGTCGGCGGTCGCCTGGTCGTCCACGGGATGGACGGCGTCGTCCGCGTCCTCGACCGCCGGAACGGGCGCCTGCTGTGGCAGAGGCGGATCGGCTCGCCGATCGAGTCCTCCCCGGTCGTCCGCGACGGGGTCGACTTCTTCGGCGCCTGGAACGGGAGGATCTACGCGCTCGACCTGCGCACGCGACGCCTGCGCTGGGTCTACCGCTCCGGCTACAAGGTGACCTCGAGCGCGGCGATCACCGGCCGGACGCTCTACATCGGCGACTACGGCGGCCGCCTGCTCGCGCTGCGCGTCGGGAGCGGGCGGCTGCGCTGGTCGGGCTCGGTCGGCGGCCGCATCTACGGGACGCCGGCCGTCGCCGCCGGGCGCGTCTTCGTGCCGTCGTCGACCGGTGGGTCGCTGACGGCGTTCTCGACCTCCGGTCGCAGGCTCTGGCGGGTCGGCACGGGCTCGTACGTCTACTCGTCCCCCGCGGTCTGGGCGGGGCGCGTCTACTTCGGCTCCTACAACGGCCGTCTCTACGCCGTCTCCGCGCGGAGCGGCCGCGTGCAGTGGACGGTCGGCGTGGGCGGGCCGATCTCGGGCGCCGCCGTCGTCGTCTCCGGGGTCGCGTACGCCGGCCACACCCGCGGCGGCATCGTCGGCGTCGACGCCCGCACCGGCCGCGTGCTCCTCCGCTTCCCCCACGGCGAGTACGTGCCGGTGTCCGGGAACGGCCGCCGCCTGCTGCTCCACGGCTACTCGCGGATCTACGCGGTCGAGGCCAGGCGCCGCCGGTGAGGCGCCGGCTCCTGCTCGGGGCCGCCGCGCTGGTGCTGCTCGCCGCGGGCGGCGTGGGCGCGTACGTGCTCTCGCTGAAGCGCGCGGAGGCCGACGTCCGCGGCTCGCCCACCGTCGAGTTCGTCACGACCGAGGAGGAGGCGACCGAGCCCGAGGCGCCGCCGGCCCCGCGCGTGCTCTGGCCGACGTACGGGTTCGACAACGAGCGCTCACGAGCGGCCGGCTACCGGCACCGGCCGCCGTACCGCCGGCTGTGGACGTTCGGCGCGCGCACGCTCGTCGAGTTCCCGCCGGCGATCGCCTACGGCCGCCTCTACTTCGCCAACAACAACGGGGTCGCGTACGCGGTCAACGCGAAGACGGGCAGGCGCGCCTGGAAGCACGCCTCCGGGCGCTGCGCCGCCGCCTCGCCCGCGGTGCACGACCACGTGATCTTCTTCGCCTTCCTCTCGGCGCTCCCGTGCTCGCGGGGCGTCGGCGCCGACCGGAAGGAGTCCGCCCGCCTGACCGGCGAGGTGATCGCGTTCGCCTCCGGGTTCGGGCGCGTGCGCTGGCGGACGCGGATCGGCCCGACGGAGTCGTCGCCGCTCGTCGCGAACGGCCTCGTCTACGTGGGCGACTGGCGTGGGAAGGTGTACGCCCTCGACGAGCGCACCGGCAAGGTCCGCTGGACGTTCCGCACGGACGGCCAGGTGAAGGGCGCGCTCGCGATCTCCGGCACGCGCCTCTTCGTCGGCTCGTACGACCACCACCTCTACGCACTGGGCGCACGTACCGGGAAGTTGCTCTGGAAGGCGCAGGCGCAGCGCCGGCTCGGCAAGCGGGGCACGTTCTACTCGACGCCCGCGGTCGCCTACGGACGCGTCTACGTCGGCTCGACCGACGGCAAGGTCTACTCGTTCGGGGCGGCGTCCGGGAAGCTCCGCTGGTCGCACGACACCGGCGGCTACGTCTACTCCTCGCCCGCGGTGTGGCGGCGGCTCGTCTTCGCCGGCTCGTACGACGAGCACCTGTACGCCTTCGACGCCGCCACGGGCGACGTGCGCTGGAAGTTCCGCGCGAACGGCGAGATCTCCGGCTCGCCCACGGTCGTCGGCGGGATCGTCTACTTCGCGACGCTGAAGGAGCGAACCTACGCGCTCGACGCGCGCACCGGCCGCCGCCTGTGGAGCTATCCCGACGGGAAGTACACGCCGGTCGTCGCCGACGCGGAGCGGCTCTACCTCGTCGGGCACGCCAGGGTGTATGGGATGGTTGGGCGGCGATGAGATTCGTGGTCACAGGTGCGGCGGGGTTCATCGGCTCGCACCTCTCCGAGGCGCTGCAGGCAGCCGGCCACGAGGTCGTCGGCGTCGACTGTTTCACCGACTACTACGACCCGGCGGTGAAGGAGGAGAACGCGCGCGCGCTCGACGTGCGGCGCCTCGACCTCGCCGAGGAGCCGCTCGACCTCGACGGCGTCGACGGCGTCTTCCACCTCGCCGGGCAGCCGGGCGTGCGCAGCTTCGGCGAGGTGTTCGAGCTCTACCTGCGGCGCAACGTGCTCGCCACGCAGCGGGTGCTCGAGACGGCGGCGGCGGCGGGCGTGCGCGTCGTCTTCTCCTCCTCCTCGTCGGTCTACGGCGACGCCGAGCGCTACCCGACCACCGAGCAGACGCCGCCCCGGCCGGTCTCGCCGTACGGGATCACGAAGCTCGCCTGCGAGCACCTCGCGCGCGCCTACGGCCGCAGCTTCGGGCTCGACGCGGTCGTGCTCCGCTACTTCAACGCGTACGGCCCGCGGCAGCGGCCGGACATGGCGTTCACGCGTGTCGTGCTCGCGCTCGCCGAGGGCCGCCCGTTCACGCTCTTCGGCGACGGCGGGCAGAGCCGCAGCTTCACGTACGTCGCCGACGTCGTCTCGGCGACCGTCGCGGCGATGGAGCGCGCCCCCGCGGGTGCGGTCCTCAACGTCGGCGGAGGCGAGGAGGCGACGATGAACGACGCGATCGCGCGCCTGGAGCGGATCGCGGGGAGGACGCTCGAGCTCGTGCGCGAGCCGCCGGCCCCCGGCGACCAGCGCCGCACGAAGGCCGACACGACGCGGATCCGCGAGCTGCTCGGGTGGGAGCCGCGCACGTCGCTCGACGCCGGACTTCGCGCCGAATGGGAGTGGGCCGCCGGTAGAGTCGCCGCCCGATGAGCGCGCGTCCCGCTCCCGTGCCCGAGCCCGACGCCGAGCGCGAGGTCGACTTCGGCCGCTGGGTCTCCGCCGTCGCCGCGCGGTGGTGGCTGCCGCTGCTCGGCCTCGTCCTCGGGATCGCGCTGGGGTGGGCGCTGTCGCTCGGCGGCAAGGACGTCTACCGCGCGCAGTCGCTCGTCTACATGGGAGACCCGCTGGCGCCCAGCGGCGCGCGCGTCGCGACCGTCGGGACGACGGTCTCGAGCATCCGCGAGATCGTGACCTCGGAGGCCGCCGTGCGCCGCGCCGCACGGGTGTCGGGGCTGACGCCGGCGCAGGTGCGCGGCGGGATCTTCGTCTCGCAGCCCTCCGGCGGAGGCGGGCCGAAGGCCGGCCAGCCCGCGCTCGTCAACGTCGGCGTCCGCGGCGACGCTCCGCGCAAGGTCGCGCTCGCCGCGAACGACCTCGCGAAGCTGACGGTCGCCCGGACGGGCGGCTACGTCGACGCGAAGATCGAAGGCCTGCAGGGCCAGATCGCCGCGGCCGACGAGGAGCTCGACTCGCTCGAGCGGCGGATCCAGGCCTCGCTCCAGGCTGCGGAGGCGCCGGGCCTGTCGAACGAGGCGAAGCTGGTCGCGCTGACGAACGCCGGCGTGCTCGAGCAGCGGCGCTCGACCGTCATCCAGGCCCGCTCCGACCGCCAGCAGCTGCTCGCGCTCGCCGAGAACGTCGAGGCGCCGCGTGTGCTGCAACCGGCAGTGGCGCGGAAGGTGACGGCGCAGAGCCGGCGGAACGCGATCGTGGTGGCGGGCGTGCTCGGCCTGCTCGTCGGGCTGCTCGCGGCGCTCGTCTGGGACCCGGTCGCCGGGCGCCTCCGTCCCTGACCGGCATGCGGAGGTGGCTGCTCGTCGCGGTGGCCGCGGCGGTCACCGTCGCGTTCACCGCCCTCGCCGTCCGCGGGTCGCACCCGCAGGACGTCCTCGACGCGATCCGCGACAGCGACCCTGCGTGGCTCGTCCCCGCGCTGCTCACCCTCGCGCTCGGCGTGTGGCTCCGCGCGGTGCGCTGGCGGGCGCTGTTCTCGGCGGGCCGCCGGCCGCCGCTGTGGCCGACGACGGCGTCGCTGCTCGTCGGCTACTTCTTCTCGACGATCCTCCCGCTCCGCGCGGGCGAGGCGGCCCGGGTGGTGGCGCTCCACCAGCGCGCGGGCACGTCGCGGGCGGAGAGCGCGGGCACGGCCGTGATCGAGCGCGTCTACGACCTCGTCGCGATGCTCGCGATCCTGTTCGTGCTGCTCCCGTGGCTGCCGGAGGTGACGTGGGTGCGCGCGGCCGCCGCGGTGGGCGCCGCGCTGCTCGCCGTCGTCGCGGTCGCGGTCGTCGTGCTCGCCGTCTGGGGCGACCGTGCGGTCCACGCGGTGATGCGGCCGTTCGGGATCCTGCCGATCGTGCCGACCGACCGGCTCGAGGAGATCGGTCACAACCTGGCGCACGGCCTCGCCGGGCTCCGCCAGCCGGTGACCGCGCTGTGGGCGTTCGCGCTCACGGTCGTGTCGTGGTTCGTGCTCGGCGTCTCCACGTGGTTCGTGTTCGTCGCGTTCGACCTCGGGCTCTCGCCCGCGGCGGGGACGTTCGCGATCGTGGCCACGGGATTCGCCGCCGTGCTCCCGTCGGGGCCGTCCGGGGTCGGCGTGTTCGAGGCCGCGGTGGTCGTCGCGCTGAGGGCCTACGGGATCGACGACTCGACCGCGCTCTCGGCGGCGCTCGTCCTCCACGCGGTGCAGTCGCTCCCGTTCATCGTGGCGGGGCTGGCGGTGATGCGGTTCCACGTGCGGGCGACGGCCCGAGCGCGCGCCTAGAGGAAACCGGATTCGCGGCCGAGAACAGGGAGAGTCCGATGCTCGAGGGCAAGACGGTCGCGGTGGTCGTTCCCGCCTACGGCGAGGAGGGGCTGATCGTGGACACGATCCGCGGCGTCCCCGCGTTCGTCGACCGGATCTTCGTCGTCGACGACTGCTCGCCCGACGCCACCGCGGAGCGTGCACGCGAGGCCGGCGACCCGCGGGTCGAGGTGATCCGTCACGACCGGAACCTCGGAGTCGGCGCGGCGATCGTCACCGGCTACAAGCGCGCGCTGGAGGAGGGGCTGGACTGCACGGCCGTGATGGCCGGCGACAACCAGATGGACCCCGCCGAGCTCGAGCCGCTGTGCCTGCCCGTCGTGCGCGGCGAAGTCGACTACCACAAGGCGAACCGCCTCTTCACCGGGCAGGCCTGGGACCTGATCCCGCGCAGCCGCTACCTCGGCAACGCCGTGCTCTCGCTGCTGACGAAGATCGCCTCCGGCTACTGGCACGTCGCCGACTCGCAGGCCGGCTACGCGGCGATCGGCCTGCCGACGCTGCGGCTGCTCGACCTCGACCGCATCTACCGCCGCTACGGCTTCCCCAACGACATGCTCGTGCACCTCAACGTCACGAACGCGCGCGTGCGGGACTTCCCCTCGCGCCCGATCTACGGCGTCGGCGAGCGCTCCGGCATCCGGATCCGGAAGGTGGTGCCGCGGATCTCCTGGCTGCTCGTGAAGGGCTTCTTCTGGCGGCTGCGCGAGAAGTACGTGATCCGCGACTTCCACCCGCTCGTGTTCTTCTACTTCTTCGGCTTCCTGCTCACGGGGCTCGGGCTCGCGCTCGGCGTCTACGTGGCGATCTCGAGGATCTTCGAGGGGGGCGACATCACCGCCGGCACGGCGGCGCTGATCGCGCTGCTGCTCATCTCGGGCAGCCAGTTCGCGCTGTTCGCGATGTGGTTCGACATGGAGTCGAACAAGGACCTGCGCTGAGCGGCGGCCGCCGAGCGCCCGCCGTGCTTGTCTCCTGCCACACGATGCGGTAGACCGTCGCCAGGTGGCCGAGAGCGCCCCCGCAGAGCGAACCGCTCGCGCCACGCCCGGCCGCCGTCGCCGCGTCGTGAGGCCGGCGTCCGGCGCCGGGCTGGCGGCGGTCGTGACGGCGGTCGCACTCGCGGTCGTCGTCGTCCCGTTCTGGGTTCTCTACGACTGGGACTCGACGCCCGAGAGCAGGGCGTTCATCTCGACGCCGCAGTTCGTCCTCTGGCTTCTCGTCCTCTGCGGCCAGGCGGCGATCTGGGTCGGCGCCGGGTGGTTCGTGTTCGCGACCGTGCGCCGGCGCGTCCGCGACCTCCGGCGGCGGGGCCTCCTCCGGGGCACCGCGATCGCCGCCGTCGCGGCCTCGGGCGTCGCACTCGTGCTCGTCGCCCTCGCGTTCAACTTCGGCCCGCGGCTCGGCCTGTTCGACGACGTCGCGCCGTCGCAGATCCCGTCCGGGAAGACGTGGCCGCTCGCACACCACGAGGCGAAGATGCCCGCGCTCGCGGCCGTCGCGTTCCTGATCGGCTTCGTCGCCATCGCCGGGATGTGGCTGACGACCCTTGCGTTCCACGACCTGGAGCGGCGGCCGCGCCCCACCGGGTCGGCCGTCAAGCGCTTCATCGCCCTCCGCACGGAGCTGACCACGCTGCTGGCCGTCGCCGGCGTCCTGATCGGGCTCGCGACGCTGTCGAGCGGCGCGCTCCGCGAGGCGGTGCTCGCGGTGAGCGACGAGTCCCCCTACCGGGAGCGGACGCTCGACTGCCTCGTGAAGGAGAGCGGCCAGCCGGAGCCCGCGGTCCGCCGCGACCTCGCCGGCCTCGTCGCCGCGTACCCGACGTGCCGCCAGCTCGCGTTCGACCGTCGCTACGTGGTCGCGTACGGCCTGCTCTTCACCGGGCTGCTCGGGATCGCGTTCGCTCCGTGCTTCGTCGGCATGCGCGACGCCGGCGCGCGCCTTCGCGATTCGACGTTCCCGCTCCCGAGCCCGCGAGACGCGACGTTCTTCGACATCGTCGACAGGCGGCGCGCGTTCGACGACCTCCTCCAGACGAACCTGTCCGCGAGCGCGACGTTCAAGGCCGGCGTCGCGATCGCGACGCCGCTCGCCGCGAGCCTCGTCTCGACGCTCGTGCCGTCGTAGGCGCGGTCAGGCGACCCGCATCGCCCGCCACGTCAGCGGCCCCACCACCCCCGTCGGCTCCAGGCCGACGATTCGCTGGTAGCGCTCGACGCGCGACTTCGTCTCGGGGCCGAAGTCGCCGTTGTCGGGCGTCCCGACCCAGCGTTGCACGAACGCCACGTCGGTGCCGCGCATGTGGGGATCCGCGAGCTGGAGAATCCGGGAGCCGAGCGCGTGCGACGGCAGCGAGGTCGTGGAGGTCGGCGTGGGCGTGGGCGTGGCGCCGCGGACCTCCCACCGGCCGGCGCCGTCGTAGCCGGACGCGTCCCTCGAGATCGAGACGTGGATGTGCGACGTGTGTGGGTCCTGGCCCGTGTACGTGCGCCAGGCCCAGCCGTGCGACCAGGACGCGATCCGGCGGTTGAAGATGACGTAGCCGCCGTTCGCGAGCCGCGCGTCGCCCGCGGCTCCCCGCTTGCGAACGTGCTCGGCGAGCCAGCCGGCGGGGATCCCATCGGAGTCGACGTCGAGCGCACGGACGACGCCCGCGGGGTTGGGGCAGTGGTCGCTCGTCCTGCCGGGACCGCAGTGGTTCGCGTCGCCGATCGTGCCGTCCGTGCGCCTGTCGCGGTTCGGCCAGCGGGCGTCGATCTCCGCGCGCAGCGCGAGCAGCGCCTTCGACACGCGCCAGGTCGTCGCCGCGCCAGCCTCGGGGAGCTCCTCGGGCGGCGCTTCCTCCTCGGGCGGCTCGAGGTCCTCGTCGGAAGGGCCGCGACCGGTGTCGGTCGGCGGGTCCGCGTCCTCCCCCACGTAGCTGAGCTGGTCGTCGTCCTCGAGTGTGACTGCGTCGGGCTCGTCGGCCACGGCCGTCCCTCCTCCGAAGTGGTGGCGCCGCAGCGTCCTCGATTGTCCGGCGGCTCCTCGCCGCCGTCAAGGCACGGCGCGGCGGCGCGTCATGCCGCGGGCGTCCGAGCCTCGCCGACCGCGTGCGCGAGCTCGAGCGACAGGCGCCTTCCCGAGACGAGCGGCGCAGCCTGCGCGGACTCGAGCGGCGAGTCCGGGCGGCCGAGCTGCTCGTGGAGGGTCCGATCCTCGGCCACGACGTGCAGCAGCTCGCGGCCGTAGCGCCGTACGAGGTCGGGCGCGTCGGCCTCGCTGACCCCGAGCGCCGCCGCGAGGCGGCGGTCGACGGTCGCCTGGGGGACGTCCGGGAAGAGCTCGTAGAAGTCGCCGCCGCTCACGGCCGGGACCTCGAGCGCCTCCTCGAAGGCCGGGAGCGCCGACGGGCTCGGCAGTTCCGCGCGGAGCAGCGCCTCGAGGTCGAGGATGCCTGCGCCGAACCGCCCGTCGGGGAGCGTGCCGACGTCCCGACTCGACCGCCGGAGCGTGTCGACGAACGCGCTCTGGAGGTTCTCGCGGCCGAACAGGCCCAGCAGGCGCTCGCGCCCGTGGAAGGAGAGCCAGCACGCGGCGGCGCCGGCGAGGTGGGCGACCGCGAACGACGTGCCGCTCGAGGTCGTGACCGGCGGGACCGCGGCGTGGGAGAGATCCGGCACCCACACCGACTCGCCGGGCGCGGCGGCGACGATCTTGCCCCCGCTCGAGCTGTGCTTCCACGGCTTCTCGCCGATGTTGACCGCGGCGACGGCGAGGCAGTTCCGGTACCGCGCCGGCCAGCAGACGAGGTGGAACGGGACGAAGTTGCCCGCGGCGGCGAGGACGATGAGGCCCTCGCGCACAGCGCGGTTGATCGCCTGCTCCAGGCCCGAGAACCCGACGCCGCCGAGGCTCATGGAGATCACGTGGCAACCGGCGCGCCGCGCGTAGTCCACCGCCTTCGCGACGTCGCCGTCGAGCACCTGGACGACGCTGCGGACGGTCCGGATCGGGACGAGCGTCGCCTCTGGGGCGACGCCCGCGAGGACGCCGGTCGCGCGCCCGGCGATGACGCTCCCGGTCCGCGTGCCGTGCCCCGGTTGGAGGAACTCGGGGAACCGGCCCCGCTCGAGCGGGTCGGTCGCGTCGTCGTCGCCGGTGATCACGTCCTTGTCGCGGGCCAGGTCGAGCGCCGCCGCCTCCAGCTCCTCGTGGAGGACGTAGCCGGTGTCGGGGTGGCCGACGGAGATCCCGGCCCCTCTCGTCGAGCGGCCCGGATCGCACGCCAGCGCCCACGCCTCCCGCGCGTGGACGAGCGTGAGCGCCCAGTCGTGCGGGCCGGCCGCCTCCGCGGCCTCGAGCTCGCTCACCTGGTCCGGGTCGGGCGAGCCGAGGCTCGAGGGCAGGTCCGGCTCGACGGTGAAGCCCTCCGGGAGCTCGCGCTGGAGCGCGTAGGCGAGGTCCCAGGCCGCGCCGTCCGCGGGCGCGCCGACGACGACCTCGAAGAACCGCCCGAGCTCCGGATCGGTGCCCGCATCGGCCTCGAAGAGGTACGCGACGAGCGGCCGTCCGCCTTCGGGGCCTGGCCCGAGCGAGCGCTCCGCCGCGAGCTTGACGGCGGCCTTCGGCTCGGATGCGTCCGGCGGCGCCTCGACGAGCAGCCGCAGCCTCGTCCCTGCCGTTCCGCCGGCGGGCGGCTCCGCGGCGACGCCGCGGCCGCCGGCGACGGTCGCTCGGTCCGGCGGTACCGCGGGGGTCGAGGCCGCGACGGCCGGCGCGGTCGTGGGCGTGCCGAGGCGCACGCTGACCTCGAGCGGGACCGTGATCCGCACCTCCTGCGCGGCCTGCGAGACGGTCTCCTTCGCGACGTTCGCGGGCGCCGAGGCCGGCAGCGGGGTGGTCACGGCCGCGGGCGCCCTCGCCGCCGGCAGCCGGATCTGCTCCGGCAGTCGGAGCGCGTCGGCGAGCGCCTGCTGTTCCGACGGCAGCGACTGGGCGTGGACGAACTTGAGGATGCGGCTCGCGCGGACGCCCTCGTTGAGGAACCCGCCGAACTCGGTGCGCTGCCGGTCCGGGACGCTCGCGTGGTGGAGCGCGACGATCTCCCACTGGTCGTTGAACACGGGCGACCCGGACGATCCCGGCTCGGTGTCTGCCTGGTAGTGGAGGAAGAACTCCAGCCAGTCGACGATCCGGTTCTCGCGCAGCGAGATCTGCTTCTTCCGGCCGCCGGGGTGCTGGACGATCGTGACGAACTCGCCGACGACGGCCTTGCCCTCCGCCTCGATCAGCGGGTTGACGCCGAAGCGGGCGAGCGCGTCCTCCCCGGCGGCGACCGCGACGAGCGCGAAGTCGCGCTCCCGGTCGGCGACGAAGAACGCCTCCGGGTCGAGGCCGAACATCGTCGCCTGGAGCGGCTGGCCGTCGACGCCGTCCTGGAAGTCGAACTCGGCGCCGCTGCGCCGCGCGACCTCGGCGTCCGCGAGGACGTGGTGGTTCGTCAGCAGCAGCCGCGGGGAGACGAGCGAGCCGGTGCCGTAGCCGATCTCGCGGCCGCGTGCGTCGCGGATGTCGATGCGGCAGACGGCGCGCGCGGCCGCCACGCCGGCCTCGAGGTAGCGGATGTCGAGGAAGTCGGCGGTGCCGATGATCTTCTCGAGCGCGACGCCGGCGCGCTCGTCGGCGGGGGCGGCGGCCGCGGCAGGCTCGTCCTCGCCCTCCTCGGCCATCGCCTCCAGCGCCGCGCCCACCATCTCCGCCACCTTCTCGGCGTTCGTGGGCGTCGCCGGCGTGCCCTGTGCCGCCGGCTCGGGCGGCGCGGTGGTGACGCGCTCGAGGGCGGCGTCGATCACCTCCGTCGGCGCCGCCGTCGGGACCTGCTCGGGCGTCGTCGGCATGCGCTCGCCGGCGTAGTAGCGGCTCAGCCGGTCGAGGCGCCGTGCCAGCCGGTCGGGAGAGTTGACCTCGGCGAGCCCGCCGCCGCGCTCGAGCGCGACCACGTTCGCGCTCCGCGCGTCGGCGCGCTCGGCAAAGCGTGCGGTCGCGGCCTCCTGCTGAGCCCTGAATGCCTCTGTGGGCGCCTGCACGTACTACCCCCGAACGGCGGCGGTGGGGACGCGCCGATTATCCGCCCGCGTGGGGGCACCGGCAACCGGTCGCGGCCGGTTGACCGGATCCGTGCGGGGTCGTAGATTCGTGGGGCCACCAGGGAGCGGGCTGTGCCGCCTAAAGGTGCGAATCGCTGCTGCGGCGCTTCGACCAGAGGTCTGCCACCGAGGGTCGGCGCGTGCCTCGTCGACGGGGCGGGCTTCTCGGCGCGCCTCGTCCCCCCGACGTCGTCGCTGCCGCGCTCCCCGGAGCACGGCGAAAGGAGCTGAGATGTCCGAGCAGGCCCCGTCGATCCCCACCGGCGAGCACGCGCCGGTCTCGAACCAGCCGGAGGAGGCGGCGGCCGCGGAGCGCGAGCAGCTCTCGGATCCGCCGAACGAGGGCGTGGATCCGTCGGCGAACCCCGTCGCCGATCCCGGGATCGAGGTCGTCGAGGGGTACGTCCCGATCACGACAGAGGTCGCGAAACTCTCGGAGGTCGCCGAGACGGCGGAAGCCGCGGAGGCGCAGAAGGAGGTGGTCGAGCAGCTCTCCGGACTGATGACCGCGCCGAACACGCAGGGCCTGACCGACATCGGCGAGGCGTCGTTCGGCCCTCCCCCGGCACTCGAGGCGGTGCTGGGCGTCGACGATCGGACGCAGATCACCAACACGTCCGTCTACCCGTGGCGGGTGCACGCGTCCCTGCTGATCACGGCGGCGGACAACTCGCAGTGGATCGGGACGGGCTGGTTCATCGGGCCGCACACCCTGATCACCGCGGGCCACTGCGTCTTCATCAAGAACAGCGGCGTCGAGGGGCGCGACGGGTGGGTCAAGAAGATCACGGTGATGCCGGGCCGGAACGGGAACGTCCTCCCGTACGGGTCGGTCATCAGCATGAGCTTCCGGTCGGTGGTGGGCTGGGCGAGCAACGGCGACCAGAACTACGACTACGGTGCGATCATCATCCCGACGGAGCTCGGGAACACGACCGGCTGGCTCGGCTTCGGTGTCTGGGGCGACGCCGACCTGGTCGCCGCCACCGGCAACATCTCGGGGTACCCGGGCGACAAGCCGTCCGGGACGCAGTGGTACCACGCACGGAAGGTGGTGTCGGTCAACAGCCGGAAGGTGTTCTACGACATCGACACGGCGGGAGGGCAGAGCGGGGCCGCCGTCTACCGGATCATCGGCGGCGCCCGCTACGGGATCGCGGTCCACGCCTACGGCGGCGCGACGGCGAACTCGGGCACGCGGATCGTGACCCCCGTCTACAGCAACATGCTCGCGTGGCGGAGCTGACGCGTCCGCGGCCGCGGCGGCCGGGCCCGCGGTGATGCCGGTGATTCGCGGCAGCGTCCGCGACGACGGCGGCCGCCCCGTCCCGCACGCGCGGGCCTACTTCGTGAGCGGCCCGGGCCCCTACCCGGACGTCGCGGCCGTGGCTGACGAGGACGGGGAGTTCGCCCTCGGAGCTCCGTTCCGCGGGACCTACGAGATCGGATGCAGCGCCGATGGGTTCGCCTCGCGCGTCGTCGCCGTCGACGCGGGCGAGGCGGAGGAGGTCGGCGTCGAGATCCGGCTCGCAGCCACCGACCCGGGCTGACCGGGTCGACCACGCGCACGAGGGCCGGTCGCACGGCCGCGAGCGCACGACTGGCACAGGAGGAGTTCATGAGCACGTACAGCGTCACCGACACCGACGACGAGGCGCCGGAGGATCCCGCGGAGGCCTCGGAGGCCGAAGGCGTCGCGGCGATCGACCTGACCGCGCCCCCGCTCCCGGCCGACGAAGCGGAGGCGCTCGACCGCGAGAGCACGGAGGGGCTCGAGGGCGCGGAGGGCGCGGAGGCTGCGCCGGCCGGGACGCTGTCCGCGAACTTCGTCCTCGCGGAGTTCCACTGCTGCCGCGGCCACTGTCCGCAGGAGGCGGTCCCGAGCGCCGCTCTGCCGGCGCTGCGCCGCCTCGTCACCCAGGTGCTCCAGCCGATGCGCGACCGGTTCGGGCGATGCACCGTCCACTCCGGCTACCGCAACGCGCGGCACAACCAGCACGTCGGCGGCGTCGCGAACTCGCACCACCGGTACGACGTGCGACCGGACGCTCCGGCCGCGGACGTGTCGTTCGACCGCGGGACGGTCAACGAGTGGGCCGCCGAGGCCAGGAGACTGCTGGGGAACGTCGGCGGCGTCGGCCGGTACCCGAGCCAGCGGTTCGTGCACGTCGATCTCGGCGCCTTGCGCCGCTGGGACGGCTAGCAGCCGAGAGCCGGTCGGCTCCCGGCGCGTCTGCGCGTCCGCGTCGCTCGGGGTCGAGCGCGGTGCCGCCGTGCTCGCGCTAGCGACCCCGGCGGAAGTAGCCGAGCACGGCCAGCACGATGATGACGATGATGACGATCCAGAGCCAGGTCGGCACGTGTTCCCTTTCGTCGGGGGCGTGCGGACTCTACGACGAGCGGCCGACGGACTGCAACGGCAGGCGTTCCCGCCGCTCCGCGACGTGCCGCCGCGCGCGGTCGATCGTGGCGTCGAGGCTCTCGGCCTCGTCGTCGCGACGGGCGAGGTTCGCCTCGAGCTCCGCGATCCGCTGCGCGGCCGCCGCCAGGCCCTCCATCAGGCGCTCGACCTCGCCGCGGAGCCGGTCGGATTCGTCCCGCTCGCCGAGGGCGGCTGCCGTCGCCACGAGCGACTCGTCCAGCGAGCGCTCGAGCCGCGCGGCCACGCCGTCGTCGTCGGCCTCCGCGCCCTCGTCGTCGACGACGTGGAGGCGCTGCTCGCGGTGGCGTCGCTCGATCTGGCCCCGAAGGCCGGTTCCGAAGCCGCGCTCGGGCTCGAGCACGAGCCCGCGTTGCTCTGCGAGCGCCTCCGCGATCCCCGGGCGGGAGGCGAAGCCGCGCGCGATCAGGATCTCGCCGAGGCGCAGTCCGCTGACCTGCTGCTCCTCGAGCGCGTCGCCGAGCTCCTCGGCGGAGATCACGCCCTTCTCGACCAGCAGCTCGCCGAGCGGGCGCCATCCGTGCTGGGCGGCTTCCATCGCCGGCTGTATCGGCACGGGGCGGCCGTCGCTGTAGCGCCTCGTCGCCCGAGCGCGGCGTCGCCGGAGGGCGGCGTCGCCCGAGTCCGGGGCCGGCGCTAGTGTGGCGCGGTTCCGATGGTCGACCGTCGCGCTCTCTCGCTCCGCGCCGCGCCCGCAGCCGGACGCAGCCCCCGGGAGCTCCTCTCGGCGGCGGCGCTGCTCGGGCTCGCGCTCGTGCTGGCGGTGCTGTACGCGCGCCGGGCGCTCTCGGGCTGGGGCTCGGGGCCGGCGCCCTACGACCTGATGGTGTTCCTCGACGCGGCGGACGACGTCGCCGCCGGACGGAGCCCGTTCCCGGCCGTCGCCACGCTCACGGGCGACCAGAACTACGTCTATCCGCCGTTGCTCGCGCTCGCGCTGATCCCGCTCGCCGCGCTTCCCACCGCGGTCGCGACGCTGATCTGGGTCGCGCTCGGCGTGGCGGCCGTCGTCGCCGCGCTGTGGCTGCTCCACGTGCGCGATCCCTGGGTCTACCTGCTCGCGCTGCTCGCTCCCGCGACACGCGACGCGGTCGGCGCCGGGACGGTCGGGCCGCTGCTCGTGCTGCTGACGGCCGTCGCCTGGCGGTACCGCGACCGACGTCCCGCGCTTCCCGCCGTCGCGGTCGGCCTGGCCGTGGCGCTGAAGCTGTTCGTCTGGCCGCTGCTCGTGTGGCTCCTCGCCACCCGGCGGCTCGCGGCAGCGGCCGGGGCGGTCGCGTTCGGCGCGGCCGCGGCGCTGCTCTCGTGGGCGGTGATCGGCTTCGACGGGCTCGGCGCCTACCCCGACCTGCTGCGCAGGCTCTCGGAGCTCGAGGCCGACCGCTCGTACTCGGCCGTCGCCGTCGGGCGGGCGCTCGGGCTCGGCTCTCTTGCGGCCGCCGCCGTCGCGATCGCCCTCGGCGCGGTGTGCATCGCCGCCGCCGTGTGGCTCGCGCGCGATCGGACCGCGACCGCCGAGGAGCGCGACCGGCGCTCGCTCACGGCCGCGATCGCGGCGGCCGTCGTGCTCACGCCGATCCTCTGGATCCACTACCTCGTGCTGCTGCTCGTCCCGCTCGCGCTCGCGCGGCCGCGGTTCTCGCCGCTCTGGCTCGTCCCGGTGGTGCCGCTCGTGCCACGCCTCGCCGGCTGGGAGCCGGCGGGATGGCCGGAGGGCGACGGGGCCTCGCTCGCCGTGGTCCTCGGGGCGGCGGCGCTCGTGCTCGTGGCGACGCTGCGGCCCGCGCCCCGGGTCGGCACGCGGTGACGCGCCTCGCGCGCCCGGGCGGCGTGCTCCTCCTGTGGACGGCGTTCGTCGCGCTGGTGCAGCGGTGGCCGTCCTGGGACGAGGGGATCCGCGTCCAGTTCGCGGCCGACGCGCAGTTCTACGAGGTGATCGCCCGCGCGGCGCCTGGGTTGCCGGACACGGACGTGCTGCGCGCGTACGCGCAGCGCTTTCCCGCGCACTGGCTCGTCGGCGTCCTCCACGACCTGACCGGGATCGAGCTCCACGCCGTCTACCGCGTCGCGACGGCCGCGTGCGTCGTGCTCGCGCTGCTCGCGCTCCACCGGGCGCTGACCGCGCTCGACCTCGACCTGCGCGGGTACGCGCTCGCGCTCGGCGCCTTCGCGGCGAGCGCCTACCCCGTCCACTACCTGCTCGCCGCGCCGGGGATGCTCTCCGACGCCGTGTTCGTGCTGGGCCTGGCGGTGCTGCTGCTCGGGTTCGTCAGGGAACGCCTCCTCCTCGCCGTGGCGGGGATCGCGCTCGCGGCGCTCGGGCGGCAGACCGCCCTCCCGGTCGCCGTCGCGGCGGGCGCGTGGGCGCTGCTCGTCCCCGCCTGGCGCGAGCGCCGCGGACTCGCGGCGGGGACGCTCGTGGCCGTCCCCGCGGCGCTCTACGTCGTGCTCCACGTCCTCTCCGAC
>DATIDD010000086.1:0-21178 GCA_035456465.1 Gaiellaceae bacterium | reverse complement strand
TCGCGGTGGCGGAGGAGCGTGTGCGAATCGCCCGCGAGCTTCACGACGTCGTCGCTCACGCCGTCAGCGTCATGGTCCTCCAGGTCGGTACCGTCAGGCACAACCTCACTGCTGCATCCGAGGACCACGATCTACTCAGTGGCGTCGAGCGGGCCGGTCGGACTGCGCTTGCCGAGATGCGCCGTCTGCTCGCTGCCATGCGCTGCGAAGGGGACGAAGCTGAACTCTCGCCCCAGCCTGGCCTCGACGGCCTCGATTCGTTGCTCGACGAAGTCAGCCGCGCCGGTCTGCCTGTCGAGTTACACGTCGACGGGACGCCTTTCCCGCTTCCCAGAGGGATCGACCTCTCTGCGTACCGCATCGTTCAGGAAGGCCTGACGAATGCTCTCAAGCACGCGCATGCCAGCGACGCAGACGTCACCGTCCGCTATCGGCCGGACGAGCTCGAGATCGAGGTACGTGACAACGGCCAGGGCAGCACGACCAACGGCGGTCTTGGGCACGGGCTCATCGGCATCCGCGAGCGCGTCATGATCTACGGCGGCAGGATGACCGCGGGAACCGCCGTCGACGGCGGCTTCGTCCTCACCACACGCCTCCCGTTCGCCGAGGACGGAAGATGACGATCCGTGTCCTCGTCGCCGACGACCAGTCCATGGTTCGGGCCGGCTTTCGCGTCCTGCTCGGACGCGAGGAGGACATCGAAGTGGTCGCCGAGGCGAGCAACGGGCTCGAGGCCGTGCAGAAAGCCGCCCGGTTCAATCCCTCCGTCGTCCTGATGGACATCCGCATGCCGGAGCTGGACGGTTTGCAGGCGACCGAACGTATCCTGGCCGCCAACAGCGCCGCTCGGATTCTGATTCTTACGACGTTCGACCTCGACGAATACGTCTTCAAGGCGTTGAGGGCGGGCGCGAGCGGGTTCGTCCTCAAGGACGACTCACCCGAACAGCTGATCGCCGCGATCCGTACGGTCGCAAGTGGCGAGGCGCTCCTCTCGCCGGCAGTCACGACACGCGTCATCAAGAAGTTCGTCCGCACGCCACATCCGGATCCTCCGGCTGAATTCGAGGAGCTCAGTGAGCGTGAACGAGACGTCTTTCGTCTGATGGTCAGCGGCCTCTCGAACGCGGAGATTGCAGACGAGCTCTACATCGGCGAGGCCACCGTCAAGACCCACGTCACTCACATTCTTCAGAAGCTCAAGCTTCGAGACCGCGTGCAGGCAGTTGTGCTCGCGTACCAGACGGGCCTCTTCGAGGCGGACGCACTGCGGTCCGGCCGGAAGGAGGACGCAGGGATCTCACAGCAGCCGGCCGCACATCACGACGTCCTCGATTGAGCCATCCGCGCAAGAACCAGGGCTAGGTTCTCGGCTCGGTCTGAATGGCTGCTGTCTCCCACGTGGGTCCGCCTTCCAGCCTCGTGCAACGGTGGCCCAGCCGAACCGGCACCCCTCGGCATGCATTCGGCGCGATACGATTTCGAGGCGAGCCGGGATCTTCCGCCCCTCCAGGGACGGCACGCGCGGCTTGGGAGGCCGCACCCTGCGGCGCGCGCCCGGCTCGCTTCTCCGCGTGTCGCACCCGGCGCCGACGCGGGCCGCCGTGAAGCGCGGCCGGCATCCTCGCTGCGCCGGCTGGTCGTCGTCTCGCGACGGGGTACCCCCGCGCGGTCCGGCCGCGGCTGGAGTCCCCGACTGGAAGGGCTGCCGCCAACGCGACGAGCGCCGGGCCGGCCCGGCGCTCGTCGGTCAGAGGGGCGCCCTCGGCGCGGCTACTTCGCGATGCGGTCGAAGTAGATGTTGGCGTCGCGCGAGCGCGCGTTGACGAGCGCCGGCGGGTCGGTCGTCGCGTCGGCGTCCTCCTGGGCATTGAGGGTCGGGTTCACGTCGTGGTTGTCGGTCCAGACGGCGTATGCGGTGGTCGCGGTGGCCGCGACCGCGATGTAGTCGCCGATGAACGGCGTGATCGCCTTGATCGATCCGTAGGTATTCGGGTTGAACGACTGGTCGGTGAGGCGGAGGTCGGTTCCGAACACGAGCGGGCCCGCCGCGGTCGTGCTCGCCTGGTCGTAGAAGACGTCCATCCCGGTGCATCCGGCCTGGTTGGTCGCGCCGGGCGGGCACTGACCGGTGACGGGGCCGGCCGCGGTGAACGCCGGCTCGGAGCGGCTGTCGTACCAGACCGCGGACAGCGTGCCGCCCGCCGCAGCGAGCGCCGGCATCAGCTGGTGGGCGCGACCGGGCGCGTTCGGAACGACCGGTGTCTCCCACGAGCTGCCGTTCGTCCTCGATCGGCTGACGAAGACGTCGCTGCCCTCGGCCCCGTTCCGCCCCTGCCACGCGACGTAGACCCCGTTCGAGTCCGCCGCCATCGAGACGTCGGAGAACGTCCGGAACACGGGCGGCGTCCGGGTCGCGTTCTGGCGGTAGTCGACGAACCGCGACACCATCGCCGGCGCGGCGAACGTCGCGCCGCCGTCGCTCGACCGGGCGACGAAGATCGCGCTGTCGTTCGGGTTCGAGACGCCGGGGTTGTTGTCGAACGTGCGGTAGCCGACGAAGACGTCGCCGTCGGGCTCGACGGCGAGGTTGCACCCCTGCATGTTGTTGAGGTCGTCCTGCGGGCCGAGGAAGCGGGCCGTCTGCCAGGTCTCGCCGTGGTCGCTCGAGGCGACGACGGTGAGGTGGTTCTGACTGCCGGTGAAGCGAGCCCAGCAGACGTACACACGGCCGTTGAACGGCGAGGCGAGGCCGGTGTCGACGGCGAGCGCCTCCTTGTCCTCCTGCTGACCGAGGCCGACGGTGCCCCGCTCGGCCACGACCGTCTTCGCGTACGCGATCGCACCGGTCGCCGGGTCGACGGTGTACTTCGCGACCGCGAGCGCGTTCGCCGTCGTGCTCGCGGGCCGTCCCGGCGGTGTCCGCTGGAACGCGATGAAGGCGAAGAACAGGTTGCCGAACCGGTCGAACCCGAGCCACGGGTCGGACGCTGCCGCGTTGCCGCGGATCGGCGATGCCAGCCCCGCCGCGGAGGTGTCGCCCGGATAGCCGGGGAGCAACGACTCCGTGTAGGTCGCCCCGCCGTCGCTCGAGACGGCGAGGCCCTGCCAGGCGTCGTCGGAGACGCCCACCGTCCGCACGTCGTTCATCCCGACGGCGAGGAGATTCGGGTTGGTGGGGTGGATGGCGAGGTGCGGCTCGTTCTGTTGCAGCACGTCCGGTGGCCCGCCCACGCTCGACGCGTACGCGTCGGTCGTGATCAGGTCGTGCGTGGAGACGCGGACATCCGTTCCCGCCGTCGCGGCGGCGACCGCCGACGCGAGGAAGAGCGCGATCGCCGCGCCACCGGTGAGGTGGAGGACATGTCGCAGCATTGGTCCCTCCCCTGAGAGATAGGTGTCGCTGATGGTACGGCCCGGGGGAGGTGCCCGGTTTCCGTCCCTTGCTCACGACGAGTCGCGCTCGAGCGCGG
This sequence comes from Gaiellaceae bacterium, assembly GCA_035456465.1. Lineage (GTDB taxonomy): Bacteria > Actinomycetota > Thermoleophilia > Gaiellales > Gaiellaceae > DATHTC01. The sequence continues at coordinate 17,702 of DATIDD010000086.1, read as the reverse complement.
CGCTGCGGGATCGGAACGGTTACGTTCCGCGTATCACGGGGCTGGCCTCGATCGGGGTTGGTCACCGCTGCGGCGGCGCCCGACTGAGGAACGAGGAGGATCCATGCGGAACGACCGATCGACAAGGATTGCGTCTCTCGCCCTGCTCCTGGTCTTCGCGCTGAGCGCGGCCGGCGCCGGATCCAGCGCGACCGCCGCTCCCCTGGGCGACGTGTCGGCCCAGAGCCCGCCGAGCCTCGGCCCGAACGTCACCGTGTTCGACCCGAGCATGCCGGTCGGCGAGATCCAGGCCACCCTCGACGCGATCCACGCCCGGCAGGTCGACGACGAGATGGGCGCGAACCGCTATGCGCTCCTGTTCGAGCCGGGCGTCTACGGCACAGCCACCGAGCCGCTGCAGCTGAAGGTGGGCTACTACACCGAGATCGCCGGCCTGGGTGCGTCCCCGACCGACGTGACGATCAACGGCAAGATCGAGGTCTACAACCGCTGCCTCGAGGGCGGCGGGACGAGCAACTGCGTCGCCCTGGTCAACTTCTGGCGCACGCTGTCCAACCTCTCGCTGAACATCAACGCTCTCGGCCAGGACGGGTGCCGCGCCTCCGCGAACTTCTGGGCGGTGTCCCAGGCCGTGTCGATGCGTCGGCTGAACATCGGCGGCGGCAACCTCTCGCTCATGGACTACTGCACGGCGGGGCCGCAGTTCGCGAGCGGCGGCTTCATAGCCGACTCGAGCCTGCCGTTCGTCATCAACGGATCGCAGCAGCAGTGGCTCATCCGCAACAGCCGGATCGGCGGCTGGTCGAACGGGGTGTGGAACCAGGTCTTCGCGGGAGTCGAGGGCGCGCCGTCGGACGCGACCTTCCCGAGCCCGCCGTACACGACCCTCGAGACGACGCCCGTCAGCCGCGAGAAGCCGTACCTGTTCCTCGACGCGGAGGGGAACTACGACGTCCGCGTGCCTGCGGCGCGGACCGACACGCGCGGGATCTCGTGGGCCGGCGGCATGACCGCGGGGCGCACGATCCCGCTCAGCGAGTTCTTCGTCGCGAAGCCCTCCGACTCGGTGCAGTGGATCAACAGCCAGCTCGCCCGCGGGATGAACCTGCTGTTGACGCCGGGCGTCTACGACGTCGACAAGAGCATCTCGGTGAGACGCCCCGACACGGTCGTCCTCGGCCTGGGGCATGCGACCCTCACCGCGGTCGACGGCGCCGTCCCGCTCACGGTCGCCGACGTCCCCGGTGTCGTCATTGCGGGCGTCACGATCGACGCGGGCACCGTCGAGTCGCCGGTCCTGCTCCAGGTCGGCAAGAAGCCCAAGGCCAACTCCAAGAGTGACCCGTCCAATCCGACCACGCTCTCGGACGTGTACTTCCGCGTCGGCGGGCCGCACGTCGGCAGGGCCGACGTCGCGCTCGAGGTCAACAGCGACGACGTCCTGATCGACCACACGTGGGTGTGGCGTGCCGACCACGGCGTCGAGGGCTTGACCGACACCGAGCGCTGGAACACCAACCTCGGCCGCAACGGCGTCGTCGTGAACGGCGACGACGTGACGGCGACCGGCCTGTTCGTCGAGCACTTCCAGCAGTACAACACCATCTGGAACGGGCAGAACGGCGTCACGATCCTGTACCAGAACGAGCTGCCCTACGATCCGCCGACCCAGGCGGACTGGATGCATGACGGGGTCGAGGGCTGGGCCGGCTACAAGGTCGGAGACCAGGTGACGACGCACAGGCTCGTCGGCGGCGGCGTCTACGTCTTCAACCGGAACAACCCGTCCATCCACACCGAGAACGGCTTCGAGGTCCCCGAGACCCCGGGTGTCCGGCTGCATCACGTGATGACGGTCAACCTCAGCGCCGGCACGATCGACCACGTGGTCAACGGCGTCGGCGGCCCGGCCGACACCACCAACATCGGCGCGCCCGTCTACATCGTCGACTACCCGTGACCGACGCGTCGAGGTGAGCCCGGCCGGCCCGATCGATGGGCCGGCCGGGGTGACTGCACGAGACGCTCCACCACCGGGCACGGCCCTCACGGTCGTCCTCAGAGCACGCCCGCGAGCGCGCGGAGCTGCTCCAGCAGGTCGAGCACGAGCCGGGGCGGGATCCGCCCGACCGCGCTGCGGACGAGCGCCGCGACCGTGCCGGAGAGGGCACCCGCCTCCTCGGCGTCGTCGACCGCGCGGACGAGGCCGTCGCGCACCGCGCGCTCCGCGTCGGCGGCGGAGACGCCGTGCTCGGCCGCGAACGCGTCGAGCGAGGCCTCGTCCTCGAGCGCGAGCAGGAGCTCCTCGCGCGACGCGCCGAGCCGGCACGCGGCCCCGTCCAGCGCGGAGAGCACGACCTGCTCGAGCACCCGTTGCACGTCGCCCGGGTTGCGCCACTCGCGCGTCCGGCACGGGTCGGCGACCGGCGTCGGCTCGTAGGAGGCGCCGCCCAGCGCGAGGTACGGGAAGACGACGGCCGCGACCGCCGCCAGCGCGGCGAGCACCGGCGCGGCGCGCCTCACAGCCCGCCCTCCCGGCGGCCGAGCCAGAGCGGCACGAGCGCCGCCAGCGCGAGCGCCGCCGTGAGGAGGAACGGGCCCGAGAAGGCGTCGGTGACCGCGCGGTCGAGCTCGTCCTCGAGCGCCGCGAGCAGCGCCCGGTACTCGTCCGTGTCGGGCCGGTCGTCGAACGCCGCGGACACGTCCGGCACCTCGCCCTGTGCCCGGTCGACCTGGACGAGCACGTCCTGGGCCACGCCGAGCTTGTCGAGCGGCGGGATCCGGCTGTCGAGCACCGCCGCGGTGCCGGACCGCAGCGCCGCCTCCTCGTTCCGCTCGAGGGCGGATGCGAAGATCGGGGAGACGAGCAGCAGGCCCACCACGACGCCTGCGTGGCGCGACGCAATCGTCCAGCCCCCGTGGACGACCTGCGCCGACCGGCCCGCCAGCGCGCGCTCGGTCAGCGCCACCAGGGTGAGCCCGATGCCCGCGCCCACGAGGAGTTGCGGCGCGATCGTCCACGCCCAGCCGGCGCGGGGCAGGAGGGCGAGCGCGCAGAGGCCGCCCGAGATCAGGACGACGCCCGCCGCCGCGCGGACGAGGACCCCGTCGACCCGGCCGGCGAGCCGGCCGGCCGCGATCGCCGCCAGGGGCATCACGGTGACGACGATCCCTGCGGCCGCAGGCGAGATTCGCCAGCCGTCGACGAGCAGGAGCACGAGCAGGAACAGCGCGCCGACGAGCCCACCCGAGACGAGCAGCAGCGCGAGGTTCGCGCCGACGTGCGGCCTTCCCGCCGGCGCGGGCAGCGGGCTCCACGCGAACCCGCGCACCGCGGCGATCGGCAGGAGCACGAGCGGCGCCTGGAGCAGGAAGATCCACTCCCAGCCGAGCGACTCGGTGAGGATGCCGCCGGCCGCGGGGCCGAGCGCTGCGCCGACGATCCCGGCAGTCGCCCACACGCGCGCGCCGCGGGCGTCGCCGCCCTCGCTCTCCGTGAGCAGGTCGAGCGCGGCGCCGATCACGAGCGCCCCGCCGAGCGCCTGCACGCAGCGGCCCGCGACGAGGACGCCGAACGTGCCGGCGAGGCCGCAGACGAGCGATGCCGCCGCGAACACGAGCGCGCCCGCGACGAACACGCCGGCGGGGCTCCGCCGGGCGAGGTAGGCCGCCGGCACCGCCGCGAGGGCGAGCACGAGGTTATACGAGGTCAGCACCCACGCGACCGTCGTCACCTCGACGTCGAAGCGTTCGAGGACGTCGGGGAGCGCGAGCGTGACGACGGACGAGTCGGCGAGCGCGACCCCGATCGCCAAGCCGATCAGGAGCGAGCGCCCGCCGATTGCGGCCCGGTGTTCGGCGCCTGCCCTACGCAACCTGATGGCGCATCCAGACGTTCGGCTCGACGTACACGCCCCGCCCGCCCTCGAAGCGGACCGGCACCAGCGCGCCGGGGACGACGTAGTCGCCGTCGTCGGGAAACGCGATGCCGGTCCACTCCTCCCACTCGTCGCTGCTCCCCTCGACGCGCATCGACTCGGGACACACCTCGAGCGGCTCCGCGCCGAGCCGTGCGTGCAGGCGGAGCCACGGGTCGAACGGGAGGCCGTCGTCGCGCTGCCACGACACGTAGCGCTCCATCGGGATCAGCGGGTACCGGTCCTTCCACGTCGGACGGACGGGCGCGACGAGCGCCGGGAACCCCCGCTGCCGCGCGAGGTCCGTCATCGCGCCGATCAGGAGCGACGACAGTCCCTCTCCTTGGCGTCCCCGGTCGACGACCGCGACGAGCGCCGACAGGACGTCCGGCTCCGGCCGCTCGCCGCCGCCGAACCACGTCTCGAGCATGTCGTCGATCCCGCCCGGCAGCCCCTCCGCGGCGCGTGCCGGCATCGTCCGCCCGTGGCCGACGACCGCGTCGCGCTCCTCGTCCCACAGCACGAGCTGCAACTCCGGCAGCTCCTGGCGCAGGCGGTGCCAGTGCCGCAGGGCGACCTCGCCGTGGCCCAGGAAACGCGCGAACGTGTCCTCGATCTCGCCCGTGCGCGCGGCGAGATCCGGCCGCTCGGCGTACGTGAACGCGCGCACGGCGGCCACTCTACGAGCCGCCGGGGGAACCGGGTGGATCAGCGCGCCGCCGGGGGCTCGCGCCGGGCTGCGCGAGCCCGCTCTCGTACGCGAAGATCACCGCCTGGACGCGGTCGCGGAGCCCGAGCTTCATGAGGATCCGGCGGACGTGGGTCTTGACCGTCGACTCCTCGATCACGAAGGCGGCCGCTATCTCGCCGTTGGAGAGGCCGCGCGCGATGAGCTCGAGGACCTCGCGCTCGCGCGCCGTGAGCTCGGCGAGGCGCTTGCCGGCCGAGTCGTCGGCGACGGGCTGTCCCGCCATCCGCTCGATCACTCTGCGTGTGACGGACGGGGACAGCAGCGAGTCGCCCTCCGCGATCGTGTGGATGGCGGCGATGAGCTCCTCCGGCTTCGTGCGCTTGAGCAGGAACCCCGACGCGCCGGCGCTGAGGGCGCCGAAGATGTAGTCGTCCTGCTCGAACGTGGTCAGGATGGCGACCTTGACCTGCGGCGCGATCCTGAGGAGCTCGCGCGTCGCCGAGATCCCGTCGAGGTCGGGCATGCGCACGTCCATGAGCACGACGTCCGGCGTCCGGAGGCCCGCCTCGGTGACCGCGGCACGGCCGTCCGCTGCCTCGCCGACGACCTCGATCGAGTCGTCGGTCGAGAGCACGGCCCTGAGGCCGGCGCGCATCAGGTCGTCGTCGTCGGCCAGGAGCACGCGCACGGCCGCTGCGCTCATGCGCCGTCCCCGGCGTCCGGCAGCCGCGCCCGCACGCGGAAGACGCCGTCGCCTGCCTCCGCCTCGAGGCTGCCTCCGAGGAGCTCCGCCCGCTCGCGCATCCCGACGATCCCGTGGCCGCCCTCCGTCGGCGGCGCAGCCGGCGGGTTCGTCACGGTGAGCTCGAGCGAGCGCGGCCCGTAGGCGATGTCGACGTCGGCGCCGCCGTCCCCGTGGCGCGCGGCGTTGGTGAGGGCCTCCTGCAGGATGCGATAGGCGGCCTGGTCGAGCCCGGGCGAAAGCGGCCGCCGCCACCCGCGCACGCGGACCTCCACGGCGAGGCCTGCGGCGCGGTGGCGCTCCGCGAGGGCCTCGACCGCCGCGAGCCCGAGCGGCGGCTCGACCGCTGCGCGGCCGTCGTCGGGGAGCTCGTCGTCGCGCAGCGCCCGGACGAGCTGGTCGATCTCGCCGATCGTCTCGCGGGCGACCTCCTCGATCGTCTCGAGCGCCGCCTGCGAGCGCTCCGGATCCTGCTTGCTGAGCAGCCGTGCCGCGCCCGCCTGGACGAGGATGACGTTGATCGCGTGTCCGGCGGAGTCGTGGAGGTCGCGCGCGATGCGGGTGCGCTCCTCGGCCGCGGCCAGGCGGCGCTCCCGCTCGGCTTCCCGCTCCGCCCGCCGGGCTCGCTCCTCGAGCTGGACGATCCGGTGACGCCGCAGGCGGACGCGGTCGCCGAGCACCAACGCGCCGCCCCAGACGACGGTGCCGAAGAGGAGCGGCACCGTCGGGAACGTGTCCTCTCCGACCCCTGCGGCGGCGGCGTGGACCAGGAACATGCCGGTCACGACGACGCCGATGAGCCACCGCGGCGCACGTGTCCGCTCGGGGCTCAGGGCGAGGAAGTAGAGGGCGACGGTCGGGCCGAGGGGCGGGCCCTGCGGGTAGCCGAGGGCGTTCATCGCGGCGCTCGCGGCCGCGGTCACCGCGAACACCGCCAGCGGCTCGCGGCGGCGGGCGACGAGAGGCAGGGAGGCGACCGCGACGAGCGACACCCCGAGCGCGTCGAGGCCCCGCGTGTCCCCTCCGGCGTCAGCGCGTCCGGCGAGCATGGCGAGCGACAAGGCGAACACGACCGCGGCGATCGCGCCGTCGAGCGCGACCGCGCGACGCTCGGCCCAGAGCGACCGGACGCCGCGCATCCGGAGCTGCTGCGACACGGGTCGGGAAGCCATCGCACCCGCGAGCGTAGCGAGCGGTCGGGAGCGGAGAGTCTCCCCCGAGGGGGATGCCGAGTCCGCCCGCGGGGGGACGCGAGGTTCAGCCCCGGGGGCGTTTCGGAGGCACGTGCGGGCCCCTACGGTGGCTGCACGCGACCTGAACCCGAGACCGAAGGAGCACGATCGTGAACGCCATCGCCGCACTGTCACTGGTGGCCGAGGAGACCGACGACTGGGGGCATCCGTGGTGGCCGCTCTGGCTGCTCGTCTGGGCAGTCCTCATCGGCACCGCCGTCTGGTTCCTGACGAGGCGGCGCGGCCGCCGCGCCGACCCGCTCGACCGGGCGCGTGAGGTCCTCGCGGAGCGCTTCGCCCGCGGCGACATCGGCGGTGAGGAGTACCGAGAGCGGCTCGACGAGCTGCAGCGCCATGCCCCGGGGAGGTAGTCCGATGGACGGCAGGTACGTGATCGAGACGCAGGCACTGAGCAAGCGCTACGGCGAGCGCATCGTCGCCGTCGACCGGCTCGCGATGCGCGTGTGCCGCGGCGAGGTCTACGGCTTCCTCGGCCCGAACGGCGCCGGCAAGACGACGACGCTGCGGATGCTGCTCGGGCTCGTGCGCCCGACCTCCGGCAGCGCGCTCGTGCTCGGCGCCCCGCCCGGGTCGCCGGACGGCCTCGCCCGCGTCGGCGCGCTGATCGAGTCGCCGACCTTCTACCCCTTCCTGTCCGGCCGGGACAACCTGCGGGTGCTGGCGCGGTACGCGCGCGCGCCGGAGGCGCGCATCGAGCCGGTCCTGGAGCAGGTCGACCTCGCCGCCCGCGCCGACGACCGGTTCGGCACGTACTCGCTCGGGATGAAGCAGCGGCTCGGCATCGCCGCGGCGCTGCTCAAGGATCCGGAGCTCCTGATCCTGGACGAGCCGACGAACGGGATGGACCCCGCCGGGATGGCCGAGATGCGCCGCTTCATCCGCGGTCTCGGCCGCGGCCGGCGGACCGTGCTGCTCTCCAGCCACCTGATGACGGAGGTCGAGCAGGTGTGCGACCGCGTCGGCGTGATCAGCCGGGGCGCGCTCGTCGGGGAGGGGACGGTGGACGAGCTGCGCGGCCGAACGAGCCTGTGGATCCGGGCCGAGCCGGTCGCCGACGCGGAGCGCGTGCTCGGGGGCCTTCGCGGCGTCGAGCAGGTCGCCCGCAGCGAGGGCGGGCTCACGGTCGCGGCCGACCCGGCCGCGGCACCGACGATCAACCGCGTCCTCGTCGAAGCGGGGATCGCCGTCGGCGAGCTGCGCCCCCAGCGGGCCTCGCTGGAGACGGTCTTCTTCGAGCTCACGCAGGGCGACGAGGAGGAGGAGGAGGAGGCATGACCGGCAGCCTGAGGGCAGAGCTCATGGTGGTGCGCAAGCGGACGAGCACCTGGATCCTGCTCGCGATCTGGGTGCTGCTGGCGCTCGTCTTCGCGTACGCGGTGCCGTACGCGACGTACCTGAACGACTCGCCGCGACAGCCGCTCGCCGACCTGCTGCCCCAGAGCCTCGTCGGCAGCCTCCTCGGCGGCTTTCCGTTCTTCGGCGGCGTCATCGCGCTCGTGCTCGGCGTCCTCGCCTTCGGCGGCGAGTACGGCCTGGGCACGCTCAAGACCCTGTTCACGCAGCGGCCGGGGCGGCTGCGGGTGTTCGGTGCCAAGGTGCTCGCGCTCGCGGTCGCGCTCGTCCCGTTCGTGCTCGTCGTGTTCGCCGCGGGCGCTCTCGCGAGCGCGGCCATCGCGCTCCGCGAGGGAGCGGACGTGGACTGGCCGTCGGCGTGGCTCGTCGTGCGGGGGCTCGCCGCCGGCTGGCTCATCCTCGGCGTCTGGGCGGCGCTCGGCGTCCTCCTCGCCGTCCTCTCCCGGGCGACCGCGCTCGCGGTCGGGATCGGCGTCCTCTACGCCCTCGTGATCGAGGGCCTGCTCAGCGCGCTCGCGAGCCAGGTGAGCCTGCTCGACCGCCTCGTCGAGCTGTTCGTCCGCGCGAACGCCTACTCGCTCGCCGTCGGGCTGGGCGTCCCGGCCGACGCGGTCGCGGACAACGGGCCGGGGTCGTTCTCGGGACCGTTCGTGAGCGGTGGGCAGGCGCTGCTCGTGCTCGCCTCGTACGTCGCCGCCTTCGTCGTCCTGTCCGGGTGGCTGCTCAGGCGGCGCGACGTCGCCTGAGCAGCCGCGCGCGCCGCCCGCGGGCGCTCCTCACGCGCCCGCGGGCGGGATGTTCTGGTTGAGCCGGAAGACGTTGTCCGGGTCGTACTGCGCCTTGATCGCCCTGAGCCGGTCCCACGTCGCCCCCGGGTAGGCCGCGCGCACCCGTGCCTGGCCCTCGTCGCCGAGGAAGTTGACGTACGCGCCGGTGTCGCCCTGCTGCAGCGCCGCGGCGAACGCCGCCACCCACGCGGCCCGCCTGGCCCGGTCTTCCGGCCCGGCGTAGAACGACGCGATGTTGACCATGATCCGGCTCCGGCGGTGCGCGAACGCCGTGGCGTCGTCGGGCACCAGCGCCATCGCCCCGCCGAGCACGCGAAGCTGCGCCACGCGCATCGGCGCGTCGGAGGCCCGGAGGTGGTCGTCGATCACCTGCGCCGCATCGGCGTCGATCCGGTCGACGAACATCGTGTGGGCGACCGCGGTCGGCCGGTAGTCGGGGTCGTCGGGCGGGTAGATCTCCGGATAGGGCATCGGACGGACGAGATCGGCGATCGGCTCGGCGAGCGCGCGGAACGGCGCCAGCGCGCGCTCCCCGTCCTCCACGCCGCCCGCATGGACGAGCATCGCGAGGACGACCAGCGTGCCGTGGTGCTCCTCGGGCACGAACGGCATGGGGGGCGCCGGCATCACGTTCGCGATCGTCGACAGCTCGTCCGGCGCAGCCTCCGCGGCGGCGATGAACGAGCGCACCACCTCGGGCGTCGCCGGCAGCACGAGCATGCCGCCCGTGACCGTCCCGACCTCGTACAGCCGGAACTTGAACCGGGTCGCGACGCCGAAGTTGCCGCCGCCGCCGCGGATCGCCCAGAACAGGTCGGGGTGCGTGTCCGCGTCCGTGCGGAGCAGCCGGCCGTCGGCGGTCACCACCTCGGCCGCGAGCAGGGCGTCGATCGTGAGGCCGTGCTTGCGGACGAGGTACCCGACGCCGCCGCCCAGCGTGATCCCGGCGATGCCGACGGAGCCGGTGTCGCCGAACCCCGTCGCGAGGCCGTGCTGCGCAGCCGCGCGCGTGTACTCGCCGGCGGTCAGCCCCGCCTCGGCCCAGGCGGTGCGTCCCTCGACGTCGAGCTCGAGCCTCCGCATGTCGCCGAGGTCGAGCACGATTCCGCCCTCCGTGACGCCGTGACCGGCGCTGCTGTGCGCGCCGCCGCGGACTGCGAGCTCGACGCCGGTCTCGCGTGCGAGCGAGACGACCCGCGAGACGTCGGTCGCGTCGGCGGCGCGCACGATCGCGGCCGGCCGGCGGTCGACGTCGCCCAGGAACACCGTGCGGGCCGAGTCGTAGTCGTCGTCGGAGGGCCCGATCACGCGCCCCTGGACGAGGTCGCGAAGGTCGGAGATCGAGATCGTCGGGTGCGAGCGCGAGACGAGCTCCATGCTCATGCTCCTCTCTGTCGAGTTCGGTTGCGGTCGGTCGCGAGCTACGACCGCCGACGGCCGGGCGATTCATCGGCCGTCGTCGGCTCTGTCCCCGACAGGGAACGCGAAGCGCCGGGGGCGGGGCGTTCGGTGTGCCGGTGTCGCGGGGTGCGGCAGACCGAACGGCGACCGTCGCGGGCCCCGGCCCCCGGCGGCGGGGCGATCGTGCGAGGATCGCCGTCGCGTGCGCGTCCTCTTCGCATCCACGCACGGCTCCGGCCACTTCAACCCGCTCGTGCCGCTCGCCGAGGCCTGCCTGCGGGGCGGGCACGAGGTGCTCGTCGCCGGCACGTCGCTGCTCGCGCCCGCGGTCGAGGAGCGCGGCTACCCGTTCCGGGAATGCGGGCGCCCGCGCGAGGAGGACATCCGCCCGATCTGGGATCGCGTGCCCACGATCGCGCCCGAGGCGGCGAACGAGCTCGTCGTCCGCGAGATCTTCGCGCGCCTCAACGTCCTCGCGATCCTCCCGCGCCTCCGCGCCGCGATCGAGGAGTGGGGCCCGGACCTCGTGCTCCGCGATCCGAACGAGTACGGCTCGGCCGTCGCCGCCGAGCTCCACGGCGTGCCCCACGCACGCGTCGCGATCGGTCTCGGCGCGGTGGAGGAAGGCGCCCTCCGGCTCGCGGCCGGGCCGCTCGACGAGATCCGGCGCTCCCTGGGGCTGCCGGCCGATCCCGAGGGCGACCGGATCCGGCGCACGCCGTTCCTCAGCTCGTTCCCGGCCTCGCTCGAGTACCCGGACGAGCCCTCGCCCCCGCACGCGCCCCGCTTCCGCGGCGGGGAGGCGGAGAGCGGCGCCCGCCCGCTGCCCGACTGGTGGCCGGGCCGCGACGGCCCGCTCGTGTACGTCACGCTCGGCAGCGTCACCGCCTCGATCCCGGCCGCCGCGGCCGCGTACCCTGTGGTGATCGAGGCGATGGCCGACGTGCCGGCCCGCGTGCTGCTGACCGTCGGCCGGGCCGGCGATCCCGACGCCCTCGGGCCGCTACCGGCGAACGTGCACGTCGAGCGCTGGGTGCCGCACGCCGACGTGGTCGCGGCCGCCGACGCCGTCGTGTGCCACGGCGGCTCGGGAACCGTGATCGGCACGCTCGCGGCCGGGCTCCCGCAGGTGGTCGTGCCGCTGTTCGCCGACCAGCCCTACAACGCCGAGCGCGTCGCGGCCGTCGGCGCCGGCCTGGCGGTCGCTCCCGCGGGCGAGTCGGCTCCGGCGGCGATCCGCACGGCGGTCGGCGCGGTGCTCGGGGACGAGTCGTACCGCCTGGCCGCCGAACGGCTCGCGGCGGAGATGCGGCGCTCGCCCGAAGCGGACAGCGTGCTCGAGACGCTGCTCGCGCAGGCCGCCGCCGTCTAGCGGCGCGGGGGCTCCGGCTCCTCGGCTGCGAGGCGGTGCGCCCACCGCGCCGCGGCGGTGCGGTTGGTCACGCCCAGCTTCCGGTAGATCCGCGTGAGGTGGAACTTCACCGTCTGCTCGGTGACCCAGAGCGTGCGCGCCACGTCGCCGTTGCTTCGCCCGTCGGCGACGAGACGCAGGACGACGAGCTCGCGCTGGGTCAGCGCGGTCGACGCCGTCTCGGGCGGCCCGGGCTCCGGCGGCAGCTCCCGCTCGAGCACGCGCCGCAGCGCCGACGCGAAGACGTGCGGCGGGGCCGACCGTGCGACGAGCGCGGCCGCGCCTGCCGCGTACGCGCGCTCGGCCGCCTCGGGCGTGTGCGCGTGGCCGAGCGCCAGGGCGACCAGCTCCGGATTGACGGCGAGCGCGTCGCGCAGCACGTCGAGGCCCTCGCGACCGTCGACGCTGAGGATCGCGACGTCCGCGCGGGGGACGGCCTCGAGCGCGATCGCCGGATCGCTCGTGACCGCGACGATCGCGATTCCGCTGCCGCGCGTCGCCTGGGCGATCGCCCGCAACGAGCCCGGATGGTCGTCGAGCACGACCGCCCGCGTCCTGACGTTCCCGACCATCGACCCCTCCGCCGCCGCAGTTCCTCGGTGCCGTTGTACCGCGCGGGCGCCCGGAGCAAACGGCACGGTCAGGAGGCCAGCGCGGACGAGGCGTCCGTCGGCCCGTCCGTCAGCGTCACGACCACGTCCGGACGGTGCGCGCGCCACAGCTGGAGGCGCAGGTCGAGCTCGAGGCGCGCGAACTCGAGCCGGTGCGAGCCGAGCAGGTTCGCCTCGACCTCGTCGGGGGCGACCTGGGAGGCGACGCAGTCAGGGCGCCGGCGGAGGAACTCGAGCAGATCCCCCACTGCCGCCCGGTCCGAGACGTGGATCCGCATGGGTTCATCGTCGCTGGTGGGCGCCACGCTCCGACCTAGGCGTCCTGGCAGACCTGACTACCAGTCCGTGTAGGACCGGAGAGAATCGCGGCCGTGGCGGATCCCCTGGCGCCCGTCCCGTATCCGGCGGCGAAGCGGCTGCTCGACAAGGCCGTGTCGCTGCTGCTGCTGACCGTGTTCGCGCCCGTCGTCGCCGTCGCGGTCGCGGCGATGATCCTCGACGCGCTGCTCGTCCCGGCCGATCGGGGGCCGCTGCTCTATCGCGAACGGCGGATCTCGCGCGGGCGGGAGTTCGAGCTGCTCAAGTTCCGGACGCTGCGCCGGGACGCCCTCGCCGAGCTGCGGCGGAGCGGCGGCTACGCGCGGCTCCTCGAGGCCGACGAGGCGAACCTGACGTGGGCCGGCCGGCGCGTGCTCAAGCGCTGGTACCTGGACGAGGTGCCGCAGCTCGTGAACGTCCTCCGTGGCGACATGAGCCTCGTCGGCCCGCGGGCGTGGCCGGTGGTGATGGTCGACGAGCAGGCGGCTGCGGGGCTCGACTACCGTCGCTGGGCCGTCGCCGGGCTCACGGGTCCGGCGCAGGTCCAGAAGGGTGCGCCCGATCCGGTGAGCGCGGCCGAGCTCGACCTCGCCTACCTGGCGCGATGCCGGCACTCGGGCGCGTTGCGCGTCGTCGCCGGCGACCTCGCGTTGCTGGCGCGGACGGTCGAGGTGCTCGCCAAGGGCGAGGGCCTCAAGTACTGAGGGAGGTGGAGCCTCCCGCACCTGTCGCCGGGCTAGCGGCGGTCGGCGGTGGTCGTGTCGAGCGGCGGCAGCAGCGGCCAAGGTCGAAGCACGGCGTTCCTCTCGTGACCCTCTGGGCGTCCCCTCACCGGGTCGGATTCTCCACCCCGGCGCGGCGTCCGCATCCCCCGAACAGGCGATCTCGCGTCCGCCCGCCGGCGCTGCGAGAATCGCGCGATGATCGTCGTCGGCATCGACGGCTCGGAGGGCTCGAAGAGCGCATTGCGCTGGGCGCTCGAGGAGGCGAGGCTCCGCGGCGACCGCGTGCTCGCGGTCCACGCCTGGAGCCCGCCGGCCGCGTTCGCCCCGGCGCCGTGGGCCGTGGCCGTCCCGGTGGACGAGCAGACGTTCGAGCGCGCGGCGGACGAGCTCGTCCGGAGCGTGGTGGCGGAGGTCGCCGGCGACGCCGTGGACCTCGTCGAGGCCCGCGCGGTGCGCGGGAGCCCGGCCGGCGAGCTCCTCGACCTCGCGGGCGAGGACCACCTGCTCGTCGTCGGCTCCCGGGGCCACGGCGGGTTCGGCGGGCTGCTGCTCGGCTCGGTCAGCGACCAGTGCGCGCACCACGCACGCGGCGCGGTCGTGATCGTTCCCGCGCCGAAGCGCTGAGTCGCCCGCTCAGGCGGGGGGCGCCACGACCACCAGCTGGCGCGTGCCGTCGACGTGGAGGACGTCGGCGGACGGGACCGAGCGGCTCGCCGGCGGGCCGACGACGAGCTCGAGCACGGGGCCCGACCTCGCGAGCACCTCGTCGGGCCCGACGACCACCTCCTCCACGTAGCCGAGGAGCACGCCGTCGACCTCGACGCGATAGCCCTCGCAGTGGCGCAGGCACCAGTCCTCCGTGAAGCGGCGCGTCGCCGGGCCGGTGATCGTGGCCGTCATGGGCGAAGCGTGCCCCGGCGGAGGCGGCGGGGCATCGGCATCCGTCCACCGCCCGTTGCGGGTTTGCCGAAGGGCGCCCGCACGGCGCACCGATGCGCCCCGCGGCCCCCGGGGGGACGCTTGCGGCGTGACGACCACGGCGGTGCGGGCCCGCGCCGGGCTCCCTCCGGCACTGCAGCGGCGGTTCGAGGCCGTGGTCTTCGACTGGGACGGGACGGCGGTCGCCGACCGCCGCGCCCCGGCCGGTGCGTTGCGGCGGCTGCTCGAGCGCCTCTCCGCCGCCGGGCTCGACCTCGTCGTCGTCACCGGCACGAACCTCGCCAACGTCGACGGGCAGCTCCGGGCGCGGCCGACGGGGCCGGGGCGGCTGCGGCTCTGCCTCAACCGGGGATCCGAGGTGTTCGAGGTGCTCCCGGACGGGCCGCACGCGCTCGAGCGCCGGACGGCCTCTGCCGAGGAGGACGCCGCGCTGTCCCACGCCGCCGGGCTCGCGGCGGCACGGCTCGCCGAGCGCGGGCTGGAGACCGCCGTCGTCGCCGACCGGCTGAACCGCCGCAAGCTCGACCTGATCCCGCTGCCGCAGTGGGCCGACCCGCCGAAGGCCGCGATCGGCGAGCTCCTGGAGGCCGTCGAGGCTCGCCTGGCGGCGGCCGGGATCGACGGCCTCGGCCAGGCCGCGGCGATCGCGGAAGCGGCCGCAGCCGAGGCCGGGCTGCGCGACGCCCGCGTGACGAGCGACGTGAAGCACGTCGAGCTCGGCCTCACCGACAAGTCCGACGCGGCGCGCTGGGCGTTCACCGACCTCTGGCGGCGCGGGGTCGCGCCCGCCGACGTGCTGATCGCGGGCGACGAGTTCGGTGAGCTCGGCGGCTTGCCCGGGAGCGACTCGCTGCTTCTCGTGCCCGAGGGCCGGGGCGCGGTCGCCGTCTCGGTCGGCCGGGAGCCGACGGGCGTCCCCGAGGGCGTCGTCGAGCTCGGCGGCGGCCCGGACGCCTTCGCCGCGCTGCTCCACGACCAGCTCGCTCGGCGCGAGGACGGTGAGCTGCCGCCGCTCCCGGACGACGGCTGGACGATCGACCTCGACGGCTTCGACCCGCAGCTGGAGCGCGTCCACGAGTCGCAGCTCGCGCTGTCCGACGGCCGGGTGGGCACGCGCGGGGCCCCGGCGGCCACCGCCCTCGCCGCGCGTCCCGGCACCTACGTCTCCGGCGCCTACACGGGCGCCGGCTCCGACGCCGAGCTGGCCGCGGTGCCCCTCTGGGAGCGGCTGCCGATCGTGCTCGGGCCCGACGACCGATTGCACCGACGGCTCGACCTCCGAACCGGGCGCCTCGCCCAGGAGCTCGTCGTCGACGGCAAGGCCGTGCGCACCCTGGCCTTCGCCTCGCTGGCGCGCCCCGGCGTGTGCGCCTTCCGCGCCGAGGGCCCGGCCGAGCTGCTGCACGCCCCTGCGCCGCTCGCGTGGGCGGACGGCGAGCCCGTCGGCCGCTCCTGGTCGGCGGACGGCGTCTCGGCCGCCGCCCGCGAGGAGCGCCGCCGGGACGCCGCCGGGGTCGCGCGGCTCGACCGAACCGCCGCCTACGGGCTCGACGGGCCGGACGCCGCCGCGCGGGCGGCAGACGAGGGCGCCGCGGCCGGGTGGGAGCGGCTGCACGCGGAGCACCGCGCCGCATGGGCGGGCCGCTGGGAGACCGCCGACGCGCGAATCGCGGGCGACGAGGAGCTGACGCGGGCCGTCCGGTTCTCGCTCTCCCACCTGATCCCGGCCGCCGCCGACTCCGGCGAGGCGGCCGTCGGCGCCCGCGACCTCACCGGCTCGGCCTACCGCGGACACGTGTTCTGGGACACCGACGTGTTCGTCCTCCCGTTCCTCGCCGCCACGCATCCCGCCTCGGCGCGCGCGGCGCTCGAGTACCGGGTGCGACGCCTCGACGCGGCGCGCGCGGAGGCACGTGAGCGCGGCTACCGCGGCGCGAGGTTCCCGTGGGAGTCGGCGGCGGACGGGCGCGAGGCCACGCCGCGGGTGGTGCAGGGGCCTTCCGGCGAGGAGGTGCCGGTGCTGAACGGCGACGCAGAGGAGCACATCACCGCCGACGTCGCCTGGGGCGCGGCCGCCTACGTCGACTGGACCGGCGACGACGAGTTCCGACGGCACGAGGGCCTCGAGCTCCTCGTTGAGACGGCGCGCTACTGGGCCTCGCGCATCCGCGTCGCCGCCGACGGCAGCGCCCACATCGACGGCGTGATCGGCCCCGACGAGTACCACGTCCTCGTCGACGACAACGCGTACACGAACGTGATGGCGCGGTGGAACCTGCGCCGCGCGGCCGACGAGGCCTCGCGCGCCCGCGCCGGGGCCGGGGGCGACGAGATCCGCGCCTGGCGCGCGCTCGCGGACGCGCTCGTCGACGGCTACGACCCTGCGCGCGGCCTGTACGAGCAGTTCGCGGGCTTCTTCGCGCTCGAGCCGCTCGTGGTGGCGGAGCTCGCGGGCCGGCCGGTCGCCGCCGACGTGCTGCTCGGCCGCGACCGCGTCGCGGGCGCGCAGGTCGTGAAGCAGCCGGACGTGCTGATGCTGCACCACCTCGTCCCCGACGAGGTCGAGCCCGGCAGCCTGGCGGCGAACCTCGCCTACTACGAGCCCCGCACGGCCCACGGCAGCTCGCTCTCGCCGGGGATCCACGCCTCGCTGCTCGCGCGCGCCGGCGCGCTCGACCGCGCCGACGAGCTGCTGCGGCTGACCGCGCGGCTCGACCTCGACGACGTCACCGAGACGACGGCGGGCGGGCTCCATCTGGCCGCGATGGGGAGTGTCTGGCAGGCGCTCGCGCTCGGCTTCGGGGGGCTGCGCCCGGGTGCGCAGGCGCTCGGCCTGGACCCGCGCGTGCCGCCGGCATGGGGGAGGCTCGAGCTGGGCGTGTGCTTCCGCGGCGTGCGCGCGAGGCTCACGCTGGAGCCGGGCACGGCGGTCGTCGAGGCGGGGGCGCCGCTCGCGGTCCGGTTCCCGGGCAGCGACGTGGTCGAGTGCGGCAGGCGGGCGCAGTTCGAGCGAACGCGGCATGGATGGAGGCCGAGATGACGGACGATCGGACGACGAAGGTACTGGCGGCGGTCGACAACACCGCCGCGGCGACACCCGTGCTCGCGGTCGCGCGGCGGGTCGCCGACCTCTACGGCGTCGAGGTGGAGGCGATCCACATCCGGGAGGACGGAACCGACTCGGTCGAGCGCGCCGCCGAGGCGCTCTCGGTCCCGCTCGTCGTCCTGCCCGACGGCGGGGTCGCGCGGCTCGTGGACGCCGCGGCCGAGCCCGAGGTGGCGGCGATCGTCGTCGGGGCGCGCGGGACCGCACACGGGCGGCGCCCCGCGGGCCACGTCGCGCTCTCGCTGATCGTCGCCGTGCCGAAGCCGGTGATCGTGGTGCCGCCGCTCGAGCCTCGCACGGGCCCGCTCGAGCGTGTCCTGGTCCCCCTCGACGGCACCAGGCTCGCCTCCGAGACGCTCGCCCGAACGATCGAGCTCGCCTGCCACTCGAAGCTCGACGTGGTCGTCGTGCACGTGGCCGAGGGCCGGGCGCTGGCGGCGTTCGGCG
>DATIDD010000085.1:0-5980 GCA_035456465.1 Gaiellaceae bacterium | reverse complement strand
CGCCCCACGAGCGCGAGCCCGGCCAGCGCGAGGAGGTCGAAGGCGATCGCCGTGGCGTGCGCCGCCGGAAGATCGTCCCACGTGCCGCTCCAGCCGAAGGCGAGCACGGCGGGGACGTACGCGAGATAGGCGACGGGCCCGTACGTGTCGCCGCGCGGGTTGGCGGACTCGCAGCGGCCGTTCGACTGGATCCGCTCGCGAATCTCGCCGTCCGACCCGGCCGGGCCGCAGGGGCGGCGGTCGTCCTCGACCGGCATCGCGCCGTACGGGGCGCGCCCGTCGAGGATGCGATCCGCGCCGATCACGCCCGCGTAGCCGACGTCGATCACGGTCCGCTCGTTGTCGACGTTGAGGCCGACCCGGAAGCCGACGAGGAAGAGCGTCGCCGCCGCCAGCGCCCACACCGGCCAGCGCGGCAGGCCGAGACGCGGGCGCGAGCCTGGCCGGAACCCGATCCACGCCGTGCGCACGGCGAGGTAGAGCAGCGGCGGGGTGGCGAGCGCGGCGCTCTGGAGCACGTCGCCGCGGTTGAAGAACGCGAGCGAGACACCGAACGAGAGCAGGACGAGCAGATCGAGCGTCCGCACCGTCAGCGGACGGCGGACGTCGACCAGTCCGATCAGGAAGAGCGCCGAGAGCCCGAGCCAGACGGGCCACGACGTGAGCAGCTTCCCGCCGAATGCGCCGGGACGCCCGCGCGCCATCTTCCACGCCACCTGCGGGCCCGTCCAGGCCTCCGTCACCGTTCCGTCGGCGTCCGAGACGACGCCGGTCGCGATCTCTCCCGCGTCGCCCGACCAGACATGGACGGTCCAGGTTCGCGTACGGCGGTCGAACGTCGCATCGGTCTGCGGCCGGGGCGGATACCGGTCGAGCCAGTCGGCGACCTTCGGGACCCCGCGGAACGCTCGGACGACGGCCCCCTCCGAGAGACGGGGGTTCGTGGCGGCCGGCGCGAACGGCGTCTCGACCAGCCTGCCCTGGGGGTCGTAGACCGGGCCGACGGCCGTCGGGGTCGCCGCGCCCGCCGCGTGCGCGAGCGCGAGGCAGAGGCCGGCGGCGAGCACGACGGCCGCCCGGGCGGAGGGCCGTCTCAGCGCATGCACGCGGCGCCGATCAGCGGCGGTGCCGGAACGACCACAGCTTGTTGCCGACGAAGTTGACCGGCGTGACGAGCATGATCGCGAGCGCCTGCGACACGACCTCGCCGAGGCCGGCCTGGACGAGGGCGTGCAGGACGAGGAGGTTCGCGCCGAGCGCGACCGTCGAGACGACGAGGAAGCGCAGCCCCTGGAAGACGACGTGACCGCGCTGCCCGCGGAAGGTCCAGAGGCGGTTCCACGCGTAGTTGTTGGTGACGGCGACGAGGAACGAGCCGATCGCCGCGGGCACGTAATGGAGGCCGGCGCCCTCGAGGAGCAGGGTGTAGACGACGAGATTGACGACGTAGCCGGTCGCGCCGACCAGGCAGAACTTGACGAGCTGCTCCCAGTTGCCGCGGTGGCGGAGCGCCGCGTCCACACGGCCGCGCGGCAGGTCGCGCGGCGTCGTCACCGTTCCGTCGTCCATATCGCCGGGGCGAGCGTAGCGGGCGCCCCGGCTCGCGGTGCCCCTAGCCCTCCACGAGCGGGACGAAGCGGCACGCCAGTGAGGCCGTCTCGACGGGGCCCTCGGCGGTCTGCACGATCCGCACGAGCCGCTGGCCCCGGCGGCTTCCGCGTGGCAGCACCATCCTCCCGCCGGGCACGAGCTGCTCGAGCAGCGCCGGCGGGACGTGGTCGGTTGCGGCGGCCACCGCGATCGCGTCGAACGGCGCGCGGTCCGGGACGCCGAGGCTGCCGTCGCCCACGCGCAGCTCGACGCGATGGTGCCCGGTCCGCTCGAGCGCCAGTCGCGCCCGCGCCGCGAGTGCGGGGATCCGCTCGATGGAGACGACGCTCGCCGCGAGCTCGTCGAGGACGGCCGCCGCGTAGCCCGAGCCCGTGCCGACGTCGAGCACGTGCTCGCTGCCGTCGAGCTCGAGGAGCTCGCACATCGTCGCCACGATGAACGGCTGCGAGATGGTCTGATCCTCGCCGATCGGCAGCGCCGCGTCGTCGTACGCGACGCGCGCCAGGGCCGGCGGTACGAAGGCCTCGCGCGGCACCCGAGCCATCGCGGCGAGCACGCGCTCGTCCGAGATCCCGCGACGCCGCAGCTGCCGCTCGACCATGCAGGCGCGACGCCTGTCGGGCTCGGCCTCCGCGCCGTGGCTCACGCGGCGCGCCGCAGCGCGTACGCGGGCACGTCGACCCCGAAGTGCGCGAGGATCGCCGGCGCGACGTCGACGATGCTCCGCGGCGGGCTCGCGGCGAGGCCCGCGGTCAGCATCGGCACGAGCGAGTCGCCCGCGACGAGCGAGCCGTGCGAGCCGCCGCCGCGATGGTGGCGGCCGCCGAGGTCCTCGAACTCCCATGTCTCGGCGGCGGAGACGACCACGTCGCCGGCGTTCGGACAGTGGAGGGCCGCAGCCGCTCGCGCGACGGCGTCGGGGTGGTCGAGCACCGTGGGATCGCCGTCGAGCGCGCTGCCGTCGAGCCGGAGCTCGGCTCCCTCGCGACGTGCGACGACGACGCCGTCCTCGCGGAACAACGCGACGTCCACCGACGGGTCGCCGTCGAGGCGCTCCGCGAGGGCCCGGGCACGCGACGCCCGCGGGCCGAGGCGATAGACGTGTGCAGCGCGGTTCGAGGCCGCGACGAGCGTGTCGGGCTCGTGCCGGAACCGGTCGCCGAGCCGCGCCACCTCGCGAACCGCCGTCTGCCCGTGATCCGACATCACGACGACCGCATACCGTGCGAGGAACTCGTCCACGCCTCCGGCGGCGCGCACGAGGTCGCCGATCGCCTCGTCGCTCCGCGCGAGCACCGCTCGTGCGGCATCGGGCCCCGACGCGTGCGACGCGTAGTCGTAGTCCGAGAGGTAGAGCAGCAAGAAGTCAAAGCCGTCCCGCGTCACGAGCCAGCGCCCCACGGCGGCCGCGTACGCGTCGACCGTCCCCGCCGCACGGTTGCGGAACGAGAGCGGCGCCCCGGTGCGCTCGCTCTGAAAGAGGTTGTAGAAGAAGAACCGCTCGGGGCCGAGGACCGGTCCGAGGAACGGGATCGTCGGCCGATGGCGCGTTCGGCCGCGGTACGCGGTGAAGTTGACCGACGCGGTGCGGATCCCCGCGTCGGCGAGTGCCTCGAAGACCGTCAGGGCATTCCCCCCGAGGTGCTCGGCGTTCATGCCGACGAGCGTGTCGCGCAGCGCACGGCCGAGTCCCGCGGCCCGGGCGGCGCCGAACGACGACCCGTACTCCACGAGCCGGCGCTCGCCGCGGTGCCACCAGACGAGGTGCGGGATCTCGTGGACGTCCGGGTGCGCGCCGGTCGCGATCGACGAGAGGCAGACCGGCGTGAGCGACGGGAACGTGCTGGTTGCCCGGCCGAGCGTCGCACGCTCGGCGAGCGCCGTCAGCGTCGGCGTCGACGGGGTGCCGAGCGAGGCCTCGAGCATCGTCGGCGTGAGCCCGTCGATCACGACGAGGACGAGCTTCGCGGGGCCGTTCACTTCGCGAGCGTGCGGAGGCCCGCGTGGCGCTCGGGCTCGCGCCGGGCCTGTCTCGCCGCGGCCGCGGGAACGAGCACTGCGATGAGATAGCCCACGACCGGGATCAGCGCGAGGAGCGCCACGGCGATCGAGGCGCTGCCGACGAGGAATGCCGTGCCGCCCGGCGTCCCGCCGCGACGCAGTGCGCCGCGGGCGATGAGCGACGCCGAGACGGCGCCGATCAACCCGCCGATCAGGGCTCCGGGGAGGCCGATCCAGCCCTTGACGAGCAGACCGGCGAGCGCGCCCACGGCGAGCGCGCCGAGCACCGACGTCAGGAGCCCGTAGCGCCATGCCGCGAACAGGCCCGCCAGCAGAAGGCCCGCCGCAACGCCCAGCCCGAGCGTGATCCCGATCTCGTACCAGTCGCCCACGCACCGGATTGTACGGGGCGGCTCGCGCCGCCCCGTACTCCGCCGGGGCCCCTCCCCTACGACGTGATGTCCGCGCGGATCTCCCCGCCCGGAAAGTCTCCGGCGCCGGTGTCGATTCCGTCGACGCCGTCGTTCGTGTGCAGGTTCACGTACGCGTGCCCCGTGCTCATCGCGGTGACGAGGTCGGCGAGCGGATGCCCGGCGAGCGGGCCGACGAGGTTGGCCGCCGTGATCGTCCCTTCGGCGAGCAGACCGTTCGTGCGCCCGGCCCCGAAGGGGCCCGGGACGGGTGCCGTCGACGGGTACAGCCAGACCACGATCGGGCCGTTCGCGCCCGGCGCCTCCATGTGGATGTGCGACATGAAGACGTTGTCGATGTTCGAGGCGATCAGCTTGTACGCAAGCGAGTCCCCATCCTTCGAGAGGTGGAAGATCGCCTGTGCCTGGCCCTTGGTGTCCCTCGGCGGGACCTCCTGCGAGCCGTTCGCATGATCGCTCCAGTTCCGGTTGAGCCCGGCCGCGGCGACGCCGATGGCGACCAGACCGAGCACGAAGACTCCGAGGAGCAGCCTCCCTCGCATCGTTCTCCCCTTTGCAGTCGTGGGACGTCGGTACGCCCGGTACTACGCAGGCGGTTCGCCGCCGGATTGCAGCAGCGCGATCACGTCGAGGCAGAACGCCGCCGCTCGGGCGCCGTCGACGACACGGTGGTCGAAGCTGACCGAGACGTTGCCGACCTGCCGGACGACGACGGCGCCGTCGCGCACGACGGGACGCTCGGCGATCCGGTGGAGGCCGAGGATCGCGACCTCCGGATGGTTGACGAGCGGGGTGACGAAGAGGCCGCCGAGCTTGCCGGCGCTCGTGACCGTGAACGTCGAGTCGCGCAGCTCCTCGGCGGACAGGCGGCCCGCCCGCGCTCCGTCCGCGAGCCGCGTCACCTCGGAGGCGATCTCGTCGACCGAGCGCCGCTCACAGCCGCGCACGACCGGGACGACCAGCCCGCCGTCCGTTTGCACGGCGACCCCGACGTCGACGCGGTCGAGAAGCACGATGTCGTCTCCCTCGAGGCGCGCATTGAGCTCGGGGAAGCGCTCGAGCGCCGCAGCGGAGGCATGGATTGCGAGCGGCACGAGGAGCGCGAGGTCGACGCCCGTGAAGTCGCATTCCTCGACGAAGGTGACCCCCGGGACCTCGCGGTGGGTGCGGGTCACCTGCTCGACGATCGCACGCCGGATTCCGCGCACGGGAATCCGCCGGCCCCCTCCGCCCGTGCCGGCCGCGGCGCGTACGTCGTCGTCGACGATCCGGCCGCCGGGCCCGCTGCCACGCAATCCGACGAGCTCCACGCCGAGCTCCTTCGCGAGCTGTCGCACCGCCGGGGTTGCCCTGACCGCGGCGGTCGGGTCGGCGGGGACGACCGCCACGATCGGCTCGCTCGCCGCCTCGCCGCGCTGCTCGGGCTCGACCGCCCGCAACAGCTGCTCGCCCTCCTCGCCGATCACCACCAGCACCGCCCCGACCGGCGCGACGTCGCCCTCGGCGACGAGGATCTTGAGCACCGTCCCGGCCCGCGGCGAGGGGATCTCGACGGTCGTCTTGTCCGTCTGGACCTCGACGAGCGGCTGATCCTCGTCGACGTGGTCGCCCTCGGCGACGAGCCAGCCCGCGATCTCCGCCTCGGTGAGGCCCTCTCCCAGATCAGGGAGCTTGAACTCGTACGCCACGGCCGGGAGGGTAGTGCGGTTCTCGGGTCGCCGCTAGAACGCGAGCACGCGGCGGACGGCGTCCATGACACGCTCGACGGACGGCATGTACCAGTCCTCGAGCTGCCAGTACGGGTACGGCACGTCGTACCCCGTGACGCGCAGCACCGGGCCGTGGAGATCGAGGATCGCCCGCTCGGCGAGCAGCGCGGCCACCTCGGAGGCGAACCCGCAGGTGCGCGGCGCCTCCTGGACGACGACGCACTTCCC
>DATIDD010000084.1:0-17006 GCA_035456465.1 Gaiellaceae bacterium | reverse complement strand
GCTTCACCCGCGACATCGCCGCCATCGTCACCGACCTCGACAACGTCGAGACCATCGCCTACCGCGCCCTCGGCGGCGCCGACACGATCACCGTCGACGACCTCACCGGCACCGACGCCACCGGCGTCGCCATCGACCTCGGCGCCGCCACCGGCGGCGGCGACGCGCAGGCGGATACGGTGACCGTACGCGGCACGGACGGGGCCGACACCGTCGACGTCACACGGTCGGGCCTGCAGGTGCTGGCGAGCGGGCTGGCAGCGTCGACGCGGATCGGCGGCGGCGAGGCCGCGCTCGACACGCTCCGGATCCAGACCGGCGCCGGCGACGACGCCGTCACCGTCGCTCCCGACGTGAACGAGCTGATCACGGCGATCGTCGACCTCGGCGTCGACGAGTAGCACAGGGCTCGGGGGCCCCCTCGCGGGGCCCCCGGCGGCCCTTCAGGCGTCGCCCATGCGGATCGTGGAGCCGAATCTGTGTCGGCCGCTGGCGGGGCCGCCGCCCCGCGCCTACGTGATCACCTGGAAGGCGGCGCCCCACGGATCGGCCACGACCGCGAACCGGCCCACGCCCGGAATGTCCGCCGGCTCCCTGAGCACGCCGCCGCCGAGCTCCTGCACCCCGGCGACCGCGGCGTCGCAGTCGGCGACCTCGAACACGACCGACCAGTTGCTCGGCACGTCCCCCCAGTCCTCGCCGATCTCGATCAGGCCGGCGGCGCTCTCGCCGCCCACCTTCAGCAGCACGTACTCGCCGCCGCCGCCCATGTCCATCGCCTCGGTCTCGACGCCGAAGACCTGCTCGTAGAACCGCCGCGCCGCCGCCGGGTCGCGCGTCTGCACCTCGGCCCAGTTCATCGTCCCGGGCTCACCCCGGAGCTGGGAGCCGACGTGCGTCCCCGCCTGCCAGACGCCGAAGGCCGCTCCCGTCGGATCCAGCGCGACGGTCATCCGGCCGCTGTCGAACACGTCGAACGGCTCCATCAGCACGGTGCCGCCCGCCTCGCGGACGCGCGTCGCGATCGCGCCGGCGTCGTCGGCGGCGAGGTACACCGTCCAGTGCGGCGGGACGCTCTCCTGCCCCGGCGGCGGCGGCGAGGCCGCGGCCGTGTACTTCCCGTCCTTCGAGAACATCGTGTAGCCGCCGGCCTCGGGCTGTGGCGCCTTGTCCGCCTGCCAGCCGAACAGCTCCGAGTAGAAGGACGCCGCCGCGTCGACGTCCGGGGCCGTCACGTCGGCCCAGCACGGCCGCCCGGTGGCGTACGAGGTGACCTCCGGCATTGCCCGCTCCTTTCCTCCCGCGCGTACGACCAGCCGGAGCGAATGTACTCGCCCTCGGGATCGAGCTCGACGAAGTGGTCGGCCTCGCCGCTTCGGTACGCGGCGCACAGGTTGGCGGGGCGTCGTCCGGTCGCTCGCCTCCGCACCGCCGCACCCTGCGAGCGCGGCCGCGACGGTGGTGACGCCGACTCGTCGCAGCTGCTGCATACTTCCGGGGGCATCCTCCCGTACGAAGGAGGCGAGGTCGAATGTGCTGGTCGCGGTACGAGGAGCGCTGGGAGGTCCGCGAGGCGCAGCGGCTCGAGGAGGAGATCCGGCGGCTGACGCTCGAGGCGCAGGAGCGCCCGACGGAGCGTGATGCGCCCGAGCCCGAGGCCGCCGAGGAGCCGGAGCAGGAGCTCGTCGAGGCCTAGCGCACGGTCCGACGCGGGGGCGGGCGGTCGCGCCCGCCCTCGACGTCGTAGGCCATCAGGATCGCGTCCTGGTAGCCGTCGTCACGCCGGTAGTGACGCTGCCGGTAGCCCTCGCGGCGGAAGCCGAACGACTCGTAGAGCGCGATCGCCGCCTCGTTGTGCGGGAACACGTGCAGCTCGAGCTTCAGCACCCCGCTCGCCGTCGCCCAGGCGACCGCCTGCTCCATCAGGGCCCGGCCGATCCCGCGACGGCGGTGGCCGATGGCGACCATCAGGCCGAGGTCGGCGACATGGGCGCTCGCCGGGTGCTGGTCGCGGGCGAGCGAGAGGCGGCCGACGACCTCGCCGTCGTCCGTCTCGGCCACGTAGACGGCGGCGTCGGGGTAGCGGCGGAGCGCCTTCAGGTAGCGGCGCTCGTCGCCGGCGCTGCGCCACCCGCCGAGCGTGATCAGCCAGCCGCCGGGCTCGGAGCCGACCTCGGAGCCGAGGCGGACGAGCGCCTCCGCGTCGCGCGGCTCGGCCGGACGGACGGTGAAGCCGGTCATTCGACGACGATTCCGTGCCCGCCGCGCCTCGGGTCGCCCGCCGCGGCGAGCGCGCCGTCGGGGAGCCGCTCCACCGCGGAGACGCCGCCGAAGAAGAGGTTCCGCTCGCGCCAGCGGACGAGCAGGTACGGGAGCGCGTCGAGCACGGCAGGGTCGTGCCCGCCCTCGGCGTGCACCACCTCCCCCTCCGGGTGCAGCCGCGGGCGCGCGATCGCCTCGTCCACGGGCAGGCCGTGCGCGAGCACGTTCACGGTCACCTGGAAGACGGCGTTCCGCAGCCGCAGCGACCCCGCGCTGCCGAGGACGAGGCGCACGCGGCCGTCGGCGAGCGCAACCGACGGGGACATCCCGCTCGTCATCCGGCCGCCCGGCCGCTCCCCGCGCGTGAGCTCGAACTCGCCGAGCATGTTGTTGAGCTGGAGGCCCGTGCCCGGCACGACGACGCCCGAGCCGGAGCCGGTCGAGTTCGAGAGCGCGGCGGCGTTCCCCTCGGCATCGACGACCGAGATGTGCGTGGTCCCGCCGGGGAGCGGTGCCTCGCGGCGCGTGCCGAGCCCCGCCTGCAGCCGCGCCCAACCCGCCTCGAGCGCCTCCTCGCCGACGAGCCGACGCGCGAGCCCGCCCCGGTGCAGCTCGCGCGCGAAGCGGGCGTCCTGGATCCGGGCCTGCTCGCGCATGATCTCGACGACCGACGTGACCGCCTCGTACCCGCCCTGCTCCTCGACCCCGAAGCGGTCGAGCAGGCGCAGGCCGTAGGCGAGCAGCGCGCCGCCCGCCGACGGCGGCGGGTTGGAGCGGAACTGGAACCCGAGGTACGGCGCCGTGACGGGTCGCCGGCGGATCGGACGGTAGGCCGCGAGGTCGTCGAGCGTGACCGCGCCGCCGCTCTCCCGGACGTGCCGGACGAGCTCCCGCGCGAGCTCGCCGCGGTAGAGATCGTGGGCACCGTGCTCGGCGATCGCCTCCATCGTCGCCGCCAGCTCGGGGAGCGCGAGGCGGTCGCCCGCGTGCAGGCGGTCGCCGCCGCGCTCGAACAGCTCGCGGGATTCCGGCGTGTGGCGGAGGATCGCGTCGAGGATCTCGTGGAGGTACGCCTGCCCGTGCGTCAGCTCGACGCCGTCGCGCGCGAGCGCGACCGCCGGCGCGAACAGCTCCCGCCACGGCAGCGACCCGTGGCTCCGGTGCGCCGCGTGGAGGCCCGCCACGGTGCCGGGCACGGCGACCGACGCGGCTCCGATCCGGAACAGCTGCTGCGAGCCGCCCGAGAAGTCGACCTCGATGTCGTCCATCGGCCGGGCGGCACGACCGCTCGGCACCGCGACGAAGAAGTCGTAGACGAAGGTGGCAGCGTCCCGGGCACGGTGGACGAGCAGGAACCCGCCGCCGCCGGGGCCGGTGAGCGGGCTCTCGGCCACCCATGAGGCGGCTCCGGCGGCCACGGCCGCGTCGACGGCGTTGCCGCCTGCGCGGAGCACGTCGGCGCCGGCCTGCGCCGTCAGCGGGTGCCCGGCTGCGATCGCCCCCGTCATGGCGAGAGCCTAGACTGCGGCCCGCGCGGATTTCGGGCACAGTACAGGTGCGGGCCGTTCGGGCCGATAGGTGGAGTACGCCTCCCGAATCCGTGCGGCCGAATGAAGCGTTCTCTGAAGGTGACGACCCTGACCATGCTCGACCGTCGCGCGCTCCTCGTCGGTGCCGCAGGCCTGCTCGTGCTGGCCGCGCTGCCGCTCCTCGTGCGCGACAGGCTCGCGCAGGCGATCACCGAGCTCGCGGCGGCCGATCCGCGCTGGCTGTGGCTCGCGGCCGGCTGCTTCGTCGCGCTGATCGTCGGCACGGGGCTCTCGTGGCGCGCCGGGATCGGCGCGTGCGGCGGCCAGATCGGGTGCGTCAGCTCTGCGGGCCGGTACGCGGTCGGGTCGCTCGTGAACGGGATCGCGCCGGCGGGCTCCGGCGGCGCCGTCCGGATCGGCCTCTACTCGCGCATGCTGCCCGAGCGCGACCGCGTGCTCGTCGCGACGGGGATCGCCGCCGCGATCGGGTTCGCGCGCGCGCCCTCGATGGCGGCGCTCGTGGTGGCGGCGGCAGCGCTCGGCGCGTTCCCGCTGTGGCCGGTGCTCGTCCTGCTGGCTGCGGTGGCCGGCGCCGTGGGCATCGCGCTGCTGAGCCGCCGCTGGACGCCGCACGCGCGGGTCGCGCACGTCCTCGACGCCTTCCGGGCGCTCGCGCAGGCCCCGCGCGCCGCCGTGTCGCTCGCGGCGTGGGTGACGGCGGCGAACCTCTCGCGCGTCGTCGGCGCGATCGCGGTCGTGGCGTCCCTCGGCGTCGAGCGGCCGATCGTCGCAGGGTTGGTGATGGTGCCGGCCCTGTCGCTGGCCGCGGCGGTGCCGTCGACGCCCGGGAACGTCGGCGTGTCGAGCGGCGCGGTCGCGGTCGCCCTCTCCTTCGTCGGCGTCGGCTTCGGCGACGCGCTGGCGGTCGGCCTCGCGTTCCACGCGGTCGAGACGGTCGTGAGCATCACCGCGGGCGTCGTCGGCCTGCTCGTCGTGGCGAAGCCGCGCGTGCGCGTCCCGGCGCTGCGCTACGCGGGCACGGGGATCGCGCTCGCGGGCGTGCTCGCGCTCGCGCTCGGCTAGTCGCGCAGGAAGCTCGGCGGCTCGAGCACGTCCTCGCGCCGCGGCGACGGCTCGCCCGCCGTCGCGAACGCCGGGCGGCGGTGTCGCTCGCGGCGGCCGCCGAGGCCCGTCGCGACGACGGTGACCCACACCTGGCCGGTGAGCCGCTCGTCGATCGTCGCGCCGAAGATGATGTTCGTCTCGTCCGTCGCGGCCGAGCGGATGGCCTCGGCGGCCTCGTTGACCTCGATCAGCGACAGGTCGTCGCCGCCGGCGATCGAGAGCAGGATGCCCCGCGCCCCGACGATCTCCGTGTCGATCAGCGGCGAACGGAGCGCGCGCTCGGCGGCCTCTCGCGCGCGCCCTTCGCCGGCCGAGGAGAAGCCGATGCCCATGAGGGCGGAGCCGGCGTCCTTCATCACCGTGCGGACGTCGGCGAAGTCGAGGTTGATCAGGCCGGGCATCGTGATCAGATCGGTGATGCCCTGGACGCCCTGGCGGAGGACGTCGTCGGCGACGCGGAAGGCGTCGAGCATCGAGGTCGAGCGGTCGAGGACCTCGAGCAGCCGGTCGTTCGGGATCACGATCACGGTGTCGCAGGACTCGCGCAGGGCCTCGACGCCGTTCTCGGCGGCGACGCGGCGGCGGGTGCCCTCGAAGCGGAACGGCAGCGTCACGATCCCCACCGCGAGCGCGCCGACCTCGCGCGCGATCCGTGCGACGACGGGCGCTGCGCCCGAGCCGGTGCCGCCGCCCTCGCCGGCGGTGACGAACACCATGTCCGAGCCGCGGAGGGCCTGCTTGAGCTGGTCGTGGCTCGCCTCGGCGGCCCGGAAGCCGACCTGCGGATCGGCGCCCGAGCCGAGGCCGCGCGTGAGCTCACGGCCGATGTGGATCTTCACCGGCGCGTCGCTCATCTGCAGCTGCTGCAGGTCGGTGTTGACGGCGACGAACTCCACCTGCGAGACGCCGGCGTCGATCATCCGGTTGATCGCGTTCAGGCCGGCGCCGCCGACGCCGACGACGCGGATCACGGCGAGGTACGAAGCGGCCTCGCCGCTGAGCGCGCGGTAGAGCTGCGGCGCCGGCTCCGGGAGCGGCACGGGCTCGTAGTAGCGGGCCGCCGGCGGGGGCTCGGGCGGCGGCGGCGTGGGGGCGGGCGGGCCGGGCTCCGGCAGCGGCTCGGGCACCGGCTCCGGCGCGGGCGGCTCGGGCGCGGGCGGGCCGGGCTCGTCGATCCCGATCTCCGGGAACGTCGGGACGTGCTCGACCGTCGCCTCGGGTGGCTCGCCGGTCGCGGGCGGCGCGGCCTCCTCCGCGCGCTCCGCCTGCCGCTGCGCGGCCTCGGTGGCGCGGAAGAGCTCCGCGAGGGGGCCCTCACGCATGCTGGCGCGCTTTCGCGCCATTGAGCACCTCCTTCGCCAGGTCGCGGTACATCGCCGCGGCCTCGCTCGACGGGTCGTAGGCGAGCACCGACTGCCCCTTCACGGGCGCCTCCGCGTAGCGCACGGTCTTGCGGATGCGCGTGTTGAAGACGAGGTCGCCGAAGTTCTCCTGGAGGATCTCCACCGCCTCGCGCGAGTGCAGCGTGCGGCGGTCGAACATCGTCGGGAGGATCCCCTGGATCTCGACGTGCGGGTTCAGGTTCTCCCGGATCATCTCCAGCGTGCTCTGCAGCTGGACGAGGCCGCGCAGCGACAGGTACTCGCACTGCACCGGGACGATCACGCCGTCGGCGGCCACGAGCGCGTTGATCGTCAGCAGCCCGAGCGACGGCGGCGTGTCAATCAGGATCCAGTCGTAGCCCTCCCGCACCGACGCGAGCGCCTTCTCGAGCGCCCGCTCGCGGCCGATCATCGAGCTGAGCGCGAGCTCGGCGCCCGCGAGGTCGATCGAGGAGACGGCGACGTCGACCTCCGCGTGGACGATCACGTCCTGGATCGGGATCCGGTGGACGAGCACGTCGAACATCGACTTCTCGATGTCGTCCGGGTTCATCCCCTGGCTCATCGTCAGGTTCCCCTGGGGGTCGAGGTCGACGACGAGCACCCGGTGGCCCTTCTCCTTGAGGGCGACCGCGAGGTTCAGGGTCGTCGTCGTCTTGGCGACACCGCCCTTCTGGTTCGCGAGCGCGATGACCCTAGCCGTGGTCGGTCCTTTCGAGTTCTGCCGGCGCGCGTTCGGTCGCGGCAGCAAGCGGGAGAACGCCATAGGGCGTCCCTTTTCGGTTCACGGTAGCGGAGTCCTTTCCGCCTCTTCGCTCTCGCCGTCCCAGTAGTCGAGCGGCTCGACGCGCGTCATCAGCCCGACCCCGCGGAGGTAGACCTTGTTCGAGCGCGGGTAGTACGCGACGTCGTTCGGGTCGCGAGTGCCGTACGCGAGGAGCGTGAGCCCGTCGGGTCCGGCGCGGAACGCGTGGGCGGTCCGCGTCCCGGCCGGCCGCGAGACGACGTGGCCGACGCGGACGGGCACCACCTGCTGCTCCGGCTCGTCCCCACGGGGCGCGGGGATCAACTCGAGCGTCCCGCCGCCGTCGAGGATCACGAAGAGCTCCTCCTCGGCGCCGTGGCAGTGGTGCGGGCAGCTGAGCGCGCCCGGCTCGAGCCGGATGTGGTTGAGGCCGGTCCTGCGCGAGCCTGCCGCGGCGGCGGCCCTACGCCACTCGCCCTCGTACCCGGCGGGGTCCCCGGAGGCGTCGTCGGGGGCGACCTCGGCCGTATTGACGATGCTCGGCGGGCGCGGGCTCGGCTCAGCCGGAAGCGGCGGCGGGCCTGCGTCCTCCTCGAACTGCCACGGCCACCGATCGGCGGGGCCGGCGAGCACGTAGTGGTGGGCGAGCCAGAGGACGCCCGCACGTGGGAGGTACGCCGCCTCGTCGCCCGCGCGCTCGCCGAAGGCGAGGACGTCGAGGCCCTCGTCGCCGGCGTGGAGCGTGTGCGCCTCGCGGTTCGCGAGGTGCACGAGGCAGTCTC
This sequence comes from Gaiellaceae bacterium, assembly GCA_035456465.1. Classification (GTDB taxonomy): domain Bacteria; phylum Actinomycetota; class Thermoleophilia; order Gaiellales; family Gaiellaceae; genus DATHTC01. The sequence continues at coordinate 9,181 of DATIDD010000084.1, read as the reverse complement.
CCGCCGCGACCTCGTACGTCCTCCCGTCCTGCCACGAGAGGCCGGAGCCGCCGAGGACGTAGAAGATCTCCTCCTCGCGGCCGTGGACGTGCGCGGGCGTCGACCACCCTCCGGGCTCGACCTGGATGCGCTTGAGCCCGACGGTCTCCGAGCCGGCGGCGCGGCCGAGGTCCCGCCAGACGCCCCGCAGATGACCCTGGTCGCGGCGCCACGGCTCGACGTCGTCCCAGTGGGCCAGCACGGCCTCGACCCTACAGCGCCCGCAGCGCCGCCGTCACGAGCGCGGCGAGCGCGACCGTGACCAGGATCGGCGCGCGGAGCCACACCGCGACCGCCGCGGCGGCGAGCCCGACGAGGCGCTCGTCGAGGATCAGCTCCCGGTCGCCCGCGACCGCCTGCGTGACCACCAGCGCGGCGAGCACGGCAGGGGCGAGCGCCTCGACCAGGCCGCCGAGCCGCGCGGGCAGGGTCGCGCCGCCCAGGAGCACCGGCCCGGCCGCCTTCAGCGCGATCGTTCCGGCGCCGACGACCACGACGGCCGTCCAGACGTCGCTCAACGCCGGAGTCCCACGACGCAGGCGGCGGCCGCGGCGACGATCGGCACGCCCGGCGCCGCGACCGGGATGAGCGCGAGGGCGATCGCCCCGCCGAGCACGGCGGCGAGCACCGCAGTACGCGTCCGCAGCATCGGCACGATCAGCGCGAGGAAGAGCGCCGGGAACGCCGCGTCGAGGCCGAGCCGCGCCGGGTCGCCGACCAGGTCGCCCGCAACGACGCCGAGTGCCGTCGAGGCGACCCAGGTGGGGTAGAGCACGGTTCCCGCGCCGAGCAGGAACGGCACGTCGAACCGTCCGCCCCCGCGCGCCGCCAGCGCCCACGACTCGTCCACGATCAGCTGCGAGGCGAGCAGCCGCCGCGGCCACGACCCGCGGAAGCCGGGCGCGGCGGCGATCGACATCGGCGCGTAGCGGGCGTTCAGCAGCAGGCCGGCGGCGATCGCGGCCGTGACGCCGCCGGACGCCTCGAGCACCGACGCGACCGCGAACTGCGCCGACCCTGCGAACGTCGTCGCCGACATGACCACGGGCGCGACAGCCCCCATCCCGGCGGCCCGGGCGAGCACGCCGTAGGAGAGGCCGAAGGCGAGGACCGCCACGGTCAGCGGCACGACGGCGCGGACGCCGGCGCGATAGCCGGAGGGCGACGGCGTCTCCACGACGCCGCGACGTTAGCGAGTCGCGCTCATGGCTCCCTCCAGTGCCGCACGACACCGCTCGACCGCGCCCCCGGCGCGCGCGTCGCCCTCGCACGCGCTCCATGCCTCGGCCTCGCGCACGAGCGCCCGCAGCTCGACGAGCAGCTCGCGCGGCGACGCGCCGGCGCGATCGAGCGCGTCGATCCGGCTCAATCGCTCGAGTACCGCTCCGGCTTCGTCCATTCCCCGACGGTAGGGCACGAACGCGCACGGAGCGGTACCGACTCCGTCACGAATGCGTCGCGAGGGCGTCCGTGATCGCCGCCTCGACCCCGATCGGCCGGATCTCGGGGAAGTCCTCGAGCGCACGGTCGTCCTCGACCACCGTCGCGTGGCGGAGCGACTCGATCAGCCGCCGGCCGACCCGGGCGTGCGACGGTGTCACCAGCGTCAGCCACAGGGCGGACAGTCGCGGCGAGAGCAGCGGCACGGGAACGAGGATCCGCCGCAGCCCCCGCGCCCGCGCATACGCGCGGATCAGATCGGCGTAGGCGACGCGGTCGGGGCCGCCGATCTCGTACACGGTGCTCCCGGCCGGCCGCGCTCTTGCCGCGACGAGGTACGCGATCACGTCGTCGATCGCGATCGGCTGCGCCGGCGTGCGCAGCCAGCGCGGCGCCACCATCACCGGCAGCCGGTCGGCCAGCGCACGGACGAGCTCGAACGAGCCGCTGCCGGCGCCGATCACGATCGACGCGCGGAACTCGACCGTGACCGCCCCGGAGGCCCGGAGCAAGCGTCCGACCTCCTGGCGCGTGGCGAGGTGCGGCGACAGCTCGCCGCTCCCGAGCCCGCCCAGGTACACGATCCGGGCGACGCCGGCGTCGCGAGCGGCCTCGGCGAACGTCCGCGCACCGCGCAACTCTGCGTCCTCGAAGCGCCCGCGCGACGCGAGCGCGTGCACCAGGTAGTAGGCGACGTCGACGCCGGCGAGGGCGCGCCGGGTGGTCTCCGCGTCCAGCACGTCTCCCGCGACCACCTCCGTCCCCGGCCCGACGCGGCCGGCGAGCGCATCCGGCCGGCGGACGAGGCACCGCACGCGCGAGCCCTCCTCCTCGAGCGCCTCCAGCAGCCGCCCCCCGACGTACCCGGTCGCTCCCGTCAGGAGCGTCGTCCCGCTCACGATCCGGGGAACGCTACGCGGCGGCGCTCGCGCCCGACGGCCCGACCGAGGCGAGCCGCGCGAAGTAGCCGGCGGGCCGCGGCCGGAGCCCGAGCAGCGCCTCGTCGAGCGACTCGACGAGCCGTGCACGATCGCCGTGGACGAGCACCTCGACGAGGGAGCGCCGGATCGCGTCGACGACCCGCGGTCCGGCCGGCTCCCCGCCCGCGACCCCGCGGAGCCGACCCAGCACGTCCGCACGCTCGCGGGCGGACTCGCCGAGCAGCAGGGCCGACCGGACCGACGCGGCCCAGAGGCCGTCCGCGCCGCCGAGCAGCGCGACGAGCGACTCGCGCAGCGACTCGGACCGGAACGGCTCGGCCTGGAACAGGGCGAGCTCCCAGCGGTCGAGCGCTTCGCCGAGCTCGGGATCCTCGTCCGCGAGCGAGAGCCGGCCGATCAGGTCGGCGGCGAGACGGCCGCGGAACGCGTCGAGGCGGGTGGTCTCCCCCGCGGGCTGCGTCCCGGCGATCGGCACCACGGGGCGGATCCCGTACGGCCGCCAGTCGAGCCGCTCGAACAGCACCGGCCCGGCCGCGACGGCGCCGGAGGTCGCGAGCCGGATCGCCGAGACGGCGTCGCCGAGCTCGCCCGGCGCGTCGGGCGGCTGCGGCGCCTCCGCGGCCAGCGTCCGCTCGAGCTCGAGCACGCACAGCCGGTCGGCCTCGCGTCCGAACGCGGGCGGGAGCAGCCCACGCGCCTCCGGCCAGTGCGCCGAGAGCTCGTTCGTCGCCGCCCGCCGCACGCGCAGGCCTGCGCCGAGCTCGACCGTCGTCGCCGCCGAGAGCCCGACGAGCGGCGCGATCGCCACGTACCCATGGCGCTCGCCGAAGAGGGCCTGCTCGAACTCGACGTAGGCGCGGTCGAAGGCATCGTCGTCCCAGTCGAAGCACCCGGACGCCTCCGCAACCTTGACGAGCAGCGGCATCAGCACCGAGTAGAGCAGCGCGCGCTCGTCGTCCTGCTCGCCGGGGGCGTGCGCCCGGGCGTAGATCGCCGCGGCCGGCTCGCGGCGCAGCTCGTCGAGCGCGAGCCGCGCGTCCTCGCGGCGCGAGAGCCGGTCGGCCCGCGCCTCGACGAAGCCCCGCGCGAGCGGCCGGTACTCGTAGAGCGCCGGCCGGCCCCGCGACTCGTGGGCCTCGAACGCGAACGGCAGCTCGGCCCCGGCGTCGAGCTCGCGCGCGAGCACGGAGAACGCCCCGAGGCAGAAACAGCGGAGGGCGTGGTAGAGGTGCGGCGCGCGGACTGCCACCGCTCCCTCTACTCGCCCGGCGGGCCTCCTCCTGCCTGGCAGCCCGGGCACCAGTACGCGGTGCGGTTCGCGTCGCCCTGGCCGCGCGACCGGATCGCGGCGCCGCACCGCGGGCACGGGCGGCCCGCGCGCCGGTAGACGCGGCGCGGCCCGCGGCGACCGTCGAGCGAGGCGCGCATCAGCCGGACCGCCGCCTCCAATGCCGCCCGCAGCTGGGCATCCGACGCCGATCCGACGCGGAGCCACGGCGAGAGCCGCGCCTCCCACAGCGACTCGGCCATCCACATGTTCCCGATGCCGCCGACGAGTCGCTGCCGCTGCAGGGCCTCACCGAGCGGCGTCGCGGGGCCGGCCGACCTGAGCCGCGCGACCATCCCGTCGACGTCCGGCTCGTCCGCCAGCACGTCGGGCCCGACCCGCGCCGCCGGGGCGTCGTCGACCCGCAGCACCGGCCCGTTGAACTGGAGCGCCTCGAGGCGAGCGCCGCGCAGGACGAGCCACGGGCGCCCGAGCACGGGGCGTCCGCTGGGCCGGACGAACCAGCGGCCCGACATGCGGAGGTGGCTCCGGACGACGACGCCGCCCTCGAACCGGAGCAGGAGGTTCTTGCCGACCGCCTCGACGGCCTCGAGCCGGCGGCGCGGGCCGAGCCGCTCGGCGACGCCGGTCGCCTGCGCGCGCGGGTGCGGGGTCTCGATCTCGACCACCTCGCCGACGAGCGGCTGCAGCCGCCGGGCCGCGCGGTGGAGCGAGTCGCCCTCGGGCACGCGGCCAGCGTAGACGCCCCGCGCCGCAGGGCGGCGGCGTCTGTCATGCTTCTGTCGAGAATGCCGACGACCCGCGGGCTGAACATCGCCGCGCTCTCGAGACGGACCGGCGTCGCGCCGGACACGCTGCGCAAGTGGGAGCAGCGGTACGGGGTGCTTCGGCCGAAGCGGACCGCGGGCGGCCAGCGGCGCTACGACGAGGCGGACGTCGCGCGCGTGGAGTGGCTGCGCGCGCGGCTCGGCGAGGGCTGGCGGATCGGCGAGGCGGCGGCGCTGCTCGGCGACGAGACGCCCGGGCGCACGGCCGTCGAGCTGCACGCGGCGCTGCTCGAGGCGGTGACCGGCGCCGACGCCGACGCCGTCGGGCGCCTGCTCGACCAGGCGTTCTCGGTCGGGAAGCTCGAGGAGACGCTCGCGGAGGTCGTCCTCCCGGTGCTGCGCGACGTCGGCGACGGGTGGGCCTCGCACAGATTCTCGGTCGCGCAGGAGCACCTGGTCACGGCCGCGATCCGCGCCCGGCTCGAGCGGCTCCTCGCCGATGCCCGCGGCGGCGTCCGCGGCGTCGCCGTGCTCGCGTGCGCCCCGGGCGAGCGCCACGAGCTCGGGCTGCTGATGCTGGCGGTGCTCCTCCGCGCCGACGGCTGGCAGGTCGCCTACCTCGGGGCCGACACGCCGCTCGACGACGCGCTCGACCTCGCCCAGACCGTCAAGGCCCGCCTCCTCTGCCTCAGCGCCTCGATGCCCGAGGCCAGGGCCGCGCTCGCCGAGGCACTCGGGAACGCGGCGGTGCCGCAGGGGACGCGGCTCGTCGTCGGCGGCGCCGCGGTCAGCCGCGACGACGCGGGCGCGCTCGGCGCCGACTACGTCAACGGCGACCTCGCGAGGGCGATCCGCGGCCTCCGGAAGCTCGCCGCGTGAGCGCGCGGGCGCGGGCGACTCTCGCGGGGGCGACGGCCGCCGCCGTGTGGGCGCTCCAGGAGCCGCTCGACCGGCGCGTCTTCGGGGTCGACTACTCCGACCCTCGGCTGCTCGGCCGGCTCGCCGGGCGCGGCGCCCGCGCGGGGCTCGCGATCCACGTGGCGAACGGCGCCGGCTTCGGGATCGCCTTCGCCGAGATCCGGCGACGGACGCCGGTCGCGCCGCGGCGCCTCGCGCTCGGGCTCGCGCTCGCCGAGCACGTCGCCCTCTGGCCGCTCATCGGCGTCGTCGAGTCGCGCGCCCTCGCCACGAGCCCGCGCGCGTTCGCCCAGGCGACGTGGCGGCACGCGCTGTTCGGGTGGGTGCTCGGCCGGCTCGCCGTGCCGAGGCCGCGCTGAGGTGAGGCTCGCGACGGCTTGACCCGAGCGAGGCGGGCGCCTACGTTTGGCCATCGCCGCCACGGCACCCGACGACCGTCGCGAGATCCGCCTCGCGCTCGTGCTCAACGGGGGCGTGAGCCTGGCGATCTGGATCGGCGGCGTGGTCGCGGAGATCGACCGCGCGCGGCGGTCGGCGCTCTCCGAGGAGCACGACGACGAGCTGGTGACGGCGTACCGCTCGCTGCTCGACCTGACCGAGACCGTCCTCCGCACGGACGTGATCGCGGGCGCGAGCGCGGGCGGGCTCAACGGCTGCCTGCTGGCGGCGGCGATCGCGAACGGCGGCACCGTCGCGGACGTGCGCGACCTCTGGATCGGGCTCGGCTCGTTCCGCCAGCTCCTGCGCAGCGGGCTCGACCCGGCGCCGAAGTCCGTGCTCCAGGGCGACGACTACTTCCTCCCCCGCCTGCGCGAGGAGTTCGAGCGGCGCTGCCGTCCGGCAGACGTGCGCCGCGCGCTGGCCGAGCCGAAGGAGCGGGCCCTGCGGGCGCCGCGGGAGCGCGTGCGGCTGTTCGTGACGGGCACCGACCTCGCGGGCGAGCGGGTCACGCACGTCGACGACTTCGGCTCGACCCTCGACGACTACGAGCACCGCGCCCTCTTCCTGGTCGAGCACGACCCGGCGACCGGCGTCTCGACCTTCGCCGACGACGACGTGGCCGCGAAGCTCGCGCGGATCGCGCGCACGACGGCGTCCTTCCCGGGCGCCTTCGAGGCGAGCTTCTGCCGGGTCGACGCGGACGACGCCGCTGCCCCCGCCGCAGGCGCCGCCGAGGACCCCGACCTGAGCCGAGAGGCCACGTTCACGAGGAACCGGTGGGTCATCGACGGCGGCGTGCTCGACAACGCGCCGTTCCGGCCCGCGCTCGCGGCGATGCGCCGTTCCCCCGGGGCGGCGCCGGTGCGCAGGGTGCTCTGCTACATCACGCCGTACGGCGCGGGAACGCCTCCGGGCGCCGCCGACCGGGAGGCCGAGCCGCCGATGCGCACGGTCGTCGGCGCGGCCTTCAACCTCCCGCGGGACGTCACCGGCACCGAGACGCTGGAGGACGTCGAGGACTACCGGCGCCGCGTGCAGCGCCGGCGCGCGGGCCGGGCCGCCCTGGCGGCGCGACTTGCCGAGCTCCTGGCGGCACAGGCGGTCGCGCTCATGCCCCTCTACCTCCACCAGCGTGCGCTCGCGTCGGTCGACGACGCGCTCGACGACATCGGCGGCGGCCCACGGGCGCGCTTCCTCCGCGAGGCGGCGCGCTCGACCTCGCGACCGCGGCGGCGAACCGAGCAGCTGCTCGCGCGCGGCGTCGTGCTGCCGTGGGTGCCCGAAGAGGAGCGCGCGGACGGCGTCCACGGCGACCAGCGGCAGTACGTCGACGAGCTGCTGTCACGAGACGCGGCCGGGTGGTCGTGGGGGCTCGCGCCGATCGAGCGCTCCGCCCTCGTCGTCGGCGACCTGCTCTCGCGGACGCTCGAGATCACGCCCGCGCCACAGACGGCCGCAGAGGCGGAGCTGCGCCGGCGGGTCTACGACGCGCGCCGGCGGCTCTCGGCCGTGCTCGTCTGGGCCGGCGGGCTCGGGGACGCGGTCGTCGCCGGCGCCCGGGCCGCGCATCGGCCCGACCCGAGGCCGGGCGACGCCGTGCTCGTGGAGCTCAACGGCGGAGCGGCGCTGAGCCTCGACGGCGTCCCGCCCGACGAGCGGGAGCAGCTCGCGCAGCTCCTGCGCATGTGCGCCGAGCACCGGGCCCGCGTCGGGGCCGCCGAGTGCCGCGAGCGGATGGGGACGGTGGTGGACTGCCTCGGCGACGCCGGCCGCGCCGCGCTCGAGCTCCTCTCCGGCGTGGACCGCGCCGAGCTCGCACCCACCCTCCGGGGCGGGCTCGTCCAGGAGCTGCTCGCGCTCGTCCAGGGCGCGGAGGCGGACGACTCCGCGGCGGCGCTGCACGCGCGGCTCCTGCGGCTCGAGGTCGTCCACGAGGCGATCGCCCCGAGCGGCGGCGAGCAGCAACAGGGCGTCGACCTGATCCGGATCAACGCGGAGGCCGAGTGCGCGCTCGACCGGCGGCCCGACCCCGCCGACAAGCTCACGGGGCTCAAGCTCGCGCACTTCGGCGCCTTCTACAAGCGGTCGTGGCGCGCGAACGACTGGCTGTGGGGCCGCCTCGACGGCGCGTCGCGCCTCGTCGACGTGCTGCTCGAGCCGTGGCAGCTGCGCCTCTGCCTCGCCGGCGGGCGGTCGCCGGAGGCGCTTACGGCCGCGCTCGTGGCGCTCGCGCGACCGGACGGCGGGGACGGCGCGTTCCTCGCGAACCGCTTCGCGCAGCGCCACCAGCGGCCGCTCGAGACCGGGATCCGGGAGGAGGTCGACGCCCTCGCCGCGTGGCCGCTGGAGGGCGAGCCGCCGCGCCTCGACCGGACGGGTGACGCGATCCGCGCGCGCCTCCAGCTCGCGATCGCGCGCGAGGAGCTGCCGGCCGTCCGCATCGCCGCCCGCGCGGACGCGGAGAGCGAGGGCGCCGCGCCCGACGCGGCCGGGGCCGGGTGGGCGCGCTCGTACGCGACCCTCGACACGCCGGAGCAGGTCGAAGCCGCGCTGAAGGCGCTGCGCCTGTCGCAGGAGGAGCAGCTCGGCGGTGAGATCGGCTCCGACCTGCTGACGCGGAACGCGGCCACGACCGCCGTCGTCGCCGCGTCGACGCTGGCGGCGACCCGCAGCGGGCTGCCCGGCGTCGTCCGGCTGGTCCCGCGGGCGCTGCGCGGGCTGCTGCTCGCGCTCTACGGCCTCACGTGGGGGCTGACGTCCCAGCGGCGCGCGCTGAAGGTCCTCGCCGTGCTCGTGCTGCTCGCAGCGATCCTCCTCGTCGTCTGGGGCCTCCTCGCCGACGTGAACGCGCGCGAGCTGACCGACGCGCCCGGCGAGCCCGCGGACGTTGAGGCCGGCGGCCCGCCCGCGTGGCTCGAGGCGCCGGCGAAGCTGGCGGTCGCCGGCGGGTTCGTGCTCGCGCCGCTCCGGTTCGGCACGCTCGGCGTCGTCGTCGCGCTCGCCGCCGCGGTCGGCTACCTCGCGCTCGTCCTGACGCCGTTCCCGGACGGCGCGGTCGAGGTCCTCCTGCGCATCTGGGCGACGAGCGTGCTCGCGACGCTCGCGATCCTGCTCGTCGCCGGGGGCCTCGCCGTCGCCGCCCTGTTCGACCCCGTCGGCCGATTCTTCGGCTGGCTGCGGCGCCGGCGCCGCCGGATCGTCTCCGGCTAGGGCCGGAGCACCGCCCGCCGCGGGCCCGCGACGAAGCCCGCCTCCACGAGGAGCGGCATCAGCGCGCTCTCGGCCACCGGCTGCCCGTCGAACCGCTCGACGGCCAGGCGCTTGGCGCCGCCGCCACGGACGTAGGA
>DATIDD010000083.1:0-51802 GCA_035456465.1 Gaiellaceae bacterium | reverse complement strand
GCCGTGAGACGGACGCGCGTCTGCTCGCCGAACGCCGCCGCGCACGTCGAGTTCGGGCCGCAGTCGATCCCGCTCGGCGCGCTGCGCACGGTGCCGTTCCCCGAGCGCGCGACGTTAACGCCGAACGACGGCGGCGGGCCGCCGGGGCGGAAGGAGACCGTGACCTGCGCGTTGCCGCTCATCACGAGGTGGCACAGCTCGGCCTTGCCGACGCACGCGCCGCTCCACTCCTTCAGCGTCCCGCTGTCGGGCCTGAGCTCGACGTTCGTGCCGAACGCGATCGCGGGCGTCGTGCACTCGGCGTCGCCGCAGAAGAACGTGTCGTTCCCGTTGTTCCAGACGACCTCGACCGTTCCGGTGGTCGAGCCGCTGCCCGGCGGGTTCATGTTCCGGATCGTGATCCGGTAGCTCCCGGGCGGGATCGGGTTGCGGACGAAGGAGGCGACCGCGTCGCGATCCCGGTCGAGCGTCAACCGACAGGCGTCGTCGGAGCCGCTGCAGTCGCCGAACCAGCCGAGGAAGCGGAACCCGCCGCTCGCCCGCGCCCGGATCGTCACCTGGCCGCCGCCGATCCAGCCGGCAGAGCACGTGCTCCCGCAGTCGATCAGCCCTTCCGGGTCGCTGACGACGGTGCCGCCCTCGCTGCGCGTCACGGCGAGCGTGTTCGGCTGCGAGAGCGCCTGCGCCGGGCCGAATGTCGCCGAGATCGACGACGGACCCTCGACCACGACCTCGCAGCGCGCCGATCGACCGGTGCACTCGCCGTCCCACCCGCGCAGCTCGCGGCCCGAGTCGGGGAGCGCGCGCAGGGCGAGCGTCGCGCCGACGTCGAGCTCGGCGCTGCAGGTCGCACCGCAGTCGATCGCGCCGGGCGGGTCGCTCTGTACGCGACCGCCCCCGGCGACGGAGACTGTGACCGTGGCCTTGACCGCCGCCGTCCCCTGCGGACCGCCGCTCGCGACCGCCGCCGTCGCCAGGATCGCGACGACCGCTGCCGTCCAAGCCCTTGCCCCCATCGCTCCCTCCGGCGCCGGACCCAGGAGAGCCGCAGGAACCTGTTGTACCACCCGGTTCGGGCGGCGGGAAGTGGCCGTCGCCGGAACCGCTCGGCGCAGGCCGGTGTAGAGACGGCACGGTGGAGGGCCGGCCACCCGAGGAGGAGCTCGTCGAGCGCGCCCGCGGCGGCGACACCGATGCGTACCGCAGCCTGATGGAGAGCTACCAGGGAATCGCGTTCCGGCTCGCCTACCTCGTCGCGCGCGACGCCGCCGACGCGGAGGACGCCGTCGCAGACGGTCTCGCCAAGGCGTGGCTCGCGCTGCCGCGGTTCCGGCGCGGCGCGCCGTTCCGGCCGTGGCTGCTCGAGATCGTGGCCAACGAGGCGCGCAACCGGCGCCGCTCCGCCGGCCGCCGCGCGCGCCTCGCCCTGCGGAGCGCCGCACAACTCCGCCCGGGGGACGCGGCCCCGTCCCCCGAGGCGGCCCTGCTCGACGCCGAGCGGCGCGACGCCCTGCTCGCGGCGGTCGAGGGGCTCCGCGAGGACGAGCGTCTCGTCGTCGCGTGCCGCTACTTCCTCGACCTCTCCGAGGCCGAGACGGCGACGACCCTCGGGATCCGGCCGGGGACGGTCAAGTCGCGGCTCTCGCGCGCGCTGGCGCGGCTGCGCGTCGCGCTGGAGGAGGTGCCGGCGTGAGCGAGCTCGAGCACGCGCTGCGCCTGCTCGGCGCCGAGCTCGACCTGCCGCCGGCCCCGGACGTGGCCGGTCGCGTGGCGCTCCCGTCGCGGCGGCCGCGCCCCCTGTGGCGCCGGCCGCTCGTGATCGCGCTGGCCGCGCTCGCCCTCGCCGTCGCGACCGCGTTCGCGGTGCCGCCCGCCCGCTCGGCGCTCCTGCGGGTGCTCGGCCTGAAGGGCGCCACGATCACGCTCGCCGACCGCGAGCCACGGTACGACGCGACCTCGAGCCGGCGCCTCGGCGTGGAGGCATCGCTCGCCGAGGCGCGAGACGCGGTGCCGTTCCGGCTGCTGGTGCCGCCCGCGGACGTCGAGGTGCTCGTCGAGCCGACGACGGGCGCGGTCACGTTCTCCTGGGACGACCGCCGGCTCCTCCTCACCGAGTTCCGCGGCGACGCCCTGCCGTTCATCGAGAAGACGGTCGGGCCCGGGATCACGCCGGAGGCGGTCGTCGTCGACGGCGGGCCGGGTTACTGGATCGCCGGCGCGCACCGCGTCATGTTCCGGACGCCGCGTGGACGGGTGATCGAGTCGCGTGCCGCCGGCAACGTGCTGCTGTGGGAGCGCGGCGAGGTGACGCTGCGGCTCGAGGGCGCGCGCTCGAAGGACGAGGCGATGGCGATCGCGGGAACCCTGCTGCCGGATCCGGTGTAGAGCGGCACCGACCGAGCGATACCGAACCGAGGAGGCCGAATGCTCAGGTTGACGCTCGCGCTCGCCGTCGCCGGGCTCGCGCTCGCGGGGGGCGCGTCCGCAGGCGGCTGGGCGACCGCAGGGCTCTCGCCGCTCCCGCCGGAGGACGTGAGCGGCGGCAGCACGTGGAAGACGACGATCACCGTCCTCCAGCACGGACGCACGCCGCTCGACGGCGTCTCGCCGACGCTGACGCTCCGCAACCCCACCACCGGCGAGAAGCAGACGTTCGCCGCGACCCCGACCGGCGAGCCCGGGAAGTACGCCGTCACCGTCGCCTTCCCGGAGTCGGGCAGCTGGGAAGTGTCCGTCTGGGACGGGTTCACGCAGTACGGGAACCCGCAGACGACGACGTTCGGCTCGGTCGACCTCGGCGCCGGTACGACCTCGTCCGGCGGCGGCTTCCCCCTCGGCTGGACGCTCTCCGGCGTCGCGGCCGCACTCGCCGCGGCGCTCGCGCTCGTCCTCCTGCGCCGCCGCTCGCGCCCCGACTCGGTCGCGGCGCCGCTGCCCGGCTAGCCGTCGCGCGTAAAACCTTTGTGAACTCCGCGGATCACCCGGTAAGGGGTGATCCGCGGCTGTCGTTTAACCGAATGACGATCGAGGACGTCTAGGAGAACGATGGCCGCGGCAGAGCTACAAGAGCGAACGGAAGGCGAGCGTGTCGAGGCCTGGCGCCTCGAGGAGCTGATCCGCGCCGGGTACCCGAGCGAGCTCGCCCGGGAGCTCGCCTCGCGGATCGACGTCGACCTCCACACGGCCGTGGCGCTCGTGTCCGACCAGGGCTGTCCGCCCGAGGTCGCGGCCCGTATCCTGCTCTAGCCGGCGGCGCCCCTCCTCCCGCGAGCAGGCGTCGGGCCGCCCGGGCAGAATCCCACCGCCGTGACGTCGCTGCTCGCGTCCATCCCCTCGCCCTCCGGCGGCGAGCTCGAGCTCGGCCCGATCTCGATCCACGCCTACGGGTTGATGCTGCTGCTCGCGATCGCGGCGTGCGTCTGGCTCACGGGCGTGCGCTGGACGCGGCGCGGGGGCGACTGGGACCTCGTCTTCCGCGTCGCCGTGTGGGGCGTCGCCGCCGGCATCGTCGGCGCCCGGCTGTACCACGTGATCACCTCGTGGGACGAGGTGCCCGACGAGTGGTGGGGCGTCTTCGCCGTCTGGAAGGGCGGGCTCGGCGTCTGGGGCGGGATCGGCCTCGGCGTCCTCGTGGGCGCGATCGTCGTCCACCGCTCCGGCGTGAGCGTGACGCGGTTCATGGACGCCGTCGCGCCGGGCCTGCTGCTCGCACAGGCGATCGGGCGCTGGGGGAACTGGTGGAACCAGGAGCTGTTCGGCCGGCCGACCGACCGTCCCTGGGGGCTCGAGATCGACCCGGAGAACCGGCCCGGGCAGTACGTCGACCGCGAGACGTTCCACCCGACGTTCCTGTACGAGTCGCTGTGGAGCCTGATCGGCGTCGGGGTGCTGCTGCTCGTCGACCGCCGCTTCCGGATCCGGCCGCCCTCGCTGTTCGCGCTCTACGTCGCCTGGTACACCGCCGGGCGCTTCTTCGTCGAGCAGCTGCGCGTCGACCCGGCCCACGAGCTGGGGCCGTGGCGGCTGAACGCGTGGGTCTCGCTCGTCCTGTTCGTCGCGTCGATCGCGTTCTTCGTCTGGTGGCAGTGGCTCGGGCCGCGCCGCCGCTCGCGGTCGGACGCGCCGAAGCCGCCGCCCCGCATGAGCGTCCCGCGCGGGCGCGTCCGAAGCGGGCGTTAGCCTCCGCGCGCGATGGTCGTGCGCGAGCTCGAGCTGGACCTGGACGCCTTCGAGGGGCCCTTCGACCTGCTGCTGACGCTCGTGCTGAAGGAGGAGCTCGACCTGGCCGAGGTCGACGTCGCGGGGATCGTCGTCGCCTTCGTCGAGCGACTCCTCGAGCGTGCCCCGCGCGCCTCGCCGGCGATCGCTCCCGGCGGGCAGAGCCCGGCTCCGCAACCGCCTGCCGCCGAGGAACGCGAGGTTCACGAGCTCGATCTCGAGGCCTGCGGGGAGTTCCTCGTCCTGATCGCGGCCCTGCTCGAGCTGAAGGCGCGCTCGCTCTTCCCCGAGGAGGAGGCCGAGCTCGCAGACCTCGATCCGGAGGAGGCCGCCGACGAGCTCGCACGGCGGCTCGCGGAGTACCGCCGGATGAAGGAGGCGGCCGTGTGGCTGTCGGAGCGGCTGGCGGCGGAGCGCGACCGGTTCTTCCGGCTCGGCCCCGCGCCGCTCGCGCCGCGGCCCGAGCGCCGGCTCGCGCCGCAGCAGCCCCAGGCGCTCGCGACGGTGCTCCGGGCGCTGGCCGTGCCGCCGCCGCAGCCGTCGGTCGCCCACATGGCGCTCCGGTTCCCGCCCGTGTCGCAGTTCGTGGAGCGCTTCCGCGCGCTGCTGCGGCGCCGCCGGCGCGTCGACTTCGAGCAGGAGGTGGGCGGGCTGCCCCGGGTCGAGCAGGCGGTCGCGTTCCTCGCGCTGCTCGAGCTGCGCAAGGCCGGCGAGGTCTCGCTGGAGCAGGCGGCGCCGTTCGCTCCCATAAGGGTTTCCCGTACCGACGTCGAAAGGAGTCAGTCCTCGTGGATCGTCCGCTCCGCCTGATCTCGTCGAACCCGGTCGACCGCCTCGCCCGGACGGTCGAGGCGCTGCTCGTGGTCGCGTCGCAGCCGCTCGCGGTGGAGGAGCTGGCCGAGGCCGCCGACGACGACGCGGAGCGCGTCGAGACCGCGCTCGGGCTGCTGGGCGAGCGCTACCGGGAGGGCCGCAGCGGGATCGTGCTCGAGCACGTCGCGGGCGGCTGGGCTTTCCGCGCCGCCCGCGAGGCGGCCGACGCGTGCGCACGGCTCGTCGAGCGGCCGGTGGAGCGTGGGCTGTCGCAGGCGGCGCTCGAGACGCTCGCGATCGTCGCCTACCTCGGGCCGTGCTCGCGGCCGCAGATCGCGCGCATCCGTGGTGTCGCCGCCGACTCGGCCGTCGCCGGGCTCGTCGAGCGCGGGCTGATCGCCGAGGCGGGTCGGGAGGCCGACGCCGGCGGCGCCGTCCGCTACAGGACGACGCCGCTGTTCGAGCGCGTGTTCGGGCTGGCGTCGCTGTCGGAGCTCCCGCGCCTGGACGACCTCGGCGACGACGTCGACGAGATCCGCGCGCGCCTCACGGCTGTCGCAGCCCAGCGGGCCTCGTAGCGGCGAGACGGGACACGGCCAGGGCCTGACCCCGCGGGCGCCGTGCGCGGAGGCCGCGTGCGCGGCCAGCCAGCAGCACGAGCGGCGTCGAGGGCCGGTACGGCCATGGCCGGGGGCTGGCCCCTTCCGCACAATGGCTGCGTGCGGTTGAACGCGTATCTCGCACGCGCCGGCGTCGCCTCCCGCCGCAAGGCCGACGAGCTGATCAAGGCCGGCCGCGTCACCGTCGACGGCAGGCCCGGCGAGCTGAACACCTTCGTCGAGCGGGGCGCGCGCGTCGCCGTCGACGGCGAGCCGGTCGCGGCGCAGCGGCTCGCGTACGTCCTCCTGCACAAGCCCGCCGGCGTCGTCACCACCGCGAGCGACCCGCAGGGACGCCCGACCGTGGTCGACCTCGTCGACTTCCCCGTCCGGGTCGTGCCCGTCGGCCGCCTCGACGCCGACACCACCGGCGCGATCCTGCTGACGAACGACGGCCTGCTCGCGAACCGGATCGCGCACCCGCGCTACGGGATCGAGAAGGTCTACGTGGCCACGGTCGAGGGCGATCCCGGCGAGGCGACGATCGAGCGGCTGCGGGACGGGGTCGAGCTCGAGGACGGCCGCACCGCGCCGGCGAAGGCGAAGCGGTTCGCGCCGGGACGCGTCGAGCTCGTCCTCCACGAGGGCCGCAACCGCCAGGTGCGCCGCATGCTCGAGGCGGTCGGGCACCCGGTGAAGCGCCTCCACCGTCCGCGCCTCGCCGGGCTCGACCTCGACGGGCTCGCGCCCGGTGAGTGGCGCGAGCTCGCCGGCCACGAGGTGGCGGCGCTGCGGGCGGCTACAGCGCGCGCGGCCGAGCCGCGCCGAAGAGCGCGCCGCCGCCCGGCCTGACGAAGCCCATCCGCTCGTACATCTGCTCCAGCGTCCCGGCCGACGCGTTCCGCGCCTTCTCCGCCCCGCGGGCGAGCAGGTGCCGGAGCTCGGTGGCGTCGCTGCGCAGCACGCCGTAGCGCTCCTGGATCGGCGCCAGCAGCTCGACGACCGCCTCGGCCACGTCCTCCTTGAACGGGCCGTAGCCCGCGCCGTCGTACCGCGCCTCGATCGCGTCGGGCGACTCGCCCGTCGCCACCGACATGATGTCGATCAGGTTCGTCACGCCCGGCTTCTCGGGCGCGCGGCGCACCTCCTTGCCGGAGTCCGTGACCGCGGTCTTGAGCTTGCGCCGCAGCACGTCCGGGGTGTCGAGCATCAGCACCGTCCCCTGCGCCGTTCCGCCCGTCGTCGACATCTTCCGCTCCGGCTCCTGCAGGTCCATGATCCGCGCCCCGATCTCGGGGTAGATCCCCTCGGGCACCGTGAACGTCTCGCCGAAGCGCGCGTTGAACCGCTCGGCGACGTCCCGCGCGAGCTCGAGGTGCTGTCGCTGGTCGTCGCCGATCGGCACGTGGGTCGTCTGGTAGAGCAGGATGTCCCCCGCCATCAGCACGGGGTACGTGTACAGGCCGGCGGAGACGAAGTCCTTGCCCTCGCCCTTGTCCTTGAACTGCGTCATCCGGCCGAGCTGCCCGTAGCTCGTCACGGCCGACAGCAGCCAGGCCGCCTCGGCGTGCGCGGTCACGTGGCTCTGCACGAACACCGTCGAGCGGTCCGGGTCGAGCCCCGTCGCGAACAGCATCGCCGCCAGGTCAAGCGTCCGCTCGCGCAGGTCGACCGGGTCGTAGTCGACCGTGATCGAGTGCAGGTCGACGATGCAGAAGAACGCGTGGCCCTGCTCCTGCGTGGCCGCGTACTGACGGAAGCCGCCGGCGTAGTTCCCGAAGTGCTTCGCGCCCGTCGGCTGGATGCCCGAGAAGATCCTCATGGGCCCGACATTGTGCCCTCTACACTGGCCCGATGGCCGTCACCGGCTCCCCCGAGCTGCTCATCGTCATGGCTGCGCACGCCTCGCCCGAGCAGGTCGACGAGGTCGTCGCGCGACTGGCCGAGGCGGGCGCGCACGCGCACGTGACGCCGGGGAAGGATGCGACCGTGATCGGCGCGATCGGCGAGCGCGACCTCCTCGCGGCGCTGCCGCTCGAAGGCTTCCCCGGCGTCGAGCAGGTGCTGCCGATCCTCAAGCCGTACAAGCTCGTCGGCCGCGAGATGCGCCGCGACCCGACGGTGATCGACGTCGACGGCCGGCGGATCGGCGACGGGTACTTCGGCTTCATCGCCGGACCCTGCACGGTCGAGTACCGGGAGCAGACGCTCGAGTCGGCGCGGGCGGTGGCGGCCGCGGGCGCGACGATGCTCCGCGGGGGCGCTTTCAAGCCGCGCACCTCGCCGTACGCGTTCCAGGGGCTCGGGCTCGAGGCGCTCGCGATCCTGCGCGAGGCGCGGGCGGAGACCGGCCTGCCGATCGTCACCGAGTTGATGGACCCCCGCGACGTCGAGGCGGTGGTCGAGACCGCCGACGTGATCCAGATCGGCGCCCGCAACATGCAGAACTTCTCGCTGCTCGCCGAGGTCGGCGGCGTCGGCAAGCCGGTGCTGCTGAAGCGCGGCCCGTCCGCGTCGGTGGAGGAGCTGCTGATGGCCGCCGAGTACGTGGTCAAGGAGGGGAACGCCGAGGTGATCCTGTGCGAGCGCGGGATCCGGACGTTCGAGCGCGCGACGCGGTACACGCTCGACATCGGCGCGATCCCGGTGCTGAAGCAGGAGACGCACCTGCCCGTGATCGTCGACCCCTCGCATGCGGCGGGGCGGCGCGAGCTCGTGGCGCCGCTCGCGCGCGCGGCGGTCGCGGCCGGCGCGGACGGGATCATCGTCGAGGTGCACCCCGAGCCGGAGCACGCGCTGTGCGACGGCCCGCAGCTGATCCCGACGGCCGACTTCGCGGAGTTCGCCGCCGAGGTGCGGGCGCTCGTCGCGCTCATGGGCCGCACGATCGGTTGAACGTCACCATCGTCGGCACCGGGCTGATGGGGGCGTCGGTCGGCCTCGCCGCCCGCGCCGCCGGGAACGCCGTCCGCGGCTGGGACGTCGAGCCCGGGAACCTCGAGGAGGCGGCCGGGCGGGGCGCGGTCGAGGCGGCGGGCTCGCTCGAGGAGGCGCTCGCCGGTGCCGACCTCGCGGTCGTCGCCGTGCCCGTGGCCGGCCTGCCCGCGCAAGTCGACGCCGTCCTCGCCGCGAGCGCCGACACGTGCACGGTGACCGACCTCGGCTCGACGAAGGGCTGGGCGGCGAGGCTCGGCGACCGCTTCGTCGGCGGCCATCCCGTCTGCGGCCGCGAGGCCCGCGGGCCCTCGGCCGCGACGGCCGAGCTGTTCCGCGGCGCGACCTGGTTCCTCACGCCGACGGCTGCGACCGACCCGCAGCGCTACCGCACGCTCCACGGCTTCGTCTCGGGGCTCGGCGCCGTGCCGGTGGCGATCGACCCGGAGGCGCACGACCGGCTCGTGGCGATCACGAGCCACCTGCCGCACGCGCTCGCGAACCTGCTGCTCAACCAGGCCGGCACCAGCCGCATCGAGGGGCACGAGCCGCTCGCCTCGGCCGGCGGCTCCCTGCGGGACATGACCCGCGTCGCCGGGGCGAACCCCCGCATCTGGGTCGACATCTTCCTCGACAACGCCGAGCCGCTCCGCGCGGCGCTCGCCGACCTCCGCCGCCGGATCGAGCAGGTCGAGGGGGCGCTCGAGCGACGCGACGCCGGCTTCCTCGCGCGCTGGATCGCGGAGGCCGCGGGCAACCGCCGCCGGATGCTCGCGGACGCGTACGAGCGGCCCTCGGAGCTCCGTCGGATCGACGTTCACGTGCCCGACCGGCCGGGCGTGCTCGCAGGGATCACGCAGGCGCTCGGCGCGGAGCGGATCAACATCGAGGACTTCGAGCTCCGCCACCTCTCGCCGGAGCGCGGCGGCACGCTGACACTGCTCGTCGGCGGGAGCGACGAGGCCGACCGCGCCGCGGCGCTGCTCGAGGCGCAGGGCTACCCGGCCGCCGTGTCGCCGATCCTGGACGAATGAGGATCGCGCCGGCCGCAGCGCTCGTCGGGCACGTGCGCGTCCCCGGGGACAAGTCGATCTCGCACCGGGCGCTGCTCGTCGGCGCCGTCTGCGAGGGCGAGACGCGGATCGAGGGCTGGGGGCGCTCCGGCGACACCGAGTCGACGCTCGCTGCGGTGCGCGCGCTCGGCGTCGACGTGCGCGAGGAGGACGAGACGACGCTGGTCGTGCGTGGCGCGGCCCTCCGCGGCCTCCGTCCCCCGGCGGAGCCCGTCGACTGCGGGAACGCCGGCACGCTGATGCGCCTGCTCCCGGGGCTGCTCGCCGGTCAGGAGGGGCGCTTCGAGCTGGTCGGCGACGAGTCGCTCTCGCGCCGGCCGATGGAGCGCGTGGCCGAGCCGCTGCGGCGCATGGGCGTCGCGATCGAGACGCGCGACGGCTTCCCGCCGGTCGTGGTCGAGGGTGGTCCCGTGACGGCGATCGACTACCGCCTCCCCGTCGCCAGCGCGCAGGTGAAGTCGGCGGTGCTGCTCGCCGGCCTCTTCGGCGACGGCCGCACCACCGTGGTCGAGCCGCGCCCGACGCGGGATCACACGGAGCTGCTGCTCCAGGCCGCCGGTGCCGAAGTGATCCGCCGTCCGACCTCCGCCTCGGTCGACCCGGTCGAGCGGCTGCGGCTGGAGCGCGTCGAGGTGCCCGGCGACTTCTCCTCGGCGGCGCCGCTGCTCGTCGCCGCCGCGATCGTGCCCGGCTCCGATCTGACCCTGCACGGCGTCGGCCTCAACCCGCGGCGCACCGGCCTCCTCGACGTGCTCGGGCGCATGGGCGCACGCGTTGCCGTCTACAACCGGCACCGCGCAGTAAACGAGCCGGCGGGCGACGTCGAGGTCCGCGCCTCGGAGCTCGTCGCCACCCGCGTCTCCGCCGACGAGGTGCCGTCGCTCGTCGACGAGCTGCCGCTCGTGGCGCTGGCGATGGCGCACGCGCGCGGCGAGAGCGTCGTCGAGGGCGCCGAGGAGCTGCGCGTGAAGGAGAGCGACCGGATCGACGCGACGGCGGCGGCGCTGCACGCGCTCGGCACGCGGGTGGAGACGAGGGAGGACGGCTGGCGCATCCGCGGCGTCCCCGCGCGGCCGCGCGGGGGCACGATCGACGGGGCGGACGACCACCGGATCGCCATGCTCGGCGCAGTCGCCGGCCTCGCCAGTCGCGAGGGCGTCGAGCTCAGGGGCGCCGAGGCCGTCGCTATAAGCTTCCCTGGCTTCTTCCAGCTGCTGTCGCAGCTGCAGGAAGCCTAGGAACCATGCCTACTGGACGTCTCCCTCTCGCCATCCTCCGCAGGAGAACGGCGACGTGATCGTCGCGATCGACGGCCCCGCCGGCGCCGGGAAGAGCACCGTCGCACGGAAGCTGGCCGAGCGCCTCGGGTTCCGGTACCTCGACACCGGGGCGATGTACCGCGCGCTCACCTGGCTCGCGCTCGACCGCGGCGTCGACCTCGAGGACACCCAGGCACTCGTCGCGCTCGCGGAGGCGCATCCGGTCGAGTTCGACGGGCTGCGGGTGTTCGTGGACGACTGCGAGGTGACGCGCGCGATCCGGGAGCCGCGGATCGACCGCGCCGTCCCCGTCGTCGCGAGGCAGGCGGCGGTGCGGGAGGTGATGCGGGAGCGCCAGCGAGAGCTCGCGGCGCACGGGGACGCGGTGATCGAGGGTCGCGACATCGGGCGCGTCGTCGTCCCGAACGCCGAGGTCAAGGTCTACCTGGTGGCCGACGAGGCGGAGCGGGCCCGGCGCCGCATCGCGGAGCACCCCGGCCTCGCAGATGCCGACGCGCTCGCGACGGACCTGCGCCTCCGCGACGCGAGCGACGCCCGCCAGATGGAGCCGGCGCCCGACGCGCAGGAGCTCGACACGACGAGCCTCACCGTCGACGAGGTCGTCGACCGGATCGAGGCGCTGGCGCGGGCGCGCGCCGCCGCATGAGGAACGCCGATGCGGCGTGGGCCGTCGGTCGGGTCACGCTCCAGCCGCTGGCGCAGCTGGCCACGCGCCTTCGCGTCTACGGCAAGGAGCGCGTGCCGCTGTCGGGCGGCGTGGTGCTCGCCGTCAACCACTTCTCGTGGATCGATCCCGCGGCGTTCGGCACCGCCTCGCCGCGCACGATCTACTACATGGCCAAGGTCGAGGCGCATCGCATCCCCGGGCTCGGTCAGCTGATCCGCGCGTTCGGGACGTTCTCCGTGCGGCGCGGCGAGTCCGACCGCGAGGCGGTGCGGCTGATGCGCGAGGTGGTGCAGGAGGGGAAGGCGCTCGGGCTGTTCGTCGAGGGCACCCGGCAGCTCGCCGGCGTTCCCGGCGAGGTGAAGCCGGGCGCGGCGATGGCGGCGATCCAGGGGGACGTCCCCGTCGTCTGCGGTGCCGTGCACGGCTCGCAGACGTGGAGGATCGGCAACTTCCACCCGGTCTCGGTGGCGTGGGGCGAGCCGATGCGGTTCGACGGCCTGCCGAAGGGCGGCAAGGGCTATCGCGAGGCGTCGCACGAGATCGAGCGGGAGATCAGGCGGTTGTGGGAATGGCTCGTCGACATCCACGCGGCCGGCAGGCCGGCCAGAGCGCTGCCGCCGGCGTAGTCGAGGAGCCTCCGGAGCTCCTCGGCACGGTCGCGATCGTCGGCTTCCCGAACGTCGGCAAGTCGACGCTCGTGAACCGGCTGACGGCGACCCGGACCGCGGTCGTCCACGAGCTGCCCGGCGTCACGCGCGACCGGAAGGAGCTCGTATGCGAGTGGGGACGGCACCGGTTCGTGCTCGTGGACACGGGCGGCGTCGACGTGGCCGACCCGTCGCCGATCACGCGTCAGATCGGCGACCAGGCGCGCGCGGCGGTGGCCGAGGCCGACCTCGTGCTGTTCCTCGTCGACGCGAAGGCGGGCGTGACGCCGGGCGACGAGGAGATCGCCGAGCTGCTGCGGCGGGCGCGCAAGCCCGTCCTGCTCGTCGCGAACAAGGTCGACGACCCGGCGCGCGACGCCGACGCGCTCGAGTTCCACCGGCTCGGGCTCGGCGACCCGGTGCCGATCTCGAGCCTCCACGGGCACGGCACCGGCGATCTGCTCGACGAGGTCGTCGTGCGGCTCCGGGAGCTCGCGCCCGAGCGGCCCGCCGACGTCGGCGTCGAGGCGATCCGCGTCGCCATCCTCGGGCGGCCGAACGTCGGCAAGTCGTCGCTGCTGAACCGGCTGCTGGGGGAGGAGCGCGTGATCGTGTCGGAGGTGCCCGGCACGACCCGCGACCCGATCGACACGGTGCTGCGCCGCGACGACACCACGTTCGTGCTCGTGGACACGGCGGGGATGCGCCGCAAGCGCCGGCACCGGCAGGGGATCGAGTACTGGTCGGAGCTGCGGACGCTCGAGGCGGCCGAGCGCGCGGACGTCGCGCTCGTCCTCGTCGACGCCTCCGCCGGGATCACCGAGGGCGACCTCGCCGTCGCCGACGTGGCGCGGAAGGCGCAGTGCTCGACGCTCGTCGTCCTCTCCAAGTGGGACGTCGCCGAGCACCGCCTCGAGGAGCTGAAGCCGCAGCTCGACCGGCGCCTGCGCCAGCGTCCGCCGGTGATCGCGGTGTCGGCGCACACCGGACGCGGGATCGAGCGCCTGCTCGACGGGGTCGAGGCGCTGTTCATCAAGCACACCGCGCGGGTGTCGACCGGCGAGCTCAACCGGTTCCTGCGCGAGCTGCGCGAGGCGCGCCAGCCGCCGGGGCGTGCCGGCCGCCGCCTGAACCTGCTCTACGGAGCGCAGGTGCAGACGCGGCCGCCGCGCTTCCGCTTCCACGTCAACGACCCCGGGCTCGTCACCCGCGACTACGGCTACTGGGTCGAGAACCAGGTGCGGTCGCGGTTCGCGCTCGAGGGCGTGCCGGTGTCCATCGACTTCGTGCGGCGATGAGGGCGGGATGAGGTTCCTCGCGTGAGGTTCGTCGTGGTCGGCGGCGGCTCGTGGGGCACCGCTTTCGCCGCGCTCCTCCGCGACCGCGGCCATACCGTCGCCCTGGCCGTGCGCGACGCGGAGCAGGCGCGGGCGATCGCCGAGACCGGCCGCAACCCGCGGTACTCGCCGACCGCGGACTTGCGCGGGGTCGAAGCGACGCTCGTCGACGAGGCGCAGTACGACGAGGCGGACGTGGTCGTGGTCGCCGTGCCGAGCCGCGTCTTCCGCGACGTCGCCGCGTCGATCCCCGGCTCGGCGCCGATGCTCGGCCTGACGAAGGGGCTCGACCCGTCGACCGGCGAGCGCCTGTCCCGCAGCGTGACCGGGCGCGGGTACGCGCTGCTGTCGGGCCCGAACATGGCCGAGGAGATCATCGCGGGCCTGCCGACGGCGACCGTGATCGCGAGCGAGGACGCGGAGCTCGCGCACGGGCTGCAGGAGGCGATCAACTCCCCGATCTTCCGTGTCTACGTCAACGACGACCTGCTCGGCGTCGAGCTCTGCGCGGCCGCGAAGAACGTGATCGCGCTGGCCGCCGGCGGCGTCGACGGTCTCGGCCTCGGCGACAACGCGAAGGCCGCGATGATCACTCGGGGCCTTGCGGAGATGCGCCGCCTCGGCGAGGCTGCGGGTGCCGACCCGGACACGTTCGCCGGGATGGCCGGGATGGGAGACCTGATCGTCACCTGCTGGCACCCGAGCGGCCGCAACCGGCGCGCGGGCGAGCTGATCGCTCGCGGGCGGTCGCCGGAGGAGGCCGAGGCCGAGATCGGACAGGTCGTCGAGGGCGTGACGACGGCGCCGGTGCTCCAGCGGCTCTCGCAGCGCCTCGGCGCCGAGCTGCCGATCACCGACGGCGTGTGCGCCGTCCTCGGCGGCGTCGGGCTGACCGAACTGGTCTCAAGGCTGATGCAACGCGCGCCGACGGAGGAGTAGCGATGAACGTTCCTGGCACTATGCGTCCGATGCGGACTCTCCTCGGGGGTCTGGTCGCGGCGACCGTGCTCGCCGCTGCCGGCTGCGGCGGCGGCGGCTCCGAGAGCGCTGCCGGCGGCGACTCGGCGGCGTCGCTCGCGCCCGCCTCGGCGGCGGCGTACGTCTCCGTCGACGCCGACCGCGACTCCGGCCAGTGGAACCAGCTCGAGTCGCTGCTCGAGCGCTTCCCGGCCCGCGCGAAGCTCGTCGACGCGATCGAGCAGGCGCTTGCCGACGAGAACGTGCAGGCGGAGGACCTCGACCGCGCCTTCGGTCCGACCGTCGAGCTCGTCTGGCTCGATCTGGAGGACTCGGGCGCTCACGTCGTCGGGCTCACGAAGCCGGACGACGAGCAGGCGCTCCGGGACGTCTTCCGCGACGGCGAGGGCGCGTTCGGCGAGGTCGAGGGGTGGACCGCGTTCGCCGAGGACCAGGCGACGCTCGACCGGTTCATCCAGGCGGCCTCCGGTGACGAGAAGCTCGCCGACGACGACCGCTTCCAGGCGGCGATGGACGAGCTGCCCGACGAGTCGCTCGTCAAGGCATACGCGAACGGCGAGCGCCTGACCCAGGAGCTCCGTCGGGTCGCGAGCGGCTTCGGCGCCGGCGGCGCGCTCGACGGACAGGGCACGCTCGACTCGCTCGCCGCGGCGCTCTCCGCCGAGGACGACGGGATCCGTCTCGGCTTCCACGCCAAGGGCGAGGGCTTCGAGGTGCAGCTGCCGACGAGCGGCGACCTCGTCGACGACGTGCCGGAGGGCGTGATCGCGTTCGCCCATGCCGGGCTCGGCGCGCAGGCCGACGCGCTGCGCGAACAGCTGCAGGGCACGCCGGGAGCGGGGCAGTCGCTCGACCAGTTCGAGCAGATGGCCGGCGTGAGCCTCGACGAGCTGCTGGCGCTGTTCCAGGACGAGTTCGTCCTCTACGTGCGGCCCGCGCCGCTCATCCCCGAGGTCACGCTGGTTGCAAAGACCGACGACGCCGACAAGGCGCGCGCCACCGTCGACTCGCTGCTCGGCGCCGTCGCCCGCCTTTCGGGCGGCAGCACCGGCACCCGGACGATCGCCGGCCTGACGGCGACGGAGGCGAAGCTCGGGCCCGTGAGCCTGTTCGGGACCGCGTATGACGACCGCGTCGTCGTCACCACGTCGCCGGGCGGGCTCGAGGATCTGCGCGGGAACGGCGGCAAGCTCGGCGACGACCAGCGCTACCGCGACGCGCTCGACGCCGCCGGGGTGGAGGAGGACGAGGTCCTCCTCTACGTCGACGTCGACGAGGCCTACGTGCTCGCCGAGCAGCTGGCGCAGCTGGCGGGGGACGAGATCCCGGCGGAGGTGCGGGAGAACGTGGAGCCCCTGGGCGCAGTCGTCGTCACCGGGACCGCCGACGAGAACGAGGTGTCCGCCTCGGTGTTCCTCTCGGTCGACTGAAGGCTCGAGGCTCGGGCGGTCGCGGCCCGGTTCGCGGGCGGGGCGGCCGCAGCGCGGGCTCGTCGCCGCTCGCCCCGTCCTCGTGCCTTCGCGCCGCCGGAAGCGCCGTTCTGCCTACTTCGGCGCGACGATGCCGCTGACGGCGAACGTCGCCTTCGCCTTGTTGTTCGCCTCGTCCTCCTCGTCGACCCAGTTGCCGATGTCGCCGAGCATCGAGGCCTCGAAGAGGTCCTTGCCGGTCGTCGCGTCGGAGACGACGTACTCGCCCTTCCAGATCTGGTTCGGCTGGACGGTGATCTGCTGGGCGGGGACGGCGTTGGGCTGGACCTTCACGCCGTTCTTCCGCAGGACGCCCGTCACGGTGAGCGGCCCCGCGGGCTTGTGGCTGTCGTTCGCGACCACGTAGCGCACGACCACCTTCGCGGGCGCGTGGAACTCGGTGCCGCTGGAGAACGCCTTCCCGCTCGCCCCGTCGACGAGCTTGATCCAGCAGAACACGTCGGGGAACTCGGCCATTCGGCCCTCCTTCGGTTCGGGGCACCATCGTCCTCGGGCGTCTCGGCGTGGCTGCTCGAGGGAGCTCGGTGCCCGTGGACTGACACCGGCGACGCTACTGCCGCGGTCGCTCGGATTCGTCGGGGCCAGCCCTGAGCTCGGCCTGTCGCACACGGCTGGGCCTCGCCGAGCGCGTCGCGCGAAGCGCCCGCCCGGCGCGCCGGCAGCGGCCGCCGCGGCTACGCTTGGGCGCCATGACAGCCCGCGAGTTCCTCTTCACCTCCGAGTCGGTCACCGAGGGTCACCCCGACAAGATCGCCGACCAGATCTCGGACACCGTCCTCGACGCGGTGCTCGCCGACGACCCGAACGGCCGCGTCGCGTGCGAGACGCTGATCACGACCGGCCTCGTCGTCGTCGCCGGCGAGATCTCGACCGAGACCTACGTCGACATCCCGCGCCTCGTCCGGCAGCGGATCAGGGACATCGGCTACACGCGCGCGAAGTACGGCTTCGACGCCGACACGTGCGGCGTGATCACCGCGATCGACGAGCAGTCGCCGGACATCGCGCGGGGCGTCGACGAGTCGTACGAGGTGCAGCACGAGCCCGGCGACGACGATCCCCTCGATTCCGTCGGCGCCGGCGACCAGGGCCTGATGTTCGGCTACGCGACGCGCGAGACGCCGGAGCTGATGCCGCTGCCGATCATGCTCGCGCACCGCATCTGCAAGCGGCTCGCGGAGGTGCGCAAGGCGGACGTGCTGCCGTACCTCCGCCCCGACGGGAAGGCGCAGGTGACGGTCCGCTACGAGCTGGACGAGCACGGGCATCAGCGCCCGGTCGAGATCGAGCGGGTGCTGATCTCGACCCAGCACCGCGACGGGCTCGACGCCGACGCGCTGATCAAGCCGGACCTCGCGGAGCACGTCCTCCACCCCATCCTCCCGAAGCACCTCTTCGACGAGGATCGGATGCTCGAGGATAAGGACTTCTTCTACGTCAACCCCACCGGCAAGTTCGTCATCGGCGGCCCGATGGGCGACACGGGCCTCACCGGCCGGAAGATCATCGTCGACACCTACGGCGGCGCCGCCCCGCACGGAGGCGGCGCGTTCTCCGGCAAGGACCCGACGAAGGTCGACCGCTCCGCGACCTACGCGGCGCGGTACGTGGCGAAGAACGTCGTCGCCGCCGGGCTCGCCGACCGCTGCCAGATCCAGGTCGCCTACGCGATCGGGGTCGCGCACCCGATGTCGGTGCTCGTGGACACGTTCGGCACCGAGGCGATCGCGAAGCCGAAGATCGAGGAGCTCGTCCGCGAGTTCTTCGACCTGCGGCCCGCCGCGATCCTCCGAGACCTCGACCTCCGCCGGCCGATCTACGCGAAGACGGCCGCCTACGGCCATTTCGGCCGCGACGACCACGACTTCACGTGGGAGCGGACGGACAAGGCCGAGGCGCTCCGCCTCGCGGCCGGCCTCGCCGAGGCGGCGCGGGTCGGCTCCGACGCATAGCCCAGCGGCAAGACGGGAAGGGATCGCGGGATGGCAGTCGTGACACCGGACCGGTCGCGCGAGGCGCCGCCGGCGCCTCCTCCCCCGGCGCCGCCCCGCCGCGGGATCCCGTGGGGCCTCGTCGGCCTCGGCGTCGTCGTGCTGCTCGGGCTGCTCGTGCCCGGCTGGATCTCGGGGCTGCTGCCCTCGATCCCGAACCCGTTCGCCGAGAAGACGGTCGACCGGAGCGGCGCCGCGGTGCTGCGCTCGGTGCGCGGGCTGCAGGAGCTCCATGCCGCCACCGGGCACTTCGAGGTCGTCGTCGACCTGGAGCAGGACACGGCGCTCCCCGCGGCCGTGCTCGGCGAGCGCACGCTGTTCGTCGGCGTGGGGGACGTCGACGCGCTCGTCGACCTCTCGCAGCTCGGCGAGGACGCGGTCGCCGTGTCCGGCGACCGCCGCTCCGCCACGCTCGTGCTGCCGCAGCCGCGGCTCGGCGACCCGCGGCTCGACCTCGAGGCGAGCCACGTCTACGACCGCCGCCAGGGCGTGCTGAACGAGCTCGGCGACCTCTTCGGCGGGAACGAGACGAGCGAGCGCGAGGTCTACCTCGCCGCGCAGCGCAAGATCGGCGCGGCCGCCCAGTCGTCGCCGGAGCTCCGCCGCGCCGCCCGCGACAGCGCGCGCCGCACGTTGCGTGCGCTGCTGACCTCGCTCGGGTTCGAGCGCGTCACGATCCGCTACGCCGCCGTCGAGCCGTAGCCGACCCGGCCTCGCCGAGCGCCGGCGGCACGGGCGGCTACCGCGCCGGCGTGAGGCCGTGCCGTCGCATCACGGCTGCGATCGCCGCGAGGTCGGGAGCGCCTCCGTCCGCGGCGTCGAGGACGGCTGCGACCTCGCGGAAGTACTCGGGGCCGAGCACGCCGGGGGTGACGATCGCGAGCGCCCTGGCGTCGACCGCGCCGGTGTTGTCGAAGTGGTGGACGGCGCCGCGGGGGATGCAGACCGCCTCGCCGGGGCCGACGTCGACCGGCGTGCCGTCGATCGTCCACGTCAGCACCCCGTCGAGCCCGTAGATCGTCTCCTCGTAGCGGTCGTGGCTGTGCGCGGCGGCGACCTTCGCGCCGGCCGGGACGTCGAACTCGAAGACCGCGGCCGAGCCCGCCGACTGCCTCCCCTCGATCAGGAACCGGATCACCAGCTCGCCGACCCTGATCTCCTCGCGTGTCCTCGTCGCCGTCACGGCTCCTCCTCGCCGAAGTGGTAAAGTGACTTGACGATACCATGAGCGCCCCAGAATCGTCAAGTCTTTTTACGAGTACGGCGGGGGAGCCGTTCGGGCCGCCGCTGATCGGCGCGCTCCTGCGCGTGCCCTGGGAGGCGGTGCAGCGGCGCATGCTCGAGCGGCTGCACGAGCGCGGGTTCGACGACCTCGACGCGGCGCACGTGAACGTCTTCCAGTACCCGGGGCCCCAGGGCGCGAGGCCCTCGGAGCTCGCCGCCCGGCTGCGGATCAGCAAGCAGGCGCTCAACTACCTGCTCGGCGAGCTCGAGCGTCTCGGCTACCTCGAGCGCCGGCCGGACCCCGACGACCGACGCTCCCGGCGCGTCGTCCTCACCGACCGCGGGACCTCGGCGATCGGCGTGATTCGCGACGCCGTGGGCGAGGTGGAGGCCGCGTGGACGCGGCAGCTCGGCCCGGAGCGGTTCGCGCAGCTCCGCGGCCTCCTGCTCGAGGTGAGTCGGCCGGCGTAGGCATACCGGCCGACCTCGTCTCCGGGTCGGCGCGCGCTACGCCGCCGGCCTGACGAACAGCCCTGCGGCGGCCTTGTCGCCCACGGCGCGCTCCTCGCCGCCGACCCGGAGCGTCAGCTGGCCTGCGGCCGGGGACGCGGAGGCGACCTCGACCTCGGTGCCCGGCGCGAGCCCCTGGTCGTAGAACCAGTGCAGCAGCTCGCCGTCGTGCTCCGCGAGGCGGACGATCGTGGCGCGCGTGCCCGGAGCGACGTCGGCGAGTGCCGAGAGCTCGCGGTTCTCGGCCTGCTCGACGGTCGTGTCGACGGGCCATCCGTGCGGGCAGCGGTCCGGATGCCCCAGTCGCTCGGCGATTCGCTCGACCATGTCGTCGCTCAGGGCGTCGCCGAGCTCGTCGGCGTGCACGTGCGACTCGGCCGCGGTGTAGCCCATGAAGTCCGTCAGCATCCGCTCGATCAGCCGATGCTTGCGCACGACCTTCTCCGCGCGCTCGCGGCCGGTCGCGGTGAGGAGCGCCTCCTTGTGCTCCCCGCGCTCGATCAGCCCGTCCGCCTCGAGCCGCTTCAGCATCTCGCCGGCCGAGGCGCGGGAGACACCGAGCATCTCCGCGACGCGGGCCGCCAGCGTCGGCGCTCCGGCGGTCTGCGGCCGGTACTCGCCGATCGGGAAGGCGAGGAAGTAGATCGTCTCGAGGTACTCGTCGACGGAGTGGCGCTCGGCGGCCATCGCCCGGAGGTTACCCCGGCGGGCCGAGCTCGCTCCCGCGTCGCGCGGTCAGCGCCCACACGAGCGGCGCCGAGACGACGATGAGCAGCAGCGCGGGCGGGGCCGCCCGCGAGTACGACGCGAGCGAGGTGTACTTCCAGATCTCGGTCGCCAGCGTCTCGAATCCGATCGGTCGCAGCAGCAGCGTCGCCGGCAGTTCCTTCATCGTCGAGAGGAACACGAGGGCCGCGCCCGCGAGCACGCCCGGGCGCATGAGCGGCAGCGTCACACGGGCGAACACGGCGGACGGGCCCCGCCCGAGCCCGCGCGCCGCCTCCTCCACCCGCGGGCTCACGGACCGCAGCGCCGACGTCGCGCCCGCGAGCCCCTGCGGGAAGAAGCGGACGACGTACGCGAACACGAGCAGGACGAGCGTCTGGTAGAGGAAGCCGCCGTAGCGGGCGCCGAAGAAGACGAGCGCGAGCGCGATCACGATCCCCGGCAGCGCGTTCGACGCGTAGGCAGCCCGCTCGAGCGCCGCCGTCCACGGCCGCCGCCACCGCCCGGCGAGGACCGCGAGCGGCAGGACGGCCGCCGCCGCGACGCCGGCCGCCAGCGCCGCGACGCCGACCGACCGGGCCGCGGCCGCCCAGGGCAGCTCGACGCCGTGCTCGCCGCGCGCCGTCCAGTACACGAGCACGGCGAGCGGGACGACGAGGAACAGGCCCACCGCGAGCGCGCAGAAGGCGAGCGCCGGCCAGCGCCATCGTCCGAGCTCGACGCGCGCCGGCGGCCTCGCCGTCCCCGGGGTCGCCCGGTGGAAGCCGGCGCCCCGGCGCGAGCGCGACTCGAGCAGGAGGACGACCGCCGTGAGGGCGACGAGCACGAGCGCCAGCACCGCGGCGGGGTCGCGGTCGAACAGCGCGCGGTACTGGAGGTAGACCGCCCGGGTGAGCGCGTCGTACTGCATCAGCGAGACGGCCCCGAAGTCGGCGAGCACGTAGAGGGCGACGAGCAGCGACCCGGCTCCGATCGCGGGGCGGAGGGCCGGCAGGGTCACGTGGGCGAAGGTCTGCCACGGCGTGCGCCCGAGGCCCCGGGACGCCTCCTCCAACGACGGGTCGAGGCTGCGGAGCGCCGCGGCCACGAGCAGGAACACGTACGGGTAGGTCGAGAGCGTGAGCGCGAGGAACGCACCGGGGAACCCGTAGATCTCCGGCAGCCGCTCGACGCCGAAGGCCCGGCCGAGGACGTCCTGCAGCAGCCCGCGAGGCCCGAACGCGCCGAGCAGCGCGAGGGCCGCGACGTAGCTCGGGATCACGAGCGGGAGCGCCCCGGCGACGGCCCAGGCCCGGGCGCCGGGGAGGTCGGTGCGGGTCACGAGCCAGGCGAGCGGCACGGCGACCGCCACCGCCGCCCCGACGACGGCGACGACGAGCAGCGCCGTGTCCACGACGAGCCGGAGCGTGCCGCGCCGCCCGAGCACCTCCCACGCGTCAGCGCCGCCGGTGGCCGCCCGGAGCACGAGGTACGCGAGGGGGAGGAGGACGAGGGCGACCGTCGCGACGGCGACGACCGTCAGCGCCAGCGGCGGCCGCCCGCTCATGTCACGACGTGTAGCCGAGCTCGTTCAGCAGCTCGAGCGTCGACTCGAGCTCGGCCCCGAGGTCGCCGAGCGAGACGTCCGGCCCCTGCAGCGAGTCGAGCGGCGGCAGGCCCTCCCGCGGCTCGATGCCGTCGACGAGCGGGTATTCCGCCTCCTCCGCCTCCTCGGCGTAGAAGCGCTGGCCCTCGTCCGAGACCAGGTACTCCACGAACCGGGCCGCCGCGTCCGCGTGGTCGGCGCCGGCGAGGATGCCGGCCCCGGCGACGTTCACGAGCGCCCCCGGGTCGTCGCTCCGCAGGAACTGGTTCGCGATCGGCGCGTCGGGGGTCTCCTCCTTGACCAGGTACAGGTAGTAGTGGTTCACGAAGCCGGCCTCGATCTCGCCGTTCGCGACCGCCTCGACGACCGGCGTGTTCTTCTCGTAGAACTTCGGATCGTTCGCGGCGATCCCCTCGAGCCACTCGCGCGTCCGCTCCTCGCCCTCGGTCAGCCGCATCGCCGACACGAACGCCTGGAAGGACGCGTTCGTCGGGGCGAGGCCCAGCTTGCCCTTCCACCGGTGATCCGTGTAGCCGAAGATCGTGTCCGGGAGGTCGCCGTCGGACAACTCGTCGGTGTTGTAGACGACGACGCGCGCGCGGCCGCTCGTGCCGACCCAGCGGCCGTCGGTGTCGCGGAAGCGCTCGTCGACCCGCTCGAGCACGTCGCGGGGCAGGGTCGCGAGCCGTCCCTCTCCCGCCGCGGCGCCGAGCGTGCCGGCGTCCTGGGCGAAGAAGACGTCGGCCGGGCTGTTGTCGCCCTCCTCCGCGATCGTGGCGGCGAGCTCCGCCGAGTCGCCGTAGCGCACCTGGACGTCGATGCCCGTCTGCTGCTCGAAGCGCCCGAACAGCGGTTCGACGATCTCCTCCTCGCGGCCCGAGTAGACGACCAGCGTCTCGTCGTCGCCGCCGGCCGCGTCCTCGTCCCCGCCGCACCCAGTCGCCACGGCGACGAGCGCACCGGCGGCCAGCGCGGCTGCCACGACCTTTCTCATCCGGTCCTCCACGGTCGATTTCTCACGGTCGGCGGTGGAGAATATGGAAGGCATGCCTTGCATCGCAAGCAAGGCGTGCCTTACAAGCGAATGCTCAGGCGAAGACGGGCACGCGCTCGGCGTGCGGGCGCAGCGCGACACGGGCGCCGAGCGGGACGACCTCGTTCGAGGGCCGCTGCGAGACGACGAGCGTCCCGTCGACGAGCACGCGGTAGAAGACGTCGTGCCCGCGGAACTCGCGGGCGACGACCTCGCCGCGGCCGTTCGGGTCGGGCCGCAGCTCGAGCAGCTCCGGCCGGATGAGCACTTCCACCTCGGCCGCCGGGGCGCCGCCGTCCGCGACCGGGAAGCGCCCGAGCAGCGTCTCGACGACGCCGCCGGCGAGGCGGCCACGGAGGAAGTTCGCGGCGCCCACGAACTCGGCCGTCCAGCGGTCGGCGGGGGCGAGGTAGAGCTCCTCCGGCGTTCCCTCCTGGACGATGCGGCCGTCGCGCATCAGCGCGATCCGGTCGGCGAGCGAGAACGCCTCCTCCCGGTCGTGCGTCACGAGCACGACGGTGACGCCGATCCCCCGGAGGATCGCCGCGAGCTCGTCGCGCATCGAGGCGCGGCGGAGCGGGTCGATGTTCGACCACGGCTCGTCGAGCAGCACGGTCGAGGGCGAGGGCGCGAGGGCGCGCGCGAGCGCGACGCGTTGCTGCTGGCCGCCCGAGAGCTCGTGCGGGAAGCGGCCGCCGAGGCGGTCGAGCCCGACGAGGCAGAGGAGCTCGGAGACGCGCGCCGCCCGGCCGCGGCGCGCGACGCCGAAGCCGACGTTCTCCGCCACCGTCAGGTGCGGGAACAGCGCGTAGTCCTGGAACACCATCCCGACGCCGCGGCGCTCCGGCGGCACCCAGACGCCGTCGTCCGCGACGGGGACGTCGGCCAGGCGGATCTCGCCGCGGTCGGGCCGCTCGAACCCGGCGATCAGCCGAAGGAGCGTCGTCTTCCCGCAGCCGCTCGGGCCGAGCAGCGCGACGAGCTCGCCGGCGTCGGCGCAGAGGCGCGCCTCGTCGACGGCGACCGTGCCGTCGAACCGCTTCGTCACGCCGTGCGCGCAGATCATCCCGCAGGTCATGTAAGGCCCACCTTACAAGCACGGGCAGGGTTCGATACGCTCGGGCGTCGTGGGTGCCGCGGTGATCACCTTGCGCGAGGGCTTCGAGGCCTCGCTCGTCGTCGGGATCGTGCTCGCGTTCCTCGCGCGCACGGGACGGCGCGACCGCTTCGTCGCCGTGTGGGCCGGTGCGCTCGCGGCCGTGGCGGTGAGCGTCGCCGTCGGGGTCGCGCTGTTCGCGATCGGCGCGGAGCTCGAGGGGACGGCGGAGGCGGTGTTCGAGGGGACGGCGATGGTCGCCGCCGCCGCGCTGCTCACGTGGATGGTGTTCTGGATGCGGCGCCAGGCGCGGACGATCCGCCGCGGGCTCGAGGCGCAGGTGGAAGCCGCGCTCGTGACCGGCTCGGCGGTCGGTCTCGGCCTCGTCGCGTTCGTCGGCGTGCTGCGCGAGGGCGTCGAGACGGCGCTGTTCCTGTTCGGCGCGGCTTCGGGCGGCGATGCGCTCGTGCAGACGATCGGAGGGATCGTGGGGCTCGGCCTCGCGGTCGTGCTCGGCTACGGGTTCTACCGGGGCTCCGGGCGTCTCGACCTCCGCCGCTTCTTCAGCGTGACGAGCGTGCTGCTGCTGCTCTTCGCCGCCTGGCTCCTCGCCCGCGGGCTGCACGAGCTCGCCGAGGGCGGCGTGCTGCCGGAGAGCGAGGCCCTGCTCGTGGTCGCGTTCGCGGCGCTCGCCGCGCCCGCGCTCGCGCTCTTTCTCCGGCGTCCCGCCCGCGCCTAGCCGCCGCGGCGCCGCCCGCCGCCCGTGCTACGACTGGCGGGTGCGGCGCGTCGGCATCCTCCACCCGGGCGAGATGGGCGCGGCCGTCGGCGCGGTCGTCCGCGGCGAGGGCTGGTGGGCGCCGGAGGGGCGGAGCGCCGCGACCGCGGCGCGCGCGGAGGAGGCGGGGCTGCACGGCGCGCCGCTCGCCCAGCTCCTGGAGCGCTGCGACGTGCTCGTCTCCGTGTGCCCGCCGCACGCGGCCCTCGACGTCGCGCGGTCGGCGGCCGGCTTCCGCGGCCGCTACTGCGACGCCAACGCCGTCTCGCCGGCGACGGCGCTCGAGGTCGCCCGGATCGTCGAATCGGGCGGGGCGACGTTCGTCGACGGCGGCATCGTCGGCGGGCCGCCGCGCGAGCCCGGGACGCGCCTGTACCTGAGCGGCGCGGCCGCCGGCGAGGTCGCGGCGCTGTTCGAGGGGACGCTGCTCCAGCCGGTCGTGCTCGGCCACGAGCCGGGCACGGCGTCGGCGCTGAAGCTCTGCTACGCCGGCTGGAGCAAGGGCTCCGCGGCCCTCCTGCTCGCGCTCGACGCGGCGGCGGACGAGCTCGGCGTCGGCGAGGCGGTGCGTGCCGAGTGGGCCCGCTCCGTCCCGGACGTGCCCGAGCGGCTCGCGGCCGCGCGGCGGTCGGCGGAGAAGAAGGGCTGGCGCTGGACCGGCGAGATGCGCGAGATCGCCGCGACGCTGCGGGCGGCGGGGCAGCCGTCCGGGTTCCACGAGGCCGCCGCCGAGGTCTTCCGGCGCGGCTTCTCCGAGCCCCGGTGAGGTACGCCTCCGTCTATCCGCTGCTCACGACCCGCGCGGTCGCGCGTCCGTTCACGTACGCCGTCGGCGACGACGTCGCCCGCGGAACCGTGCTGCAGGTGCCGTTCGGCGGCGCGCGGCACCGCGGCGTGGTCGTCGACGTCGGAGACGAGGCGCCGGCCGGCGTGGATGCGGCGCCCGCCGAGCGCGTCGTCGAGGCGCTGCCCGCGCCGCTCGTCGACCTCGCCCTCTGGCTCGCGGAGTACTACGGCTCGACGCCGGGCCGTGCGCTCGCGCTCGTGGCGCCGCCCGGGCGCGTGCGCAAGGTGGGCGAGCGCGCGGAGCCGGCCGACCGCGAGGCGCTGCCGGGCGAGCCGGAGCCGGCGGCGCTGTCGGCCTCGCAGGAGGCCGCCGTGAGCCGCATCGTCGGCGCGATCGACGCGGGCGGGGGCGGGCCGTTCCTCCTCTACGGCGCGACCGGCTCGGGGAAGACGGAGGTGTACCTCCAGGCGTGCGCCGCGGCGCTCGAGCGCGGACTCGGGGCGATCGTGCTCGTGCCGGAGATCGCGCTCACGCCGCAGGCCGTCGGCCGCTTCCACGCCCGGTTCGGGGATCGCGTCGCCGTGCTCCACTCGGGGCTGACCGGCGCCGAGCGCATCGACGAGCGCGAGCGGATCCTCGCCGGCGCCGCGCGGGTGGTGATCGGCGCCCGCTCGGCGGTGTTCGCGCCGGTTCGCGGTCTCGGCCTGATCGT
This sequence comes from Gaiellaceae bacterium, assembly GCA_035456465.1. GTDB lineage: Bacteria > Actinomycetota > Thermoleophilia > Gaiellales > Gaiellaceae > DATHTC01. The sequence goes on along the minus strand of DATIDD010000083.1, from coordinate 25,324 downwards.
GGTCGACGAGGAGCACGACGCCTCGTACAAGCAGGAGTCCGACCCGCGCTACGACGCCCGCACGGTCGCGGCCAAGCGGGCCGCGCTCGAGGGCGCGGCCGCCGTCTACGGCACCGCGACGCCGCGGCCGGAGAGCTGGGAGCGCCTGGAGCGGCTCGAGCTCGGCGGCCGGATCTCGGGCGCGCTCCCGCCGGTGCAGGTCGTCGACCTCCGGCGCGAGGCGGGCTACCCGCTGTCGGCGCCGCTGCTGGAGGCGCTGGGGCGCGTGCAGCGCGACGGGGGCAAGGCGATCCTGCTGCTCAACCGACGCGGGGTCACGCCGGCGCTCCACTGCCGCGCCTGCGGCCTCACGCTGCGCTGCCCGAACTGCGACGTCGCGCTCGTCGTCCACGCCGACGGGCTCCTGCACTGCCACCACTGCGGGCATGCGGAGCCCGGAACCGAGACGTGTCCCGCGTGCGGCTCGCCGGAGCTCGCCCGGATCGGCGCCGGGACGCAGCGGCTCGAGCGGGAGCTGGCCGCGCAGCTGCCGGAGCTGGAGACGTTCCGGCTCGACGCCGACGCGGTCTCGAAGCCGGGAGCCGTCGCGGGCGTGCTCGGCGCGTTTGCCGCCTCCGACCGCGCGGTGCTGGTCGGGACGCAGATGGTGGCGAAGGGCCACCACTTCGCCGGCGTCGCCCTCGCTGCGGTCGTCGACGCCGACACCGGGCTCGGGATGCCCGACTTCCGCGCCGAGGAGCGGACGTTCCAGCTCTTGACCCAGCTCGCCGGGCGCAGCGGCCGCGACGCGCCGGGGCGGGTGCTCGTGCAGACCTTCCAGCCGGACGCGCGCGCGATTCGCTTCGCCGCCCGCCACGACGTCGCCGGGTTCCTCGCCGGCGAGCTCGAGCGGCGGCGCGCGCTCGGGTATCCCCCGTTCCGCCACCTCGTGCGCGTGCTGGTCTCCGGGCCGGACCCGGACGGCCCGATGCGCGCGCTGCTCGAGGTGAAGGCGGGGCTCGGCGAGGCGGAGGCGCTCGGCCCGGCGCCGGTGCTCCGGCTCCGCGGCCGCTGGCGCGCGCAGCTCGTCGCGAAGACCGACCGGCCGCGCGCCGTCGCCGCGAGGGCGGCACGGCTGCTCGGCGCCGCAGCGCCCGCGATGCGGCGCGCCGGGCTCACCGCCGTCGTCGACGTCGATCCCCAATCGCTCTGACGGCCCAGGCTAGACTCGCCCGCGATGGCGAACGAGGCGGGTCAGATCCGGCAGGAAGAGCTCGACGCCGAGCGCGCGGCGCGTCGGCGGACGGCGCTCGCCCAGGTGCGGCAGTACGGCGACCCCGTGCTCCGGATGAAGGCGCGGCCGGTGGAGGCGTTCGACGACGACCTCGCGCGCCTCGCCGAACGGATGACCCGGCTGATGCAGGAGGCGAACGGCGTCGGCCTCGCCGCCAACCAGGTCGGCATCCTGCAGCGACTGGTCGTGATCCAGCCGACGCCGGAGGAGGACCCGGTGGCGCTCGTGAACCCGCAGGTGGTCGAGCGCGGTGCCGCGGCGGAGACCGACGACGAGGGCTGCCTGTCGCTCCAGGGCGTGCTCGTCCCCGTCGAGCGGCCGTCGAGCGTCGTGGTCGAGGCGCGCGACCCCGCCGGCGCCGAGCTGCGGCTCGAGCTCGAGGACCTGGCCGCGCGCGTCGTGCAGCACGAGCTCGACCACCTCGAGGGCGTGCTGGTCATCGACCGCACGACCCCGGAGGCGCGCCGCGAGGCGCTCTCCGTGCTGCGCCCGCGCATCGTCCTCACGTAGCGCCCGAACGGCTGCGCGAAGGCGGCAGCCGCGCGCGACGGCGACCAAGTAACAGACTGTTACTCGTCCACTCTCGCGTCGTGCTCGGGGCCGGGCCGGATACGGTCCGGCACATGCGCATCGGCGTCGCAGCGACCGCGCCGTTCGGCGCCGACGTGCTCGAGCGGCTTGCCGCCACACAGGACGTCGCCTTCGTCCTCACCCGGCCGGACGCGCCGCGCGGCCGCGGCAGGAGGCTCGCCGCTCCTCGCGCGAAGGAGGTCGCCGAGCGGCTCGGGATCCCGGTGCTGCAGCCGGAGCGGCCGGCCGACGCCGCGCTCCCGGACGTCGAGCGCGTCGTCGTGTGCGCCTACGGGCTGCTGATCCCGGAGTCGCTGCTCGAGCGGGGGCTCTGGCTCAACGTCCACCCGTCCCTGCTCCCGCGCTGGCGCGGGGCGGCGCCCGTCGAGCGCGCGATCATGGCCGGCGACGAGGAGACCGGCGTCACCGTCCACCGGACCGTCAAGGCCCTGGACGCGGGGCCGATCGCCGCGCAGCAGGCCTTCCCGATCGGGCGGGACGACGACGCCGGGACGGTCTACGCGCGCGCCGCGCCCGTCGCCGCCGACCTCCTCGACGAGGTGCTCCCGGAGCCGCGCTTCCGATCGCAGCCCGAGGAGGGCGTGACCTACGCCGAGAAGATCGGCCCCGACGACCGCCGGCTCGACCTCGCCGACCCGGAGCGCGCCGCGCGCGTGGTGCGCGCGCTCTCGCCGCACATCGGCGCCTGGGCCGAGCTCCACGGCCGCCGGGTCACGGTCTGGCGGGCGCACCTCGAGGAGGGCCGCTTCGTCCCCGACGACGTGCAGCCCGAGGGACGGCGGCGGATGCGCTACGAGGAGTTCCTCCGCGGCCTCCGCGGGGCCGGCGACGCCGCCGAAGGACACAAGTAACAGACTGTCACTTCGCCGTTTGCGAGTCGGCAGGGGCGGCGGCGGTCGTCATGCTCGCGGTATGACGATCTCGCCTGCGCGCCGCGCCGCGTACGCGGTGCTGCTCCGCGTCTTCGAGCACGACGCGTTCGCCGACCGTGCGCTCGCGACCGCGTCGCGCGGGCTGGACGACCGCGACCGCGCCCTCGCGCGGCGGCTCGCGTTCGGCGCCGTCCAGCGGGTGCGGACGGTCGACCACGTGCTCGAGACGCTGGGCGGACGCCGGGTCGCGCGGCTCGATCCGCCCGTCCGCGCCGCGCTGCGCCTCGGCGCGTACCAGCTCGGCTGGGTCGAGGGCGTGCCGCGGTACGCCGCCGTGAACGAGTCGGTCGAGCTCGTGCGACGTGGCCGGCTCGCGCGGGCCGTCCCGTTCGCGAACGCGGTGCTGCGGCGGGTCGCGGACGGGATCGCGCCGCTGCTCGCGTCCCTGCCGGATGGCCCGCTGAAGGAGTCGTACCCGGACTGGGTCTGGGAGGTGTGGCGCCGCGACCTCGGCGCCGAGGAGGCGCTCGCGCTGATGCGGGCGCAGAACGAGCCGTTGCCGACCGTCGTGCGGCTCGTGCGCGGCGATCCTCCGGGGGAGCCCGACGAGGACGTGCCCGGCGCGTATCACGTCGACCGGGTCGACGAGCGCGCGCTCGCGGAGGGACGGGTGTGGCCGCAGAGCGCCGCGTCGCAGCTCGCGGGCCTCGCCGTGGGCGCGCGGGACGGGGAGCGCGTGCTCGACGTCTGCGCCGCGCCGGGCGGGAAGGCGACGATGCTGGCCGGCGAGGTGGTCGCGGTCGAGCTGCACCCGGGCCGCGCGCGCGAGCTCCGCGAGAACGTCGCCCGGCTCGGCGCCGCGAACGTGACGGTCGTGGAGGCGGACGGGCTCGCGCTCCCGGCCGAGCTCGCCGGCTTCGACCGCGCGCTCGTCGACGCGCCCTGCTCCGGCCTCGGCGTGCTCGCGTCCCGTCCCGACCTGCGCTGGCGCGCCGCGCCGCTCCCGGAGCTCCAGCTCGCGCTCGTTCGGGCGGCGGCCGAGCGCGTGCGGCCGGGGGGCACGGTGCTGTACGCCGTGTGCACGGTCAACGCGGACGAGAACGAGGCGGTCGTCGACGCCGCGGGCCTCGAGGCCGACGCGACGCTCGCCGAGGAGTGGCCGCAGTTCCGCCATCCGCGGCGACCCGAGTTTCTGCTCACGCTGCCGCACCGCCACCGCACCTCGGGCTTCTTCGTCGCCCGGCTGCGCGTCCCGTGATCGAGGTCCCGGCAGGCCTCTCGCGGTGGCGCGGCGAGCCTGGCGGCGCCGCCTGGCTCGACCGGCTGCCGAGCCTCGTGGCCGAATGCGCGGAGGCATGGTCGCTCCGCCTCGGCCGGCCGTTCGAGCCCGCGACGATCTCGCTCGTCGTGCCTGCGAAGCTGCCGGACGGGCGCCGCGCGGTGCTGAAGCTCAACTTCCCCGAGCCGGAGAGCGAGCAGGAGGCCGAGGCGCTCGCGCACTGGCGCGGCCAGGGCGCCGTGAGGCTGCTCGCGGCGGACGCCGAGCGGCGTGCCCTGCTCGTCGAGCGAGCCGATCCCGGCACGCAGCTGTGGGAGCGTCCCGACGACGAGGCCTCGCGCGCCCTGGCCGCAGTGCTGCGGCTGCTGCACCGCGACCCGCCGCCGCCGCGTCACCCGTTCCGCCTGCTCGGCGACGAGGCACGGCGCTGGACCGACGCGCACCCCCAGCTCCGGGCCACCGTCGCCGACCTGCTCGCCGGCGAGACGCCGGACGCCGTCCTCCACCAGGACCTCCACGGCGGCAACGTCCTCCTCACGGGCGACGGCTGGGCTGCGATCGACCCGAAGCCGCTCGTCGGCGACCCCGCCTTCGACGTCGCCTCGCTCGTGCGGGATCGCCGACCGGTGCGCGACCGCCGCCTCGTCTCGCGCCGGCTCGACCTCCTGCACGACGAGCTCGGGTACGACCGCGAGCGCATGCGCGCGTGGTCGTGGGTGCACGCGCTCGCGTGGGGCCACCCGGCCGAGGCGCGGCTGCTCGCGTGAGGCGGGGCAATACGATTGGCCCGTGGCGTGGGCGGAGTGGGCGCGGGAGGTGGAAGTCGAGCCGTCGCTGTACGCGGCCGACTTCGCGCGGCTCGGCGAGCAGGTCGACGTGCTCCTCGACGCGGGCGCGCGCGTGCTCCACTTCGACGTCGGCGACGGGCACTTCGTCGAGCCGATCACGATCGGCCCGGTGGTGCTCGAGGCGATCGCCGACCGCGTGCACGACCGCGGCGGCGTGCTCGACTGCCACCTGATGGTGGACGACCCCGAGCGGCACATTCCGCAGATCGCCCGCGCCGGGGGCGACTCCGTCACCTTCCACGTCGAGGTCCGCCCCGAGCCGGCCGCGACGATCGCCCTCGCCCGGGATCTCGGGCTGGGCGTCGGGATCGTCTTCAACCCCGAGACGGCGGTGCCGGTCGCGGCGAGGGCGGCGGCAGGCGCCGACCTCTGCCTGTGCATGTCGATCCACCCGGGCTACTCGGGGCAGTCCTTCATGCCCGAGGCGCTGTCGCGGATCCGCGAGCTGCGCGGGTTGCTGCCGCCCGGGGTGCTCGTCCAGGTCGACGGCGGCATCGGAGACGGGAACGTCGGGGCGGTGCGCGAGGCGGGCGCGCAGCTCCTCGTCGCCGGCAGCTCGATCTTCGGGAGCGACGACCCGGCGGAGGCGTATCGCCGCCTCGTCGGCGCCGCCGCGTGAGCCTGGAGCGGGCGCTCGCCCTGGCGGACGCGGCGCGAGGGCGCGCGTACCCCAACCCCACCGTCGGCGCCGTCGTCGTCCGCGACGGCGAGGTCGTGGGGGAGGGCGCGACCGAGGAGTACGGCGCGCGGCACGGCGAGGTCGTCGCCCTCGACGCGGCCGGCGAGCGCGCGCGCGGCGCGACGCTGTACCTGACGATGGAGCCCTGCACGCACCACGGGACGACGCCGCCGTGCGTCGACCGCGTGCTCGCCGCAGGGGTGGCGCGAGTCGTGGCGGGGTCGCTCGACCCGAACCCGGAGGCGGCGGGCGGCCTGAAGCGCCTGCGCGACGCCGGGGTCGAGGTCGAGCTCCGCGACTCGCCCGCGTCGCGCCGGCAGAACGAGGCGTGGCGCACGTGGGTGACGCTCGGCCGTCCGTTCGTGACCTACAAGGCAGCCGTCACGCTCGACGGCCGGGTGACCGTCCCCGGCTCCCGCTGGGTCACGGGCGAGGCGAGCCGGAGGCTCGTGCACGAGCTGCGCGCCGGCTCGGATGCGGTCGCCGTGGGGATGGGGACGGCTCGTGCGGACGCGCCGCGCCTCGACGCGCGCGACGTGCCGGCGACGCGCCAGCCGCGGCGGCTCGCGTTCGGCCGCGGCCCGCTGCCCGAGGGCTCCGAGCTCGAGCTCGTGACGGAGCCGCTCGACCACGCGCTGGCGCGGCTCGGCTCCGAAGGCGTGCAGTCGCTGCTGCTCGAGGGCGGGCCGACGCTCGCGGGCGCCTTCCTCCGCGCCGACCTCGTCGACAAGCTGCTGCTCTTCGTCGCGCCGACGCTCGCGGGCGACGGCCCGGGCATCCTCGACGCGCTCCCCCGGCCGCTCGCGCTCGAGGGCCTGACCTCGACGCAGGTCGGCGACGACGTCCTGCTCGAGGCCTACCTCCACCTGCCGTGAGCACGCGGGGCTGGCTCGTCCTCGATCTCGCCGTCAAGGCGGCGCTCCTGCTGCTGCTCGGGCTCGCGCTCGCCTTCCCCGACGCGGGCGGCTTCGAGGGCAAGGGGATGACGAGCCGCATCGTCGGCTATCCGGTCGCGATCCTGATCGTGCCCGCCGTGTGGTGGCTCGCGTTCCGCCGCTCGCCCTATCCCTACGCGGCCGACGTGCTCTTCACGCTGCCGTTCCTGATCGACACCGCCGGGAACGCCCTCGACCTCTACGACACGGTCGACTGGTGGGACGACGCCAACCACCTCGTCAACTGGGCAATCCTCGTCGCCGGCTTCGGGACGCTGATCGTGCGGCTGCCGATCGGGCGGCTCAACGCCGCCGCGCTCGCGCTCGGCTTCGGCGCGGTGACGCACATCCTCTGGGAGCTCGTCGAGTACTTCGCGTTCATCCGCGACAACCCCGACGAGTTCGACACCGCGTACACGGACACGCTCGGCGACCTCGCCCTCTCGCTGACGGGATCGGCGATCGGCGCGCTGCTCACCGGGACGCTGCTCCAGCGCCTGCGCCGCGGCTAGCCTCTGGCCGTGTTCACCGGGATCGTCCAGCAGCTCGGCCGCGTGCGCTCGTTCGCCGACGGGCGGCTTGTGGTCGCGCGGGGCCCGGTGGACGCCGCGGTCGGCGACTCGGTCGCGGTCAACGGCGTCTGCCTCACGGTGGTGGAGCGGGCGGACGAGACCCTCGCGTTCGACGTCGTGCCGGAGACGGTCTCGCGCGTCCGGCCGTTCGCGGACGCGGTCAACCTGGAGGGAGCGCTGCGTGCGGGCGACCCCATGGGTGGCCACGTCGTCCAGGGCCACGTCGACGGGGTCGGCCGCGTCCGTGCGGTGGACGGCGAGGGGATCTGGGTCGACCCGCCGGAGGAGCTCCTCGCCTACGTCGTCGAGAAGGGCTCCATCGCCGTCGACGGCGTCTCGCTCACGGTCGCCGGTGTCGACGCGGCGGGGTTCCGGTTCGCCCTGATCCCGCACACACGGGAGCGGACGACGCTGGGACGCGTGCGCGCCGGCGACGCCGTCAACCTCGAGGTCGACGTCCTCGCCAAGTACGTCGAGCGGCTGCTCGAGAGGCGGGGGCTACGATGAGCGCCGTGGCGACGGAGGCCCGCGTGTTCGCGCCGATCGAGGACGCCCTGGAGGACATCCGGGAGGGCAAGTTCGTGGTCGTGGTCGACGACGAGGACCGCGAGAACGAGGGCGACCTCACGATCGCCGCCCAGTTCGCCACCCCGGAGGCCGTGAACTTCATGGCCACGCACGCCCGGGGGCTGATCTGCCTCTGCCTCACCGAGGACCGCTGCGACGAGCTCGGGCTGCCGCCGATGACCGAGCACAACGAGGCGCCGCTCGGCACCGCGTTCACCGTCTCGATCGAGGCGCGCGAGGGCGTCACCACCGGGATCTCGGCCCACGACCGCTCGCACACGATCCAGGTCGCGATCGACCCGTCGAAGGGCGCCGCCGACCTCGTCCGGCCCGGGCACATCTTCCCGCTGCGCGCCAAGCGCGGCGGCGTGCTCGAGCGGATGGGGCAGACCGAGGCCTCCGTCGACCTGGCGCGGCTCGCCGGGCTGCTGCCGGCCGGCGTCGTCTGCGAGATCATGAACCCCGACGGGACGATGGCCCGCGTGCGCGACCTGATCCCGTACTGCCGGCGCCACGAGCTGACGCTCGTCTCGGTCGCCGACCTGGTCGAGTACCGCCGCCGGCACGAGCAGCTCGTCGAGCGCGTGGTCGCGACGCGCCTGCCCACGGCGCACGGCGAGTTCACGGCCGTCGCCTTCCGCGAGAAGCTCAGCGGCAAGCACCACGTCGCGCTCGTGAAGGGCGCCGTCGAGGGCGCCGAGGACGTGCTCGTGCGCGTCCACTCGGAGTGCCTCACCGGCGACGTGTTCCACTCGCTCCGCTGCGACTGCGGCGAGCAGCTCGAGACGGCCATGGCGCGGATCGCCGCCGAGGAGCGCGGCGTGCTCCTCTACATGGCGCAGGAGGGCCGCGGGATCGGCCTGCTGGAGAAGCTGAAGGCGTACGAGCTGCAGGAGCGCGGGCTGGACACGGTCGAGGCCAATCTCGCCCTGGGCTTCCCGGCCGACGCGCGCGACTACGGGATCGGCAACCAGATCCTCGCCGATCTCGGCCTCACGACGATCCGCGTGCTCACCAACAACCCCCGGAAGCTCACCGGGATCGAGGGCTTCGGGCTGCGCGTGGTCGAGCAGGTGCCGCTCGAGGTGGCGCCCAACGCCGAGAATCGGCGGTACCTGGAGACGAAGCGTGAGAAGCTCGGGCACCGCCTGCACCACCAGGATCTCAAGGACCTGACGTTCGACGAGGAGGAGGACGAGGCGTGACGGAGCGGCTGGAGGAGCATCCCTTCCTCGACGAGGAGCCCCTCGTCGACGACGGGGTGCCGCTGCGGACGACCGAGCACGCCCCCGGGGAGCTCGCGGTCCCGGACGGGGTGGTGACGATCGCGGGGTCGCCGGAGGGCGGTCACCGGCCGGTCGCCGTCGTCGTCTCCCGCTTCAACGGCGACGTCACCTCGCGGATGCTGGACCGCGCCGTCGAGGAGCTCGCCGAGCTCGGGATCCCCGCGTCGCTCGTGACGGTGATGCCGGTCCCGGGCGCGTTCGAGCTGCCCCTCGCCGCGATGGCGCTCGCGAAGACGCGCCGCTTCGCCTGCATCGTCGCGCTCGGCTGCGTCATCCGCGGCGAGACGCCGCACTTCGACTACGTGGCGGGCGAGGCGGCGAGCGGGCTCCAGCTGGCCGGGCTCGAGACGGGCGTCCCGGTGTCGTTCGGGGTGCTCACGGTCGAGACCGCAGCGCAGGCCGACGCGCGGATCGAGCGGGCCGCGGACGCGGTCCGGAGCGCGCTCGAGATGGCGGACGCCTTCTCGCACCTCCGCGCCGCCGCCTCCGCATAGCCCAGGCGTCCGAAGCGCCGTCGGCGTGGCGCTGGGCGTCCGGAGGGAGGAGGGACAGTGCGGACGTACGGCCCTCCGACCGGAGGGCGGGCCAGCGGCGCGAGCCGTCCGCGGAGCCGGGCTTCGCCCGGCGGGAGCGGCCGGCGGCCGACGGTGCTTCGGCTAGACGGCCTTCTCGACCTTGCCGGCCTTGAGGCAGCGCGTGCAGACGTAGGCCCGCCGGGCCTTGCCGCCGAGCACCACGCGGACGCGCTGGAGGTTCGGATCGAACCGCCGCTTCGTCGCGACCATCGAATGGCTGCGGTTGTTCCCGAACGAGGGCTTCTTCCCGCAGACTGCGCAGACCTTCGACATGGCGCGCGGGAGTGTAGCGAAGCTCCGACCGGCCCCGAATCGCAACCGCGAGGGCCCCGATAGGGTCAAATACCACCGTGGAGGCCGCCGAAGCGCTCTCGTCCCGGCTCGGGAAGATCACCATCTCGAACGACGCCGTCGCGCAGATCGTCGCCCGGACGGCTGCGGAGTCGTACGGCGTCGTCGCGATGGCGCCCCGTGCGGCGATCGGGAAGCTGCTGCCGGAGCGTCCCACCCGCGGCATCGGCGTGAAGGGCACGCCCGAGGGCCTGCGCATCGACCTCCACGTCGTCGTCGAGTACGGCCTCAACCTCGCCGAGGTCGGCGCCACCGTCCGCTCGCGCGTCGCCTACGAGGTCGGGCGCCTCACCGGGCTGAAGGTCGCCTCGGTCGAGGTTCACATCGAGGACGTCAGGCGCTCGTGAGCGAGCTCGAGACCGTTCGGGGCCTCGCAGCCGCGGCGCTCGCCTCGCTCGAGGCGAACCGTCGTCGCATCGACGACCTCAACGTCTATCCGGTGCCGGACGGCGACACCGGCACGAACCTCACGCTCACCGCCCGCGGCGTCGTCGAGGCGCTGGAGCGATCGACAGCCGCCGATCGCCCGGCGATCGCGCACGAGCTCACGCGCGCCGCGCTCATGTCCGCACGCGGCAACTCGGGCGTCATCCTCAGCCAGATCGTCCGGGGCGCGGCCGAGGCGCTCGCCGAGGCGTCGCCCGTCGACGCACCGCTCGTCGCCCGCGCCCTCCGCGGCGCGAGCGACGCGGCCTACCGGGCGGTGCGGACGCCGGTCGAGGGGACGATGCTCACCGTCGTCCGCTCCCTCGCGGAGGCCGCGGAGCACGAGGCGCATCCCGAGCTCGCGCTCGAGGAGCTGCTGCCCGAGCTCGTGGCACGCGGCGAGGAGACGCTCGCCCGCACCCCGGACATGCTTCCCGTGCTGAAGGAGGCCGGGGTGGTCGACGCCGGCGGCGCAGGGCTGCTCGAGATCGTGCGCGGGATCGCGGCGGCCGTGCGCGGCGAGCCGATCCCCGAGCCGCCGCCCGAGGAGGAGCTCTCCGTCGACGCGATCCACCAGGAGCTGTCGCGCTACCGCTACTGCACCGTCTTCGTCGTCGAGGGCGCGCAGCTCGACGTCGCCGGGCTCGAGGACGAGCTCGAGCGGCTGGGCGACTCGCTGCTCGTCGTCGGCGACGCCTCCGCCGTGAAGGTCCACGTGCACACCGACGACCCGGGCGCCGCGCTGTCGCTCGGCGTGCGGGCCGGCACGATCGACCGGATCGAGATCGCCAACATGCATGCGCAGACGGCCGCGCGGGAGGAGCGGTTGACCGAGCACGCTCCCCCGGAGGAGGAGAAGGCGACCGAGGTGGTCGCGGTCGTTGCGGGCGACGGCAACAGGCGCCTCTTCGCGAGCCTCGGCGCGGGCCGGATCATCGAGGGCGGGCAGACGATGAACCCCTCGACGCAGGACATCCTCGCCGCGATCGAGTCCGCGCCCGCGCGCGAGGCGATCGTCCTGCCCAACAACTCGAACGTGATCATGTCGGCGGAGCAGGCGGCGCGGCTCGCGACGAAGCCCGTCCGCGTGATCCACACCGAGTCGATCCCCGCCGGCCTCGCCGCGCTCGTCGTCTACGACGCCCACCGCTCGGCCGAGGCGAACGTGGCCGAGATGCACGAGGCGCTCGAGGCGCTGGCGACCGGGGCCGTCACCGTCGCCTCGCGCGACGCGGAGATCGACGGCGTCGCCGTGCGCGAGGGCGAGTACCTTGGGCTCGTCGAGGACGAGGCCGTGGCCGCCGGCGCGCGGTTCGACGAGGTCGCGCGTGCCGTCCTCGGGCGGATGCTGGCCGAGCCGAAGGACGTGCTCACGCTGCTCACCGGCGACCGTGCACCGGCCCTGAACGGGCTCCGTGCGTGGATCGAGGAGGAGCACCCGGGGCTCGAGGTCGAGGTGCAGGACGGCGGCCAGCCCCACTACCCCCTCCTGATCGCCGCGGAATAGCGCTGCGCGGCACCGCGCCCCCCGCACTAGAGTGGCGCCGTGCGCGGGCCGATCAGGATCCTCCTCGTCGAGGACAACGAGGTCTTCCGCGAGACGCTCGAGCTGCTGCTCGGGATGCGGGCGGACGTGGAGGTCGTGGCCTCCGTCGGCGACGGCAACGACGCGGTCCCCGCGTGCCGGCGCTACAGGCCCGACGTCGTGCTGATGGACTACCGGCTGCCGGGGCTCGACGGCGTCCAGGCCACCGCCGCCGTGCGCGCGGCCTGCCCGGACACGGCCGTCGTCTGCCTCACCGCCTCGATCCACCCCCGCGAGGGCGACGCGCTGATCGAGGCCGGCGCGGTCGCGTGCCTGTCGAAGAACCAGGAGCTCGACGCGATCGTGGCGGCGATCCATCACGCCGCGGGACGGGAGGCGGCGTGGAGCTGACGAGCGCGAACACCGCGCTCGTGCTCGACTCGACCGCCGACTTCCCGGAGGCGCCCGCGCGGTTCCCCAACGTCCGCGTCGTGCCGCTCTACGTGCGCTTCGGGGCGGAGAGCTTCCGCGACTACGTCGACCTCGGCCCGCAGGAGTTCTACGCGCGCCTCCGCACGGCGCCCGAGCTCCCGACGACCTCGCAGCCGACGCCGCAGGACTTCGCCGACGTGTACGAGGAGCTCGCGGAGTACGAGCGGGTGCTCTCGCTGCAGATCTCGGCCAAGCTGTCGGGCACGTACGCGAGCGCCCAGCTCGCGGCCGAGCAGGCCGGCGGCGGTCGGGTCCGCGTCCTCGACTCGCGGACCGCCTCGGCCGCGATCGCGATGCTCGCGCTGGCGGTCCTGCGGCGCCTCGAACGCGGCACGACCGACGAGGAGGTCGAGGCGCTCGTCGGGAGCTACGCCGACGAGGCCGGGCTCCTGTTCACGGTCGACACGTTCGAGTTCCTCCAGCGCGGGGGCCGTATCGGCAAGGCCCGCGCGATGGCGGGCCAGCTCCTCAACATCAAGCCGATCCTGTCGCTGCGCGAGGGCGAGATCGAGCCGATCAAGCGGGTGCGCGGCAACCAGAAGGCGTTCATGGAGTTCGTGCAGCGCTTCCGGGACGGCAGCTCCGACGGCTCGACGCTCCGGGTCGGGATCGCCCATGCCGACGCGCCCGGCCGTGCGCAGGCGCTCGTCGACATGGTCCGGCGGGAGCGGCCGCTGGCGGAGATCGAGCTCGTGACGACGCTCGGCGCCGTCGTCGGGACGCACGCGGGGCCGGGCACCGTCGGCTTCTTCTGGTTCGACGACCCCTAGCGGCCGTTCGGTCAGTCGTCGTCGTCCGAGCCGCTGCCGTGCCCGCGGTTGCGATCGTCGTCCGCGTGGTCGTCGTCCGTCGTCGTCGGGGAGCTCGTGGTGGGGCCGGCCGTCGTCGGCGCCGTCTCGGTCGTCGCAGTCGTCGTGGCGGTCGCCACCCCCGTCAGCTGCACGCGCGGGCTGAGGTCGCCGACGGGGTCGCCGCCGCCCGCGTCGTCGAGCAGGAGCAGGTTGAGCGCGAGTGCCGCGGCGGCGGCGGCGACCGCGGCGAGCACGAACGGGAGCCAGCGTCTCATCCGGCCGTCGCCCTCATGCCGCCAAGGCTACGCGGGTCTCGGCCAGCTCGCGCCGGGCCGCCGCGACCGCGTCGGGACGGTTCGCCGCGAGCACCGCCGCCAGGTGCCCGCGGCGGTCGAGGTAGCGGGCGACGAAGGCGTCCGGCCCTCCCTCGAGCCGGACGACGGCGTCGGGATCGGCATGGCCGACGTGCTGCAGCCGGAGCCCCGCCTGCTCGCTCCAGAAGTAGGGCGGGTCGTCGTACGGGCGCGGCTCGCCGACGATCGCCGAGGCGACCGCGGCCGCCTGTCCCGCGGCGCTCGTCCAGTGCTCGACGCGGAGCGCGCGGCCGAGCGACGGGCGGAACCACGAGGCGACGTCGCCGCACGCGTAGACGGCCGGGACGGCCGTGCGGCCGCAGGCATCGGTTGCGACCTCGCCGGGCGCGCCGAGGAGGTCCCCGACGGGCTCGGCGCCGACCGCGAGGAGGACGGCGTCGGCGGGGAAGGACGAGCCGTCGGCGAGGTCGACGCGGCCGGCCTCGAGTCGATCGACGCGCGCCCCGAGGCGGAGGTCGACGCCCGCGGCGGCCAGCCGATCCGCGAGCACGCGGCCGACCACCGGCCCGAGCACGCGCGCGAGCGGCGCCGCGTCCGCCTCGACGAGCGTCACGTCGACGCCGAGACCGACCGCGGTGGAGGCGACCTCGCAGCCGAGCACGCCCGCGCCGACGACGACGAGCCGCGCGCCCGGCCGCAGCCGGCGGCGGAGCGCCTCGGCGTCCGCGAGCGTCCGCAGCACGAGCACGCCCGGAGGCGCGAACGGGAGCCGCCGCGCCCGCGCGCCGGTCGCGAGCACGAGCGCGTCCCACGGCTCCCCGTCGGCGGTGCGCCGCCCTCCGTCGACATGCCGGACGACGCGGCCGAGCGAGAGCTCGATCCCGCGCTCGGCCCACCAGCCGTCGGGCCGGAGCGACACGTCCGAGCGTGTCCCGGCGAGCAGCTCCTTCGACAGCGCGGGCCGCTCGTACGGAGCCCTCGGCTCGGCGCCGACGACGCGGATGCTCCCGTCGTAGCCGAGGGCGCGGAGCGCTTCCGCGCAGCGCGCGCCCGCCAACCCGGCGCCGACGACGAGCACGCGGCCGGACCTCATGAGGCGTGTTCGACCGCGATCGCGGCCATGGGGCACGACGCCGCCAGCGCGGGCGCCCGCGGATCGTCGGTCTCGCCGACGCGGGCGGCGGCGACGCCGGACGCGTCGACCTCCACGAGCTCTGGCGCCAGCTCGGCGCAGCTGCCGAAGCCGGAGCAGAGCGAGCGGTCGATCGTGATGCGGTAGCTCATCGTGACCCTCCTTGGCTCGTTTGAACGGGTGCGAGGACGAGCGCGCGCCACAGCCCGGCGGCGGCGACGGCGCCGACCGCGCCGAGGTAGAGGCCGAGCGCCCACGGCTGTGCCGAGTCCGAGCCCGCCAGCAGGCCGTGGAGGGTGGCGCCGGCGAAGACGCCGTAGGTCGCGTAGTGGAGCCGCCGCCAGTTCGCCATCCCCAGACGCCGGCGCGCGCCGAACGAGAGGTAGACGACCAGCATCAGCTCCGCCGCGAGCACGCCGAGCACGGTCGCGACGGGCCGGTACGCGACCAGCCCGGGGACGAGCAGGCCGAGCGGCGAGACCTCGACCGTCGCGTCCAGCACGAGCGAGACGCCGTGCAGCGCGAGCAGGCCGAGCGCGCTCATGGCCAGCGTCCGGTGCACGGTCGTGACCGTGGCGGCTCGGAGCGCGGGCCCGAACGGCCGCGTCTTGAGGACGAGGCCGGCGAGCACCGACAGCGTCAGCAGCGCGTAGGCGGCGAGACCGCTCGCGCGCGCGAGGAGCCAGAAGGTCGGGTCGTGGCTCACGCCAGGGCCCCCGTGAAGGCGACGCTGCCGTCCGCGCGGACGAGGACCGCGGTCGCGCCGGCAGGGTCGGCTCCGAGGAACAGCGCCTTCGCCAGCACCTCGGCCTCGACGGCGCTCGCCGCGAGCGCGGTTGCGCGGAGGATCGGGCCGCCGGCCGGGCGTCCCGTGCGCGGGTCGACGAGGTGGTGGCGCTCCTCGCCGCCGCGGCGCCAGCGGCGGCGGTCACGACCAGACGTCGCCAGCGCGCCGGCCTCGAGCCCGACCGTCACCCGGCCGTCCGGGAGGTCGACGCCGACGGGCCACACGCCGCCGGCGGGCACGCCGGAGACGGCGAGGTCGCCCCCCGCGTCGACGAGGCACGGCCCGGCCGGCGCGAGCGCCGCGACCGCGCGGTCGACGGCGAACCCCTTCCCGATGCCGCCGAGGTCGAGCCGGACGCCGGCGCCGAGCTCGATCCGGCGGCCGCGGACGGAGACCGAGCCGCCGCAGGGCGCTCCCGCCGGGGCCGGCGGCCCGTCGTCGGGAAGCTCCGCGAACGTGCGGTCGTAGCCGGCGGCGACGACGGCGTCGTGGACGGTCGGGTCGAACAGGCCGCCCGTGCGCTCCCGCGCCTCCACGGCGAGCGCGACGACGCGTGCGAGGTCGGGGGAGGCGTCGATCGCGCCGGCGGCGTTCAGCCGCGAGAGCTCGGACGCCGGCCGGAAGCGGGAGAGCACCGCCTCGAGGCGGTGGAACGCCGCCTCCGCCGCGGCGAGCTCGGCACCGGCCTCGTGCGCCTCGACGAGCAGCTCGACCTCGGTGCCCATCGCGCGGAAGCGGTGTCGCAGCATCAGGAGCTCCTCGTGACGACGAGCGGGGGCAGCGTCACGATCCGGGCCTGCGGGGCCGGGGCGACCGACGGCGCCGGTTGCGACGCCAGCTGCTGCTCGCGCGCCGCGAGCGCTGAGCGGTAGTCCGCCCAGCGCTGCTCGACGAGCCGCTGCACGCGTAGCGACTCGCGCTCGAGCCGGGCCTCTCGCGCGGCGAGCTGCTCGACGCGCGGATCCGGCTTCGGCGTCGTCCACGGCCGCGCGGCGACGGCCGCCCAGAGCACGAGGAAGACGGCGACCGCGACGACGAGCACCTGGAGCCGCACGACCCGGTCAGTCATCGTCGTGGCCGCCGTCGTCGCCGTGGTCGTCCTCGTGCTCCCCGTCCTCGTCGACGTGCTCGTCGTCCTCGTGCGAGGACGCCAGGACGATCGGAGCGGGACGCCGGTAGATCACGGTCTGCGGCTGCGCCCGAGCGGTCGACGCGGCGGCGCGTGCCGGCGGGAGCGCGGGCGGGCGGTCGGCGGCCTCCTGTCGCAGCTTCGCCTCGGCGCGGTCGAGGGCGGCCGCCCGCTGCGCGATCTCCGAGTCCGAGAGCCCGGCCGCCGAGGCCTCGGCGCCGAGCCCGACCGTTCGCAGCGCGGCGAAGACGCCGGCGACGATCGCGACGGCGAGCGCGAGGGCGATTACGAGTGCCTGACGTCGTGTCATCGGGTTCCCTCCAGGTCGATGCGCCGACCGTACGGGCCCCCGCGCGAGCGCCGGGCAAGGCGCAGGCAAAGGAGGGCAAGCGGCAGGCAAAGAGTCCCGCGGCCGCGGCGCAGGGCATGCGACCATCGGCTCGTGCGCATCCTGGTGGTCGAGGACGAGGACGCGATCGCGGTGCCGCTCGCGCGGGGACTCGCGCGCGAGGGGTTCGAGGTCGCGCGGGCCGCGACCGGCGCCGAGGCCCTCGCGGCCGACGAGCCCGACCTCATCCTCCTCGACCTGCGGCTGCCGGACATGGACGGGTTCGACGTGTGCCGCGAGCTGCGCGCGCGGTCGCAGGTGCCGATCATCGTCGTCAGCGCCCGCGGCGAGGAGGTCGACCGCGTCGTCGGCCTCGAGCTCGGCGCCGACGACTACGTGGTCAAGCCGTTCGGCCTGCGCGAGCTCGTCGCCCGCATCCGCGCCGTCGCGCGGCGAACCGGCCCGCGCGCCGAGCCGCACGGCGTCGTCCGGGTCGGGACGCTGCTCGTCGACCCTCGAGCCCGGACCGCGGCCGTCGACGGGCGAGAGCTCGCGCTCACGGCGAAGGAGTTCGACCTGCTCGCGCTCCTCGCGCGCGACGCCGGCGCCGTGGTCGAGCGCCGCCGCATCCTCGAGGAGGTCTGGCAGACGACCTGGTACGGCTCGTCGAAGACGGTTGACGTCCACGTCGCCGCGCTGCGCAAGAAGCTCGGCGATCCGGGGTGGATCGAGACGGTCCGAGGCGTCGGGCTGCGGCTGCGCGAGCCCCGGTGAAGCGGCGGTGACGTCGGTGGTGACGCGGTGACCCGGCGGTGACGCGCCGGCTGCTCGTGGGCTTCCTCGCGCTCACGGTGCTGGTCCTCGTCGTGCTCGAGGTGCCGCTCGCCGTGAGCCACCGGCAGAGCGCGCAGCGCGACCTGACGGCGAGAGTCGAGCACGACGCCGTCGCGCTGGCGTCGCTGGCGCAGCCGCCGCTCGCCGCCTCGCGCCGGCCCGGCCTCGCGTCCGTCGAGGCTGTGGCGGCGGACTACGCGGAGCGCACGGGCGGCCGCGTCGTCGTCGTCGACGCCGACGGCACCGCCGTCCTCGACACGTCGCCCGAGTTCGGCGCCGGGCGCGACTTCGCCACGCGGCCCGAGGTCGCAGCGGCCCTGCGCGGCGAGACGGCCTCAGGGATCCGTCGCTCGAACACGCTCGGCACGGGTCTCCTGTACGTCGCCGTGCCGGTCGCCGCCGGCGGGCGCGTGCTCGGCGCCGTGCGCGTCACGTACCCGACCTCGGAGCTCGACCGGCGGGTCTGGCGCTACCGGCTCGTGCTGCTGGCGACGGCCGCCGTGGTGCTCGGCGCCGCCGCGATCGTCGGACTTGGTCTCGCCCGGTGGATCGACCGCCCCCTCGCGCGTGTCCGCGAGGCCGCGGAGACCGTCGGAGACGGCCGGCTCGACGCCCGGGCGCCGGTCGACGGCCCGCCCGAGGTGCGGGCGCTCGCCCTCGCGCTCAACGAGACGACCGCGAAGCTCGAGTCGCTGCTGGAGTCCCAGGAGGCGTTCGTCGCCGACGCCTCGCACCAGCTGCGGACGCCGCTCACCGCCCTGCGGCTGCGCCTCGAGACGCTCGAGCACGACGTGACGCCCGCCGGAAGGCCGGATCTCGAGGCGGCGCTCGCCGAGGTCGAGCGGCTCGGGGGGCTCGTCGACGAGTTGCTCGCGCTCGCCCGCGCCGACAGCGCCGCAGCGCCTGCGGGGCCGCTGCCGCTCGCCCCGCTCCTGCACGGGCGGGCGGAGGCGTGGACGCCGCTCGCGGCCGAGCGCGCCGTCCGCGTCGAGGCCGCCGCGGCGGACGGCGTCGCCGCCCGCGCCGCGGCCGTGCGCGTCGAGCAGGTGCTGGACAACCTGCTCGCGAACGCCCTCGCCGTCTCGCCGCCGGGCGGCACGGTGCGGCTCGAGGCGCGTCCCGCGGGGCCGTGGGTCGAGCTGCACGTGGTCGACGAGGGGCCGGGCCTCTCGCCCGAGGCGCGGCGGCGCGCATTCGATCGGTTCTGGCGCGGCCCCGGCGGCGACCGCGCCGGGCGCGGCTCGGGGCTGGGGCTCGCGATCGTGCGCCGGCTCGTCGCCGCGGACGACGGCGAGGTCGAGCTCCTCGACGCGCCGCGCGGGGGCGTCGACGCGGTCGTCCGCCTGCGGCCGCTCTAGCCGCGCGCGAGCGCCGCGCGGATCGCCGCCTTCGGGTCGCCGGTCAGCGGCGCGCCGTGGCCGGAGCAGAGGATCGTGAACGGGAGCTCGAGCAGCTTCTCGGCGCTGCGGCGTGCCTCGTCGGGATCGGCCATGTACCTCGCGGGCACGAGGCGGAGCTCGCGTCCCGGCGGGTGCGTGAACAGGTCGGAGGTGAAGAGGACGCCGCCGTCCCGCTCGAGCAGGAGCGCGTGCTGGGTCGTGCCCGCCCCGGGCGTGAACACGGCGCGGAGGCCGCCGGGGAGCACGTCACCGTCGCGGTAGCGGCCGTCCGGCTCGTCCTCCAGCGTCCGCGACAGGGCCGGCGCGTGGAGCGGCACTGCGAGCTCGCGGCGGAGGCGCCAGGCCGATCGCTGGTGGCTGCCGGAGGTGAGCACGATCGCGAGCGGCGGATCGAGCTCGCGCAAGGCGTCCGCGGCCAGGGGAACGGGATCGAGGAGCACCCAGCCGTCCTCCGCGCGCACGGCGTGCGAGGCGCTGAGGAAGTCGATCCGGTCGTCGTGCACCGACCAGTGGACGACGCCGGCCGCGACCTCCTCCATGCGCCCGGCGGTCGTCTTCGGCTCGCTCACGCCGGGATCGTACGACTACCGCCCGCGTCGCTCCTCGTCCTGCTCGAGCGAGAAGGAGAGGTCGACGGCATACCGCGTTCCCGCCTTCGGGAAGGGCCGGGCGAGCGGCTCGCAGTCGTAGCCGCCGCGACCGCCCTCCCACGCCGGGAAGATGCCGCCCAGCGAGACGTAGCGGCCGCGCCCGTCGAGGCGTCCGGTCGTCTCCCACCGGCGAACATCCGGGCTCGCCGGGCTTCCGCCCTTGCAGTCCCAGACAACGCCGTCGATCGAGGGCGTGTCCCGGGGATACGCCGGGGCCGCACCGGCCGCAGCCCGCGCCCAGTCGTCGAGCGTCCCCTGGACGGCGACGGCGAGGCACGGCGCCTGCTGCACGCAGCCGCCGTCGGGCCCGCTCGTGGCCGTCCCGTGGTCGAAGCGGAGCAGCGCGCGGTCTCCGTCGGCGCACTGCCCCGTGTCGAGGATCGGCCCTCGGACGCCGCCGCCGCCCACGTAGATGCACGCGAGGGTGCCGTCGCGCCGGAAGGTCGCCATCCGCGTGAAGCCGCCGCCGACGACGTGCGCGACGAGCTTCGGCTCCTTCACGAACGCGACGGCGCGGGTGCGCCCGCAGCGACCCCGCGGACACAGCGGGAGGACCTCGACGTGGAGGCGGACGGCGTCCGGCTCCACGCGGTAGCGGTACGAGAGCCACAGCAGCGGGTGCGGGTAGGTGTACGCGTCGCTGAAGAGGACGTCCACGCGGAACGCGACGGCGTCGCCGTCCCGCGTCGGCTCCTCGACGAGGCCGGCGCCGACGACGCCGAAGCCGCCGTTCCGCGCGGCGCACGACCGCCCGCTCACCTCCCACGCGTTGCGGCCGGTGAACCGGAGGTGGCGCGGGACGCCGCGCGCGTGGTGCCAGCCGAACGCGCCGAGGCCGCCGAACTCGGGATCGTTGAGCGTGCCGTGCCGCCGGAGGTCCTCGACGAGGAGGGTGCCGTCCGCCGTCCGGAGCCGTGAGACGTAGCCGGGCCCGACCGTGACCCGTCGCGACGACGAGCAGCGCGTCCGCACCGTCCACGTCCCGGCGTCGTTGGTGACGAGGACGGCCCCGGGCCGCTGCTCGAACCGGACGCGGAGGTCGTCCCCGCCGCCCGCCGCACCGGCGAGCGTGAGCGAGAGAGCCAGGAGGACGACGAGGGCCGCGTGCACCGCGATCCCTACGATCGGCAGCAGGGTGCCGTCCGCTCATCCCCCTACAGTGCGATCGCCCTGGCCGTGGTGGCGACACTGATGCGTGGTCCCACGGGGTTCGCGAGCGTGGACCCGCCGCAGGCGTGGCCGCCGACGCGGACGGCGCCGCGGCCCGGACGGCTCGAGGCGGGCGTCGACACGCTCGCGGGGGTCGGGCCGGCGCTGGCGCGGAAGCTCGGGCGGCTCGGGCTCCGGTCGGTCGGCGACCTCCTGCTGCACCGGCCGCACCGGTACGAGGAGGCGGCGCCGGAGCGAGCGATCCGCGACCTCTGGGGCGACGAGGAGGTCGCGCTCTCGGTCACGGTCGTGCGCGCGTCGAGCCGCCGGACGGCCCGCCGGCTCACGATCCAGACCGTCCGCGTGCGCGACGCCACCGGCGAGCTGGACGCCGTGTGGTTCAACCAGCCGTGGGTCGTCGACCGGCTCGTGCCCGGCACGCACGTTCGGCTCCGCGGCGCGGTCGGCCGGCGCGGCGGCTTCCAGGTGCGCGCCTACGACGTCGGCGACGCGCGCGCGACGGCCGACTACGCCCCGGTGTACCCGGCGACGGAGGACGTGACGCCGCAGCGGCTGCGGATGCTCGTCGAGGCGGCGCTGCCCGCGGCGGACGCGGTCGGGGACACGCTCCCGGCGGCGCTGCGCGAGGCCGAGGCGCTGCCGCTTCGCCGCGACGCGCTCGTCGCCCTGCACCGTCCGCGCTCGCTCGACGAGGCCGAGGCGGCCCGGCGACGGCTCGCGCTCGAGGAGCTCCTGGTGCTGCAGCTCGGGATCGCGCGGCGCGCCCGGGAGCGGGAGGCCGCCGTCGCGCCCCCGCTCGGGGAGCCGGGCGAGCTGATCGCCCGTTACCGCCGCGCGCTCCCGTTCGCCCTCACCCCCGAGCAGGAGGGCGCGATCCGCGAGCTCGACGCCGACCTCGCCGGCACGGTGCCGATGCACCGGCTGCTCCAGGGCGACGTCGGCTCCGGGAAGACGGTCGTCGCGCTCTACGCCCTGCTCCGCGCCGTCGAGACCGGCCGCCAGGGCGCGCTGATGGCGCCGACCGAGACCCTGGCCGAGCAGCACTTCCTCACGATCGAGGGGCTCTGCGCCGACCTCGGCGTGCGCGTCGTGCTGCTGACGAGCTCGGTGCGCGCGAAGGAGCACGCCGCCGCGCGGGCGGCGCTCGCCGCCGGCGAGGCGCAGCTCGCCGTCGGGACGCATGCGCTGATCCAGGAGCAGGTCGCGTTCGCCGACCTGGCCGTGGCGGTGGTCGACGAGCAGCACCGCTTCGGGGTCGAGCAGCGGGCGGCGCTCGCGGAAGGGCGCGCGCCGCACGTCGTCCACATGACGGCGACGCCGATCCCGCGGACGCTCGCGCTGACCGTCTACGGCGACCTCCGCGTGTCGGAGATCTCGCGCCCTCCGGCCAGCCGGAAGCCGATCGTCACGCGCTGGATCCCGGAGGAGCGGGCGTCGGAGGCGTACCTGCGGCTGCGGCGGCTGCTCGAGGAGGGCCGGCAGGCCTATGTCGTCTGCCCGCTGATCGAGGAGGGGGAGACCTCCCGGGCGAAGGCTGCCGAGCAGGAGGCGGAGCGCCTCCGCGGAGGCGAGTTGCGCGGCTTCCGCGTCGGCTGCGTGCACGGGCGGCTGAAGCCGGCGGCGCGGCGCGAGCTGATGGCGCAGTTCAACGCGCGGGCGCTCGACGTGCTCGTCGCCACGACCGTGATCGAGGTCGGCGTGGACGTGCCGAACGCCACCGTGATGATCGTCCAGGAGGCCGACCGCTTCGGGCTCGCGCAGCTGCACCAGCTCCGCGGCCGGGTGGGGCGCGGTGCGGAGCAGTCGTACTGCCTGCTCGTGTCGCGGCGAAAGGACGAGCTGACGGAGGCGGCGCAGGAGCGGCTCCAGGCGCTGGTCGACTCGACGGACGGCTTCGAGCTCGCCGAGCGCGACCTCGAGCTCCGCGGGGAGGGCCAGCTGCTCGGCACGCGCCAGCACGGGCTCTCCGACTTCCGCTTCGCCCGCCTGCGCGCCGACCGGCCGCTGCTCGAGCGGGCGAAGGAGCTGGCGGAGACGCTCGACCCGGGGCCGCTGCTCGCGGCCGAGGTCGACGCCGTCTTCGCCGAGGCCGACGCCGTGTCGGGGTAGCGGTACGGCTGCCCGCACCCGCGGCCGCCGGTGCGCCGAACGCGACGCGCCCGCCGCGCCCGCCACAGTTCCTCGATGCCGACGGTCGCCCTCAGGACGCTCAGCTACGGCGAGCGCGAGCCCGTGCTCGAGGTGTTCTCGGGCCTGTCCGAGCGCTCGCGGCGGCTCCGCTTCCTCGGCGCGAAGCCGCGTCTGCGCGAGCAGGACGTCGAGGCGCTCGTCGACGTCGGTCGCTGTGGGCACGAGGCCGTGGCGGCGGTGGACGGGCGCACCGGCCGCGCGATCGGGCTCGCGCGGTTCGTCCGGGACTCCGACGCGCCCGAGGCGGAGATCGCGTTCGAGGTCGTCGACGAGTGGCAGGGGCGCGGCGTCGGCCGGCTCCTCGTCGAGGAGGTCGCGCGGATGGCGCGCGAGCAGGGGATCCTCCGCCTCCGCGCCTTCGTCGACCGGTCGAACGCGCCGGCGCTCGCGCTCGTGCGCGGCCTCGGCGACCTCGTCGCGCAGCGGCCGGACGGCCCGGCCGTCGAGCTCGTCGTCCGGCTCGCGTAGCCACCGCGCAGAATGCGGCGGTGCGGATCATCGCGGGCAGCCGCAAGGGCCACCGGATCGCCGCGCCGAAGGGCGCCGACACGCGGCCGACCGGCGACCGGGTGCGCGAGGCGGCGTTCAACCTGATCGGGCCGGTCGACGGGGCGGAGGTGCTCGACCTGTTCGCCGGCTCGGGCGCCATGGGCCTCGAGGCGCTCTCGCGCGGCGCCGCCCGCGTCACGTTCGTCGAGACCGACCGCCGGGCGTGCCGTGCGATCGACGCCAACCTCGAGAAGCTGCGGCTCACCGGGGCGCGCGTCCTGCAGCAGGACGCGGCGCGCACTCTCGCGACCGAGGCCTCGGCTGGGCGCCGCTACGACCTCGTCCTCGTCGACCCGCCGTACGGCGACCTCGCCGCGGCGCTGCCGGCGCTCGACCGCTACCTGCCGGCCCTCGTCGCGCCCGACGGGCTCGTGGTCGTCGAGAGCGCCTCGCGGGACGAGCCGGAGCTCCCTTCGCTGACGCTCCGCACCTCGCGACGCTACGGCTCCGCACGCCTTACGCTCTTCGAGCTACCCGACGTTCCCGAGTCGCCGCTCGCGGCGCCGGGCCGAGGAGACAGCATGGGTACCACGGATCCTGAGAGCACGATGCCGCGAGCGGCCGCCGAGCGGGAGCGTCGGTGATCACCGCGATCTGTCCGGGCTCGTACGACCCGGTCACGCTCGGGCACGTCGACGTGATCGGCCGCGCCGCGTCGATCTTCGACCGCGTCGTCGTCGGCGTCGTCGGCGCGCCGCAGCACAAGGTGCCGATGTTCTCGCTCGACGAGCGCGTGGCGTTCCTGCGGGAGGCGCTGACCGGGTGCGAGAACGTCGAGGTCGACGTCTTCTCGGAGCTCGTGGTCGACTTCGCGCGTCGCTGGCAGGCGAAGGCGATCGTCAAGGGGCTCCGCGTGATCTCCGACTTCGAGTGGGAGTTCCAGATGAACCAGCTCAACCGCACGCTCGCGCCGGAGATCGAGACCGTCTACGTGATGGCGAGCCCGCAGGTGAGCTTCGTCTCGTCCAGCGGCGTGAAGGAGATCGCGGCGTTCGGCGGCGACGTCTCCGAGCTGGTGCCACCGGCGGTCGCGGCGCGGTTCCGAGAGCTGTTTCCGGACGGACGCCCGGGGACGCCGGAGCGCCCGACCGAGTAAGAGGAGTCCCGCGGCGGCGCCCGAAGATGCGCCAGTTACACTTCGGAACCCGTGGACGTCCTCGTTCTCATCGACAAGCTCGACGACCTCGTGCACAACGCGAAGGCCGTGCCGCTCACCGACCAGGTGCGCATCGACCGCGAGGAGATCTACGACATCCTCGACCAGATGCGGGCGACGATCCCGGAGGAGATCAAGCAGGCGCGCTGGATCGTCAAGGAGCGACAGGAGATGCTCGCCGAGGCCAAGCGCGAGAGCGACCGGATCCTCGGCGAGGCGCGTGAGCAGGCCGTGCGCGAGGCGTCGCAGACCGAGATCGTCAAGCTCGCCGAGCGCCAGGCCCAGGAGATCGTCGAGGACGCACGCCGCCAGGCGCGCGAGACGCGGCTCGAGATGGAGGACTGGGCCGACTCCATTCTCTCGACGCTCGAGGTCAACCTGGACAAGTTCCTCGGCGCCGTGCGGCGGGGCCGCGAGCGCCTTCACGAGCGCTCCCAGGAGTCCGTGGTCGCAGGCATCACGGACGAGCAGCAAGCCGTCTAGCCGCTCTGGCCGGCGGCGGCTTGTAGCCGGGCAAAGCCCGGCTTCGCGCCCCGCCTGACGACGCTCGCGGCAGGAGCCCGCGCTCGCAGTCCCTCGCCGTACCACTCGTACTGTCTCGGGCCTGCTCGCTTGGCGAGCGC
>DATIDD010000082.1:0-37085 GCA_035456465.1 Gaiellaceae bacterium | reverse complement strand
TCAAGAACACGGGGATCGGCAACGGCGTGGTGGAGGAGGGGCACGCCGTCCTCCGACCCGAGGCCGACGGCACGGTCACGCTCCTCCACTCCTGGACGGAGATGGGCCAGGGCGTGCACACCGTCCTGCGCCAGATCGCCTGCGAGGAGCTGGGCCTCGACCCGGGCCGGATAACCGTCGCGGTCGACACGGAGCGCGAGCTCGACACCGGTCAGACGACCGCCTCGCGCTCCACGGTGCTCGGCGGCAACGCGGTCATCGACGCGGCCCGCCGGCTGAAGGACGCGCTCGACGGCGCCCCGCTCGAGTCCCGTGCGGGACACGAGTTCCGGGGCGACGTCGTCGTCGACTGGACGACCCCCAACGACGCCGACGAGCCCGTGACCCATCTAGCGTACGCCTGGGCGACGCAGGTCGTGGTGCTCGACGACGAAGGGCGGCTCGAGAAGGTGATCGCCGCGCACGACGTCGGCCACGCGATCAACCCGACGCTCGTCGAGGGGCAGATCGAGGGCGGCGTCCACATGGGCCTCGGCCACGCGCTCTCGGAGGAGCTCGTGCTCGAGGGCGGGGTGCCGCAGACGGAGACGCTCAAGTCGCTCCACGTGATCCCGCCGACGGGGATGCCGGAGGTCGAGTGCATCCTCGTCGAGGAGCCGCAGCCGGAAGGGCCGTACGGCGCGAAGGGCGTCGGCGAGGCGGCGCTCGTCCCGACGGCCGCAGCGGTGGCGTCGGCGCTGTACGCCTACGACGGCGTCCGGCGCACCCGGCTGCCGATGAAGGACTCGCCGGCCGCCCGGGCGGCGGTCCCGCACCTCGTCCGCGCCCGGGAGCGGGTCGCCGCCGGGAACCCGTGATCCTCGCCGGCGGCACCGTGGTCGTCTCGCTCGACCCCGTGCGGATCGCGGACGGGGACGTCCACGTCGTCGACGGGCGCGTGGCGTCGTCGGGCGGCGGCGCGCGTCGCGACTGCTCGGGGTGCCTCGTGCTCCCGGGCAACGTGTGCGCGCACACGCACCTGTACTCGGCGCTCGCACGGGGGATGCCGTACGCGCTCGAGCCGCCGACGACGTTCCTGCAGGTGCTCCAGCGGGTGTGGTGGCGCCTCGACCGCGCGCTCGACCTCGACGGCGTGCGGTCGTCTGCGCTCGTCGGCGGGACGGAGGCGCTGCTCTCGGGGACGACGACGCTCGTCGACCACCACGCCTCGCCGAACGCGATCGACGGGTCGCTCGACGTCGTCGCCGACGCCCTTCGCTCCGTCGGCATCCGATCGGTGCTCTGCTACGAGGCCTCCGACCGCGACGGGCCCGAGCGCGCCCGTGCCGGGATCGCGGAGAACCGGCGCTTCGGCGAGCGCGTGCGCCGCGAGCACCCGCCGCTCGCCCGCGCGCTCGTCGGGGCCCATGCCTCGTTCACCCTGTCCGACGACACGCTCGCCGCGTGCGCCGAGGCGGCGCGCGACCTCGAGTCGGGGCTCCACGTGCACGCCGCCGAGGACGACGTGGACGAGCGCGACAGCCTCGCTCGCTCGGGCGCGCGCGTGGCCGCACGGCTCGCGCAGGCCGGAGCGCTGGACGCGCGGACGCTGCTCGCGCACGGCGTCCACCTCGACGACGACGAGCTCGCGCTCGTCGCCGCAGCCGGTGCCTCGGTCGCCCACAACGCGCGCTCGAACATGAACAACGCCGTCGGGCGGGCGCGGGTCGACGCGCTCGGCCCCCACGTCGCGCTCGGCACCGACGGGATCGGCGCCGACATGTTCGAGGAGTCGCGGGCCGCGTACTTCCGGCTGCGGGAGGACGGCGGCGGCCCGGCGGCGGAGTGGCCGCTCGGCCGTCTCGCCGAGGGAGCGGCGCTCGCCGGCCGGGCCTTCGGCGAGCCGCAGCTCGGCACGCTCGAGCCCGGCGCGCCGGCGGACGTCGTCGTCCTCGACTACGCGGCCCCGGCCCCGCTCGGACCGTCGAGCTTCGCGGGGCACTGGGTCTTCGGGCTGTCGTCGCGCCACGTCCGCGACGTGCTGGTCGGCGGCGAGTGGGCGGTGCGCGACCGGCGCCTCGCCCGCGTCGACCAGGCGGAGCTGGTGGCGGAAGCGCACGCGCAGGCGGAGCGCCTCTGGCGACGCCTCGACGAGATCGGCCCGCACGCATTCGAGCCCGAAGGAGGCTGAGATGGACCGGATCGCCCTCTACCTGCAGGACAAGCACCCGATCCGCGACGGGATGCGCTACGCGGTCATGGCGGAGGAGCGCGGGTTCGAGGCCGTGTGGCAGGCCGAGAGCCGGCTCGTGCGCGAGGCCACCGTGCCGATGGCCGCCTACGCCGCGGTCACCGACCGGATCGCGATCGGCGCCGGCGTCGTCAACACGTGGACGCGCAACGTCGGCCTGCTCGCGGCGACGTTCTCCACGCTCGACGACCTCGCCCCCGGCCGCATCCGGCTGGGGATCGGCGCGTGGTGGGAGCCGCTGGCAGCGAAGGTCGGCGTCCACCGGCACCGGACGCTCGAGGCCATGCGCGAGACGGTCGAGACGACCCGCCGCCTGCTCGCGATGGAGCGCGTCACCTTCGACGGCGAGTTCGTCCACCTCGACGACGTCGAGATCGACATCGTCCACGGCGACCGCTCGCCGAAGCACGTGCCGATCTACGTGGGCGCGACCGGGATGAAGATGATGGAGCTCGCCGGCGAGATCGGCGACGGCGTCCTGCTCAACTACCTCGTCGGCCCGGAGTACGACCGGACGGCGATGGCGGCGCTCGCGACGGGAGCCGAGCGCGCGGGCAGGACGCTCGACGACGTCGACCGGCCGCAGCTCGTCGTCTGCTCCCTCGACGACGACCGGACGCTCGCGCTCGACCGCGCCCGGGAGCTCGTGGCGCAGTACCTCGGGCAGCAGCCGCACATCGGCAAGGCGAGCGGCGTGGACGAGTCGCTGCTCGAGGAGATCGGGACGGTGCTGACGTGGCCGGCGACGCCGGCGCAGATCGAGCGCGCGATGGCGCTCGTCCCCGACGACGTGGTGCAGCTGATCACGGCGTCCGGCACCGCCGAGGAGTGCCGGGCGAAGGTGGCCGAGTACGTCGAGGCCGGCTGCACGTGCCCCGTCCTCTACCCGCTCGGCGAGGACGTGCCCGCGATGCTCGACGCGTTCGCGGCCGTCCCGGCGGCGGCGGAGGCGCACTGACGAGAAGGAGGCAATGATGGAGACGACCACGGCGGTCGACCGGGCGGCGCTCACCGGCCGCGACTTCATCGAGACGATCGACTGGACGGTGGAGGAGCTCGACGAGGCGATCGCGGTCGCGGGCGAGCTGAAGCAGGCGTTCAAGCGCGGCGAGCCGCACCGCCTGCTGCCCGACAAGACGCTGTTCATGCTCTTCCTCGACAAGTCCACGCGGACGCGCAACGCGTTCGAGGCCGGGATGACGCAGCTCGGCGGCCACGCGCACTACCTCGACGCCGAGAAGACGCAGGTGGCCCACGGCGAGAGCCCGAAGGACATGGGGATCATCCTCTCCCGCTACGGGCACGGCCTCGCGATCCGCCACGACCTCGCGCCCTACGAGGGGAACGCGTGGATGCGGGAGATCGCCCGCTGGGCCGAGATTCCGCTGATCAACCTCCAGTGCGACGTCGACCACCCGACGCAGACGCTCGCCGACCTGATGACGCTCCGCGAGCAGCGGGGCGACGACCTGCGCGGCCTCCGCGTGGCCGTGTCGTGGGCGTACGCGCCCTCGTACGCCAAGCCGCTGTCGGTGCCGCAGGGGCTCGCGACGCTGCTGCCGCGCTTCGGCATCGACGTCGTCCTCGCCCACCCGCCGGGCTTCGAGCTCATGCCAGAGGTGATGGCGAAGGCCGAGGCCGCCGCGGCCGAGGCCGGCGCGTCGCTCACGGTCGTCCACGACATGGACGAGGCGTTCGCCGGTGCGGACGTCGTCTACCCGAAGTCCTGGGGGCGCATCGACGCGTTCGCGGACGAGGCGCCGGCGCTCGCGGAGTCGGCGCGGTACGGCGACTGGATCTGCGACGCGCGGCGGATGGCGCTGGCCAAGCCGGACGCGCTGTACATGCACTGCCTGCCGGCCGACCGCGGCACCGAGGTCACGGACGAGGTGATCGACGGCCCGCAGTCGGTCGTGTACGACGAGGCCGAGAACCGGATGCACACCGGCAAGGCGCTCATGGCGCTGACGATGGGAGGCTATTCGCAGGCCTAGTGACGCCGATCGACGAGCGCGGCGGCGGCCGTTCTGTTCGGGACGCCGAGCTTGCGGTAGACGCGCTCGAGGTGCTTCGCCACGGTTGCCGGTGCGATCCCGAGGTCGAGCGCGATCGCGTCGTTCTGCAGCCCGCGCGCGACGTGGCCGAGGATCTGCCGCTCGCGCGGGGTCAGCTTCTCGACGCGCGTGTCCCGTTCGTCGAGGAACACGACGTGGGCCCCGGCGGCCCGCGTGCCGCGAAGGTGGAGGCGGGCACCGTCCCGCGTCGGGTCTCCCTGACCGCCTCCGCCGTTCTCGACGGCGGCCAGCGCCTCGACCGCGTCGGCGGCCCCGGCGACGGCTTCGGCCCTCGCCGCCAGGTGCGGCTGGAGCAGCCGTAGCACCAGCCGGTCGCGCTCGTCGAAGTCGCGGCCGAGCCGGGAGAAGGTGAAACAACGCTGGCGGCCAGGCTCGATCGGGAGCGCGACTTCGAGCAGGTAACCGGCGAGGCCACCGATGAACTCGTCGTAGATCGGCGTGCGCCGGAATTCGCGCAGCGTGGCGAAGTCGGAGACCTTGCACGGCGTCGTCCAGTCGCCGTTCGACAGCCAGTGGGCGCGGATGGGGTTCGTGTCGCGGACGCGCCACCAGCGCTCACGATCCCCCGGGCTCTCGCACCACTCGTCTCCGGTGGCCACGCCCTCGTCACCGCGACGTGGTTCCAGACCTGGACGCGCGATCGCCGGGCCGACGGATCGATGTCGCCGTAGCCGACCTCGTCGCACGGTATGAGCCTCCGGAGACGTGCGAGCAGATCGGGCGGAAACGCCAGCGCATCGTCGACGTGGTGCAGCTCTGCCACGAAGCCGAGCAGCATCGCTGCGTCGCTTGCCGCGAGCGTCCGCATCCGTCGAGGGTACGCGATTGTGCGTATTGCGCCAAGCTTGCGTCCGCCGGATCCTCAGGCCGTGCTCGTCTCCGGGGAAGGGGCCGATCCGAGCTCCGCTCCCGCCGGAACACCGAGATCCAACGAGGAAGGAGCCCGCGATGAGGAGGAAGCTGGGAGCCGGCACGGCAGCGACGGTGGTCGTCGCGGTCGCGGTCGGCGTCACCGCGTTGCCGTCCGCAGGCCAGGAGCCGCCGCCGCCGATCGCGGCCGAGCCCCTGACCGGCCGCGCCGTCTTCCCCGACGACGTCGACCTGAAGCTCAAGATCAAGCCCGACGGCAAGGACACCGCAGTGGTCAACGTCGAGGAACCATCCCGCACGGTGGTCGTCAGGTACACCGTCCAGCCGGGCGCGCAGTTCCCGTGGCACAGCCATGCCGGGCCGGTGGTCGTCAACATCGTCTCGGGCGCGTTGACCTACATCGACGCCGAGACCTGCACCGACCGGACGTACACGAGAGGCCAGGCGTTCGTCGACCCCGGCCAGGGGCACGTCCACTCGGCGTTCAACGCGACGAGCTCGCCCACGGTCTTGGTCGCAACGTTCTTCGACGCACCCGCCGAAGGCTCGCTGCTCATCCCTGCGGCGCCCGGAGACTGCTGAGGAGCGATTCCCGCACGGGGGCCGGGGCGGTGCCTCACCGCTCCGGTTCCCGGCCGGTTACCCCACCGAGCCGTCGCCCGCGTCGGCAAGGCGCACGTGGCGCTGATCGGAGGCGCTCGCCGCGATCTGACCCGTCACGCCTTCGGCCCGAGCAGGTGCCACGTCTCGACGTCGCCCTTCCCCTTCACGGCGACGACGCCGCGCTGCTCCGTCACGAAGTCGTCCCTGACGAGCTCCCAGGTCGACCGCGTGATCTGGATCGTCCCCGGCGAGCCGTGGGACTCCATCCGGCTGGCCATGTTGACGGTGTCGCCCCACAGGTCGTAGAGGAAGCGCCGGCGGCCGATCACGCCGGCCACGACCGGCCCCGAGCTGATCCCGATCCGGAGCTGCAGGTCGCGTCCGGCGCCCGAGGGGAGGCAGTCGGCGGCGCACTCGCGCAGCTCCAGCGCCACCCGGACGAGGGCGTGGGCGTGATCGTTCCGGGGCCGCGGAACCCCGGCCGCGACCATGTAGCAGTCGCCGATCGTCTTGATCTTCTCGACCCCGTGACGGTCGGCGACCTCGTCGAAGCGCGTGAACAACCTGTCGAGCAGGCCGACGAGCTCCCGCGCGTCCAGCCGGCTGCTCAGCGGCGTGAAGTCGACGACGTCGGCGAACAGGATGCTCGCGGCGTCGAAGTGGTCGGCGATCGTCTGCGGCTCCTCCTGCAGCCGCTGCGCGATCTCGTCGGGGAGGACGTTCAGCAGCAGGGTCTCGGCGCGCTGCTGCGCCGTTTCGCGCTGCCGGGCGAACACGGCCAGCAGCCCGAACGCGACGAGGGAGACCATGCCGATGTTGAGGGCGGCGAAGGCGAGCACCGCGCCCTGGGGGAAGTCCGCCTCGTCGGGCCGGACGATCGGGGCCAGGGGGATCGTCACGACGAGCAGGACGAGGTAGGCCGCGCACCACGCCCAGGCCCGGGCCTGGGGGTCGAAGACGACGGCGCCGAGCGGCGCGAGCAGCGACCACAGGATCACCCCGCTCGACGCGGACAGCCCGCCGAGCGAGAGCAGCAGCAGCGCCGGCGTCGCCAGGATCATCGCCAGCTCCGCGGTCCGGAGGAAGCGGAAGCTCCGGGTGCGGGCGAACACCGCCAGGCAGGCGACCGACGCGACCACGTAGCCCAACGGGAACAGGGCCGGGATCGGCTCGCCGAAGCCCCAGTAGAGGCAGCCCCAGATCACCCCCGCCGGGAGCACCGCCACCGACACGCCGACGAGCAGCGCCTTGCGGAAGCGCTCGTCACGGGAGTCCGCGTCGTCGGCCCCGATGCGCAGCAGCCGCGTGACGATGCCCGCCTCCTGGGGCGGGTTGGCGACAACCGTCTCGGCGCTGGCCATGCGAGCCTCCTCCTCGACCCCGGTGCACCGTCGCGACGGTCAATGCTATGCCGGAGGCGCCGTCCCGGCACGGGCTCGTGCCCGGGATGCGGGCGGTCGTCGCCGGAGGCGCCGACCCGTCTCCCCTTAGACGACGATCCGGTAGACCTGGAACACCTCGGCGTACTCGCGGTTGACGTTGATCCCGTGCGTGCGCGCGACGTTCCAGATGTACTCGGGGTCGGAGTACCGGCGGTGCTGCTGCGAGGCGTAGCGCGCCAGCGCCGCCGTCTTGCGCTCCAGCTGGGCCCGCTCGAGCGAGACGTAGGCCTGGTACGAGAAGTCGAAGTTGTTCCACGGGATCTCGTAGCCGAGGATCGTCGTGCGCTTGAACGCGCGGAGGCCCTCGGCCGCGATCGTCTGGTGGTCCTGGTGGATGTCGTGGAGCGACGGCTGGAACACCGCGTCCGGCTGCCAGTCCTCCCAGAGGCCGATGAGCAGCTCGAGGATCTCCTGGCGGTGGGCCGGGAACGTCCGCACCTCGAAGTCGTGCACGTCCAGCAGCGACTCCGGGATCCCGAGCTCGGCCGTCGCCTCGCGCACCTCCCGCGCGAGCGTGTCCGGCGCGAACCCCTCCGGCAGCGACTTCGTGGCGATCGAGAACGCGACGTAGCGCACCTCGGCGCCGGCGTCGACGAGGCGCGCCATCGTCCCGCCGCAGCCGAACTCGCCGTCGTCGGTGTGCGGTGCCAGCACCAGCACCTTCCGCCAGGAGTCGATCACCTGCCGTCCCCCCGCCAGGCCCCGACGACGGAGGCCACGCCGAACAGCGCCCACGTGGTGGGGTCCTCGAAGAACGCGTCGTAGAACAGGCTGTGCACGGCGATCGCCATCAGCGCGAGCCCGACGATAAGGGAGACGCGCCCCGCGAAGCTGCGTGAGGCGCGCTGCAGCGGGACGACGATCGCAGCCGCCAGCAGCCACACGTAGAAGGCGAAGCCCGGGAGGCCCCCCTCGGCGGCGACGGTGACCGGCGTCGAGTGCGACGCGGCCTTCTTCGGCTCCTCGCCGCGGAGGCCCGTCCGCTCCGCGTAGGCGCGCCGGAAGCCGCCGAGGCCGACGCCGGCGACCGGGTGGTCGGCGGCGATGCGTGCGCCGTTGCCGACGAGGTTCGAGCGCCCGCTCGTGGCCCGGTTGAGGTCCTGGCGCAACTCGTCGCGGACGCTCGGCGCCGAGAAGCCGACGAGGACGAGCAGCACCGCCGTCGCGGCGAGCGGGACGAGCGCACGGCGTCCCCACGCGTACGCGGCCGCGCCGAGCACGGCGACGATCAACGCCGCGAAGCTCGACTGCGAGAACGAGAGCACGAGGCCGAGCCAGATCGCGGCCACGGCCGCCGCGGCGGCGAGCGCCTCGCGAGGCTGCGGCCTGGCGAGCACCACGACGACGCAGGCGATGATCGCGACGACGAGGAAGCGCCCGTAGATCGACGGGTCCCAGAAGATCGAGTTGACCCGGTAGAACGGCGCGTACGCGTTGCCGACCTCGACCTTCGGGTTCCAGAAGACGTCCCGCGTCAGCCACTGGTAGCCGCCGATCGCCGCGAACGCCACCGCCATCGCCACCAGCTGCACGAACAGAATCGTCAGCCAGCGTCGGCTCCAGG
Source organism: Gaiellaceae bacterium (assembly GCA_035456465.1). Classification (GTDB taxonomy): domain Bacteria; phylum Actinomycetota; class Thermoleophilia; order Gaiellales; family Gaiellaceae; genus DATHTC01. The sequence continues at coordinate 28,301 of DATIDD010000082.1, read as the reverse complement.
GCAGCCTGGCGATCGAGATCGCGAGCAGCCCGAAGGGGAGGAAGAACGCCACGAGGTCGATCGCTCCCTCCCGGACGTCGTCGGACCAGAGCAGCGACAGGCCCGACCACGCGACGACGGCGGCGAGCGGCCAGGCGAGCTGCCCCAGCTCGCGCTCGCGCACGTCGCCCCGCAGCAGCTCCCACCCGAGCGCGACCGCGGCGCCGGCGACGACGACGTAGAGCGGCACGAGCAGGTTGGCGTCCTCGCCCTCGAGCGCCACGGGGACACGCGCGGGCACGCACGCGAGCGTGAGCACGGGCACGAGCCACGGGTACCGCAGGAACACGACCGCGAGCGCGACGGCGGCCGCGACCACGGCGACCGCAGCCGCGGCGTAGAGCAGCGGACGCCCGCCCGGGGCGAGCGCCACCGTCAGCGCGAGCCCGCCGGCGGCCCAGGCGACGAGACCGGCGAGGCGCACTCGCCCCGCCGGAGCCACGAGCAGGAACGCGAGCCCGCCCGCCCCCACGACCGCGCCGGCCTGCGCGAGCTCAGCGTCCACGGACGACCACCCGCGCACGGTCGGCGTGGCCGTTGGCCTCGACGAAGAGCGTGTAGCGGCCGGGCCGGCTCGGCGCGCGCACGACGAGGAGCGCTCCAGACGCGACGCCGCGCCGGCCGGCGAAGAGCCACCGGTACGAGCGCGCGTCCGTATCGACCCCGATCCCGAAGCGGACGCCGGGCGGCACCCGCACGAGCGCCCGTCCCAGCTCGAGGTACCGGAGGTGGACGACGCCCGCGTCGACGGGCTCCGACCGGTTGCCGGCCCGGTCCTCGGCGGCGAGCCGGAGCGCGTAGGTGCCGGGTGAGAGGCGGCGGCCGTCGTCGATCCCGTTCCAGTCCACCTTCCACCGCGTCCGCTGCGCGCGGGTGAAGGCGACCTGCCCGGCGCCCGCGAAGAGGACGCCGTGGGCGGGCTCGTCGAGCTCGTACGCCACCGAGACCTTGTCGCTGCGACCGTCGCCGTCGGGCGAGAACGCCCGCGGCCGCACCGAGACGACGCGCACGGTGGGCGAGGTGGTGTCGACGACGATCGGGTTCGGCAGCACGATCGTCCGACGCTCCCGGTCGAGATGGACGCGCGGCCGGTACCGGCCCTCGGCGACCACGCGCCCGGCGTCGTCCCGGCCGTCCCAGGTCGCCGTGACGGCCCCCACGCCCCGACGACGGCCGGTGAACAGCGTGCGCACGACGTCTCCGGCGTCGTCCACGACCGCGACGTCGACCGTGTCGCGGGTGCGCAGCCGGAAGCGGATGCGCGCCTCGTCCTTCGGGCACCCGCACACGGGCGAGAACAGCTTCGTGATCCTCGGGCCCGCGATCGGGCTCCGGACGAGCTTCAGGCGCTCCGTGACCGCGAACGCGACCGCCGTCCCCGCGAGCAGCGCGAGGACGAGGGCGGGAGGGATGACGCGCGCCACGGCTTCGCGATTCTAGGTTCGGGTACACCTCCGGCCGTGAACCGAGCCGCCGACCCGTACCTCGACCTCGACGTCATCGACTCGCGCGCCCCACGGACGAACCAGGCGGTCGTCGGCCTGGTCGCGGTACTCGCGCTCGCGACCGGCTGGTGGCTGCTGCTCACGCTGCTCGCGCTGCAGCTCGCCGTCGGCCTGACGTTCGGACGGCGGTACTGCCTCCCGTGCCGCCTCTACTTCGAGGTGCTGCAGCCGCGCTTCGGCGAGGGGCGGCTGGAGGACTCGCGCCCGCCGCGGTTCGCGAACCTCGTCGGGCTCGTCGTGCTCGGCGCCGCGACCCTCGCGTACGCGGCCGGCCTGACGGCGCTCGGCGCCGGGCTCGGCGCGCTCGTGGCGGTGCTGGCGCTGCTCGCCGCCGTCACCGGCTTCTGCACCGGCTGCGAGGCCTACAAGCTCGGCTGCCTCCTCCGCGGCGAGCCGTTCGTCTCGTGCCCGCTCCCACCGCAGCCCGAGCGCTCGCGCGCCTGACGCGGGCTACGGCTCCGGCAGGCGCTCGAGCCGCTCGCGAATCGCCTCGCGCACCTTCCCGGCGACGCTCGGCAGCTCGCGCTCCATCGCCCGGAACTCGCGGCCGAAGACCACGATCAGGCGCATCGGCGTCGCCGCGACGACGGTCGCCGTGCGGCGCGCGCTCTCGAGCAGGCCGATCTCGCCGAAGAAGTCGCCCGGCCCGAGGTCCGAGACGCGCACGCCGTCGACGCGCACCTCGGCGGCGCCGTCGAGGATCACGAAGAACTCGTAGGCGACGGAGCCCTGTCGGCCGAGGACGGTCCCCGCCTCGACGTCGACCTGGTCGGTCCATCGTCCCACCTGCTCGAGCTCGCGCTTGCCGAGATCGGCGAAGAACGGCACGTCACGGAGGCGCTTCGGGTCCATGCGGGCGAGTCTCGCAGGCACGCGACGGGCCGGAAAGCGCACCTGCGGCGGGACCAGCCTTCCGGCCAGCCTCGGCGCCGAGCGCTTGACGCCGGTGCGGCGGGCACGGGACACTCGCGGGGTTACGGGCCGCCGAGGTCGAGGGCCTGGCCGGCTTGCCCTCGAGGACACGGAGGTGCGGCGATGACGGACGTGCGGGCGAAGGCAGGGCGGAGGACGACGTCGGCGAGGGTCGCGGCCGCGGGGGCGTTCCTGGCGACCGCCGTGGTGCTGCTCGCCACGGCAGGGCGCGGGGAGGCGAGCGGGCCGACGACGACGTGCAGCAGCCCGAATCCCTCGGGGCGGCTCGTCTGCGTCACCGTCGAGGACCTCGACGGCGTCTCCCCGTCGGGCGTCGTCGGCTCCGGCAAGCAGCAGGTCGACGTCCGGGCCTACCAGTTCTACAAGGTCGCGATCCAGAACAACGGCGGGAGCACGCTCACGAAGGGCGTCGCCACGTTGACGCTGACCGACACGATCACGGGCAACGCGAGCCCGGTCGTCTCGAGCGCCGTGTTCGTCCCGTCGGGATCCGCCTCGTTCTGCTCGGCGACGTCGACCTCGCCGAACGTCGTCACGTGCGCGCTCGACAACCTCGCGGCCGGCGCGAGCACCGGCACCTTCGTCGTCGCCTACCGCACGTCGGACGCGCCCGGCGTCACGTCGACGAGGGCCGAGATCACCACCTCGTTCAAGGAGGGACTGAACCAGGGCGCGAACCCCGCGACGTTCACCGCCTTCGAGACGACGAGCCTCGAGCCCGACCCGCAGCTCTCGGTGGCGTGGGCTCCTCCGGGGCAGGAGGTCCGCCTCGGCACGAGCCCCGGCGACGTCCAGTTCTCGACGCTGAAGTTCAAGGTCCCGGCCGACAAGTCCGCCTTCTTCTCGTCGCTCGCCGAGGGCCCCGGGTCGATCTGCCCGGAGGGCGTGACCTGCTCGACCGAGCTCGTGCAGACGAACCTGGCCGGCGCGGCTGCCGGGACGTTCACGGCCCAGAACCCGTTCGTCCTGACGCTCACGATCAGCTGGGACCTGCTGAAGAAGGTCGACGTCGTGTACCACCTGAAGGACAACGGGGTGCTCGAGGAGATCCGCACGGTGTGCAGCGCGAGCGCGCCGGCGGTGCCGGACGTGCTCCCGTGCTTCAAGGCCTCGAGGGACACCTCGCTCAAGCTGCTGGTCGTCGAGATCCAGGCCTGGGAGAACGGCCGCTGGCAGGGCTAGCGCGTCACGCCGACGACGCCGCCCTCTTGCCGTCGAGCTCGGCGAGCCGCGTGAGCAGCGCGCGCTCGCCGACCACGTTCCCCTTGCGGGCATAGAGCGAGGCCGCACGCTCGAACACGACGCGTGCGTCCGCGTCGAGCCCGCTCGCGAGGAGGGCGTCGCCCTGGACCTCGAGCGCCTCGCCGATCCGCACGAGCGCGTCGGTCCGGCCGAGGAGCTCGACCGCGGCGCCCGCGACCTCGACCGCGGCTTCCGGCGGCCCCTGCTTGACGAGCACCATCGCCGCGGCGGAGCGCCACAGCGCCTGGGACTCGAGGTCGTCGGCGGCGGCGAGCTCCTGCGCGACGGCCACGAACCGCTGTGCCTCGTCGATGCGACCGAGCACGCACAGCACCTGCGCGAGCTGCGCTGCCACCGTCGGCCGGAGGTAGCGCTCGTCCATCTCGTCGAGGGCGTCGTAATCGCGGCGGAGCTCGCGCGCCGCGGCCTCCGGATCTCCGGCGAGCAGCTCGACGATCGACGACTCGAGCGATGCACGCGCCGCGTAGATCCGCGCCCCGGACTCGTGGAGCGCGGCCGACGCGTCGCGGTACAGGGCGCGCCCGGTGTCGAAGTCGCCGAGCATGGCGTGGAGCGGCGCCTTCAGCAGCGTCACGAAGCCGTGCACCTTGCGGTTGGTCGACGTCTGCTCGAGCGCCTGCTCGCAGAGCGCGATCGCCTCGTCGACGGGCGTCGGCCCGTAGAGCGCCGCCATCGCGGACGTGGACGCGGCGACCGCCTCCAGGCGGCCGTCGTGGACCCGTCGCGCGTGCGTCGCCGCCCGCTGTCCTGCGACCACCGCGTCGGCGAAGCGGTAGGAGACGCCGTAGGCGAACATCGCGAGCCGCCATGTGCGCGCGAGCCGCCGGTCGTCGAAGGCGCGCTCGAAGAGCGGCACCGACCGCTCGACCTCGCCCAGCACCGCCGACGACCAGTCGGCCTCGTCGCCGCCGCGATAGCGCTGCATGCTCAGCTGTGACAGCCGCGCCTCGGCGGCCGTGGCGGTATCCCCGATCGACTCGGCGCGGGTGACGGCCTCGTCGAGGAACAGCTCGGCCCAGGCGAACTCCCCGACCTGCGTCAGCGCCTCGCCGAGGTCCGGGAGCAGCGCGAGCCGCTCGGGCTCCTCCTCGGGCAGGAGCTCGGCGGCGCGGCGCAGCAGGTTGGCGGCGGCGGGCATGTCCTCGCGGGCGAAGGCACGCCGGCCGGCGGCGGCGAGCTTCGTCCCCGCCCGGGCGGCGAGCCGGAGGCCGTGGTCGTCGACGGGCCCCAGCTCCACCCGGTAGCGGTAGGCCTGCTCGAGGTGGTAGGCGACGATCTCCTCGTACTCCGAGGCGCGGTCGCGGTCGCGGTTGACGCGCTCGCCCCAGTCGGCGAACCGTTCGTGGAGCGTCGCGCGCGTGCGCTTCAGCAGCTCGCCGTAGGCGGCATCGCGGATGACGATGTGCGCGAACCGGTAGCCGTCGTCGTCGGCGGCGACGAGGCGCTTCCGCGCGAGCGCCTCGAGCGTGTGCGGCAGCCGGTCGCGAACGGCGTCCGGAACGAGCTCCTCGAGGGCGTCGCGGCCGAACTGCAGGCCGATCACCGACGCCGGCTCGATCGTCGCCTTCTCCTCGTCGGTGAGCAGGTCGAGCCGGGCGGCCACGAGCGCCTGCACCGTCGGCGGGATCGGCACCTCGTCGAGGCCCTCCGCCGGCACCCAGCGGTCGCCGTCGCGCCGCAGGCGGCCCTCGTCGATGAGCATCGAGAGCATCTGCTCGACGTAGAGCGGGTTCCCCTCGGACGTCGCGATCACCCGCCGGCGCACCTCGTCCCCGAGCCCGACGTCGCCGAGGACGGCGTCGATGAGCCGCTCGCTCTCCTCGGCCGCGAGGGGCCTCAGCTCGAGCGTGTCGCCGGGGAGGCCGTCCGGACGCAGCTCCAGGAAGGCGGGACGGCCCGTGCAGAGGAGCAGCACGGGAGCGGCCGTGGTCGTCGCGACGCGCTCGATCAGATCGAGGAGCGTCGCCTCGGCCCAGTGGACGTCCTCCCAGACGGCGACGACCGGACGCGCGGCGGCGCACCGCTCGAAGAACCGGGCCGCGGCCCAGAAGGTCTCCTCGGCCGGGAACTGCCGCTCGATCAGCCCGACGGCGGACGCGAGCCGGTCGACGACCGCGTCGTCGCCGCTTCCCATCAGCCCGCGCAGCTTCGTCGACGCCTCCTCGGGCGAGTCGTCGTCGCCGATCGCGGCGGCGCCGCGGACGATCTCGCCCAGCGGCCAGAACGTGATCCCGCGGCCGTACGGCAGGCAGCGGCCGCGGAGCACGAGGGCGTCCCGGGCGAGCGACGCGCGGAACTCCTCGACGAGCCGGGACTTCCCGACGCCGGCCTCGGCGAGCAGCGTCACGGCCCGCGGCGCGCCGGAGCGCCCGCTCTCGGCGAAGGCCTCCTGCAGGCGCCGCAGCTCGTCCCGGCGGCCCACGAAGGCGCTGCGGTGGCGCCGCTCCGTCTCGGCCACCTCCTGCACCGAGAGCAGCCGGTAGGCGCCGACGCGGTCGCTCTTGCCCTTCAGCTCGAGCGGCTCGACCTCCTCGACCTCGACCGCGTCACGGACGAGCTGGTAGGTCGGCTCGCCGACCAGGATCTCGAGCGCCGGCGCGGCCTGCTCGAGCCGCGCGGCGACGTTGACGGTGTCGCCCGTGACGAGGCGCTGCCCCGTCGACGCGTCGCCGGCGACGACCTCGCCCGTGTTCACGCCCGTGCGGTTGGCGAGGCTGACGCCCCACCGCTGCTCGAGCTCGTCGTTGAGCGTCGCCAGCCGCCGCTTCATCTCCGCCGCCGCGCGCACGGCCCGGAGCGCGTCGTCCTCGTGGATCCGCGGCAGCCCGAACACGGCCATGATCGCGTCGCCGATGTACTTCTCGATCGTGCCGCCGTGGAGCTCGAGGGCGCCGCTCATCTCCTCGAAGTACCGCGACATCACCTCCCGCAGCGCCTCCGAGTCGAGCTTCTCGCCGAGCGCGGTCGAGCCCTTCAGGTCGGAGAAGACCACGGTGACGGTCTTGCGCGTCTCCTGCGGCGGCAGCGACGGCGCGAGCGGCGTGCCGCAGAACCCGCACAGGCGGAAGCGATCGGGGTTCTCCTCGCCGCAGTTGGGACAGTGGATCACGCGACGAGTGTGGCACGCCCGGCGCCGTCGGCGCGAGCGCGGGACGGTGCCGCTACCGCCGCTCGAGCGCTGGACGCGCGGCGAAGCGGCGTCCCTCGGTGAGCGCCAGGGCGACGAGCCCGCCGGCGAGCACGAGGCCGATCACCACGCCGCTCCGCGGCAGGTCGAGCAGCTTCACCCCGCTGAGCGTCAGCGTCGTCGCGAGCGCGATCCGCAGCGCGCGGTCCGGGAGCTTGACGCTCACCTGCGAGCCGAGGAGGACACCGGGCACCGACCCCAGCAGCAGCCAGGCCGTCGCGCCGAGGTCGACGTTGCCGGCGACGAGGTGCCCGATCCCGGCGACCCAGAGCAGCGCGGCTGCGTGGAAGATGTCCGTCCCGACCATCTTCACCGCGGTCAGCGGGAAGAGCAGCAGCATCAGCAGGCCGAAGAACGTGCCGCTGCCCACGGAGGTGAGGCCGACGATGAAGCCCCCGGAGAGGCCGATCAGCACCGCGGTGAGCTTGTCGCTCCGCGTCAGCAGGAACGGCGCGTCGCTCTTCTCGCGACCCTGGACGAAGGTCTTCAGCGCGAAGCCGACACCGCCGAGGATCAGCGCGCCGCCGAGAATGTGCGCGGCCGCGTCCTCGAAGCCGTCGCCGTAGCGGTGCTTCAGCCAGGTCGCGAGCGCCACGCCGAGCAGCGACGTGGGCGCCGACCCGAGCAGCATCCAGAGCGTGAGGCGCGCGTGCACCGTGCCGAGCTGGCGGTGCCGGACGGCGCCGAACGACTTGAAGATCGCGCCGTGGAGGACGTCGGTGCCGATCGCGACCGTGGGCTTGAACCCGAACACGAGCACGAGCAGAGGCGTCATCAGCGAGCCGCCGCCCATCCCCGTGGTGCCGACGAGCGCGCCGATCAGGAGCCCCGCCAGCGACAGCTCCCAGGTCATGCCGCGGACACGACCATGCCGGCGCCGACGGTCTCGTTCGTCGCCTCGTCCACGAGCACGAACGCCCCGGTCGCCCGGTTCGCGCGATAGGGGTCGACGACGAGCGGCTCCGACAGGCGGAGCGTCACCTCGGCGAGGTCGTTGAGCTCGAGGCGCTCAGGGGCGGGGACGTCCTCCAGCGCGTCCAGGTCGACCTTGGACCGCAGCTCGTCGACGAGGGCGCGCGCCCAGCGAGTGGTGTGCTTGACGGCGAGCCGCGCGCGCGGCTCGAGCGGCCGCTCGCTCATCCAGCAGACGCGCGCGACGAGCTCGCGTGCCGCCACGGGCGGGCGCTCCGGGTCGGCCAGCAGGTCGCCGCGCGAGACGTCGAGGTCGTCCTCGAGCCGGACGACGACGGACATCGGCGGCACCGCCTCCTCGAGCTCCCCGTCGGCCGTCTCCACGTGCGCGACCCGCGACCGCCGGCCGGACGGCAGCACCACCACCTCGTCGCCGGCGCGCCAGGTGCCGCTCGCGACCTGGCCGGCGTAGCCACGGTAGTCGTGGTGCTCGGCCGCCATCGGGCGGATCACCCACTGGACCGGGAAGCGACGGTCGGCGAGGTTGCGGTCGGCGGCGAGCTCGACGCCCTCGAGGTACTCGAGCAGCGTCGGCCCGTCGTACCACGGGGCCGAGTCGCCCCGCTCGACGACGTAGTCGCCGTGGAGCGCCGAGACCGGGATGACGCGGACGTCCTCCACCCCCAGCCCGTCCGCGAGCGCGCGCAACGTCCCCTCGATCTCGCGGAACCGGCCCTCGTCCCAGCCGACGAGGTCCATCTTGTTCACGGCGACGGCGACGTGGTGCACCCCGAGCATGGCCACGATCGAGGCGTGCCGGCGGGTCTGCTCGAGCACGCCGCGGCGCGCGTCGACGAGGATCAGCGCGAGGTCGGCCGTGGAGGCGCCCGTGACCATGTTGCGCGTGTACTGCACGTGCCCCGGGGCGTCGGCGAGCTGGAACCGCCGCCGCGCCGTCACGAACGAGCGGTAGGCGACGTCGATCGTGATCCCCTGCTCGCGCTCCGCCCGGAGCCCGTCCGTGAGCAGCGCGAGGTTGACGTACTCGTCACCGCGCCGGCGGGAGGTCTCCTCGATGTGCTCGAGCTGGTCGGCGAGGATCTGCTTCGTGTCGTAGAGCAGCCGGCCGATCAGGGTCGACTTCCCGTCGTCCACGGAGCCGCAGGTCACGATCCGCAGGAGCTCGGCCTGCAGCATCTGCTCCGAGGTCGCCATCAGAAGTACCCCACGCGCTTCCGGTCCTCCATCGCGGCCTCGCTGAAGCGGTCGTCCGCGCGCGTCTCGCCGCGCTCGGTGACGTTCGTCGCCGCGATCTCCGCCACGACCTCCTCGAACGTCTCCGCCCGCGACTCGACGCCGCCGGTGCAGGTCATGTCGCCCACCGTCCGGAACCGCACCCAGGCGGTGAACGGCGCTTCCTCGGGCAGGCGCTCGACGTGCTCGGACGCCGCGTAGAGCATCCCGTCGCGGCGGAAGACCTCGCGCTCGTGCGCGAAGTAGATCGACGGCAGCTCGAGCCGCTCGCGCGCCACGTACTGCCACACGTCGAGCTCCGTCCAGTTCGAGATCGGGAACACGCGGACGTGCTCGCCCTTGCGGACGCGCGCGTTGTAGAGGTTCCAGAGCTCCGGACGCTGGTCGCGCGGGTTCCACTGCCCGAAGTCGTCGCGGAAGGAGAAGATCCGCTCCTTCGCCCGCGCGCGCTCCTCGTCCCGGCGCGCGCCGCCGATCGCCGCGTCGAAGCCGTGCTCCTCGATCGCGTCGAGCAGGGTCGTCGTCTGGAGCCGGTTGCGCGAGGCGCGCGGGCCCGTCTCCTCGACGACGCGGCCGCGGTCGATCGAGTCCTGCACCGAGGCGACGACCAGCCGCTCGCCGAGCTCGCGCACGCGCCGGTCGCGGAACTCGATCACCTCGGGGAAGTTGTGGCCGGTGTCGACGTGCATCACCGGGAACGGGAACCCGCCGGGGCGGAACGCCTTCTCGGCGAGGCGCAGCAGCACGATCGAGTCCTTGCCGCCGGAGAAGAGCAGCACCGGCCGCTCGAGCTCGGCGGCGACCTCGCGGAAGATGTGGACGGCTTCGGCCTCGAGCTCGTCCAGGTGGGACAGGGTCGGCGCCAGCACGCTCACGCCCGGACTCCCGTCAGGTGGTCGAGCACCTCGCGCGCCGACTCGGCCGGCGCGCGTCCTTCGGTGTCGAGGCGCAACTCCGGGGACTCCGGCTCCTCGTACGGATCCGACACGCCGGTGAACGCCGGAAGCTCGCCGCGGAAGGCGCGCTCGTAGAGGCCCTTGACGTCGCGCCGGGCGCACTCCTCGACCGAGGTGGCGACGTGCACCTCCACGAACGGGGCGAACTCCTCCACGAGCGCCCGGGCGCGACCCCGGGTCTCCGCGTACGGCGAGATCGCCGAGACGAGCACGGTCGCGCCGTGCCGCGCGAGGCGGGACGCGACCCACCCGATGCGCTCGATGTTCGTGTCGCGGTCCGCCTTCGAGAACCCGAGCCCCTTCGACAGGTGCTCGCGCACGACGTCGCCGTCGAGGTACTCGACGAGGCGCCCCTCGGCCTCGAGCTCACGCCCGACGAGATGCGCGATCGTCGACTTGCCCGCCCCGGACAGGCCCGTGAACCACACCACCATGCCGTCAGCCACGGATCTCGCTCCCCGGTCGGCCGTCGCCGTGGATCCCGCACTCGAGCTTCGAGGAGCCGGCCCAGCGGCCGGCCCGCTCGTCCTCGCCGGGCGCGACCGCGCGCGTGCAGGGAACGCAGCCGATCGACGGATAGCCCCGGTCGTGCAGCGGGTTGACCGGGATCTCGTTCACGACCGTGTACGCGTCGACGCGCTTCGCGTCCCAGTCGACGAGCGGCTGGACCTTCCAGAGGCCGTACCGCTCCGACCACTCGAGCTTCCCCGCGCCCGCCCGCGTCGGCGACTGCTCCCGGCGGATGCCCGTGATCCAGGCGTCGTAGCCGGCGAGCGCCTGCTCGAGCGGCTTCACCTTCCGGATCCCGCAGCAGGCGTCGGGGTCGGTCTCCCACAGCCGGTCCGGCGGGTCGACCGGCCGCACCGACCTGAGCCGCAGGCCGTAGCGGTCGACGAGCGCGTCGCGGGTGGCGTACGTCTCCGGGAAGAGCACGAGCGTGTCGAGCTCGATCACGTCGATGTCCAGCCCGAGCTCCGAGACCATGTGCACGAGCACCGACGACTGCCGCTGCCACGAGCACGTCAGGCACATGCGGTCGCCGAACTCGGCGTACGCCCAGCGGAGAATGTCCTCCGCGGACATGGCCTCGAAGTCGAGCTCAGGCAGTGGGGGCGCGCTCGCCACCGAGCAGGACCTCCTTGAGGGTGTCGCCGCGGAGCCCGAGGCGGAGCGTCTCGAGCGGGATCACCTCGTCCGGCGGGATGTTGCCGAGGTTGACCTCGGGCCCGAAGTGCTTCACGAACCACGCCTGCGAGCCCTTCGTGGGGGCCTCCCAGATGACGTCGTGGAAGTCGAGCGAGTGCTCGATCTCCTCGACGAGGCCCGTGCGCATCTCGCCCGTCGGCCGGTAGATGCCGGCGGTGCCGCCCTCGCGGCCCTCGGCGATCACCTTCCACGCGCCGGCGTCGAGCTCCTCGCGCATCCACTGCACCCACAGGTACGGGGCGATGTTCACCTCCGCGTCCTTGGAGCCCACCTCGGAGAGGACGACGAAGTCGCGCGCGAAGTCCCCGATCAGCTCGAGCTTGCGCTCGCGCGGGATCTCGATGGTGCCGTCCGAGATCTCCACGTGGGAGAAGCGGAACTCCTTCAGCCAGGCGCGGAACTCGTCGAGCTTGTCGCGTGCGTAGACGGCCTCGAACAGCGTACCGCCGCACACGACCGGGGTGTCGAACGAGCGGTAGAGCGCGATCTTCTTCTCGAGGTTGTTCGTGACGTAGCTCGTGCCCCAGCCGAGCTTGACGATGTCGACGAACTCCCCCGCGGTGTCGAACATCCCCTCGATGTCGCGCAGGTTCAGGCCCTTGTCGATCACGTGGGTGAGGCCCTTGTTGCGCGGCTTGCCCTCGCGCGACGGGACTCCCAGCCAACCATCGTTAAAGCCGTGCATAGAGCTCCTCCAGCTTCGACTTGGCGCGCTCCTGGACGTCGTGGAACACCGAGTTGCCGTGCGCGTCGATGCCGACGATCAGCGGCCCGAAGTCCTTCACGCGGAACCGCCACAGGCACTCCGGCATCAGCTCCTCCCAGGCGACCTCCTCGATCTCCTCGATCTGGGTCGTCTCGAGCGCCGCGGCCCCGCCGACGATCGCGAAGTAGACCATCCCGTAGCGGCGCATCGGCTCGATCGCCTCGTCCGGGAGGCCGCCCTTGCCGCAGATCGCGCGCACGCCGTAGTCGCGGCCGAGCGGCTCGGTGAAGCGCACCATGCGCGCGCTCGTCGTCGTCCCGATGCAGATCTTCTCGTAGCGCCCGTCGGCGACCTTGCGCACGTTCGGCGCCGTGTGCAGGAGGAACGCGCCCGTGAGGTCCATCGGCGGAGCCTGCCCCTGGTCGAAGATGCGGATCTGCGTGCGGTCGCGGATGCCGATGACGTGGCCCTGCACGAGAACCTCGTCGCCCGCACGCAGGTCGAGGATCGCCTGCGGGTCGGTGACGGGGAACGTGATCTCCTTCAGCGCCATCACGCCTCCCGGTCGTACTCGATCGAACCGTCGGGGCCGATGTGGGCGGAGGCGCGCCGCGCGGCCCAGCACTGGTAGTTGACGGCGACGGGGTTCAGGGTCATGTGCGTGTCGGCGTGCTCGACGTGCACCTGGAGCACGGTGACGTCGCCGCCGAGGCCCATCGGGCCGATCCCCGTCTCGTTCAGCAGCTCGTACAGCTCGTCCTCGAGCTGGGCGACGAGCGGGTCTGGGTTGCGCGTGCCGACCGGGCGCATGATCGCGTCCTTGGCCAGGTGCATCGCGTAGTCGGCCGAGCCGCCGATGCCGACGCCCACGATCCCGGGCGGGCACGGCTTGCCGCCGGCGCCGACGATCGACTCGAGCACGAACTGCTTGATCCCCTTCACGCCGTCGGCGGGGACGCACATCTTCAGGAAGCTCATGTTCTCCGAGCCGGATCCCTTCGGCACGCACTTGACGTCGAGCCCGTCCCAGTCCGGCTCGAAGCTCCAGTGCACGATCGGGACGCGGTAGCCGATGTTCGGGCCGGTGTTCTCCCGCGTCAGCGTGTGCACGGTGTTCGACCGCAGCGGATGCTCGACCGTCGCGCGGGCGGTGCCGTCCCGCAGGGCTTCGTAGATCCGAGCGGGGTGGAGGGGGAACAGCTCGCCGACGCGGACGTGGTAGACGGCGATCCCGGTGTCCTGGCAGACGAGGTTGTGCTGCTCGTCCGCGATGCCGACGTTGCGGTGGATGATCTCGAGTACGCGGCGGCCCGGCGTCGAGGTCTCCCGGTCGCGCGCGGCGGCGAGCGCGTCGCGCAGGTCCTGCGGGATGTCCTTCAGCGCCCAGACGTACAGGTGCGCGGCGGCGTCCTCGACGGCGTGCTGGAGGTCCGTGATCGTGACGGTGCTCATGTCCTCGCCTTCTCGGCGGCAGCCCTTCCGGCCCGACGGCCGAAGACCACGCACTCCAACAGGGAGTTCCCCATCATCCGGTTGCGCCCGTGCGTCCCTCCGGCGATCTCGCCGCAGGCGTACACGCCCTCGAGCGTCGTCTCGGCGTCGGTGTCGATCACGAGGCCGCCGTTCTGGTAGTGGAGGACGGGGTAGGTCAGGATCGGCTCGGCGAGCGGGTCGACGCCGGCGGCGCGGTAGCGGCGGAGCATGTACGGGAGCGAGATCTCCGCGTCGCGCTCCGAGATGCGCGTCGTGTCGAGGTAGATGGCGGGGCGTCCGTCCGGGGTCTCGACGCCGCGGCCGGCCGCGACCTCGTCGAAGATCGCCTGCGACACCTCGTCGCGCGGCCCCAGCGAGTCGGTGAACTCCTCGCCGTCGGCATTCAGGAGCACTGCGCCGTACGCGCGCGTGGTCTCGGGAATCGAGTAGCCCTGCATGTTCGCGGGCCACGCGCCGCCGTTCGGGTGGTACTGGAGCGCGTCGAGGTCGCGGGCGTCGGCGCCGAGCCCGAGCGCGATCCGCGTCACCTCGCCCGTCGCGCCCGGATGGTTCGTCGACAGCTCGCCCCGCTCCTGCGCCTCGGCGAAGCAGCGTCCGCCGGCCGCGAGCACGACCGCGCCCGCGTCGACCTCGACGTGCCCGCCGTCCTTGTCCCCGAGCGTCGCGCGCCAGCCCGAGGCAGTGGGCTCGAGCGCGAGGAGCGGACGGTGGTCGAGGACGGTCGCGTCGGACCCCTCGACCCCTTCGCGCAGCGCCTTCGTGATCGCGTGGCCGGTGCGGTCGCCGACCTGCAGCAGCCGCTTCGCGGACGCGCCGCCGCAGCGCGCCAGCCGGTAGCCGCCGTTCTCCCGCGTGAACGCGACCCCGAGCTCCTCCAGCCAGTGGATCGCGGCGCGTGCGTCCCCGGTCAGCGTCCCGACGAGGCGGCGGTCCGCGGTCTCGTGCGAGCTGCGCCACACGTCGTCCGCGTGCTGCTCGGGGGAGTCGTCCTCCCCGAACGACGCCTGGATCCCGCCCTGCGCCTTCGCCGAGTTGCAGGACTGGATCGAGCCCTTCGTCGCGAGCGCGGTGCGCGCGCCGGACCGCTGCGCGGACAGCGCGGCCGCGAGCCCTGAGGCACCGCTCCCGATCACGAGCACGTCGAACTCGGCCGACTCAGCCACGGCGCGATCGTACCACGCATCGCCTAATTCGAACCATAAGATATGATTATCGCGTCCGCGTGAAGAGGCGGTCGTTTCGAGCGGCCGCCCGGCGCACGGTAGACTCGCCGCGTGGCGACCGTCGTTGACGCCATGCGCTCCGAGTTCATCGCCGTCGCGCCCGAGGACACCCTCGGCGAGGTCGCCGAGCGCATGGTCGAGGAGAAGAAGGGCGGCGCCGTCGTGGTGATGGACTACGGGCGGATGATCGGGATCCTCACGGAGCGCGACCTGCTCCGGGCGATGGCCGGCCGCGTGCACACGAGCGAGGCGCGCGTCCGCGAGTGGATGACGGCCGATCCCGTGACGGTGCCGCCCGACACGCCGCTCGACGAGGCCTCCCAGCTGATGCTCGACCGGAACTTCCGGCACCTGCCAGTGGTCGACGCCGACCGGGTGGCCGGCGTCGTCAGCCTCCGCCGCGTCGTCGCGGCGTTGCAGCCCGCCTCGTCGTAGCCGTACGGCGGCTCGGGTAGTGGCCTGTCCGGCCTAGTCCACAAGTGCGTCTTGTCGCCTTCGCTGGCAACACCTACGCTCGATCGGTCACGCCATCGACAGCGGAGGTTCCCGATGTTCACCCGCCTCACCGACGACCTGCTCGACCTCGACTCGACCGAGAAGGGACGCGCGTACGCCGTCTTCGCCGCCAACGACAACGAGTCGTGCTCCTGCTCGTGCTCGAGCTGCGTCGTGCTCTGCTGCTGCTACATCTGCTGGTGAGCTCCGCCGCGAGCTCCCCCTCCCCGCGCCTCGCGCTCCGGCCCGAGCCGGCCGCGTCCGTGCCGCACCGGCCGCTGCTGAAGCCGTGGTATCGCGTCGCGCGCACGCCCGGCGGGATGGCGCTCGAGTACGGCCAGGTCGCCGTCGTGTTCGAAGGAGGCGCGGCCCACTCGCTGCTCCCGCGTCTCCTCGGCCTGCTGGACGGCACGCGAACCGCGGACGAGGTCGTCGCCCTGGTCGGACCGGCGGTGGAGCCGGCGACGCGGGCGGCGCTCGCGCGCCTCGCCGCCCACGGCCTGCTGACGGAGGGTCCGGCGCTCGACGAGGACGACGCGGTCGCGTCGCTCGCCGCGTGGCTCGCGGCCGCGGGCGTGGCCGAGCCCGCGACCGCGGCGGTGCAGGTCGCCGCGCTCCGCGTCGCGGTCGTGGGCGAGGGGCCCGTGGCCGACCGGTTGCCGGGGCTCCTCGCCTCCGTCGGCGTCGCGGCCGTGGATCGACCGGCGTGGGAGCGGATCGGCGGACAGGCCGGCCTCGTCGTCGTCGCGCCCGACGCCGGGGAGCTCCCGCGCCTCGAGGAGTGGAACGAGAGCGCGCTGCGCGAGGGCGTCCCGTGGCTGCAGGTGCTGCCGCCCAACGGTCGCTTCGCCGCCGTGGGGCCGCTGTTCGTGCCCGGGGAGACGGCTTGCCGGCAGTGCTTCCTGCTCCGCCGGGCCGCGAACGTCGAGTTCGGGGAGGAGCTCGAGCACCTCGAGCGAGCGCCGGGCGCGTACCCGTTCCCGGCGCCGCTCGCCGCGGCGGTCGCCGGGCTCGCGGCGTTCCTCGGGCTCCGGTGGGCGCTCGGCGGCGACCGGATGCTCGCCGGGGCCTTCTACGCGCTCGAGCTCGGCTCCGCCCTCGCGCTGACCTACCACCGCGTGCACCGCGTCCCGCGCTGCCCGGCCTGCTCGCCGACGTTCGGCGTCGCCCCGCCTTCGCCGTGGTTCGGCGAGTCCGCCCGTGCTCGCTGAGCGGGATGCCGAGGACGACGGGCTGTCCCGGCTCCTCTCCTTCGCCTCGCCCTACACGGGCGTCGTGCAGAGCGTCGTCGACTTCCTGCACGGAGAGGACGACGCACGGGTCCTCTCGCTGGGGTGCCTGGTCGCCGGCGGCGGCCCCGTCCTCGGCACCCCGACCGTCGACCATTCCGGTGGCTCCGGCAGGACGCGCGAGCACGCCCTCGCCGCCGCCCTCGGCGAGGCGGTCGAGCGATACTCGGCGACGACGCCGCCGCGGCACCGGCTCGTGCGGGCCACGGCGGCCGAGCTCGGGCCGGGCGCGATCGACCCGGGGCGGTTCGCGCTGTTCCACGAGGCCCAGTACGCCGAGCCGGCCTTCCCCTTCGTCCGCTTCGAGCACTCGACGCCGCTGTACTGGGTCGACGGCGTCGACCTCCTCCACGGAAGGTCCGCCTACCTGCCGGCGCAACTCGCCTTCCTCGAGCCGCTTCCCGACGACCCGCCGATCACGATCCCGACGAGCAACGGGTTGGCCTGCGGAGCCACTCCGGCCCGGGCGACGCTCGCGGCGCTGCTCGAGGTGGTCGAGCGCGACGCCTTCAGCATCGTGTGGGCGAACCGGCTGTCGCTGCCGCTGCTCGACTGGGCCGAGGATCCGGAGGCGACGGAGCTCGCGGCGAGGTACTTCGAACCGTCCGGCCTCCGCTGGGCTGCGGTCGACCTCAGCGTGATCGCCGGCGTGCCCGCGGCGCTCGGCGTGGTTCGCGGGCCGCCGCGCGAGCTCGGCGCCCTGGGCGTCGGCGCGGGCTGTGCGGCGAGTGCCATCGACGCATGGTGGAAGGCGCTCGTCGAGGCGTTCTCCGTCCGCAGGTGGGCGCGTGACAGCGCGCTCGAGGATCCGGACCTGCCTCGCGACCCGGGCGACGTGCGGACGTTCGACGACCACATTCGCTGGTACGCGCGGCCTGGCAACGCCGAGCGCACGGCCTTCCTCACCGCCTCGAACGAACGCCGCCGCCTCGGTGACGTCCCGCCGGTCCCGGGCGAAGACGCGCGCCAACGGCTCGACGCCGTCGTCGCGACGCTCGCGAGCGCAGGG
This sequence comes from Gaiellaceae bacterium, assembly GCA_035456465.1. Classification (GTDB taxonomy): domain Bacteria; phylum Actinomycetota; class Thermoleophilia; order Gaiellales; family Gaiellaceae; genus DATHTC01. The sequence goes on along the minus strand of DATIDD010000082.1, from coordinate 10,830 downwards.
GCGACGCCCTGCGTGGTCGACGTGACCTCCGCAGACGTAGCCGACGCGCGGCTGTTCGTCGCGCGTGCCGTCGTTCCGGAGCTCTGTCCGCTCGACGTCGTCCACGCAGCGCGCGCCCTCGGCGCAGCGCGCCTCTACGACGTCCCGGTCGAGCGGGGCCTGCGCGAGCGCCCCCTCGGGCTCGAGGAGCTCAATCCCGACCCGCACCCGTTCCCGTGAGCGCGCCGGCGAGGACGCCGCGGACGGTCGCGTGGGCACCGTGGGTGTACGGCGACGGCGGGCCGGCGCTCGACGACCCGGCCGAGCTCTATCACGAGGCGTCGAAGCTGTCGGCGGCGTACGGCGACCCGCGCGTCCGCGGCCTCTCCCTGCTCGAGACCAGCCGCGAGCTGCGCGCGAGCGTCGTCCGCGCGACGCGGCGCAGCCGCACGTGGCCGCGCCGGTGCCTCCCCGAGGCAGTGGAGCTCGCGCCGCCGCTCGGGCCGACGATCCGACGTCGACGGTCGGAGCGTGCGTTCGCGGAGGGAGCGCTCGCAGCGGCGGAGGTCGCGACGCTGCTCGAGGCCGCCTACGGCGTCACTGCGTGCGCCACGGACGAGACCCCGCCGCTGCGGGCCGTCCCCTCGGCCGGCGCGCTGTACCCGCTCGAGCTGTACCTGCTGGCGCGCAGCGTTCGCGACGTGCCGGCGGGCGTCTACCACTACGACCCGCTCGACCGCTCGCTCGGCCGTCTCGGCGCCGACCCCGCGGCGATCGCCGGCGACACGCTCACACCGTACGCGCCGCTCGTCGACGAGGCCGCGATCGTCGTCGCGATCACCGCGGTCTTCTGGCGAACGCGCTTCAAGTACGGCCTTCGCGGCTTCCGCTTCGCGCTGCTCGAGGCCGGCCACGCGGCACAGAACCTGCTGCTCGCGGCGACCGCGCTCGAGCTCGCGTCCGTCGCGCTCGGCGGGTTCTACGACCGCGCCCTCGAGCGCCTGCTCCAGGTCGACGGCGTGAACGAGTCGGTCGTCTACGCCGTCTCGGTGGGGCGAGCAACGTGATCGCGGCGCGATGGGCGCTGTGGTGGACGACGCTCGCGGTCGTCCTCGCGCTGAACCGGCCGGGCGTTGAGCCGCGGGTCGGCGTCCTCGCCACGGCGGCGCTCGCGCTCGGGGCCGCTTGCGCCCTGTTCGCCGTCCTCGCGCGGCTTCGGCTCCGGCCGCTGCTCCCGCCCCCCGGTCGTCGTGCGACCGCGGCTCGCCTGACGCTGCATTTCACCGGACGCGCGGCGTTCGAGGAGGCTCTCTGGCGCGGGCTCGTCCTCGCGCCGTGCTCGGCCGCGCTCGGACCGGCACCCGCGCTCGCGCTCTCGACCGGCGGGTTCGCGGCGTCCCACGTCGGAACACAGGGGAGGCAGGCGGCATCGCACGTCCTCACGGGAGCGACGTTCGGCGCCGTGTACCTGGTGACGGGCCACCTCCTCGGCGCGGTGCTCGCACACGCGACCTACGACCTCCTCGTCACGGTCGCAGTCCTCGCCCAGAAGCCATGTCCAGTTCGGGCAATGGTCGGAGGCGGGCGACCGCCGTACGATCACGTCACGGAGGCGGCCCGATGATGCACGCAGAGCGATCGCCGCCCATCCCGGCGGCGCTGGCCGGGGTCAGCAAGCGGCTCGGCCGCGTCCAGGCGCTCGACGCCGTCGACCTCGAGGTGCATCCCGCGGAGGTCGTTGCGCTGCTCGGGCCCAACGGCGCGGGAAAGACCACGGCGGTGAAGCTGCTCCTCGGCCTGCGACGACCCGACGCCGGAAGCGCGACGGTCTTCGGCGGCGACCCGACGTCGGCTCGGTCGCGGCGCGAGCTGGGCGCGACGCCCCAGGACGTCGCGTTTCCGCCAACGCTCCAGGTCGCCGAGATCGTCGAACTCGTGCGCGCGCACTACCCGCAGCCGCGCCCGCGCGACGAGCTCCTCGACCGCTTCGGGCTCCGCCAGCTTCGGTCGCGCCAGGCGGGCGGGCTCTCCGGCGGCGAGCGACGCCGTCTCGCCCTCGCGCTCGCGTTCGCCGGTGACCCGCGCGCGGTGTTCCTCGACGAACCGACGACCGGCCTCGACGCCGAGTCTCGCCGCGACGCCTGGACGCACGTGCGCGAGTTCGCGGCGGCCGGGGGCTCCGTCCTGCTGACGACGCACTACCTCGAGGAGGCCGACGCGCTCGCGACGCGGATCGTCGTCCTCCTGGGCGGCAGGGTCGCCGCGTCCGGGACGCCCGGCGAGATCCGCGCGGCGGCGTCGCGCTCGAGCGTCAGCTTCACCGGAGCCGACGTGCCGCGGCTGCCGGACGACGCCGTCGTCACCCGTTGCGACGGACGGGTCACGGTGCTGACCGCGCAACCGGAGGCCGTGGTGGCCGCAGTCGTCCGCTCGGGGATCCGGTTCGGGAACCTCGAGGTCACCCGAGCCGGGCTCGAGCAGGCGTTCCTCGACCTCGTCGAAGGCTCCCGATGAGGATCCTGCTCGCGCACGTCCGCGCCGGGACGCTCGAGCTGCTGCGCATGCCGGCGTACAGCGTCTCCACGCTCGTCTTCCCGTCGATCCTGTTCCTCCTGTTCGCCGCCCCGCGCGCGGGCGGCGACGCGGAGGAGCTGATGGCGGGATTCGCGGTGATGGCGGTCATCGGCGTCGCGTTCTTCCAGTTCGGCGTCGGCATCGCCGTCGAGCGCTCCTTCCCGTGGGAGGCATACGTGCGCTCCCTCCCCGTCGGACCGGGAACGCGGATGGCCGCGCGCGTGCTCTCGGGCAGCGCGTTCGCGGTCGCGTCGGCCGCGGGCGTGGCGATCACGGCCGTGCTGTCGACGGACGCCTCGCTCCCGCCCGGGCGCTGGCTCTCCCTCGGCGCGGCGTTGATCGCCGGCTCGATCCCGTTCGGGCTGCTCGGTGTGGCGCTGGGCTACTGGGCGCGCCCTCGTGCGGCGCTGCCGCTCGCGAACCTCCTGCTGCTCCCGCTCGTGTACGCCGGCGGCCTGTGGACCGCGGGCCGACACCTTCCCGATGCGGTGGGGCAGCTCTCCGCCGTCCTCCCGACCCGGCGCTGGGGCGAGATCGTCTGGGCGGCGACGGCCGGAACGCGGTGGTCGCCGGTGGACGTGCTCGCGCTCGGCGCGTACGCCGCCGCGTTCGGAGCGATCGCGTTGTGGGGCTACCGTCGCGACGAGGGCGAGCGGTTCCGGTGAGACTGCCTACCAGACGCTGCGGTACAGCGCCGCGACCTCCTCCGCGCTCGCGGGACGCGGGTTCGCCCTGGCTCCCGCTCGTCCCGCCGCCTCGGCCGCGACGAGGTCGAGCTCGTCGGCCGGCACGTCGAGGTCGCGAAGCCGCTCGAAGCCGCCAAGCCGCGCGAGCTCCTCGACCCGACGGGGGGCGTCGTCGGCCTGCATCGCCTCGGCGAACGCGGCGACAGACTCGGGCACCGCCGGGGCGTTGAACCGCAGCGCGGGAGCGAGGCAGACGGCGTTCGCGGCGCCGTGCGCGATCCCGTACCGGCCGCCGAGCGCCTGCGCCATCGCATGGCCCAGCGCGAGCCCGCCGGCGCCGAGGGCCTGCGCGGCGCGCATCGCGCCCTCCAGCAGGCGCGCGCGGGCGTACGGGTCGCGCGGATGCTCGACAACGAGCGGGAGGGCGTAGGCGATCGCGCGCGCGCCGGTGAACCCGTGCCGGTCGGCACGCGGCCCGCGTCCGAGCGCGTAGAAGGCCTCGGCGCAGTGCGCGAGCGCGTTCATCGCCGTCCCCACGGTGACGTCGAGGGGCAGGTCGACCGTGAGGTCCGGGTCGTAGATCGCCGCGACCGTCGTCGCGCCGGTGCCGCCGGCCTTGCGGCGGGCCGCCTCGTCCCGCATCCCGAAGTACGACGTGAACTCCGCGCCCGCGTAGGTCGTCGGGACCGCGACGACCGGAATCGCGAGCCGCGCCGAGACCGCCTTCGCCGTGTCGACGGCGCTGCCGCCGCCGAGCGCGACGACCGCGTCGGCGCCGGCCGCGACCGCAGCGGCGCACGCCTCCTCGACGGTCTCCACCGGCGCGTGCGAGCGCACGCCGTCGTACACGGCCGCAACCGTCGAGCGGTCGGCGAGCGACGCCGCGCGGCTCGTCGTCACGAGCAGCGGCGTCGTGCTGCCGACCTCCCGCAACACGTCGGCGAGCTCCGTCAGCGAGCCCGCACCGAAGCGGAAGACCGGCTTCGTCACGCCAGCCGCTCGCGCGCGAACTCGACGAACGCCTGCGCCGCCCGCGTGGCGACGCGACCGCTCGCGCGCACGAGCGCGATCTCGCGAACCGGCTCGAGCCCCTCGACGCGAGCCTCTGCGACCGTGCCGGCGGCGAGATCCGCCTCGATCGCCGACCGCGAGATGAAGGTGATCCCGAAGCCGGCGCGCACGGCGCTGCGCACCGACTCCTGCAGGCCGAGCTCGAGCGGCACGTCGAGCTCGCGCAGCCGCACGCCGGCGCGGCGCAGCTCGTCCTCGATCACCTGGCGGACCCCGGCCCCCTCCTGCATGAGGAGCAGCGGCTCGCCGCGGAGCTCATCGAGCGGGATCGTCCGCCCTGCGAAGCGATGGCCGGGAGGGCACGCGAGGACGACCTCGTCGCGGAAGAACGGCTCGTACGTCACCGAGCGGTGCCGGCGGGCGGCGCCGACGACGCCGAGCTCGAGCTCGCGCCGCGCCACGCGCTCGACGACCGTCTGCGTGTCCGACACGACGAGCGCCACGCGCACCTCGGGGTTCTGCCGCTGGAACTCGCAGAGGAGCAGCGGCAGCACGGTCTCGCCGGGCCCCGATGAGGCGCCGAGCTCCAGCCGGCCGCGGATCCCGCCGTCCGTGTCGCCGACGACCTGCTCGAGCAGCTGCTCCTCGAGCGCGAGCAGCCGCTGCGCGCCGCGGTAGAGCGCGAGGCCGGCCTCGGTCGGCTCCACGCGACGCCCCGAGCGGTCGAGGAGCTGCCGGCCGACGCGCTGCTCGAGCGACCGGATCTGCAGGCTCACCGCCGGCTGCGAGACCCCCAGCCGCTCGGCCGCCTGCGAGAAGCTGCGAAGCTCGACGACCGCGCAGAACGCGGCGAGCTGGCGCGTGTCCATAAGCCGAGCTTATCCACGACAACGGCGCGTGGCGCGCCGTGGCACCGCGAAACCCGCGATACTCGGGGCGTGACGGACTTCGTCGCGACCATGTTCTCGCTGCTCGCGGTCGCGCTGCAGGTGGTCCTCGTCGCCTTCCTGCTGGTCGTCGCCCTCGCCCCCGTCTGGGAGCCTGCCCGCCGCGCCCGCGAAGCCGTCCGGTCGCTCCTGGCGGGAGCCGAGCTCGTCCTGGCGTGGGTCCTGGCGCTCGCGGCGACGCTTGGCAGCCTCTACTTCTCGGAGATCGCCGACTTCATCCCGTGCCAGCTCTGCTGGTACCAGCGGATCGCCATGTACCCGCTCGCCGTGATCCTCTTCCTCGCCGCCGTGGCCCGCGACACGCGCGGCGCGTACTACGCGCTCGCGCTTCCCGTGATCGGGGGCGTGGTCTCCGTCTACCACATCTACCTCGAGTACAACCCGGAGCAGGAGAGCGCGGGCTGCCGGATCGGGGCGCCCTGCTCCACCCGCTGGATCGAGGAGCTCGGCTACGTGACGATCCCCGTGCTCGCCCTGACCGCGTTCGCCGCGATCACGGTGCTGCTGCTCCTCCGCCTCCGGCCCCTCGAGGGACGCGCGGCGGCCTAGCCGGCGAGCAACGCGTCGATCGAGGGCCGCAGGCCGGCGAGGTCGAGGCTCGCGACCTCGACGCGCTGGAGCGTGCCGCCGGTCTTGCCGAGCTGGAACGACGGCGTCGACCGGATGTTCGCTGCGTTCGCGGCGGTCGCGGCGGCGGTGATCTCGCTGTCGACAGCGTCTGACTCGAAGCGGTCGCGCCACGGGCCGAGGGGGAGGCCGGCGCTCGTGCCGACCGCGTCCAGCAGCTCGTCCGTCACCCAGCCGGAGTTCTCGGTGCCCTGGTTCTGGAACAGGAGCTCGAGGACGTGCCAGGTGCGCTCGTCCTCGCCTGCCGCGAGCACCGCGCGGAGGGCCTTCTCGGAGTCGGAGCCGATGAACGCCAGCCCGCGCAGCTCCATCCGGACCTTGCCCGGCCGGACGTACTCTTCGACGAGATCGGGAAACGCGTCGGTCGCCCATTGCGCACAGAACGGGCACTGGAGGTCGACGTACTCGACGAGCGTCACCGGCGCGTCGGGCTGCCCGAGCGTCGTGCCCGTCTGCGGGATCCCGCGCAGCAACGCGTTCGTCTCCTCCGCGCCCGGGAGCACGACGGCGTTCCCGGTGCCGGCGGTGCCGTCGCCGTCGTCGCCCGAGCCCGCGATCACGGCGGCCGCGATCGCGGCCGCCACGACGACGACGGCGATGACGGCGCCGAGCAGGAGCAGACGCGTCCTCCGACTCACCGCCCGAGCATGCCTGCGCCGCGGCGTCGGGGGCGTCGGGAACCCACCGCGGCGCGGCCGCGGGAAAGTCCGTACGCGGCCGCGAGTAGCATCGCGCCGTGCCGGACGATTCCCTCGTCGAGCGCTACGAACGACTGGCGCAGGAGGCCCCGGGCCGCTTCCGGGACGGCGAGCTGCGCGCGCTCGACGTCGTGCTCTCCTCGCTGTTCCTCGTCCTCTCGCTGCCGCTGTCCGCGCCGATCGCGATCGCGATCCTGGCGACGGACGGGCCGCCGCTCTTCTACCGCGGCGAGCGGGTCGGCCGCGGCGGCCGCGTGTTCACGATGCTGAAGTTCCGGACGCTCCGCCGGGGTGCGGAACAGCGACTCGGGCACTACCTCGGCGCCGAGCTCGTGGAGCGGACGCGGCACGAGCACACCCCGATCGGCGGCTGGCTCCGCGCGACCCAGCTCGACGAGATCCCACAGTTCCTCAACGTGCTCAAGGGCGACATGAGCCTTGTGGGGCCACGTCCGATCCGGCCGCGGTTCTTCGAGGAGCTGGCGGACGACCTCCCCGCGTACTGGCAGCGGCTCGTCGTCCGGCCGGGCCTGACGGGCTTCGCGCAGGTACGGCGCGGCTACGACACGTCGATGGCGGAGAAGCTCGCGCACGACCTCGAGTGGATCGCCGACCGCTCGGTTCGCCTCTACCTGCGGACGCTCGTCGCGACCGCGTTTCGCGTCGCCCGGCAGTCGCTGGCGGCCGTCGCCGGCCGCGCCTAGCTCTCGACGTCGAGGCGCTGCACCTCGAGCGCGATGTCGCGCAGCACGCGGTGCATCACGTCGTCGGCGATCACGCCGTCGTTTCGGAGCCCGATCACGGCGTTCTCCTCTGCGGCGAGCAGCTCGCGGCGGAGGCGCTGGTAGGCCTGCGACTGCGCCTCGACGGACGCCGCGCCCCCGTCGAGCCGGCCGCCGAAGCGGTCGCGGCGGAAGCCGTACAGCCCGCGTAGCCGCTCCACGGTGTCGTCGCGCACCCACTCCTCGCGCTCGAGCTCGTCGAGACGGGCGAGCGCGGCGTTCGCGGCGAGCACGCGCGCCTTCGCGTCCTCCCGCCCGACGGCGCCGTCCTCACCGATCCCGAGCGCCCTGATCAGCAGCGGCAGGGTCAACCCCTGCCCGACGAGCGTGACGAGGATCACGACGAAGGTGAGGAAGATCAGCAGGTCCCGGTGCGGCACGTCGAGCGGGATCGCCAGCGCCGCCGCGAGCGACACGGCGCCGCGCAGGCCACCCCAGGCGACGACCGAGACCTGCTGCCACGCCGGGTACGGGTCACGCGAGCGCACCCCCGCGAGCACGCGGCGAGGCCCGTACGTGAACGCGAAGACCCACGCCACGCGGATCGCGATCACCGCTACCGAGGCGCCGACGGCGGCGGCCGCGATCTGCCCGGCGGGCTCGGTGCCGATCACGTCGAGCACCTGTGGAAGCTGCAGACCCACGAGGGTGAACAGGACCGAGTTGAGGATGAACGTGAACACGTCCCAGAACGCCGCGCCCTGCAGCCGCAGCGCGGGCGTCGTCAACACGGGCGCGTGCCAGCCGACGAAGATGCCCGCCGTGACCGCCGCGAGCACGGCCGACGCGTCCAGCGCCTCGGCGGGGAGGTAGGCGAGGTACCCGGTGAGGACGGCGAGGCCGATCTCGGCCTGCGGATGGTCGATCCGCCTGCGGACCTCGCGCACGGCGAGCCCGACCGCGAGCCCGATGGCGACGCCGGCGGCGGCGCCGGCCACGAGCCGCAGGCCGGAGCCCCAGAGCGAGAAGGCACCGCCCACTGCGGCGGCCACGGCCGTGCGGTAGAGCACGAGCGCGGTCGCGTCGTTGACGAGACTCTCGCCCTCGAGCACGACGGTCACGCGGCGGGGGACGCCGAGCCGGCGCGCGACGGTGGTCGCCGCGATCGGGTCGGTGGGCGAGACGACGGCGCCGAGGATGAACGCCTCGGGCCACCCGAGGCCCTCGACGAGCGCGTGCGCGACGACCGCGACGCCGACCATCGTCGCCCCGACGAGCCCGACCGACAGCAGCGCGATCGGCCGGACGTTGGCGCGGAGCTCGCGGAGCGAGGTGTAGAAGGCGGCGGCGTAGAGGAGCGGCGGCAGGAAGGCGATGAGCACGAGGTCCGGCGGCATCTCGACGTCCGGGACCGCCGGCAGGAACCCGATGACGAGCCCGCCGAGGACGAGCAGGATCGGGTACGGCACGCGCAGCACCGGCACGAGCACGAGCAGGACGCCCGCCGCCAGCAGCAGCCCGAAGAGCTGGATCTCGTCGTGCGCGGAGAGCTCCATCGCGCGACGCTAACGAACGCGACGCGCTGGGCGCCGCCCGCCGCGGCGGCGCCTCTACACTCGGCCCCCGATGTGCGGGATCTGCGGGATCGCGCCGGCAGCCGGCGCCGTCGACCCGGGACGGATCGACGCGATGAGCGCGACCCTCGTCCACCGGGGGCCCGACGCCGACGGGTCGTTCCTCGACGAGGGCATCGCGCTCGCGGCGCGGCGGCTCTCGATCATCGACCTCGAGCACGGCGACCAGCCGCTCGCGAGCGAGGACGGCGGCGTCGTCGTCGTCCAGAACGGCGAGATCTACAACCACGGCGCGCTCCGGCGTGAGCTCGAGCAGGCGGGCCACCGCTTCGCCACCCGCTGCGACACCGAGGTGCTCGCGCACGGCTACGAGCAGTGGGGAGACGCGTTCGTCGAGCGGCTGCGCGGGATGTTCGCGCTCGCGGTGTGGGACGCGCGCCGCCGCAGGTTGCTCCTCGCTCGCGACCGGTTCGGGATCAAGCCGCTCTACTGGTGCACGGCCCGTGGAGAGCTCAGCTTCGCCTCGGAGCTCCGCGCGTTCCCGCGGGACGAGGTCGATCTCGACGCACTCGAGGCGTTCCTCGCGTTCAACGCGATCCCCCACCCGCTCTCGATCTTCCGCGGCGTCCGCAAGCTCGAGCCCGGCCACCTGCTCGTGTGGGAGGACGGACGGGCCCGGATCGAGCGGTTTGCGCGCCCGACGCCGGTGCCGATCGGCGCGCTGCGCCGCGAGCCGGTCGAGACGCTCGCAGCGGAGCTGCGCGACCGCCTGGCCGACTCCGTGCGCGCGCACCTCGTCAGCGACGTGCCCGTCGGGGTCCTGCTCTCGGGCGGGATCGACTCGGGGCTGCTCGCGGCGCTCGCGGCAGAAGCGACCGGCGAGCCGGTTCGGACGTTCTCGATCGGCTTCGCCGAGGGCTCGTTCGACGAGACGGCCGACGCCCGGCTCGTCGCCGACCGCTACGCGACCGACCATCACGAGCTCGTCCTCCACCCCGACGCGGCACGGCTGCTGCCGGCGCTCGCCGCGTTCGCCGCGCGCGAGAGCTCCTACCGCGTGAGCACCTTCTCGATCGGGTTCGAGGAGCGCTCGTTCAACGAGCTCGAGCTGGCCCGGCGCGTGGCGGAGCTGTACGGGACCGACCACCACGAGCTGGTGCTGCGCCCCGACGCCGTCGAGCTGCTGCCGCGCCTGGCCGAGGCGTTCGACGAGCCGTTCGCCGACTCCTCCGCGCTCCCGACCTACCTCGTCTCGCAGCTCGCGTCCGGGACCGTCAAGGTCGCGCTCTCGGGCGAGGGCGGCGACGAGCTGTTCGGCGGCTACTACACGTACGTGGCCGACACGCTCGCGCCGCGCATCGGGCCGCTCGCGTCCGTGCTGCGGCCGCTGGTCGAGCGGCTCCCGAGCTCCTCGTCGAAGGCCAGCCTCGACTACAAGGCGAAGCGCTTCGCGCGGGCGGCGCACCTGCCGCCGCTCGAGCGCCACCACGGGTGGAAGGAGATCTTCACGCCCGCCGCGCGCGCCGACCTGCTCGACGGGCGCCGCGGCGAGGTCGACCCGCTCGACATCTACCGCGCCCGCTACCAGGAGACCGAGGGCGCGGACGAGCTGGCCCGCCTCCAGGACGTCGACCTCGGCATCTACCTCGCCGACGACCTGCTCGTCAAGACGGACCGCGCGAGCATGGCGCACTCGCTCGAGGCGCGCGTGCCGTTCTGCGACCAGGAGGTGGCGGAGCTGGCGCTCGCGCTGCCACGCTCGATGAAGGTGCGCCGCCTTGCGAAGAAGCGGCTGCTGCGCGACGCCGTCGCGAGCCTGCTGCCGCGCGAGATCGTGCGCGGGCGCAAGCAGGGCTTCTCGATCCCGGCGGCGGCCTGGCTGCGGGGCGACCTCGAGCCGTTCGCGCGCGAGCTGCTGTCGCCCGACCGGATGCGGGCCCAGGGCTTCTTCCGTCCCGAGGCCGTGACCGGCCTCCTCGACCGCCACGTCTCGCGCAAGGAGGACCTCAGCC
>DATIDD010000081.1:0-2172 GCA_035456465.1 Gaiellaceae bacterium | reverse complement strand
GTGGCTCGCGGAGCACGGCGTCGCCGAGGACGAGCTCCGCCGCGTGTTCAACCTCGGGATCGGCTACTGCGCCGTCGTCCCGCCGGCCGACGTGCACGCCGCCGACCTCGTGATCGGTCGGCTCGAGGCGGGGGTCGACGGCGTCGAGTGGGGCGGCGCGTGATCGGCGTGCTCGTCAGCGGCGAGGGAACGAACCTCCAGGCGCTCGTCGACGCGGGGCTCCCGATCGTCGCAGTGGCGTCGAATCGGCACGGCGTCCCCGCGCTCGCGCGCGCCGGGGCGGCCCGGATCCCGACAGCCGTCTTCGACGCCGACGCCTTCGCGAGTCGCGACGACCGCGACGAGGCGCTCGCGCGCTGGCTCCTCGAGCGCGGCGTCGCGCTCGCGGTGCTCGCCGGCTACATGCACCTGCTGCGTCCGCGCTTCTTCGAGGTCTTCGGCCGCCGGGTCGTCAACACGCACTCTGCGCCGCTCCCCGCCTTCCCCGGCGCCCATCCGATCGAGGACGTCCTCGCCGCGGGCGTGCCTGAGACCGCGGCGACGGTGCACTGGGTCGACGAGGGGATCGACACCGGACCGGTGATCCGCGTCGTCCCGGTGCCCGTCGAGCCGGGCGACACGGCGGCAACCCTGCGGGCGCGCGTCCAGGCGGCCGAGCATCGGCTGCTCCCGGAGGTCGTCAGGGAGCTGATCGCGGCATGAGCGAGGTTCGCCCGTGAGCATCCGCCGCGCTCTCATCTCCGTCTACGACAAGGCGGGCGTCGCCGCGTTCGCTCGCCAGCTGACCTCGCTCGGGGTCGAGGTGCTCGCGTCGAGCGGCACGGCGAAGGTGCTCGCCGACGAGCGCGTGCCGGTGACGCCGCTCGAGGAGCTGACCGGCTTCGGCGACCTCCTCGGACACCGCGTCGTGACGCTGCACCCGGCCGTGCACGGCGGGATCCTCGCGCGGCGCGACGTCCCGGACGACCTCGCCCAGCTCGAGGCGCACGGCATCGCCCCGATCGACCTCGTCTGCGTCAACCTCTACCCATTCGAGCGCACGGTCGGCCGTCTCGACGTCGCCTGGGAGGACGCGATCGAGCAGATCGACATCGGCGGGCCGGCGCTGCTGCGCGCGGCGGCCAAGAATCACGCCCACGTGGTGCCGATCTGCCGGCCGGAGGACTACGAGCCGGTCGTCGAGGAGTTCCGGGTGCGCGCGGAGATCTCCCCGGAGACCCGCCGCGCGCTCGCCGCGCGCGCCTTCCAGCGCACCGCCGCCTACGACGCGGCCGTCGCGGGCTGGCTCGGGCGCGACGACGCGTTCCCCGAGACGTACGTCCCGGTGTTCGAGCGCTACATGGACCTCTCCTACGGCGAGAACCCCCACCAGCGCGCGGCCTACTACGCCCAGAAGGGCGCGCGGACGCATCTCCTCGCACGCGTCGAGCAGCTCCAGGGCCGGCCGCTCTCGTTCAACAATCTCGGCGATCTCTCGGCGGCGCGGCTGCTGCTGCTCGAGCTCGACGGGCCCGCCGCGGTGATCGTCAAGCACGGGAACCCGTGCGGGGTCGCGCTCGGCGAGACGATCGACGAGGCGTACGCGAAGGCGCTCGCCGGCGACCCCGTCTCGGCGTACGGCGGCGTCGTCGTCCTCAACCGGCCGGTCGGCGCGGCTCTCGGCAAGGCGATCGCCGGGCAGTTCGTCGAGGTGGTGTTCGCCCCCGGCTACGACGACGCCGCGCTGCAGGAGCTGTCGGCGCGCCCCAAGGCCCGCGTGCTCGTCGACGGGGAGCGCCGCGCCTTCGTGACGACCGAGCGCGACCTGCGGCGCGTCCTCGGCGGGCTGCTCGTCCAGGACCGCGACGCCGACGGCGACCCGCTCGACGCGATGGACGTCGCGTGCGGGGACCCGGACACGGCCACGTGGGACGAGCTGCTCTTCGCCTGGACCGTCGCCAAGCACGTCACGTCCAACGCGATCGTGATCGCCCGCGGCGGGCAGACGCTCGGGATCGGCGCGGGGCAGATGAGCCGTGTCGACGCCGTACGGCTCGCCGTCGAGAAGGCGCAGCAGCTCGGTCACTCGCTCGAGGGATCCGTGCTCGCCTCGGACGCGTTCTTCCCGTTCGCGGACGGCCCGCGGCTCGCCCTCGACGCGGGGGTCACCGCGATCATCCAGCCGGGCGGCTC
>DATIDD010000080.1:0-22331 GCA_035456465.1 Gaiellaceae bacterium | reverse complement strand
TCGGCGCCGCCCTCGACCGCCGCCTCGGCGAGGGCCGGGGCGTCGCGGCCGCACATGAGGTAGATCGCGAGCTGCTTTCGCGCAGCCGCCACGCTACGCGCCGAGCCGGTGGAGCGCCTCGGCGAGGTCCTTGTCGCCGCGTCCGGACAGGCCCACGATCACGAGCTCGGCGTCGAGCTCCAGCGCCCGGGCGAGCGCGTGCGCGGGCTCGAGCGCCGGGATGATCCCCTCGCGCTCGGCGAGCAGCCGGAATGCGGCCAGCGCCTCCTCGTCCGTGGCGGTGACGTACTCGGCACGGCCGGTGTCGCGGAGGTGCGCGTGCTCCGGGCCGACGCCCGGGTAGTCGAGCCCGGGCGAGATCGAGTGCGTGTCGAGGATCTGCCCGTCGGCGTCGGCGAGGACGGCGGAGCGCGCGCCGTGGAGGATCGCCGTGCGGCCGCGGGCGAGCGGCGCGGCCCCCTCGGCCTCGACGCCGACGAGCCGCACCTCCGGGTCGTCGAGGAAGCCGGCGAAGAGGCCGATCGCGTTCGAGCCGCCGCCGACGCACGCGACGACGGCGTCGGGGAGGCGTCCCTCCTGCGCCAGCACCTGCTCTCGCGCCTCCCGCCCGATCACCGCCTGCAGCTCGCGCACGAGCTGCGGATACGGCGCCGGTCCGACGCACGAGCCGATCAGGTAGTAGGACGACGCGACGTTCGAGATCCAGTCACGGATGGCCTCGCTCGTCGCCTCCTTCAGCGTCCGCGTGCCGAGCTCGACGGGGACGACCTCGGCGCCCAGCAGGCGCATGCGCTCCACGTTCGGGTGCTGCCGCCGCATGTCCTCGGCGCCCATGTACACGACGCACTCGAGCCCGAAGCGCGCGCAGACGGTCGCCGTCGCGACGCCGTGCTGGCCCGCTCCGGTCTCGGCGACGATCCGTCGCTTGCCGAGCCGCCGGGCGAGCAGCGCCTGGCCCACCGCGTTGTTGATCTTGTGCGCGCCCGTGTGGTTCAGGTCCTCGCGCTTCAGGAGCAGCCCGGGCCGCAGGCGCTCGGCGCGGTAGAGGGGCGTCGGCCGCCCGACGTACGCCGCGAGCAGCGCCTGCAGCTCGGCCGCGAAGGCAGGGTCGGCCTGCGCCTCGCGCCAGCCTGCCTCGAGCTCGTCGAGAGCGGGGACGAGCGTCTCCGGGACGTAGCGGCCGCCGTACTCGCCGAACACGCTCTCGCCGAGCGTCAGCACCGGGCCGCCTCGACGTAGGCGCGCACCTTCGCGTGGTCCTTCACGCCGGGCTCGACCTCCAGGCGGGAGGAGGCGTCGACCGCCCACGGCCGCACCCGCCGCACGGCCTCGCCGACGTTGTCGGGCCCGAGCCTGCCGGCGAGCACGATCCGTCCCACGGCCGCGGCCGCGCGCTCGTGGTGTTTCGGGTCGGCTCCCTGCCACGGCAGGTCGAGGACGCGCGCGACCTCCTCGCCGTCCCGCAGCAGCGCCGCCTCGCGCGACCGGTGTCCGTCCTCGCGCGCGTGGAGCTGGACGAGGTCGGCGCGGTTCTCGCCGGTCTCGCCGACGTAGACCGCGACCGACAGCACCGTGTCGGGCACGTCGAGCACGCGCGGCGCCCGGCGCGGCGTCTCCGCCGCGAGCACGAACCCCGCGAGGTCGGCGCCGGCCTCGACGGCCGCGTCGACGTCCTCCTGCCGCGTCAGCCCACACACCTTCACGAGCGGCCTGGCGATCAGCGAGGCGAGCTCGGCCGCCGGATCGGGCGCGCGCATCAGCGCCGAGCCGACGAGGACGGCGTCCGCGCCGGCGAGCTCCGCCGCCGCGCCCTGCGCGCGGGAGTGGATGCCGCTCTCCGCGACGAGCACCCGTGCTCGTGGCTCTGAGCCACTCACTCCTCGGGCCCGCGCCACGAGCCGCAGCTGCGCCGATCTGTCGACCCGGAACGTCGCGAGGTCGCGCGCGTTGACCCCGACGACGGGCGCGTCGCACGCGAGCGCGCGGTCGAGCTCGACGGCGTCGTGCGCCTCCACGAGCGTGTCGAGACCGAGCTGCCCCGCCGCGCCGAGCAGCTCGGCGAGCCGCCCGTCGTCGAGGTCGCGGAGGAGCAGGAGAACGGCGTCGGCCCCGGCCTCTCGCGCCGTCCGGAGCTGCTCGCGCGTGGAGAAGAAGCCCTTCGCGAGCAGCGGCGCGTCGGTCGCCGCCCGGGCGGCCCGCAGGTCGTCCCACGTGCCGCCGAAGCGCTCGTCCACGAGCACCGACACCGCGGCCGCGCCCGCGCGCGCGTACGCCGCCGCGATCGCCGCCGGGTCGGCGTCCGGCCGAAGCTCGCCGGCGGACGGCGACCGCCGCTTGATCTCGCCGATCGCCCCGAGGCCGGGCGCGGCGAGCGCGTCGCGGAACCGTCCCATCAGTCGCGAGAGTAGGCGACGAGCTCCTCGAGTCGCCTCGCGGCGCGGCCGGAGTCCACCGTCTCGCGGGCGAGCGCGAGCCCTTCCCGCAGGTCCGCCGCGTCGCCCGCGGCGGCGATCGCGCCCGCCGCGTTGAGCAGGATCGCGTCTCGCGCGCCGCCGTCGCGGCCCGCGAAGACCTCCACGATCGCCTGCGCGTTCTCCGCCGGCGTCCCGCCGCGCAACGCCTCCGGGGCACAGCGGGCAATGCCGAGGTCGAGCGGGTCGATCTCCCGCTCGCGCACCTCGCCGTCCACGACCTCCGCGACGAGGTTTGGGCCGGCGGGCGAGAGCTCGTCGATCCCGTGCGCCCCGTGGACGACGAACGCCCGGCGCACGCCGAGCCGGAGGAGCACGCCCGCGATCGTCGGCACGAGCTCGGCCGAGTAGACCCCGAGGACCTGCGCCCGCGCGCCGGCCGGGTTGGTGAGCGGCCCGAGCACGTTGAAGACGGTCCGCGTCGCCAGCTCGCGCCGCACCGCCGCCGCGTGGCGCATCGCCGGATGGTGCGTGGGGGCGAACATGAATCCGAAGCCGAGCGTGTCGATGGAGGAGGCGATCCTCTCCGGCGGCAGCTCCAGCTCGAACCCGAGCGCCTCGAGCACGTCCGCGGAGCCGGAGAGCGAGGAGACGGCGCGGTTGCCGTGCTTCGCGACCGCCGCCCCGGCGGCGGCGGCGACGAGCGCCGCCGCGGTCGAGATGTTCAGCGTCTGCGAGCGGTCCCCGCCCGTGCCGGCGGTATCGACGAGGTCGTCGCGATGGGGCCGCACCTGGACCACGTGCTCCCGCATCGCCTCCGCGCAGCCGGCGATCTCGTCCGCGGTCTCGCCCTTCGCGCGCAGCGCGACGAGGAAGCCGCCGATCTGCGCGGGCGTCGCCTCGCCGCGCATGATCTCGCCCATCACCTCGCGGGCCTCGGTGCGCGTGAGGTTGTGCCCGTCCAGCACCCTCGTCAGCGCCTGCTGCACCCGGATCATCGCCCGATCTCCGGGAAGGTCCGCTCCAGGAAGTTCCGCGCGAGCCGCGGCCCGTCCGGCGTCAGCACCGACTCCGGGTGGAACTGCACGCCCTCCACGGGGAGCTCGCGGTGGCGCACGCCCATGACCTCGCCGTCGGCGGCGTGCGCCGTGACCTGCAGGCACTCGGGCACGCGGACGGCGGCGAGCGAGTGGTAGCGGCCGGCCGGGAACCGCCCGGGCAGTCCAGCGAAGACCCCGCGCCCGTCGTGCGTGACCTCGGTCGCCTTGCCGTGGACGAGCGCGCGCGCCTGCCCGACCTCGCCGCCGAAGGCCTCGACGATCGCCTGGTGGCCGAGGCAGACGCCCAGCGTCGGCGTCGACGGTGCGAGCCGCCGCAGGATCTCGATCGACGCGCCCGCATCGGCCGGGCGTCCCGGGCCCGGCGAGATCACGAGGTGCGAGGGAGCGAGCCGCTCCGCCTCGTCCGCGTCGATCGCGTCGTTCCGTCGCACCAGCACCTCCGCGCCGAGCTCCTCGAACAGGTGTGCGAGGTTGTAGGTGAACGAGTCGTAGTTGTCCAGCAGCAGAATCATCCGGGACCCTCCGCGAGCTCGAGCGCGGCCTCGAGCGCCGCGAGCTTCGACAGGCACTCCGCGTGCTCGGCCGCGGGATCGGAGTCCGCGACGATGCCGGCGCCGGCCTGGAGGTGGGCGACGCCGTCGGCGAGAACGACGGTGCGAATCGCGATGCAGGTGTCGAGCGTCCCGTCCGGCAGCGCGTAGCCGACCGCGCCGGCGTACGGCCCACGCCGGTAGCCCTCGAGCTCCGAGACGAGCTGCATCGCACGCACCTTCGGCGCCCCCGACACGGTGCCGGCCGGGAAGCACGCCCGGAGCAGGTCGAACCCGCCGACCCCCGGGCGGAGCTCGCCGACGACCTCCGAGACGAGGTGGGTCACGTGCGAGAACCGCTCGGGCTGGAGGAACCGGGCGACCTGCACCGAGCCGGCCCGGCAGACGCGCGACAGGTCGTTGCGCCCGAGGTCGACGAGCATCACGTGCTCGGCGCGGTCCTTCGCCGACTCGAGCAGCCGCTCGGCGTCGCCCTCGCCGGGGTGTGTCGTGCCGGCGATCGGGTTGAGCGAAGCTCGGCCGGCCTCGCACCTCACGAGCGTCTCGGGCGACGAGCCGACGAGCGCGATTCCGTCGAGCTCGAGCAGGAACAGGTACGGCGACGGGTTGATCCGGCGCAGCGACCGGTACAGGGCGAGGGGGGAGGCGCTCGTCGGCCGCTCCGCCCGCTGCGAGAGCACGACCTGGAACGCGTCGCCGCGGCGGATGTGCTCCTGCGCCACGCGCACGCCGCGCTCGTAGTCGTCGCGGCCGGGGAAGCGTCGCAGCGGCCCGGAGCGCCCGGCCGCCGGCGGCAGCGGCGGCTGCGGCGCGGCCAGCGCGCCCGTCACCGCGGCCGGGTCACCCGCGAGCACCTCCGCGGTCCCGAGCACGTGGTCGAAGCGGACGAGCGTCTCGGCGACGACGAACCGCGACTCCGGCAGCCCGCGGCCGTCGTCGGGCAGCGGCACCGTCGGCTCGAGCCGCGCGACGTGGTCGTAGGCGAGGTAGCCGACCACGGGGCCGCCCAGCCGCTCCGCCTCGTCCAGCTCGACGAGCCGGGCGCCGCAGCCGACGAAGGAGTGGCGCCCGAGCCGCCCGCGCTCGACGGACTCGAGCAGGAATGCCGCGCGCGCGCCGTCGCGCAGCCGGAGGTACGCGCCGAGCGGCGTGACGAGGTCGGTGTCGATGTGGGGCGCGGGTGTCGTCGATACGAACATGCCGAGACGAGAACGACCCTCTTCCGGGGTCGCGTCGGGGGCGGATCGGGTGTCTGTGCGCCGGCGGCCGGCTAGCGCACGCTCCCGCTCCGCCCGAGGCGCCACCACCAGCCGTCGTTGCGGAACGCGGGGGTCATCCGCACCCAGCGTAGGGGCGGCGGACGAGGATCGTCAAGGGATACGCTCAGCGGCATGGCCCGCTCCGTCATCGTCTCGGCCGTCCGCACGCCCTTCGGGAAGCTCGGCGGCGGCCTCGCCGGCCACCCCGCGACCGAGCTCGGCGCGATCGCGATCCGCGCCGGCCTCGAGCGCGCCGGGATCGAGCCGGGCGAGGTCGAGTACGTGCTCGTGGGGCAGGTGCTCCAGGCGGGCGCGGGACAGGCGCCCGCCCGGCAGGCGGCGATCGGCGCCGGCCTGCCGAAGGAGACGCCGGCCGACACGATCAACAAGGTCTGTGCCTCGTCGATCCGCGCCGTCGAGATCGCCGACCAGATGATCCGGGCCGGCGACCACGACGTGATCGTCACGGGCGGGATGGAATCGATGTCGAACGCGCCGTACCTGCTGCGCAACGCGCGGTTCGGCTACCGGATGGGCCACGGCGAGCTCGTCGACTCGATGATCTTCGACGGGCTCACCGACGCGTACGACTCGATGCACATGATCCAGCACAACTCGATGGTCTCCCGCGAGCTCGGGATCTCGCGCCGGGAGCAGGACGCCTGGGCGTACCGCTCGCACCAGCGGGCCGCGGCGGCGCAGGACGCCGGCCGGTTCGACGACGAGATCGTCCCGGTGGGGGACGTCGCCGCCGACGAGTCGATCCGGCGCGACAGCACGCTCGCGTCGCTCGCCCAGCTGAAGCCGGTCTTCGACCCGGAGGGGACGACGACGGCGGGCAACGCGCCGGGCGTCAACGACGGCGCCTCCTGCGTGGTCGTCACCTCCGAGGAGTTCGCGAAGCGGCGCGGGCTCGAGATCCTCGCGACGATCGTCTCGCAGGGGTACGTCGCCGACGAGTTCGCCTACCTCGTGCGCACGCCGGCGAACGCCGCCGCGATCGCGCTGGGGAAGGCGGGCAAGACGATCGCGGACGTCGAGCGCGTCGAGATCAACGAGGCGTTCGCGTCGGTGTCGCTCAACTCGACCCGGCTGCTCGGCGCCGACGAGGAACGGGTGAACGTGAACGGCGGCGCGGTGGCGCTGGGCCATCCGATCGGCGCCTCCGGCGGGCGCATCGTGGGGACGATGGTGCACGAGCTGCGGCGCAACGGCGGCGGGCTCGGGCTCGCGGCGATCTGCTCCGGCGGCGGCCAGGGCGACGCGCTCCTGATCGAGGTCTGAGGCTCGCGGTCGGCTGCGGCGGGCTAGCCGGGCCGCCCGCGCACGACCGACATGCCGGCGCGCACGGCCGCGACCGGCCGCACCGTTCTGACGAGCAGCATCATCGCCGCGATGCCGATCGTCGCGTTCACCGCGGTCACGAGCAGCTGCATCGCGACCGAGAACGAGAACGCGCCCGCGGCGGAGACGGTGCCGTGGAGGGCGTACACGACGAGCGCCTGCTGCGTCCCCATCCCGCCGGGCGTCGGCACCGCCGTCGAGAGCCCGCCGGCGACGACGACCAGGGCCGCGGTGGGCAGCGTCGCCGGCAGCCCGAACGCCGCGAGGAGGAAGAACACGACGGCGATGCGGCACGTCCACGCGGCAACCTGGACGGCGGCGACCTCCCGCGCGTAGCGGCCGGGACTGCGGAGGATCGCGCCACCCTGGCGCACCTGGCGGCCGACGGCGCGGAGGCGCGGCGCGAAGCGGATGCCGATCAGCACGGCCGCCGCGACGAGCGGCACGAGCACGAGCAGCGCGCCCGCGGGCACGGACGGCACGGGCGGCGCGGGCAGGGCGCCGAGCGACCACGCGACCGCCACGAGCGTCGTCCCGATCGCGGCGTCGAGCATCAGGATCACGGAGCTCGACGAGGCGATCGTCGCGACCGAGCTGTCCCGGATCCTCGTCCGGACGAGGAGGATCTTCGCCGCCTCGCCGCCGCGCGCGGGCGTGACCGCGTTCAGCGCGACGCCCGCAGCGTAGGCCGCGCCGACCGACACGACCGGTACGTCCCGCCCGCGGTAGGCGGCCGCGAGGACGTTGCGCCAGGCGAGAGCGCGCAGGGCGAGGTTCGCGAGCTGGAAGACGAGCGCGAGCGCGAGGAAGCGCCCGTCGAGCGCCTCGGCGTGCGCGGCGATCTGCTCGAGCGACGGGATCGTCACGGGCGGACGGTCACCGCCGCGGCGACGCGCTCCGGCTCGTCGCTGATCAGGCCGTCGACGCCGAGCGCGAGCAGCCGGCGGGCCTCCTCGAGCGTGTTCACCGGCCACGACACGACGAGGTCCGCGCGCTGACGCAGCCGCGCCGCCGTGTCCGCCGTGAGGAGGCGCGCGTGGATCGAGACGCCCTGCAGGCGCCGGTCGCGCGCGCGGCGCAGGAGCCGTCGGAGCTGCCCGGCGCTGCCGACGGAGTGGAGGACGCGGACGCGCGGCTCGGCCAGGAACGGACGGAGCTGCCGCCAGCTCCGCGAGCAGACGGTGACGCGACGGTCGTCGAGGAAGGGCGCGACCGCCGCGAGCACGTCCCGCGCGAGGCGCGTGTCCGGTCCCTTCAGGTCGAGCACGAGCTCGGTCTCCGGCCCGACGGCCTCGAGCAGGTCGCCGAGGAGCAGGCGGGGCGTCGACCGCGGCGCGACGAACCAGCGGTCCCAGAGGACGCGGACGGGCCCGATCGTCTTCAGGTGCCGCACCTCGACGCGGCCCCGGAAGCGGCGAAGGTCAGCCTCCACCCAGGGAAGCCCGAGCGTCCCGGCCCGCCGAAGCTCGTCGAGATCGTTCCCGGCGCGGTGGGCGATGACGAAGGGGCGCACCGGCATGTGGCTGCAGAGTAGCCGCGTTCCAGGCCAGGCTGACGGCGAGCGCCAGGAGCACGAGGGCTCCGCCGGCGACGACGTCGAGGACGTAGTGGTTGGCGGTGGCGACCACCGCGAAGCCCATCGCCGCCGGCATCACGACCGCGAACACGCGGACGGCGAGCGTGGTGAAGGTGAGAAACAGGACGATGCCGACGAGCAGGTTCCAGCCGAAGTGGAGGCTCGGCATCGCCGCGTACTGGTTCGTCAGCTCGGGAGGCTGGAGCGCGCGGTAGCTCCCGGAGCGCTCGACCACGGTGTCCACGAGCCCGACCGGGAGGAGGCGCGGCGGCGCGACCGGCAGCAGCGCGAAGAACAGGAACCCGAGCCCTCCGGAGATCAGCATCGCGCGGCGCAGCAGCAGGTAGGCGTCCCGGCGGCGGAGAAACAGGACGACGCCGCACGCGACGATCACCGGCCAGTGGCCCCAGATGTAGATCCAGTTCGCGAGCGTGACGAGCACGTTCGCGTCGAGCAGCGCGTCCTGGGCGGCGTCCTCCCAGGCGAGACCCAGCCGGTGCTCGAGGTCGAGGATCCGGTGCCCGTTCGCAACGGCGGTGGCGACGCTGCCCTCGGTCGCGGCCCGGACGCCGACGTACGCGGCCGCCGCCACCGCGACCAGCGCGAACTCCCGCGCCACCGCGGCGGTTGTCGTCACGGGTGTCTTCGGGGCCTGCATCGTCCGGACCCTCCACGTCAGCCTCGCAAGCGCAGCGTGCCGCCGTCATCGGCGGAAACCACGACCCGGAACCGGTAGTCAGTCCAGGAACGCGATCAGCGCCGCCGCGAGCTGCTCGGGCGAGCGCCACGGCACCATGTGGTCGGCCTTCGCGATCACGAGCCTCTGGGCGCCCTCGATCTCGCGCTCGAGCACGTCGCCGATCTCGTTGATCCCCGGCACGTCGTGGTCGGCCGTGACGACGAGCGTCGGCACCCGGATCTCGCCGAGGCGCGTCGCCGCAGCCGGCTCGACGGGAAGCGCCGGGTCGTCGGCGTTCGACGCCTCCGCGTTCTCGAGGAACATCGCGCGCAGCTCGCCGTCGGCCCCGAGCGGCGCCCAGACCTCGAGGTCGAGCTCGGCCAGCTCCGCGGCGTCGCCGCGCTCCTCGGCCGCCTCCCAGCGCGCCTCCTGCTCCGGCGTCCCCTCGATCGCGAGCGGGTGGCCGGGAAGCCCCGACGCGATCAGCGCGAGCCTCGTCACGCGCTCCGGCCGCTCCAGCGTCGCGTCGAGGGCGATCCGGCCGCCACGGGAGAGGCCGACGAGGGCCGCCCGGTCGATCCCGAGCTCGTCGAGGAGCCCGGTGAGGTCGTCCACGAGCGAATAGGGCCCGTCCCAGCCCTCGGAGCGGCCGTACGCGCGCTGGTCGTAGGCGACGACGTCGAAGCGCCCGGCGAGCGCGGGGAGGACCGGCGCCCAGATGCGCGAGTCGACCACGCCCGCGTGGAGCAGCACGACGGGGTCGCCCGCGCCGGTGCGGTCGTACCAGAGCCCGTTCGCGGCGCGCGGCATCGCCGGGACGGTAGCCTCCCGCGCCGTGGAGGCGTCGCAGGGAGGAGCCTTCGGGCACGTGCTCGTGGTCGGAGCGGGCCAGATGGGCGGCGGGATCGCGCAGGTCGTGGCCGCGTCGGGCCGAGAGGTGTCGCTGTACGACGCCGCCCCGGGCGCGACCGAGCGCGGCCTCGAGACGATGCGGCGCAGCCTCGCGAAGCTCGCCGAGAAGGGCGGGCCCGAGCCCGACGAGGTGCTCGCGCGGATCGAGCCGGTCGACGACCTCGTGCCCGCCGACCTCTTGATCGAGGCCGTGGTCGAGGACGCCGCGGTCAAGGAGGAGCTCTTCCGCCGGGCGGACGCGGTCCTGCCGGCGGAGGCGATCCTCGCCTCCAACACGTCCTCGATCCCGATCACGCGCCTCGGAGCCGCGACCCACCGGCCCGACCGCGTGGTCGGCATGCACTTCTTTAACCCCGTGCCCGTGCTGCGGCTCGTCGAGGTCGTCCGCGGCCTGCAGACCTCCGACGAGACGGCGGCGGCGATCGTCGCCCTCGCGCAGGAGCTGGGGAAGACCCCGGCCGAGGCGCGCGACTTCCCCGGCTTCGTCTCGAACCGCATCCTCATGCCGTTCATCAACGAGGCCGCCTACGCGCTGCTCGAGGGCGTCGCCGAGGCCGAGGCGATCGACACGATCGCGACGCTCGGCTTCGCGCACCCAATGGGCCCGCTCGCGCTGGCCGACCTCATCGGGCTCGACACGTGCGTCGCGATCATGGAGGTGCTCCACGAGGGCCTCGGCGATCCGAAGTACGCGCCGTGCCCGCTGCTGCGCCAGTACGTGCAGGCGGGCCGCCTCGGGCGCAAGTCGGGCCGCGGCTTCTTCGCGTACGGCTAAAGTCCGACGCCTGCGGCACCGACAGAAGTCCTGCAAACGACCGGGGGTCCTGGACGGTGCGACTCCTTCTCGTCGACGACGACGCCGCGCTGCGGACGCTGATCCGCGTGACATTCGAGACCTTCGACATCGAGGTCGACGAGGCCGAGTCGGCCGGGGCCGCCCGCGCGCGCATCGCCGCGGCGCCCCCCGACGTCGTCGTCCTCGACGTCAACATGCCCGGCGAGTCCGGGCTCGAGCTCTGCCGCGCGCTGAAGGCCGACGTGCGGACGCGGGCCATCGGCGTGGTGCTGCTCACGGGCGAGGTCGACGCGGCGGCACGGAACTCGTCCGGTGCGGACGCGCTCGTGCCGAAGCCGTTCAGCCCGCTCGAGCTGCTCGCCGTCGCCGACCGGCTCGCCGGCGGCCTGCACGGCGTCCCGTTCCGGTCGACGAAGCGACAGGGAGACGACGCGCAGCTGATGCTGTACGCGCGCGACCTCCGCCACATGCTCGAGCTCGAGCGCGGCCAGCGCGTGCTGCTCGAGAGCGCGTACCGGGAGACCGTGTCGGCGCTGGCGGCCGCGCTCGAGACGAAGGACACCGGCACGCGGGCCCACTCGCAGCGCGTGCAGGCCTACGCGCTCGAGCTCGCCGGCGTCATCGACGCCGGCCTCGCCGAGGACGCGAGCGCCGAGTACGGCTTCCTGCTCCACGACGTCGGCAAGATCGGGATCCCCGACGCGATCCTGCTCAAGCCGGGCCCGCTCACGCCGGAGGAGCGCCGCCAGATGCAGACGCACACGACGCTCGGCGAGCAGATGCTCGGGGACGTCGCCTTCCTCCGCGGCGAGGGCCTGCGGGTCGTCCGCTCGCACCACGAGCGCTGGGACGGCGACGGCTACCCCGACGGGACGGGCGGTCCCGAGATCCCCCTCGGGGCCCGGATCTTCGCCGTCGCGGACGCGCTCGACGCGATGACCTCGGACCGCCCGTACCGGCGCGCCCTCCCGTGGGAGGCGGCGGCGGAGGAGATCCTCGGCCAGTCCGGCCGGCAGTTCGACCCGGACGTCGTCGTCGTCTTCCGCGAGCGCGAGGCCGCGCTGCAGGCGATCCGAGACTCGTTCGCCCCCGCGGCCTGACGCGGACGCCGGCGCTCATTTCGGCAGCGGGTCGAGCTTGTAGCCGACGCCGTAGCGGGTCTGGAGGAACGTGTGGCGAGGCGCGCGCTGGTCGATCTTCTCGCGCAGCTTGCGGACGAAGACGTCCACGGTGCGGTCGCGGTGGCTCGCCCGCCGGCCCCAGACCCGCTGCAGCAGCTCGTCGCGCGTGAGCACGCGGCCGCGCTCGAGCGCGAGCGCGTAGAGGAGGCGGAACTCCGTCGGCGTCAGCTCGGCGCTCTCGCCCTCGACGTAGGCCTGCACGTTCGCCGGGTCGAGCCGCAGCTCCTCGAGCTGGATCGTCTCGCCCCGCCGGGGCTCCTGCGCCCGGCCCCCGCGCCGCGCCGCGGCGCCGACGCGCGCGACGAGCTCGCGCATGGAGAACGGCTTCACGAGGTAGTCATCCGCCCCGAGCTCGAGCGCGTGCACCCGGTCGTGCTCCGTCCCGCGGGCCGAGACGACGACCACGGGCGTCCCGATCCCCTCGCTGCGGGCCGTCTCGATCAGCCTCCACCCGTCGGCGCCGGGGAGCATCAGGTCGAGCACGCAGACGTCCGGCTGCTCGAACCGCAGCCGGGCGAGCCCGGTCTCCCCGTTCGACACCGAGAGCGCGTCGAAGCCGGCGGCGGTGAGGTGGCGCGCCATCCCCTGGGCGATCACGTCGTCGTCCTCGATGATCAGCACCTTCGCCACGATCGCCTCACATAATGCTTCCGTCCTCGCATTGCGGGGGCACCCACATGGTTGCGGACAGGTGAACAGGTGGTGAACGGGGAACCGCGCGGGGAGGAGAGCCGGCTCGAGGCCGAACGGGGACGCGTGCTCGTCGAGGAGAGCCGCGAGACCGTCGTCGTGCTGGACGCGCACGACCGCGTGATCGCCGCCAGCCGTCGCGCGCGCGAGGCGATCGAGGGTCTCGAGGAGGGCCGGCCGCTCCCCGCGGGCGCGCTCGAGCGGGACGGCAGGCCGCCGTTGTCGATTCCGTACGAGGTGGCCGGCCGCCGCGAGCGGCTCGTGTACTTGGGGCGGCCGGGGGACCTCGCCGCCTACGAGGAGCTCCGCGCCGGCTTCACCGCCGCGGTGTCGCACGAGCTCAGGACGCCGCTGGCGAGGCTGCTCGCGCTGCTCGAGACGGCGCAGCTCCCCGGCGAGGACACGGCGTCGCTGCTCGACCAGGCGCGGGCGCAGGTGGAGCTCGTCGGCGAGCTGATCGACGACGTCATGTTCCTGTCGGAGCTCGAGACGGGTCGCGCCGTCGTCGGCCTCGCCGCGGTGCCGGCGCTGCCGCTGCTCGAGGAGGTCGCGGCCGAGCAGGGCGAGGCGGCGGCGCGCGCGGGCGTGCGCCTCGCGGTCGAGGGGGATCGCGGGGTCGAGCTCGAGCTCCGGCCGCGGATGCTCCGCGTCCTCGCCGAGAACCTGGCGCAGAACGCGATCCGCTACGCCGGCCCGGGCGCGACCTTCACGCTCACGGTCGCCCGAGTGGACGGCACCGTCGTCCTCACCGGCCGGGACGACGGGATCGGCGTGCTCGAGCGCGACCTGCCGCGCCTGTTCGAGCGCTTCTACCGCTCCGACCGCGTGCGCGCCTCTCGCGGGACAGGCCTCGGCCTCGCGATCGTGAAGCACATCGTCACGTCGGCCGGCGGTGTCGTGGAGGCGGAGAGCACGCGCGGCCACGGGCTCACGATCCGCTGCGTCTTCCCCGGACGCGCCCCGTAGCGCCGCCGGCGGCCCCCGGCCCGTGCGCTCTGCGGGCAACTACGCATCGAGAGATCTCGATTCGTCGGCTAGGCTCGAGGGGTGACGTCGAGCGCGTTGCTCGAGTGCTGCAGCCCGCTCGTCCGGCCGTCGCTGTCGGCGGGCGAGGCGGTCGAGCTGGAGCGCCTGTTCAAGGCGCTCGCCGACCGGCACCGCGTGCGGATCGTCAACCTGCTCGCGAGCGCCGACGACGCGGTCTGCGTCTGCGCGCTGCTGCCGGCGCTCGGGCTCGCGCAGGCGACGGTGAGCTACCACCTCAAGCTGCTGACCGACGCGGGACTGCTCGAGCGCGAGCGCCGCGGGCGCTTCGCCTACTACCGGCTCGCCGACGGTGCGCTCGACCGGCTGGGCGAGCTGATGGCCCCCGAAGCGGCGGCGTGAAGATCCTGTTCGTCTGCGTCCAGAACGCGGGCCGCTCGCAGATGGCGGAGGCGCTCACGCGGCAGGCGGCGGGCGGCGCCCACGAGGTGCGCTCGGCCGGCTCGTCGCCGGCGGCCCGCGTCCACCCGGAGGTGGTGGCCGCGATGCGCGAGCTCGGCGTCGACCTGGGACAGCGCGTCCCGCGCCGGCTCGAGCGGGCCGACGCGGAGTGGGCCGACGTGGTCGTGACGATGGGCTGCGGCGACGCGTGCCCGGTCGTCCCCGGCAGGCGGTACGTCGACTGGGAGCTCCCCGATCCCGCCGGCAAGGGCCCGGTCGAGACGCGCGCGATCCGCGACGAGATCGCGGTGCGCGTCGAGCAGCTGCTCACGGAGCTCGGGACCGATGCACGCTGAGCGGAGCGCCGGCGAGGCGGCCGTCCTCGCGCGCCTGTCGCGGCTCGACCGCCTGCTGCCCCTCTGGATCGCGATCGCGATGGCCGCGGGGCTCGCGCTCGGCTCGGCGCTCCCCGGCCTGAACGACGCGCTCGAACGGCTGCAGGTCGGAACGGTGTCGCTGCCGATCGCGGCCGGGCTGCTGCTGATGATGTACCCCGTCCTCGCGAAGGTGCGCTACGAGGAGCTCGGCCGCCGCACGCCGGACGGCGTCAGCGACCGCTCGTTCTTCGGCGTCTCGCTGTTCCTCTCGTGGGTCGTCGGGCCGGCGTTCATGTTCGCGCTCGCCTGGCTGTTCCTCGCCGACCAGCCGGAGTACCGCACGGGCGTGATCATCGTCGGGCTCGCGCGTTGCATCGCGATGGTGCTCGTCTGGAACGAGCTCGCACGAGGCGACCGCGAGCGCGCGGCGGTGCTGGTCGTCTTCAACGCGCTGTTCCAGGTCGCGGCGTACTCGCTGCTCGGCTGGTTCTACCTGACGGTGCTCCCGGGCTGGCTCGGGCTCGACACGCAGGGGTTCGAGGTCGGCATCTGGGAGGTGGCGCGAACGGTGCTGATCTTCCTCGGGATCCCGCTCGCCGCCGGCTACCTCACGAGAAGGGTCGGCCTGCGGCGGAAGGGGCGGGACTGGTACGAGCAACGGTTCGTCCCGCGGATCGCGCCGGTGACGCTGTACGGGCTCCTGTTCACGATCGTGCTGCTGTTCGCGATCCAGGGCGAGACGATCACGGACGAGCCGGTCGACGTGGCGCGGATCGCGCTGCCGCTGCTCTGCTACTTCGCGGGCATGTGGGTCGCGGGCTTCGTCGCCGGCAGGCTGCTGCGCCTGCCCTACGCGCAGACGGCCAGCCTGGCGTTCACGGTCGCCTCGAACGACTTCGAGCTCGCGATCGCCGTCGCGGTCGGGGTCTTCGGCGCCAGCTCCGGGCAGGCGCTCGCCGGGGTCGTCGGGCCGCTGATCGAGGTCCCCGTCCTCGTCTCGCTCGTGTACGTCGCCCTCTGGCTCGCCCGCCGCGTCCGGTGGCCCGAGCCCGCCGTCCCGCCCTCCGTCGGCGAGCGGCGCGCGCGACGCCCCGAGCCGACGTTCACCACCTCGTAACCGGACGTTCACCACGCGTCGCCCCACGACGGCCGGTCGCGCCCGGACACTGGGTCGCACGATGACGACACCACGCACACTCGGCGCCGTCGGCGCACTCGCCACCGTGCTCGTCCTCGCCGTTGCGGCCTGCGGCGGGGACGACTCGGGCGACTCCTCGGGCGGCACGTCCGGGGCCGGCCTCTCCGGCCGCATCCAGGCCGACGGCTCGAGCACCGTCGGCCCGTTCACGACCCGGGCCGCCGAGGACTTCCAGCGCGACAACTCCGGCGTCCAGGTCACCGTCGGGATCTCCGGCACCGGCGGCGGCTTCGAGCGCTTCTGCGCCGGCGAGACCGACATCTCCGACGCCTCGCGCCCGATCAAGGACGAGGAGCGGCAGGCCTGCGAGGCGAAGGGCATCGAGTACGTCGAGTTCCAGGTCGCGAACGACGCCCTCACCGTGGTCGTGAACAAGGAGAACGACTGGGCCACGTGCCTCACCGTCGACCAGCTCAAGGCGATCTGGGAGCCCGGCTCGAAGGTCGGGAACTGGAGCCAGGTGCCCGACGCGGGCTTCCCCGACCAGCAGATGAAGCTGTTCGGCCCCGGCACCGACTCCGGCACGTTCGACTACTTCACCGACGAGATCAACGGCGAGGAGGGCGCGAGCCGGACGGACTACGCGCCGAGCGAGGACGACAACATCATCGTCCAGGGCGTCGCGGGCGAGAAGGGCGGCCTCGGCTACTTCGGCTTCTCCTACTTCGAGGAGAACCAGGGGACGCTCAACGCGGTCGAGATCGACGGCGGCGACGGCTGCGTCGCCCCGAGCGCGACGGCCGCGCAGGACGGCTCCTACAAGCCCCTCTCCCGCCCGCTGTTCGTCTACGTGAAGAAGGACAGCTTCGCGAAGCCCGAGGTCGAGGCGTTCGTCGGGTTCATGCTCGACAATGCCGCCACGATCGCCGAGGAGACCCAGTACGTCGCGATGACCCAGGCGCAGATCGACGAGGCGAAGTCGGCGTACGACGCCGCGGTCGCGGAGGTCGGCGCGGGCACGACCGGGACGACCGGGTAGCGTGGCCGACGCTCCCGTCCCGCTCGCCGCGGCGCGTCCGGGCGCGCGTCTTCGCGGCAAGCGCGTCCGCTGGGGGGAGGCCCTGATCAAGGGCCTCCTCGCCGCGTGCGCGCTCGTCTCGGTGGCCACCACGACGGGAATCGTCGTCGCGCTGCTGCTGCCAGCGGTCGAGTTCTTCCGGGAGGTGCCGCTCCGCGACTTCCTCACCGGGACGACGTGGGCGCCCCTGTTCGAGCCGGCGAGCTTCGGCGTCGTCCCGCTCGTCGTCGGGACGATCTCGGTGACGCTGTGGGCCTGCCTCGTCGCGATGCCCTTCGGGCTCGGCGCGGCGATCTACCTGAGCGAGTACGCGACGCCGCGGGCGCGGCGTGTGCTCAAGCCCACGCTCGAGGTGCTCGCGGGGATCCCGACCATCGTCTTCGGCTACTTCGCGCTCACGTTCGTGACCCCGCTGCTCCGCGACGTCGGGCTCGGGGCGGAGATCTTCAACGCGCTCTCGGCCGGGCTCGTGATCGGCGTGATGCTGATCCCGACGGTCGCGTCGCTGTCCGAGGACGCGATGAGCGCGGTGCCGCAGTCGCTGCGGGACGCCGCCTACGGCCTCGGCGGGAACAAGCTGCAGGTGTCGCTGCGCGTGGTCGTCCCGGCGGCGATCTCGGGGATCATCGCGAGCTACGTCCTGGCGATCTCGCGCGCCGTCGGCGAGACGATGATCGTGCTCCTCGCCGCCGGCCAGCAGCCGGTGATCGACTGGAACCCGCTCCACGCGGTCGAGACGATGACGGCCTTCATCGCCGCCACGGGCGCCGGCGACGTTCCCACGGGATCGATCGAGTACAAGACGATCTTCGCGGTGGGGCTGACGCTGTTCCTCGCGACGCTGGCGATGAACATCGTCTCGATCCGGCTCGTGCGGCGCTACCGGGAGGTGTACGAGTAGTGGCCGCGGTCGGGCACCGCGCCCTCGCCGGCCGCCGCGCTCACGGCCGGCTCGGACAGGCCGCCTTCAAGGCGTTCCTGCTCTTCTCGCTCCTGATCGGGCTCGTCACGCTCGCGGCCCTGCTCGTGGACGTCCTCCGCGCCGGGCTGCCCGTGCTCTCGGCGCGGCTGTTCACCGAGCCGCCGTCGTCCAGCCCCGAGCTCGCCGGCGCCCGCCCGGCGATCCTCGCCACCGTCTACATGATGGTGCTCCTGACCGCGCTGGCCGTCCCGATCGGCGTCGGCACCGCGCTCTACCTCGAGGAGTACGCGCACCGCGACCGCTGGTACAACCGCCTGCTCGAGGTCAACATCCAGAACCTCGCCGCGGTGCCGTCGATCGTCTACGGGATCCTCGGGCTCGCGTTCCTCGTCCGCGGGATCGGCCTCGGCCGCGTGCTGCTCGCCGGCGCGCTGATCCTCACGCTGCTCGTGCTGCCGACGATCATCATCGCCTCCCGCGAGGCCATCCGCGCCGTCCCCGCGTCGATCCGCCAGGGCGGGCTCGCGCTCGGCGCGACGAAATGGCAGGTGACCTGGCGCCAGGTCCTGCCCGCCGCCACGCCCGGGATCGCGACGGGCTCGATCCTGGGCCTCTCCCGCGCGATCGGCGAGACCGCCCCGCTGATCCTGATCGGCGCGGTCACCTACATCGCCTTCGACCCGACGATCCTGGGGCCGTTCACGGCGCTCCCGATCCAGATCTACCAGTGGGTGCGCCTGCCGCAGCCCGAGTTCAAGGAGCTCGCCGCGGCCGCGATCATCGTGCTGCTCGCGATCCTGCTGACGATGAACGCCTTCGCGATCTGGCTCCGCAACCGCTACCAGAA
This sequence comes from Gaiellaceae bacterium, assembly GCA_035456465.1. GTDB lineage: Bacteria > Actinomycetota > Thermoleophilia > Gaiellales > Gaiellaceae > DATHTC01. The sequence continues at coordinate 4,084 of DATIDD010000080.1, read as the reverse complement.
GCGATGGTGATGCCCGTGACGGAGAGCCCGGAGACGGCTGCGAGAATCCCCGGCGTGTCCGAGGTGCTCGCCGATCGCCAGGATCACCGGCCGGTCGGGCGCGAGGTCGTCTTCGACGTCCGCGACCTGACCGTCACCTACGGCGGGATCCCCGCCCTCGCCGGCGTCTCGCTGGAGATCGAGCGCAACCGCGTGACGGCCTTCATCGGCCCGTCGGGCTGCGGCAAGAGCACGTTCATCCGCTGCTTCAACCGGATGAACGACCTGATCGAGAGCGCGCGCGTCGACGGCACGATCCTCTACCACGGCGAGGACCTCTACGCCGAGCAGGTCGACCCCGTCGAGGTCCGCAAGCTGATCGGGATGGTGTTCCAGAAGCCGAACCCGTTCCCGAAGTCCGTCTACGACAACGTCGCCTTCGGGCCGCGCGTGCTGGGGATGAAGGACGGGCTCGACGACCGGGTCGAGGAGGCGCTCCGGCGTGCGGCGCTCTGGGACGAGGTGAAGACCCGGCTGAAGGAGAGCGCGCTCTCGCTCTCCGGCGGCCAGCAGCAGCGCCTGTGCATCGCGCGCGCGCTCGCGACGCAGCCGGACGTGATCCTGATGGACGAGCCGGCCTCGGCGCTCGACCCGATCTCGACGACGCGGATCGAGGACCTGATGCACGAGCTGAAGCGCGACTACACGATCGTGATCGTGACGCACAACATGCAGCAGGCCGCCCGGGTGGCCGACAAGACGGCGTTCTTCTCCGTCCGCGTCGACGAGGAGCACGACCGGCGCACCGGGATCCTCGTCGAGTACGACGACACGTCGAAGATCTTCACCACCCCGTCCGACAAGCGGACGGAGGACTACGTCACCGGGCGGTTCGGGTGAGGATCTCGTTCCAGGAGGAGCTGGACCAGCTCGAGGCCGCGCTCCACGAGGAGGGGACGCTCGTGCTGCGCGCCCTCCGCGGCTCGCTCAACGCGCTCGTGCAGCAGGACGAGGAGCTCGCCGACGAGGTGATCGCCTTCGACGACGAGATCGACGAGCGCTACTTCGCCGTCGAGGAGGGCATCCAGGACCTGCTGGCGCGGCAGACGCCCGTCGCCTCCGACCTCCGGCTCGTGCTGGCGATGCTGCACGTGAACCTCCACCTCGAGCGGATCGGCGACTACTGCGTCACGATCGCGAAGCTCGTGAAGCTCGCCCCACCCGTCGCGCCGGACCGGATGTTCACCGACGCGTTCGAGGAGATGGGGGGTCGCGCCGAGGAGATGGTGAAGGTGGCGCTCGACGCCTTCGCCGCCCGGAATGCCGAGCAGGCAGAGACGCTCGTCGATCTCGACGAGCTGATCGACCGCGCCAACCGCCGCTTCGTCCAGCACGTCCTCTCGTACGGCCGCGACCCGCAGCTCCACGAGTGGGGACTGCGGATGATCCTCGTCTCGCGCTGCTTCGAGCGGATCGGCGACCACGCCGTCGACATCGGCGAGCGGGTCGCCTACATGGTCTCGGGCGAGTTCCGCGAGTTCACCGACGCCTCGCACCCGGTAGACACCTAGCGATATTCGACGCTAGACAGTCCGGGCGCGGGCCACTACGATCGGCGCCTCCCGTCCGACGGGAGCCGCCGTGCGTGGGCGCGGCGGTCGGTTCACAGGGAGAGGGGAATCGACAGATGTGCAGAGCAGCGATGCTCGGAGTGCTGATGCTGGCGCTGGTCCTGCCGGCCACGGCGCTCGCAGGAGGGCCGGAGGTCGCCGCCGTCACGGGCAGCGACATCGTCCTCAACGACGACACGACCAAGTTGACCGAGCCCGGCGTCGGGGACGACGGCCGCGCCTTCAAGGCGACGCGCAGCTTCAAGGCGCTGGCGGCGAACACGACGCCGCCGCTCGGCACGCAGAAGTTCTGGTACTCGCGCAGCGGCAACGCGCTGCTCCGCGACCGGCTCTTCACGCTGCGGGCGGTCACGGGGCACTCGGAGATCTGGGTCTCGAACGTGCTCGACTTCAAGCCGGGCGACTGCCGCAACGACGGCGACCGGAACGTGATCACGGACGCCCAGGTCGCGTACCTCGCAGACCAGTTCGAGAACAACATCTACCCGAAGGAATCGGCCGAGTTCAGCGTGCCGCCGGACCGCGACGGCTCGAACGCCCGCCGTGGCGAGCCGGGCACGCCGTTCTCGTTGACCGGCGGCGACAACTACTACGGCGGCAACGGCGAGCGGATCGTGGTCCTCGTCGACAACGTCCGCGACGACAACTACAACGACCTCAACAACAGCCAGGGGCTGTCGTACATCGCCGGCTTCTTCTCGTCGACGATCAACACGAACCTCGACCGCAACGTGATGACGGTCGACTCGTACGACTGGACGCACCGCACCGGTGCGAACCCGCCGAACGAGCCGGTCGCCGGCGACCTCTGCGCGAGCAAGCCGGCGCGGCCGTTCCTCTACGAGGGCGTGTTCGCCCACGAGTACCAGCACCTGCTCGAGTCGTACGAGAGCCCGGGCGAGAGCACGTGGGCCAACGAGGGCCTGTCGGACTTCGCGATCGCGCTGACCGGCTACGTCGACCCGAAGAAGGCGATCACCCAGACCGGCTTCGACTCGCACCTGCAGTGCTTCCTGGGCTGGCTCACCGTGGCGACGCCGGCCAACCCGAACCCGCGCGCGACGGGCGGGCCCGAGAACTCGCTGACGTGGTGGGAGGACCAGGGCACCGACGAGACGCTGTGCGACTACGGCGCCGCCTTCTCGTTCATGCTCTGGCTGTCCGACCACTACGGGTCGTCGTTCATGTCGGCGCTCCACCGTGAGAACGCCAACGGCTTCGCCGGCCTGCAGCAGGTCCTCGACTCGTTCGCGACGGGGAAGACCGTCGAGGACGTCCTCCACCACTGGGCGGCCGCGGTCGCGATCGACAAGTCGCTCGACGACGGGCACGACCTCCGCGGAACGGATTTCCCCGCGCTCTACCAGCTCACGAGCATGAACTCGGACGTGAACTGGGCCTCGGGCGAGTCGTACTCGGAGGCGGGCGCACCGCCGAACGGGTCCGACTACGTGCGGCTCCGGAAGGCGGACGGGTCGCCGCTCGCGGCGAGCGAGCTCACGTCGCTCTCGTTCAAGGGCTCGACCGCGTTCGCGCCGCTCCCGACGGAGTGGACGGTCGACCCCAACCCGCCGCTGCAGCCGGGGAACGCCGCGTACTTCGGCGGCCGGCGCGACAACATGGACAACGCGATGATCCGGTCGATCACGGTGCCTGCCGGGAGCCCGACCCTCGCGTTCGACATCCTCTGGAGCACCGAGGTCGCGTTCGACACCGTCTACGTGCAGGTGTCGACCGACAACGGCCAGACGTGGACGTCGTTGTCCACGCCCGACATGGTCACGTCGCTGTCGTCCGGCGCCGACGCGAAGCTCGTGGACAACCTGCCGGGCTTCAACGGCGAGTCGACCACGTGGCGGCACGAGACGATCGGCCTCGGCGCGTACGCCGGGCAGACGGTGCTGCTCTCGTTCCGCTACATCACCGACGTGAACACGCGCGGCGTGCTCTACGACGGCGTGTGGATCGACAACATCACCCTCGCCGGCGCGCCGGTCGGCGACGGCACGCTCGCCGGGTGGCAGTCGCTCACGGAGGTGAATCCGGTCAAGGTGCACGGCTTCACGCTCCAGCTCGTCGGCACCGACAGCGACAAGAACACGCCGACGGTGTACGCGGGCGTGCCGCTCGACTCGTCGTTCTCGGCGACGCTGACCGGCGGCAAGATCCGCAGCCTCGTCGGGAACCAGACCGACGTCGTCGGCGCGATCGTCACCTACGACGAGCCGACGGAGGAGATCCTCCAGTACGCGCGGTACACGCTGACCGCGAACGGCGTCGCCCAGCCGGGAGGCTGAGCACCGGCGACCGCCGATCCTGACCGCGAGGGCCCGGGCGACCGGGCCCTCGGCGCTCAGGAGCTACGCCGTCCGGCCCACGGGGGCGAGCACCGTCGCCCGCCGCGTGGCGGCGCGGCGCGCGAGGAACGCCGTGGCGGCGATCGCGGCCGCCAGCAGGAACACGACGGCGTCCCC
>DATIDD010000079.1:0-46419 GCA_035456465.1 Gaiellaceae bacterium | reverse complement strand
CGTACGTCCCGACTCGAGCCGCGCTACGTCGCGCGGGCGAGCACGAGCGCGAGGGCCAGCACCACGCTCGCGGCCGAGAGCAGGCGGAGCGCCGTCTCCGGCGCGCCGATCAACGACCTCGGCCCGAGCGCCTCGCGACGGCCGTCGCGGCGCTCGACGGTGCCCTCGACCGCCGCGACCTGACGGCGGACGTCACGGACCGGCCGGGACAGCACACGCTGCGCCGCGCTCAGCAGGGTCGCGAACGCCACGAGCGCCAGCGCCTCGTCGCTCACCCGTCCCGCCTCGCCGAGATATCCCGTGAGCGCGGGCAGCCCGCCCCAGGCGAGCGCGAACCAGACGTCGCCGTGCACGATCCCTCCGAGCAGCTCGAGGTTGTACGCGACGACGACGACGGCGCCGAACGCCACGCACGGGACCAGCCAGAGCGTGTAGGCGACGCAGGCGTAGACGCCGAGCGCGACGGCGCCGGCGATCGCCGTGACGGCGAGCGTCCAGAGGACGCGGTCGGGGATCCGCGTCCGCAGCGGCCGGCCGTGGAGCTCGTCGAGGGCGTGGGCGCCGACGCCGGTGGCGAGGAAGAACGCCAGCAGGCCGAGCAGCAGCCGGTCCCAGGCGACCACCGGGGCGAGCGTCGCGCCCATCACCACGTACGAGAGGTGCCACGCCGTGTACGGCGGGTGCAGCAGCGTGACGTAGTCCCGCCAGCCGCCCGGCGCGAGCGCGTAGAACGCGGGCCGCGCCTCGACCCTCACGCCCGCGTCCCCCAGACGACGATCCCGCCGCCGAGGCTCAGGCGCCGGTGCCTCACGTCCTCCACACCCGCGGCGCGCCAGAGCGAGAGCTGCGCCTCGAGCGGGAAGCGCGACCAGAAGGAGCGGATGCTCGGCCCGAGGAAGCGGCCGACCTCGTGCCAGCCGGGTGAGAGCAGCCGTCCGAGCACGGGCAGCCCGACCCGCACGTAGAGCTCCCACGGCGGCCGCCACACATGGTGCGGGACCGCGAACTCGAGCGAGGCGACGGTGCCGCCGGGGCGCACGACGCGCGCCAGCTCCGCGAGCGTCGCGCCGGGGTCGTCGACGTACCGGAGCAGGTAGGTGAACGTGAGCGCGTCGAAGGACGCGTCGGCGAAGGGCAGGCGCTCGGCGTTCCCCTCGACGAGCTCGATCCGCCCGTCCAGGCCCGCTCGTGCCACACGTCGCCCGCCCTCCCGCAGCATCTCCGGGCTCTGGTCGAGCCCGACGACGAGGCAGCCGTACCCGCGCACGAGGGCGATCGCCACGGCCGCCGTGCCGGTGGCGACGTCGAGGACGCGTGCGTCCGCGTCGGCGGCGACGCGGGAGACGAGGAAGCGGCGCCAGCGCGGATCCTGCCCGAGCGAGAGCAGCCGGCCGTAGCGGTCGTAGGTCTCGCCGAGCGGCGCGAACAGCGCGCGGGCCCGCTCGTCCACGCGCGGCGCGGTCGGCGCCTCAGGCGACCGGCTCGGAGGGGCGCGTCGCCGGCGCCTCGTGCGGGTGGAGCACGATCTCGCGCAGCCTCGCGACCACCGAGAGCGTGTCGCCCTCGTCGACGAGCCGCTCGAGCACGTCGAGCTCGCCGGCGAGCCAGTCCCTGTCGACGGGATGGACGTCGAGCGCGAGGATCTTCGGGTGCGTGGTGCCGTGCCACGTCTCGCCGGCGGCGAACAGCTCCTCGTGGATCTTCTCGCCCGGGCGCGCGCCGATGAAGCGGATCACGACGTCGCGGCCGGGCTCCTTGCCCGACAGCCGGATCATGTTCTCGGCGAGATCGAGGATGCGCACCGGCTCGCCCATGTCGAGCACGAAGATCTGCCCGCGGCCGCCGATCGCGCCGGCCTGGATCACGAGCGCCGCCGCCTCCGGGATCGTCATGAAGAAGCGCGTCATCTCCGGATCGGTCACCGTCACCGGGCCGCCGCGCTCGACCTGCCGGCGGAAGAGCGGGATCACGCTGCCGGTCGAGTTGAGCACGTTCCCGAAGCGGACGGCGACGAACCGGGTCGGCACGTCCGAGGCACCGTGCGCCGCGACGATCCACTCGCACAGCGTCTTCGACTGCCCGTACACGGAGTTCGGGTTCAGCGCCTTGTCGGTCGAGATCAGCACGAACCGCGCCACCTCGAACTCGATCGACACCTCGGCGACGACGCGCGTCCCGACGACGTTGTTGCGCACCGACTCGAGCGGGTTCGCCTCCATCAGCGGCACGTGCTTGTACGCGGCCGCGTGGAAGACCACGTCGGGCCGGTAGCGCTCGAAGACCTGGCGCATCTTCGTCCGGTTCTTCACGTCGCCGAGCACCGGCACGCCCGCGGAGAAGCCGCGCTCGTCGAGCAGCTCGCGCTCGATGTCGTACAACGCCGACTCCGACTGCTCGAGCAGGACGATCCGCGCGGGATTCGCGCGCGCGATCTGGCGAGAGAGCTCCGAGCCGATCGAGCCGCCGGCGCCCGTGACGAGCACCGTCTGCCCGGCGAGGTACGAGGCGATCGCGTCGAGGTCGACCTCCACCGGCTCGCGCCCGAGGAGGTCCTCGACCTGCACGGGGCGAATCTGGCCGGTGAGGTCGAGGTCGCCCTCGAGCAGCTCGTACAGCCCGGGGAGCGTCTTCACGGGGACGCCGGCCTCCCGCGAGAGCGCGACGACGCGCTGCCGGACCTCGCCGGGCGCGGACGGGATCGCGATCAGCACCTCGTCGGGGTCGTTGTCGCGGATGATCCGCGGCAGCTCGTCGATCGTCCCGAGCACACGCACGCCGTGGAGCCGCATCCGGCGCTTGCGCGGGTCGTCGTCGACGAGCCCGATCGGCGTCGTCGTCGGCGACTTCTGCAGCTCGCGGATCACGAGGCCGCCCGCGTCGCCGGCGCCGACGACGATCACCTCGCGCCCGCGCGCCATCAGGCGTCCGGGAGACGGCCGCTCGAACACCGTCCGCGCCAGCATGCGGCTCACGGCGACGAAGCCGAGCAGCAGCATCCAGTCGAGCAGCGCGATGCCCCGCGGGACGCGCAGGTCGTTGAGCGGGGCGAAGTAGAACACGAGGTAGACGAGCAGCGACGCGGCCGTGACGCCGCGCACGATCCCCCACATGTCGCGCGTCGAGACGTAGCGCCACCAGCGGTGGTGGATGCCGGTGACGGTGAAGACGGCGAGCTTGAGGGCGACGACGAGGGCGATCGTCGTCCACGCGACGTAGTCCTCGTAGTAGACGGGGACGTCGAGCGGGTCGAAGCGCACCCGGAACGCCAGGTACCAGGCGGCGGCGACGAGCACGCCGTCCGCGGCGAGCTGCCAGAGCCGGTGGCGCCCGATCGGCATCGCGTCCCGGCCTACACCCGCGCGCCGACCGCTTCGCGCACGGCCGCCGCCACGCGCTCCTGCTGCTCCGCGGTGATGCCGGCCCAGAGCGGAAGCGAGAAGTTCTCCGCCGCTGCCCGCTCGGTCTCCGGCAGGTCGCCCTCGCTCCAGCCGAGCCGGCGGAGCGCCGGCTGGAGATGCAGCGGCGGCAGGTAGTAGACGTTCGTGCCGATCCCGTGCCCGCGCAGCGAGGCGACGATCCGGTCGCGATCGGGCGAGCGGCAGACGAACAGGTGGTAGACGTGCGCCGGCTCGTCAGGCGGCGTCTCGACGAGGTCGCCGAGCAGCTCGCGGTAGCGGTCGGCGGCCTCGCGGCGCGCGCGGTTCCACCCGTCGAGCTCCGGCAGGAAGATCCTGAGCGCTGCGGCCTGGAGCTCGTCGAGGCGCGAGTTGTAGCCGACGTACTCGAACTCGACCTTCGCGCGAGAGCCGTGGAAGCGGAGCATCCGCACGCGCTCGGTCAGCTCGGCGTCGGTGCAGGCGACGAGACCGCCGTCGCCGAGCGCGAACAGGTTCTTCGTCGGGAAGAAGCTGAACGTCGAGGCAACCCCGGTGGTGGCGATCCCGGCGGCGCCGAAGGCCTGGGCCGCGTCCTCGATCAGCGGCGGCCCGAGCGTCGCCAGCTCCGCCAGCGGGGCCGGGCGGCCGAACAGGTGCACGGGCATGATCGCCCTCGTCCGCGGCGTGATCCGCTCCGCGACGTCCCGGGGATCGAGGTTCAGCGTCTGCGGGTCGACGTCCGCGAAGACGGGCGTCGCGCCGCGCCGCGCGATCGACTCCGCGGTCGCGTAGAACGTGAAGGCGGGGCAGATCACCTCGTCGCCGGGGCCGATCTGCAGCGCGTCGAGGACGAGCACGAGCGCGTCGGTGCCGTTCGCGACGCCGACGGTGGCGGGGACGCCGAGGTAGGCCGCGGCCTCCGCCTCGAAGGCCTTCACGTTCGGCCCGAGGATGAACGTCCCCGAGTCGAGCACCTCGCGGAACGCGGCCTCGAGCCGGGGGATCAGCGGCGCGTACTGCGCCTTGACGTCAACGAGTGGAATCGGGGGCTGCACGCCGCGCCAGTCTAGAGGAGCGCCAGCGCAGCCCGAGGTACGCCGCACCGACCAGCACGAGGGCGAGGATCGCGTAGTCGACGTAGTGGAACGCGTGGTGGAAGCGCTCCCAGTTGGCGCCGAGCGCCCAGCCCACCCCTGCAAGGACGAAGCACCAGGCCGCCGAGCCGGGGATCGACAGCGCGGTGTAGCGGCCGAGCGGCATCTCGAGCACGCCGGCGGGAATGGCGACGAACGAGCGCAGCACCGGAGTGACGCGGCCGAACGCCACGAAGGGGTCCCCCCAGCGCTCGAAGAAGCGCTCGGCCCGGTCGAGCTTCGCCATGCTCAGGTGCACCCAGCGCCCGTGCCGCTCGACGAACGCCCGGCCGCCGTAGAGGCCGATCGCCCACCCGCCGATGGAGCCGATCATGTAGCCCACGGTGCCGGCCGTCCCGATCGCGAGCCAGGACCAGAAGCCGTCGGGCAGGTCCGCCCCGAACAGCGTCACCTCGGAGGCGAAGGCACCGGAGGCCAGCGCGCCGCCGAACACCATCACCGGCTCGGACGCGGCGGGGAACACCGCGTCGATCATCATCAGCAGGAAGACGGCGTAGAGGCCGTAGTCGCCGACGACGGTGGTGAGCGCGTCGGTGAGGTCGGCGAGGACGGAGGCGACCGGCACGGCCGGAGCGTAGCCGTGGAGGGCGGTCAGGGCCTGCGCTTCGGAGCGGGCGCGACGCGCCGGATGCGCACGGGCGCGTCGAGCTCCGCCGCGCCGACCTCGCTCGCCGCCCGGATCCGGACGACGTAGCTGCCGGACGGCACGAACCGCCGGCCCGCGCGGCCGCTCCAGGCCAGCGTCTGCGGTCCCGCCGGCCGGCTGAGGCCGCGCGCGATCGTCGCGACGACGATGCCCGTGCGCGTGCGAAGCGTGGCCGTCACGCGGGCGGGCCGCGTCAGCGTGAACGTCGAGCGCAGCATCCCGCCGCGGCCGACGCGGACGAGGCCGGGCACGACGGAGAGCTGGCCGAGCGTCCGGTTGAGCGAGAAGTAGCGGTCGGCCGTCGTCGTCTGCCCCTGGTCGTCGACCGCCGAGACCGACAGCCGCCAGGTGCCCTCGGCGGCCTCGGTGCCGTCGGCGTTCTTCCCGTCCCAGGAGAACCGGTGGACGCCCGCCGGCTTCGCGCCCTGGTCGAGCACGCGCGAGGTGCGGTCGGGCCCGATCAGCGTCACGGTCGCGGTCGACGGCCGCGCGAGCTTGTACGAGAGCGGCTCGCTCTCGGCGACGCCGTCCCCGTTCGGCGACAGCACGGGCTCCCCCGGCGCCGCCGCGACCACGCCCGAGTAGAGCAGGAACAGGCCCTCCGAGACCGCCCGCTCGCCGCCGGGGTCCGACGGCCGGTTGAGCAGCGTCCCGTCGAACGCCATGGTCGACGACCCGCCGGCGTCGAGGCCGGTGCCGGTGACGGCGCCGAGGCGGACGAGCGTCTGGGCGAGCTCGAAGTTCGTCATCCCGACCGAGTAGCCCGGCCGTCGCCCGTCGACGACGACGAAGAGGACGCGGCCGTCGGCGAGCTGGCCCACGCCGGTTCGCGGGTTCCGTGCCAGCTGCGCGGTCGAGAACAGCTCGTTCGCGCGGAAGATCGGCTTCCCCTCACGGACGAGCGCCGGGCCGCCGCCGATCGCGTCGACGATCCCAGACGTGTCCGGATTGAGCAACAGCCTGATCGTCACGGTCGTGCCCGGCGGGGCCTCCGCCACCAGCCGCTGGGCGGCGGTGCCGCGCGCGACGAGCACCGCGCCGCCGGCCGGGATCGCGGTGCCGCCGCCGGTCTGCGCGGCCGACACCACGGGGCCCTGGAGGTCGAGGTTCGGCGTCGTCGGCGGGAACGGGGCGATCACGGCCTCCACGACCCCGGCCTGGGCCGGCGTCGACGGCCCCCACGCGGGGGTGAAGAGCGAGAACCCGTTCGGCGTCGGCGACTCGTTCAGGTCCATCGCGCGACGCTGGCCGCTGCCGCGCCAGGTGCCGAACATGCGCAGGCGCTGTACGCGCAGGCTCCCGTCCGACGCGATCCCGAGGCTCGAGCGGTCGGGGAGCGGCGGGTGATGGAGGACGCCGCCCTGCATCAGCATCCCGCTCGGGCGCCCGTCGGCCCACGTGAAGAGGTCGCCGTTGACGCCGGCGCTGGTGGCGTCACGGACGCCGCGCTGCATCGCGGTGACGCGGTCGCGCCCGACGATCGCGCCGTTCGAGAGCACGGGCCTGAGGCTGTACGCGCCGCCGGGCCGCGGCGCGATCATCACGTGCACGGCGACGGGGCCGTGCGAGGTGAACTGCACCTGGCGCTCGTAGGTCACGCCCGGCATGAGCAGCACGCGTCCCTGCGCCTGTGCGGGCGCCGCTGCGATCGCGGCGAGCGCCGCGGCGATGAAGAGCGTCCTCAGCACCGACCCGGCCGATGACGGTAGCGGAGCCGCGCGAGGGCGGCTCCGCACCTTTACACGATTCGTACAGGGGCTACTGGACGGCCGGCACCGACACGTCCACCCACACCGAGCGGTGGTCCGAGGTCGGGAAGCCGCCAACCGGCCCCCAGAGCGCGAAGTTGAACACGCCCGTCAGCCGGAAGAGCGGGTCGGCCTGGAGCGGCCAGAAGACGCCCGAGCCCCGGATCTGCAGCGTCTTGCGCGGCAGCACGTAGTCGGCGCGGAGGTTCCCGGGAGCCGTGTCCGCGAAGTCCGCGGTGTCGTACTGCGGGTCGCTCCGGTGCGTGAGGTTGGCGCCACCCTGGAGCGCCGTGGCCTCGACCGCCCCGTCGCTGCGCGGCGTGACCTTCGCGTTGACGAGCGGATGCTCGATGAGCTGTTGCGCCGCGCCCGGGATCGAGTCGCCGTCGAGCGGGTCGGAGTTCTGATCCCCGGCGATCACGAACAGCTCGCCCGGCTTGAGCCCGCCGAACCTGCCGGCGTCGTCGTAGATGTACTCCCCGTCGCCGGGCGTGATGTAGTCGGCCCAGAACCGGATCTCGTCGAAGTTCCGGCGGCCGTTGCGGTCCTCAGGGCCGTCGAACACCGGCGGCGTCGGATGGCTGACGAGGAAGTGGACGGTCTTGCCCTCGATCCGGATCGGGAGGTCCCAGTGGCTCTTGGACGAGAGCCGCAGGATCTCCACCTCGTCCGGCGAGTAGAACGGCTGCGGGATCAGGTTTCCGGGCATGTCCTTCCAGCGGACCAGCTGGAAGGTGCGAACGCCGAGCGGGTCGATCGGGTAGCGCGACAAGACCGCCAGGCCGAACTGACCCGGGAACGCGCCGAAGCCGAACGCGTCGTCGCCGTACCCGGGAGCTCCGGGCGTGGTCACGACGACGCCGTTGTTGTTCAGGTCCTTCCCCGTCGCGATCCCCGTGTTCGAGGGCGCGATGAACGCGTACGGGTAGTGGATGGGCGCCGCGCCGTTCTGCGACACCTCCAGGAAGTTCTCGCGGAAGAGGTCGAGCGCGGCCGGGGCGTAGTCGAACTCGTTGATCAGCAGCACGTCCGGCCGCTCGCGCTGGATCACCTCGGCGACGTTCTTGGCCTGCGCCTGGAACACGGTGCCGGCATCCGGCGCCGCGAGGTTCGCCACGAGCTGGCCTTCCGTCGAGCGGTTCAGTGACGCGTTGAAGGTGGCGAAGCGGACGTCGGCCTCGCCGCCGGATGCGGGCGCCGCGAGCACGAGCGCCGCGACGGCCGCGAGCAGTAGCTTCTTCATCTGGCTCTCTCCCCTTGAGTCGGTGGCCGTGGGTGTCCTACCACGCCGAGGGAGCGCGCGCGACCCACGGGCGGCCGCTAAGTTGACGACGTGAGCACCGCGCCCGCCGAGACCCGCACCGAGCTCGTGGAGGGGCTGATGGCGCGATTCCCGCACGTCCCCCGCGAGGCGGTGCTGAAGGAGGACCTCCTCCGTACGGGCATCGCCTTCGGCGCGTCGGCGCTCACGGAGAACCTCGAGGGCGACGTGAAGCCGAAGTCGTACTTCATCTTCTCCTTCGACCAGAAGCCGCTCACGGAGCTGGGCGAGGCGGCGAGGCGACGCCCGCCCGAGGAGGTGGCGCTCACCGGCGGCCCGTACGAGCTGCGCCGCACGATCGTCTCCGTCCGCGTCAACCCGGACTCGCCCTACCGCGTCACCGGCGACGCTGCCGGCGGGCTGACGCTCTCGCTCGAGGGCCGCGCGATCGCCGACGTCGGGCTGCCGCCGATGCCGGAGTACTACCGGCACACGCTCGCCAACGGGAAGACCGTGATGGAGACCGCGCCGACGATCCAGTGGGGCTACCTCGTCTACCTCACCGTGCTGCGGCTCTGCCAGTACTTCGGCGCGAAGGAGGAGTGCGGGTTCTGCGACATCAACCACAACTGGCGCCAGCACAAGCGCGAAGGACGCCCGTACACGGGCGTGAAGCCGGTCGCGGACGTGCTCGAGGCGCTGGCGCTGATCGACCGCTACGACACGGCGCGGACGAGCAAGGCGTACACGCTCACCGGCGGCTCGGTCACGAGCACGGTCGACGGGCTCGCCGAGGCCGACTTCTACGGCCGCTATGCGCAGGCGATCGAGGAGCGCTTCCCGGGCCGCTGGATCGGCAAGGTGGTCGCCCAGGCGCTGCCGAAGGCCGACGTGCAGCGCTACAAGGACTACGGGATCACGATCTACCACCCCAACTACGAGGTGTGGGACGAGCGGCTGTTCTCGATCATCTCTCCGGGAAAGCAGCGCTACGTCGGCCGCGACGAGTGGCACCGGCGCATCTTCGACGCGGCCGAGGTGTTCGGCGCGCGCTTCGTGATCCCGAACTTCGTCGCCGGGGTCGAGCTGGCGCGGCCGTTCGGCTTCCGCACCGTCGACGAGGCGATCGCCAGCACGACCGAGGGCCTCGACCACTTCATGAGCCGCGGGATCACGCCGCGCTTCACCACCTGGTGCCCCGAGCCGACCACCCCGCTCGGCCGCGACAACCCAGACGGGGCGCCGCTCGAATACCACATCCGCCTGCTCGAGGCCTACCGCGAGACGCTCGAGCGGCACGGCCTCAAGCCGCCGCCCGGGTACGGCGTCGCGGGCGCCGGCAACGCGGTCTTCTCCGTGTCGTCGTTCATGGACACGCTGGCGCCGGACGTGGTGACGGAGGAGGAGGCGGTGCCGGCGTGAGGACGCTCGCCGAGATCGCCGCCACCGTCGAGGGCGGCGGGCGGATCGACGCCGGCGACGCGGCGGTGCTCTGGACGGAGGCCGACGACGACGAGCTGAAGCGGCTGGCGCAGGTCGTCCGCGCGCGCTGGCACGACCCCGCCCGCGCCACCTACATGGTGATGCGGATCGTCAACTACACGAACGTCTGCGTCGCCCAGTGCGACTACTGCGCGTTCTACGTGCTCCCCAACCAGGCGGGCGGCTACGTGCTCTCGCGCGACGAGGTGTTCGCGAAGATCGACGAGCTGCTCGCGCTCGGCGGCGACCTCGTCGGGTTCAACGGCGGCTTCAACCCGCGGCTCCCGCTCGACTACTACTGCGACCTGTTCGCCGCGGTGCGCGAGCGCTACGGGGACCGTGTCGAGTTCTACGCGCTCACGATCGCGGAGTTCGTCTTCCTCGCCGACCGCGCCGGGCTGAGCTACGCCGAGGCGGCGGCGCGCCTCCGCGACGCGGGCGTGCACTGGGTCACCGGCGGCGGCAGCGAGATCCTGACCGAGGACTTCCGCTCGCGCCACGCGAAGTTCAAGTACACGGTCCGGGAGTACTTCGAGGCGCAGCGCGCGATCGTCGAGAGCGGGATGCGGACCACCGCGACGATGGTGATCGGCTTCGACGAGACCCTCGAGGAGCGGCTCGAGCACCTCGAGCGGACGCGCGCGTTCCAGGACGGCTGTCTGCGCGACGGCTACGGCGGCCTGTTCTCCTTCCTCTGCTGGACGTACAAGCCCTACGGCACGGCGCTCGGCGGCCGCGAGCTCGCCGCGCGCGAGTACTGGCGGCACATGGCGCTCTCCCGGATCTTCCTCGACAACGTGAAGCACGTCCGCACCTCGGTGCTGACGCAGAACGAGGAGGCCTTCCGCGCCCTCGACTACGGCGCCGACGACTTCGACCTGCCGATCGAGGACGAGGTGACCCAGAAGGCCGGCGCGCGGATCGAGCTCGACCTGGAGGCGCTGCTGGCCGTGCCGCGCTCGCTGGGCTACGAGGTCGAGTACCGCCGCGCCGAGCGGCCCGCCGCGCTGGCGGCCTCGTAGGCGGCGCCGGCGTGGGTAGCGGCGCGGCGGCGACGCGGCCGCCGGAGCAGGGCCGCCGCTGCTTCGACCAGCTCCCGGGCACGATCGAGCGCCTGCTGACGGGGTTCGCGACGGGGCCGGCCCGCGACGAGCCGCTCCTCCGCGAGCGGTTCGACCGTGTCCTGCTCGTGTACCTCGACGCGTTCGGCTGGGTGTTCCTCGAGCGCCTCGGCCGCCACCCGCTGCTGGACCGCGCCCGCTCCGACGGCGTCCTCGTGCAGCTGACGAGCCAGTTCCCGTCGACGACGACGGCGCACGTGACGACGATCCACAGCGGGCTGCCCGTCGCGCAGCACGGCGTCTACGAGTGGCACGTCCTCGAGCCCTCGCTGAACCGGCTGATCACGCCGCTCGCCTTCTCGTACGCGGGCGACACGGGGCGCGAGACGCTCGCCGGCGTGCTCGCGCCGGAGGCCGTCTACCCGGACGAGTCCCTCCACGGGCGGCTCGCCGCTGCCGGCGTTCGGAGCGCCGTCGCGGTGCCGGCGACGATTGCGGACAGCTCGACGAGCAGCGTCCTGCTCCGGCACGCCGCCGTCCTCCCGTTCCGGACGCCGGCGGAGGGGCTCGGGGCGGCAGCGGCAGCGCTCGCGGCCGACGGGGCCGCGTACGCGCTCGTGTACCTCGCCCACGTCGACTCGCTGATGCACGCCGTCGGACCGGACGCGCCGGCGGTCACGGCAGCGTTCGCCGAGGCGCTGGGGGCGATCGCGGGCGCGCCCGTTCCGCAGGGGACGCTCGTCCTCGTCACCGCCGACCACGGGATGTCGCCGGTGCACCCGGGGCGCACCGTCTACGTCAACGAGCGCTGGCCCGACCTGACGCGCCACCTCGAGACCGGCGCCGACCGGAAGCCGCTCGCGCCCGCGGGCAGCTGCCGCGACCTCTTCCTCCACGTCCGCGACGGATCCGTCGAGACGGTGTCCGACGAGCTCGGAGCCCGGCTCGGCGAGGTGGCCGACGTCGTGCCGGTGGCGGCGCTCGTGGCGGACGGCGTCTTCGCCGACCCGTCGCCGCGGCTGCGCGCCCGCCTCGCGGACGTCGTCGTCCTGCCGCGGTACGGCGAGGCGGTGTACTGGCACGAGCCCGGCCGCTTCGTCCAGCACCTCTACGGCCAGCACGGCGGCCTCAGCCCGGAGGAGATGGAGATCCCGCTGCTCGCCTGGGTCGCCTGAGGCGGCCGCACGACGC
Organism: Gaiellaceae bacterium; assembly: GCA_035456465.1. Lineage (GTDB taxonomy): Bacteria > Actinomycetota > Thermoleophilia > Gaiellales > Gaiellaceae > DATHTC01. The sequence continues at coordinate 34,499 of DATIDD010000079.1, read as the reverse complement.
CGTCACGCGGGAGACGTCGTCGCGTCACGACCGCGGAGTGGCTACGCCGTGGCGTGTCCCGTCGAGGCGTGCGTGTAGTCGTCGAGCCGGTAGAGCATCGCGACGGCCATCGCCGGGATCATCGCCGAGCAGGCGAGCGGGCACACCGAGCCGGCCGCGACGGCGCCGAGCCGGTAGCACCCGATCAGCGCGAGGGCGGGCACGAACATCGCCGCCGCCATCTCCGCGCTGCTCCGCCAGCCGTGGCCGCCGCGGCGCATCCACGCGACCATCGGCACGCTCATCGCGGACGCCATCCCGAGCACGGACAGCTCCGGCTGCTCGACGCGGGCGGCCTCGAGGCTGCTCCCTGCGGCGGCCAGCAGGCTGCCGGCGACGAGCCCGAAGACGAACATCCCGAGCATCATCGCGACCGTCATCTCCGCCAGGTGCCGCAGGAACGAGAACGCTCCTCCCAGACGCGCGGCCCGCGGCGCGACTGCCGTGCTCATCGCCCACCTCCTCGTGCGGAACCTCACGAGGATCGCCCCGCGCGGGACGGTGCCCATCGGGGAATGCACCGACGGGCACTGCTCGAAGTACTCGTCCCGCCGGCGGGCTCCGGCGCAGCGCGACGCCTCAGCAGACGCGGGCGAGGCTTCCGGTCGCGACGTCGTAGAGGAACCCGCCCACGCGCAGGCCGGCGAGGTACGGGAACGAGCGCACGCGCTGGACGTCCGCGCGCAGCGCCGCCTCCTGGTCGTCGGCGACGAGGAAGGAGAGGCTGCGCGTGTCGGCGGCGCCGGCAGCCCGCATCGCCGCGTGCACGTCGTCCTCGTGCACGCCCGCCATCCGGCAGTCCGTGTGCGCGACCACCATCGCTCGGTCGACGCCGAGCAGGTGCGACGCGAGGACGAGCGTACGGAGGACGTCGTCGGTGACGCGCGCCCCCGCGTTGCGGAGGATCTTCGCGTCGCCCGGCTGCAGCCCGAGCATCGCCAGCGGCTCGACGCGCGAGTCCATGCACGTGAGCACCGCGAGCCCCCTCGCCGCCCGGCCCTCGACCCCGGCCAGTCCGAAGCCGCGCACGTACGCCTCGTTCGCGGCGAGCACGTCGGCGAACGTCTCGTCGTCGCGCACGGCGGCATCGTAGGCGGCAGCGGCGGCACGCGCGCGGCTGCGCGGATTCGCCGATGCGCCGGCAGCGGGTGTCGGCGACGGTGAAGGCGACGAAGGAGACGGCATGGCCCAGGCATCGCTCCATCACCGGTCACCCAGGCGGCGCGTGCGCTTCCACCGCGGCCGGCCGACGACCGACGCAGGCGCGTCGGCCCTCCGGCTCGTGGGCGGCGGCCTCGCGTTCGTCGTGCTCGTCGTGACGTTCGTCGCCGTCACCGACGTGCACGCCGACATCGGCCCCCTGTCGCTGCTCGGGCTCGCCGCCTTCGCCGGCCTGCTGACCGTCGTCGTGGGAGGCGTCTACGCGCTCCTGGCACTCGTCGGCCGCGGCGAGCGATCCGTGCTCGTACTCGCGACGCTGCCCGTGGGGGCGCTCGCGCTCGTCCTGGTGGTGGTCGAGCTCTTCTTCGCGGAGTAGGCGCCGCGGCGAGGCGTTGCGCGAGCAGTGCCCGAGCTGGCACGCTGCCGGGCGCGATGGTCCCCGAGGCGCGACTGGAGCCGACGGAGCACGGGCTCGTCCCGCAGGGCGAGGGCTGGTTCGTCCTCAACGCGCGCGAGGCGCGCTGGCGCCACGGGCCGGGGCGCGCCGCGAGCTGCAGCTTCGAGGGCGAGCCGGCGTTCCCGCAGCTGGGGATCAACGTCAACGTCCTCGGGCCGGGCGAGCCGATGGCGATGTACCACTGGGAGGCCGACCAGGAGGACTTCCTCGTGCTCGCCGGCGAGGCGCTGCTGATCGTCGAGGGTGAGGAGCGCCCGCTCCGGCAGTGGGACTTCGTGCACTGCCCGCCGGAGACGAAGCACACGATCCTCGGCGCCGGCGAGGGGCCGTGCCTGGTGCTCGCCGTCGGCGCCCGCGACCGCTCGACCGGCCCCGGCTGGGGCGGCTACACCGTCGACGAGGCGGCGCTCCGCCACGGCGCGGGTGTCGAGGAGGAGACGTCCGAGCCGGCGGAGGCGTACGCGCGGTTCGCCCCGCGCGTGCCGACCGGGTACCGCGAACGCTGGCTGCCGGGGTAGCCGGCGGCCGCGACGGTCAGACCTTCGCGCCGACGCTGTCGACGAAGCGCAGCTCGGGCACGTGCTCGAGCTCGCCCACGTCGCGCGCCATCTCCAGGAACGTGTAGAGCCCGGCCCGCTCGCGCGGGCCGAACGAGTACCGGAGCTTCTCGAAGTAGCGCGCGAGGAACCCGGCGGGGTAGCCGTACCGGTCGCTCGCCTCGTACGCAAGCGTCTCCGGCTCGGCCCGTGCATGGCGCACCGACTCGACGAGCGCGGCCTCGAGCGCGCCCAGCCCCTCCGCGACCGGCTCGGGCGCCGCCCACACCGCGAAGACCATCGGCAGCCCGGTCCGCTCGAGCCACAGCCGCCCGAGGTCCCAGTGCGGGGTCGGGTCCTCGAACGCGGACTTGAGCGCCGCGTCTCCGATCAGGAGCGTCGCGTCGGCGTCCTGGCCCAGCGGCACGTGCTCCGCCTCGGGGAGCAGCACCTTCGTGAGCACGACGGACGTGGCCGACTCCGGCGTGACCGCGACGGTGCGCACGCGCTGCAGCGGCAGCCGCGTCACGAGCTGGATCGAGTCCACGGCTCCCTCCGAGCCGACGCACAGCCGCGGCAGCAGCCGCAGCCGGTCGGCGTGGCGGGCGTACGCGATCGACGAGATCGGGGCGAGGTCGATCTCGCCCCCGAGCAGGCGACGGTTGAGCTCGGTCGGGACGCCCTGCACCTCGTCCACGTCCGCCTGCAGCCGGAAGAAGACGGGCGCCATGTTGACGTACGAGATGCGGCCGAGGCGGATCACGCGTGGACCCGCTCGACGAAGGTGACGAGATTGCCGTCGCGACCGAGCCTGCCATCGTGGTGGAGCCGCTGCCCTGCCTCGGGGTCCATCGCTAGCCCTCCCGGTCGACGACGAGGTGCGTGAGGGCCTCGAGCTCGTCGGCGCGAGGCGCACCGTCCAGGAGCCCACGCGCCCGGCGGGCGTAGTCGAGCGCCACCTCCCGGGCCTGCTCGAGCGCGCCGGTGGCGCCGACGCGAACCAGCGCGCCGTCGAGCGGCCCTCCGGCGAGCGCGCGGCGGACGACCTCGTCCTCGCGCGCCGCGAGGATCAGCGGCAGCGTGGGGGTCCCGTCGCGGAGGTCCGTGCCCGGGACCTTGCCCGTCTCCGTCGTCAGCCCCGAGCAGTCCAGGATGTCGTCGGCGACCTGGAACGCGACCCCGAGCGCGAGGCCGAAGGCGCCGAGCCGGTCGATCCTCGAGCCGAGCAGGCACGCTGCCTCGAACAGCTTCCCCGTCTTCAGCGCGCAGCGCTCGAGGTACTCCTCGATCGGCGTGTCGGGGCGGTACTGCTGTCGCCGCTGCATCGCCTCGCCCCGCGCGAGCGCCACCGAGGCGTCGGCGAGGATCCGCACGCCCTCGCCGTCGCCCGTCGCCCCGAGCTCGGCGAATGCCCGGGCGAAGAGGAAGTCGCCGCCCGCGACGGCCGCCGCCTCGCCGTGCGCCGCCCACGCCGATGCGCGCCCGCGCCGCAGCTCCGCCTCGTCGAGCACGTCGTCGTGGACGAGCGTGGCCATGTGCACGAGCTCGACTGCGGCGGCCGCCGCCAGCGGCGGCGGCGTCCCCGGCGGCGTCGCGAGGAAGCACAGCGCGGGGCGCAGCCGCTTGCCGCCGGAGGCGAGCGCCTCGCGGCCGATCGAGGCGACGACGCCCTCGCCGCGCCCGGTGACGGCGTCGAGCCGCTCCTCGACCTCGTCCAGGAAGGCGACGAGGCCGGGGGCTTCCCGCAGCAGTGCGAGCGAGCTCATTCGGCGAGGTGGAGCGCGACGATGCCGCCGGCGAACAGGCGGACGTGGACACGGTCGAAGCCGGCGCGGCGCATTGCCTCGGCGAGATCCTCGGGGCCGGGGAAGCGCCGCACGCTGGCCGGCAGGTACGTGTACGCCTCGCCCCCCGGCAGCACCTTCCCGAGCACGGGGACGATCCGGTCGAACCACACCGAGTAGAAGCGGCGCAGCGGGCCGCGCGGCCGGGTGATCTCGAGCACGCCGAGCCGGCCGTCGGGGGCGACGACTCGGCGGAGCTCGCGCAGGCCGGCCTCGAGGTCGGCGACGTTGCGGATCCCGAAGCCCACGGTCGCGGCGTCGAACGACCCGTCGGCGAACGGGAGCGCGAGCAGGTCGCCCCGGACCCACTCGAGCTGCGGCGCCTTCCGCCGTGCACGCTCCAGCATCGCCTCGGAGAAGTCGAGGCCCGTGACGCGGCCGCCGGCGCGCGCGGCCTCGATCGCGAGATCGCCCGTCCCGCAGGCCGCGTCGAGCACGCGGTCGCCGGGCCGCACCGCGGCGCGCACGGTCTCGCGCCGCCAGCGCCGGTCGAGGCCCGCGGTCATGACGCGGTTCATCAGGTCGTACACCGGCGCGATCCGGTCGAACATGCGCCGGACCGCGTCGGGCGCGAGCGAGCCGGTCTCGACGGTCACCGCTGCCCCCAGCGCCGGGCGAGCGCGTTCTCGACGCCGATCTGGTCGAGGATCCGCGCGACGAGGAAGTCGACGAGGTCGTCGATCGTGTCGGGCCGGTGGTAGAAGCCCGGCGCGGCGAACACGATCGTCGCGCCGGCCCGGCGGAGCCGCAGCATGTTCTCGAGGTGGATCGCCGAGAGCGGCGTCTCGCGCGGGACGAGCACCAGCTTCCGCTCCTCCTTCAGCGCGACGGAGCCGGCGCGGTGGATGAGGTTCGCCATCGCGCCCGCGGCGATCGAGGCGAGCGTCCCCATCGAGCACGGGCAGATCACGTACGCGTCGACGCGGGCGGAGCCGCTCGCGTACGGCGCCTTCCAGTCCACGGGGTCGTACACGTGGACGTCGCCGCCGAGCGGCTCGACGAGCCGCGCGAGCACCTCGTCCCGCGGCAAGGAGGCGTCGTCGTGGAGCTCGGTCGCGAGCACCTCGATCCCCGCGTTCGAAGCCGCGACGCCGACGGTGCAGTCGGCGGCGACGAGCGCCTCGAGCAGGCGCGCCGCGTACGGGGCGCCCGAGGCGCCGGTGATGCCGAGGAAGACGTGCACGGCTCCGCGGAGCCTATCCCGAGCGTCTTGCGGCGCGGCTCGCTACGGGTTCTTCGACGCGTCGAGGAAGACCGCGATCGCGTGCAGGTTCTCCTCGCCGAGCGACTCGTAGTGGGGCATCACGTTGTTGCCGAACTCGCTCGGGTTCGCCACGTAGCGCTGGAAGCCGTCGACGCCGCGCCCCCCTTGCCCGATCTGGGTGAGGTCGGGGGCACCGAGGTTGGGCGAGCCGACGCCGCGGTACTGGTGGCAGTTCAGGCAGCCCGACTCGGCCACGAGCTCGGCGCCCTGGCGGGCCTCCTCGGGGAGCTGCCCTTCGGTCATCCACTGGTCGACAACGTCGGCGCCGGCCGCGGCCTCCTCGGCGGTCGCGCCCTTGTAGGTGAGGACGCCCATCGAGATGATCACGAGCACGCCCGCGACGAGCGCGACCGGCCGGCGGATGATCCGGCGCTCGCGGCGGACGTCGAGGAACGGCAGCGCGAGCAGCAGGATCAGGCACAGCGTCGGCACGCCGACGGTGCCGAGGACGACCGACTCAGGCCACTTGAAGATCCGCAGCAGGTAGAAGAGGAAGTAGAAGAACCAGTCGGGGCGCGGGATGAAGCTCACGGTCCCCGGGTCGGCCTCGGCCGTGTAGCGGGGGCCGAGCACGCCGACGTCCTTGGGATCCTCGCCCGAGTCGAAGTACCAGACGCAGGCGAGGACGATGATCACCGACACGACCACGAGCGACATCACCGTGTCGTGCCACATCGCGTACGGGAAGAACGGCTTCCCGCGGCTCTGGACGTCCTCCTTGTAGCGCTTGAACTCCTCGCGGCGCTCGTCGACCCGCGTGGCCACTACTTCGCGCCTCCGCGGGCGCCCGGCCGCACGAGCCCGGCGCGTCCGTTCCCGGACGGCGGCTCGACGCGGTCCTGCCCCGCCGCCTCCTTCGACCACGGCGGCGAGCTGACGCCGAGGCGGACGACGAGGTAGAGGTGCAGGCCGATCAGCGCGATGATCGCGCCCGGCAGCACGAGCATGTGCAGCGAGTAGAAGCGCGTGAGCGTGTCCGGCCCGATCTCGGGGCCGCCCTGGAGGAACTGCGCGATGAACGGCCCCAGGAACGGCGCCGTCGCATTGATGTTGATCCCGACGACCGTGGCCCAGTACGCCGTCTGGTCCCAGGGCAGCAGGTAGCCGGTGAACCCCTCGAACAGCCCGATCGGGATCAGCAGCGCGCCGACGATCCAGTTCAGCTCGCGGGGGTACTTGTAGGCGCCGAACAGGAACACGCGGCCCATGTGCAGGAACATCAGGATGATGAAGACGCTCGCGCCCCACTTGTGCATGCCTCGGACGAGCCAGCCGAGCGTGACGTCGTTCGTGATGTGGACGATCGAGGCGTAGGCGGTGTTGGGGTCGGCCTTGTAGTACATCGCCAGGATCACGCCGGTAACCGCCTGGACGATGAAGGCCGTCAGCGTCGCCGACCCGAGCGTCTGCATCCAGTTGACGTCGCCCGGGACGTTGCGGAAGAGGAAGTACCTGACCCCGCCGACGAGGCCGGAGCGTTCCTCGAGCCAGTCGAGCGGGTAGTTGACCGCGGCAGCCGCGCGGGAGGGCTTGCGGCGGCGCGGAGGGGTGGTCGTCGTCGTGGCCATTACTTCGGCGGCTCGATCGGGTAGAGGATCTGCTCGGGGCCGTCGACGTGGACGCCCGGCGGCACCTGCGCGTACTTCGTGATCTTCGCGTCCTTCCCCTCGCCCTCCACCTTGCCCACGCTGTAGCGCCCGGTCAGGAAGACGCTGTCGCCGCGGATCTCGAACTCGAAGCGGTCGAGCGCGCGGACGGGCGGGCCGGCGGTGCGGTTGCCCTCGAGGTCGTAGGCGCCGCCGTGGCACGGGCAGGCGAAGGCGGCCGGCTGCGCGGGGATCCGCGTGATCGGCGTCGTCGTGGTCTCCTCCTCCTGCTTCGCCTCGTCGTCGACGGGGCCCGACGGCTGCACCGGGCAGCCGAGGTGCGCGCAGTTGTTCGCGATCACCGTGAGGCTGGCCAGGCCGTCGAGCTCGCCGTTGTAGCGGATGAACGTCGTCCGGCGGCTGACCTCGCCCTCGTCCGGGTTCTGGAGGAAGGTCACGATCCGCCACTCCCCCTCCGGGTACTGGTCGAGCGGGCCGATGTCGACGTTGTGCTCGCCGCCCCCGGTGAAGGCGGGGATCACGGCGAAGCCGAGCACCGGCACGGTGACGAGCCCGCCGATGATGGCGCCGACGCCGACGGTCGACGCCTCGAGGAACTTCGAGCGCGGGAAGCGCTCGATCCCCTCGTCGCCCATCGCCGGCAGCGCCGCCTCGCCCGCGGCGCCGGTTCCCGTCGCGTCGGCGAGCTCGGGCTCGGGCGCGTGACGCACACCGGCGCCGAGGTCGCGCACCCAGAGGAAGCCGAAGGACACGGCGAGGATCGCGCCGAGGAGGACGATCCACCAGCCGACGATCAGCCCGGTGAGGAGCACCGCGACCCCGATCGCAAACCCGACGGGCCACAGGCTCGGAGGCGGGACGTGCGGCGTCTGCTCGGGACCGTGCGGCTCCACCGGCCGTGATCCTTCCACATCCGGCGGGGTCGACGTCAACGCTGTAACAACCGGCGCAAGGACGTGCCCCGGCGACCGCCGTTCCCCGACGGCTCGACGCCGATTCCGTACTCGTCCCAGCGGCGGTCGACGAGCTCCTTGACCGCGGCGTCCATCTCGATCTCCTCCGGCCACGGCCGGGCACCCTCCTCCGGCCACTTCGCGGTCGCGTCGATGCCGAGCTTGCCGCCGACGAACTGCCGTTCCGGCGCGTGGTCGAGATGGTCGAGCGGGCCGTCGGTGAGCACGACGTCGCGCCTCGGGTCGACGTTCGCGCCGACGTAGAAGAACACCTGCTCGTAGTCGTGGACGTCGACGTGCGCGTCCACGACCACCACGGCCTTCGACAGCGACAGCATCCCGAGACCCCAGATCGCGTGCATCACCTTGCGCGCGTGCCCGGGGAACGCCTTGCGGATCGAGACGATCACGCAGTTGTGGAACGCGCCCGCGACGGGCAGGTCGTAGTCGACGATCTCCGGCACGGTCATCCGCACGGCCGGGAGGAAGATCCGCTCCGTCGCCTTGCCGAGCCATGCGTCCTCCTGCGGCGGCTTCCCGACCACGATCGACGGGTAGATCGCGTCGCGCCGCATCGTCATCGCGGTGACGTGGAACACGGGGAACGGCTCCGCGGCGGTGTAGTAGCCGGTGTGGTCGCCGAACGGCCCCTCGAGGCCCAGCTCGTCCTTCTCGATGTAGCCCTCGAGCACGATCTCGGCGTGCGCCGGCACCTCGAGGTCGTTCGTCCTGCAGCGGACCAGCTCCACCGGGCGCCCGCGGAAGAAGCCCGCGAGCATCAACTCGCCGACGTGCTTCGGGAGCGGCGCGCTCGCCGAGTAGGCGGTGACCGGGTCGAGCCCGAGCGCGACGGCGACGGGGATGCGGCCGTCGGTCGCGAGCCAGTCGGCGCGCCCGTCCTTGTGGATCTGCCAGTGCATGAAGGTCGTCCGCCGGTCGATCACCTGCATCCGGTACATCCCGAGGTTGCGCGTGCCGGTGCGTGGGTCGCGCGTGATCACCGCGGGGAGGGTGATGAACGGAGCCGGATCGCCCGGCCAGCAGCGCATCACGGGGAGCCGCCCGAGGTCGACGTCGTCGCCCGTCAGGACGACCTCCTGGCAGGGGCCGGATCGCACCGAGCGCGGCCCCGAGCCGGCGATCGACCGAAGCTTCTGCAGCCCGCGCACCTTGTCGATCAGGCCCTGCGGCGGCTGGAGCTCGAGCACGTCGGCGACGCGCTCGCCCAGCTCGTCGAGCCGCTCGACGCCGAAGGCGAGCGCCGTCCGCCGTTCCGTCCCGAACTGGTTGATCAGCAGCGGGTGCGCCGAGCCCTTCGGGCGCTCGAACAGGAGCGCCGGCCCTCCGGCCTTCACCGTCCGATCGACGATCTCCGTGATCTCGAGGTCGGGGTCGACCTCGGCCGAGACCCGGACGAGCTCGCCCTCGCGCTCGAGCAGCGCGATCCACTCGCGCAGGTCGCCGGGGGGGGCCATCGCGGCCACTGTAACCCGCGGACCCTTACGGGGAGCTCACAGAGCTTTCCACCCGCGGCACCTCCTTCACACACCGCGGGTGCCGGGAACGTGGCCTCGCGAGCTAGGACCGTGTGCGGAGGTAGTGCCAGAGCTCCCCGAGCGCGATCACCGCGCAGAACACGAGCCCGACGACGAGCATCACGAGGATGACGTTCCGACCCTCCTCGGCGGGCGACGTCTCGGCGAGCAGGGCGAGCGCGCTCATCGGTGCGCGATCCTAACCGACGGCCGCCGGCGCGGCGAGCCTCTCGTGCGCCTCGAGCGCGCGAACCACGGCGTCCGCGCCGGCCGCGCTCCGGGCCACGTCCGTGGGGTCACGACCGTCCGCGAGCGGATGCGAGCCGAGCAGCGCGATCGAGGCCGCCCACACCGGGTCGTCGCCGCCGAGGCCGGCGCCCCGGAGCTCGGCGCACCGCGCGAGCAGCTCGGCGAGGTCCTCGACGACCGCGGGCTCCCCGAGGGCGGCGATGCGGGCGAGCCCCGCCGCGTACAGGTAGTCCCCGAGCAGGAGCGCCTCGTCCGGGTCCTGCGGCCGGAAGGCGCGCGGAGTCCCGTAGTGCGCGAGGTAGCCCTCGTAGATCGTCTCGACGCCGTCGGCGTGCCGCGGGTCGCCGAGCGGGGAGAACACCGGCTCCGGCCCGCGCCGCAGCAGCGGCACGCTCAGCTCGGCCGAGATCTCAGGCCAGGACGTCGGCAACGGCCTCGACCGTCCGGTCGATCTCCTCGTCGCCGTGGGCCACCGAGACGAACATCGCCTCGAACTGCGACGGCGGAACGTAGACGCCGCGGTCGAGGAGGCCGCGGAACAGCGCGCCGTAGCGGTCGGTGTCGGCCGCCTGCGCGTCGTCGAACCGGCGCACCGCCCCGTCCGTCTGGAACAGCGTCAGCATCGCCCCGACGCGCTGGATGGTCCCGAACGGCTCGAGCCCTCGGGCGAGGCGCGACGCCCGCTGCTCGAGGCCGTCGTACACGGCCGGGTCGCGCAGCCGGCGCAGCACGGAGAGCCCGGCCGCGGTCGCGAGCGGGTTCCCGGACAGCGTCCCGGCCTGGTACACGTCGCCGGCCGGCGCGAGGCGGGCCATCACGTCGGCGCGACCGCCGAACGCCGCGAGCGGCAGCCCCCCGCCGACGATCTTGCCCAGGATCGTCAAATCCGGGAGGACGCCGAAGCGCTCCTGCGCGCCCCCGCGCGCGACGCGGAAGCCGGTGATCACCTCGTCGAAGACGAGGAGCGCGCCCGAGGCGTCCGCGAGCGCCCGCAGCGCCTCGAGGTAGCCGGGCTCGGGCGGGACGACGCCCATGTTGCCGGCGACCGGCTCGACCAGGATCGCGGCGAGCCCCTCGCCGTAGCGCTCGACCGCGGCGGCCGCGGCGTCGACGTCGTTGTAGGCGGCGACGACGGTGTCCGCGGCCGCGCCCGTCGGCACCCCGGGCGTCGAGGGGATCCCGAGCGTGGCGAGCCCGGAGCCCGCGCTCGCCAGCAGCGCGTCGGCGTGGCCGTGGTAGCAGCCGGCGAACTTGAGGATCCGGTCGCGGTGGGTGAACGCCCGGGCGAGCCGGATCGCGCTCATCGCCGCCTCGGTGCCGGAGGAGACGAGCCGCACCATCTCGACCGACGGCACCGCGTCGACGAGCTCGGCCGCGAGCTCGACCTCGCGCTCGGTCGGGGCGCCGAAGCTCGTCCCGTCGCGCGCCGCCTCGCGCACGGCCTCGACCGTCTCCGGATCGGCGTGGCCGAAGAGCAGCGGCCCCCACGACAGCACCCAGTCGACGTACCGGTTCCCGCTCACGTCCTCGAGGTACGCGCCCTCGCCGCGGGCGACGAACAGCGGCTCGTCGAGCCCCACGCCCTTCATCGCGCGAACCGGGGAGTTGACCCCGCCGGGAATCAGGGCGGTCGCGCGCCGCCACCGCTCCGAGCGCGTCCTCAAAGCCATGCGGCGAGCTCCTTCGTCCAGTACGAGATCACGACGTCGGCTCCGGCCCGGCGGATCGCCGCGAGCGACTCGAGAGCCGCCTGCCGCTCGTCGAGGTAGCCCTTCGCCGCCGCGGCCTTCACCATCGCGTACTCGCCGGACACGTTGTAGGCCGCGAGAGGCGCGTCGAAGCGCTCGCGCACCGCGCGGATCACGTCGAGGTTCGGCAGCGCGGGCTTGACCATCAGCATGTCGGCTCCCTCGGCGAGGTCGAGCTCGCACTCGCGCAGCGCCTCCCGGACGTTGGCGGGATCGAGCTGGTAGCCGCGGCGGTCGCCGAAGCTCGGGGCCGACTCGGCCGCTTCGCGGAACGGCCCGTAGAACGCCGAGGCGTACTTCGCCGAGTAGGCGACGATCGGCGTGCGGTCGTGCCCGCGCTCGTCGAGCGCGGCGCGGATCGCGCCGACGCGACCGTCCATCATGTCGCTCGGCGCCACGGCGTCCGCGCCCGCCTCCACGTGCGAGACCGCCGTGCGGGCGAGGACGTCGAGGGTCTCGTCGTTGAGGATCTCCTCGCCGCGCAGCAGGCCGCAGTGGCCGTGTGACGTGTACTCGCACAGGCAGACGTCGGTGAGCAGCACCAGCTCGGGGAAGCGCGGCCGGAGAGCCCGCAGGGCCTGCTGGACGATCCCGTCCTCGTCCCACGCGCCCGACCCCTCGTCGTCCTTCTGCTCGGGGATGCCGAACAGGATCACCGCGGGCACCCCCAGGCGCACCAGCCCCTCCACCTCGGCCACGAGCTCCTCGACCGAGAAGCGCCCGAGCGGCGGGAGCTCCGCGTTCCGCTTCGTGTCCGGGCCGACGAACAGCGGCATCACGAAGCCGTCGAGGTCGAGCCGCGTCTCGCGCACGAGCGAGCGGAGCGCGGCGGTGCGCCGCAGCCGCCGCAGGCGCGTGACCGGGAACGAGCTCACGCGAGAAGCCTACGCGCGGCCGCCCGGGCACCGGCGCCGAAGAGGAGCCCGAGGCCGGCGAGCCAGGCCGCCTCGACGAGCACCGTCCGCCCCGGGTCGACGTCGTACAGCGCCGCCGCGAACAGCCGCACCGCGTGCGAGTACGGCAGCGCGTCGCTCAGCCACCCCGCCGCGGGCGCGACCTCGCGCGGCACGAGGCCGAGGAACACGATCGGCAGCACGACGAGCACCGCGACGAGCGACGCCGTCCTCGCCTCGCGCGCGAGCGCCCCGACGAGCGCGCCGAGCGCGCCCACGCAGGCTCCGGCGAGGACGAGGCCGAGCGCGAGCAACGGCACGCGTGACCACGGCTCGCCGCCCTCCACGTTCCCGAGCTCGATCGCGAGCCCGAAGGCGACGGCGATGGCCGTCCCGAGCAGGAGCGAGACGACGGCGGCGAGCGCCGCCTTGGCGGCGACGAGCTGCCCGAGCGAGACGAGCCCGCGCGCCAACCGCCCGACCACGTTCTCGTCTCGCTCCGCGGCCAGCGAGCCCGCCGCGAGCAGCAGCGCGAGCAGCGTCGTGACGATCGCGAGCGCGTACGCCTGCACCTGCGCGGACAGGGCCCACGTGCGGCCGCGCTCCGGCGCCTGCACGAGCTCGATCGGGTTGGCCGTCGCCCGCAGCGCCTCGTCGGTCTGGCCGAGCGCGAGCTGCGCCGTGCCGACGAACTCGCGGATCGCGTCGAGCCTCGGCCCCGGCGGCAGCTCGTCGAGCAGGCGGTCCGTCTCCCGGAGGCCGAGCACGTCGAACCGCTGCCCGCCGAAGTCGCCGGTGCCCCCGTCGAGGATCAGCCGCACGTACTCGAGGTTCGTGTCGATGTACGCCTCCTGGAGCTCCCGGTTGAGCTGGTACACGAGCGCCTGCACCTGCTGGGTCACCCGCGGCGCCAGGCCGCCCCGCGTCGTCTCGAGCTCGAGCCGGGGGGAGCGCGCCATCGCGCGGAGCTCCGAGACGAAGCCGGGCGGCACCGTCACCACGGCGACGACGCGACCCGTCTCGAGCTGGCGCTCCGCCTCGTCCGGGTCGAGGCGGACGAGCTCGACCTCCCGGGAGACCCGGTCGATCGTCCGGTTCACGTGGAAGCTCCGGCCGCCGATCTCGACCGCCTGCGGGAGCCCGTCCCGGTCGACGAGCGCCACCCGCGGCTTCGCGTTCGCGTACTGCGCGACGAGGGCGACGAGCGCCGCGATCAGCAACGGATACGCGAGCAGGACGCCGAGCAGCAGCGGCGAGCGCCGCAGGATCCGTGCGTCCTTGCCGAGCACGCGCAGCACCGGTCTCACTCCCACACCTCGCCGGGCCCGACGGCGACGCCGTCGCGAAGCGCGAGGACGCGGGCCGCGTGCCGCTCGACCTCCTCGAGGTTCTGCGTCGAGAACACGACCGCGCCGCCGCGGGCGCCGACCTCCGCCACGACCTCCCACAGGCGCCGCCGGTGGCCCGGGTCGAGGGAGGCCGTCGGCTCGTCGAGGAGCAGCGCGTCCGGCCGGCCGATCAGCGCCAAGGCGACGTTGAGCCGCTGGCGGTTCCCCACCGACAGGGTCGAGGCGGGCACGTCGGCCGGGAGCTCGAACGCGTCGAGCAGCCTCGCGGCCTCGGCCGGCGGGTCGTCCTCGCCCTCGAGCCGGGCGAACAGCTCGAGGTTCTCGCGCGCGGTCAGCCTCCCGTAGATCCCCGGCCGCTGCGGGACCCAGCCGACGCGGGTGCCCTCTGCCCAGGCGACCGTCCCCGCCGTCGGCTCGAGCGCGCCGGCGAGCACCGACAGCAGCGTGGACTTGCCGGCGCCGTTGGGCCCGACGAGCGCGACGATCTCGCCGGGGCGCAGGTCGAAGTCGACGCCGGCCAGCGCGGGCCGGGCGCCGAAGCGGCGCGCGAGACCCACGGCGCGGACGAGCGGGCCGGCGCCCGTCACCCGGCCGCGGCCGCGGGCGGCTGGGTCAGGGTCTCGTCCTCGTCCTCCTCCTCCACCTCGACGGTCACCCGCCCCTCGCGCCACGCCTCCAGCGCGACCCGGTCGGCGAAGAACTCCCAGAGCGCGCGCGACGCCGCGAGCACGGGCAGCGCCACGAGCGCCCCGGCGAGCCCGTAGATCTCGGCCCCGGCGAGCAGGCCGAAGATCACGAGCAGCGGGTGCAGCCGCAGCGCCGAGCTCATCACGTTCGGGATCACGACGTGGCCCTCGATCTGGTGGATCGCGAGGAAGAGGAGCGCGACCCAGAAGACGGAGACGGGCTCGACGACGAGCGCGTACAGGGCCGGCGGGACGGCGCCGAGCCACGGCCCGAGGTACGGGATCAGCTCCGTCAGCGCCACCCACGCGCCGAAGACGAGCGCGTAGCGGTCCGCGCCGGGCACCCAGCCGAGCGCGCCGAGCGCCCACATCCCGAGCCCGGCGCTCGCGCCGATGATGGCGGAGACGAGGAGCTGGCCGGTGACGTAGCCGACGAGCGCCCGCTCGACCCGGTCGGTCAGCGGCGGCCCGTCGTCGTGCGGCGGGAACCGCCGGTCGAGCGCGCGCGAGAGCCGCGGCATGTCGAGGAGCATGTACACGGAGACGACGACGACGAGCACGAGCGTGAAGAGCAGCGTGGCGATCGAGATCGCCGCCCCCTCGACGAAGTCCAGCACGCGCTGCGTCCAGCCGGTGACGTCGGTCGCGCCGAAGTCGTCGAGCCAGCGCCGCGCGCTCTCCTCGACCTGGATCCGCTCGAGCCCGTGGCCGTCGAGCCACTGCTGGAAGCGCTCGACGTCGTTCTCGGCTCCGGTGAGCCCGGTCCGTCCGTCCTCCTTCGTAACGTAGGCGTCGACCCGGTCCACCGCCGCGGTGGTCCGGTCGACGACGACGGTCGCGAGACCCACGACGGCGATGGCGACGACAGCCGCGAAGCCGAGGTACACGACCGCGACCGCCAGGCCGCGAGGGACCCGGACCCTCGGAACCGCCTCGACGCGCCGCACGAGCGGGTCGAGCAGCAGCGCGACGATGGCCGCGACGAGAAAGACGAACACGGCGTGACGCACGGCACCGGCCACCGCCCACGCGAGCAGGAGCAGCAGCGGCAGGCCCACGAGCTGGATCCACCGCGGGATCACGATCGGCGCGCGCGGCGGCATCGCGAAGAGCGTACCGCCGTCGTCGTGCCGCTCCGGCCGGGCGCGTGGGACTGGTCGTTCTTCGAGGACGGGAGCCTCGCGCTCGACCGTCACGAACTCTGGGTGGAACCCCGCTCCACCTCGGGCGAAGACGTGTCACAATCTCCCGCGCACCGCAGCCGGTTGAAAGCCTTGGAGCCCTCCGCTACCGTCCCGCGCATGTCGTCGCCCCGTCCCGCCGGGCGCCGTTCGCGTGCGCGCCGCCGGCAGCCTCGCGCCCGCGGTCGCGCCCGCCGCATCGTCGGCCTCACGCTCGTCGGCGCCGTCGTCGTCGCGACGCTCCTCCTGACGGCCTTCGCCTCGGGCGAGCCGGCCCGCATGACGGCCACCGTCGCCGCCGTTCCCCGCGGGCTGGTGCCGTCGAGCCCGGTGCCGCAGGTGGTCGCCCAGGTGGGCGAGCTCCGGCTCGACCTCCCGGTCGCGCAGCAGCAGCTCACCGCGCTCGGCTACTACGGCGCGGGCAACGGCGCGCTGGCGATCGAGCCGCTCGGCCGCCAGGGGAACCGCGGCCGCCTGGGCCGGCTCCTCGACCGCGTGCTCGGCCGCGACGGCGACGGGCTCGTCTGGTACCGGTTGCGCGGCGGCTCGGGCACCTCGACGTCCGCCCTGGCCGTCGGCGCCGCCCCCGGCACCGACGTCTTCTCCCCGATCGACGGAACCGTCGTCGGGATCACCGACTACGTCGTCGACGGCCGCGTCCACGGCGTCCGTGTCGACATCCAGCCGACGCACGCGCCGTCGCTCGTCGTGTCCGTGAGTCGCCTCGAGGCCGATCCGGCGCTGACCGTCGGCTCGACCGTCGTCGCCGCGACGCACCGCCTGGGGCGCGTGCTCGACTTCGCCGGCGTCGAGCAGATGGCGCTCGCCGAGCACACGCAGGACGCGGGCAACCACGTCACGCTCGAGGTCCGGCCGGCCGCGACCCTGTCGCTCAACTAGGCGCGCGTGTCGCGCGCGAGGCTGGGGCGTCGCCGGACGTCGGCGGAGCGCGGGTCGGCCGCGCCGGGAAGGGTCCCGACCGGAGCCGTGCAGTGAGGATCTTCTTCGTCGGCGACGTGTTCGGCGCGCCGGGGCGCCGGGCTGTCGAGGAGCGGCTGCCCGGGCTGCGCGAGGAGCTCGGCGTCGACTTCTGCGTGGTCAACGGCGAGAACGCGGCCGACGGACGCGGGATCACGCCGAAGCTCGCCGACCGGCTGCTGGCGGCCGGGGCCGACGTCGTGACCCTCGGCAACCACACGTGGGCCCGCCGCGAGCTCGCCCCGTACCTCGCAGGCTCGGAGCGCGTGATCCGCCCCGCGAACCTGTCCCGGTTCGCGCCGGGCCGCGCGCTCGCGGTCGCGCCCGCGCGTGACGGCACGCCCGTCGCCGTCGTCAACCTCCTCGGCTCGCTGTTCCTCGACGTCGCGCGTGCGCCGTGGGAGCTCGTCGACGACCTCGTGGACGAGGCGAGGCGCGCGTCGCCGGTGGTGATCGTCGACATGCACGCCGAGGCGACGAGCGAGAAGGTGGCGATGGCGCTCTGGCTCGACGGCAAGGCGACAGCCGTCCTCGGCACGCACACGCACATCCAGACGAACGACGCGCGCGTGCTCCCCGGCGGCACCGCGGCGGTCTCGGACGTGGGGATGACGGGGCCGCACGACTCGGTGATCGGCGTCCAGTCGGAGCTGATCCTGCGCCGGCTGCGCACGGGGATGCCGGTGCGGTTCGAGCCGGCGACGGGCGGCGTCCGGATCGAGGGCGCGCTCGTCGAGTGCGACCCGGCGACGGGCAGGGCCTCGAGCTGCGAGGCCTTCCGGCTCGCGCTCGATTAGCCCGCGGACGCCGGGCGCAGGCGCCGCGCGAGCTCGACCGCGAGCGCCACGAGGACGAGGTCGCGCGCGAGCACGAGCCACGCGAGCCCGGGGTCGAGCTCCCTCGCATAGGTCCAGTAGCGGCTCGGAAACCACAGCTGCGTGAGCACGAGCGCGCCGGCGAGCAGCAGCGACGCCCGCAGCCCGCGACGGCCCCCGACGAGCGGGACGAGCGGTACCAGCCAGATCAGGAACTGGGGCGAGAGGACCTTCCCGAGCGCGACGAACACGACCACGGCGGCTGCGGCGTAGCGGAGGAGCCGCTCGCGCTCCATCGTCCCGCGGGCGAACCGCACCCAGAGCCACGCGAGCGCGGCCACACCCGCGAGCGTCGAGGCCACGCCGCCGATCTCACCGACGAGGCCGCCGACGTTCTGCGAGCCGTGGCTGCCGACCATCTCGACGTCGAGCCCCACGGTGCCGCGCAGCACGATCAGCCCGGAGGCCGCGAGCGACTCGATCTGCAACGGCCGGTCGAGCTGCCCCCAGAGGCTCGATCCCAACCCCGCCGGCGCGAGGAGCAGGAACGGGACGACGCAGACGGCGAGCACCGCCGCGAGCACCGCTCCCGCGACCAGCGCCTCGCGGCGGCCGCGCGTGCGCCACACCCACACGCCGAGGAACGGCACCAGCACCGCCGGGTAGAGCTTCGCCGCGATCGCAGCCCCGAGCACGCCGGCGGCGAGGCGGTCGCGCCCGGCGACGGCGGCGAGCAGCGCGCCCGCGGTGAGGGCCGCCGGCCAGAGGTCGTAGCGCGACAGCATCACGCTTCCCAGCAGCAGCGGGGAGACCGCGACGAGGGCGAGCGCCGCTGCGATGTTGGCGCTCGAGGCGCCGAGCGCGAGCAGCGTCAGCCCGGCGAGGACGACGGCCGCGATCCCGAGGACGGCGACGAGCCGGTCGAACGCCCGCGCGTAGTCCTCGTGCGGCGCATCGGCGCCCACCAGCAGCGAGGGCAGCGCGAACACGGGCAGCGCGAGCGGCGGGTACTCCGGCCGGAAGTCCCGGTACGGCACCTCGCCGCGGACGATCGCGTCGCCGTAGCGCTCGTACACGGGCGTGTCGACGATCTGGTCGTCGTCCCAGAAGCCGACGTGCAGCAGCGCCCACGAGACGGCGAAGACGGCCGCCGCCGCGACGATGACGAGGGCCGCCGCCGCGGGGTCAGCCGGCGGTGACGAGCGCACGCTGCGGATCGGGTGCGTCCTCCTCGGGGGGCGGCGGTGCCGGCCGGGGCGCCCCGGCGAGGAACGCGAACGCCGCGAAGGCGTAGAACCACGGGATGTACAGGTACGACCAGTGCTCGAGCACGAGCTCGAGGCCGGCGACGAGCGCGCCGGTGAGCGCGGCCAGCTGCAGCGGCGACTTGCGGCGGGGGACGAAGACCACGGCGATCGCCGCCGCGACGACCGCGGCCTGCAGCACCCGCTGCACGAGCCTCAGATCGGGCACGCCCGCGGCGTGGTACTGGCCCCAGCCCCAGGGCGAGAACGGCGACCGGCGGTCGAGCTGCCACAGGAAGGTGCGGTCGGCGAACGTCCGCACCGCCTCGACGACGTCCGGCTCGAGGAGCACGATCGAGCAGGCGGCCACGGTCGCGGCCGCGAAGCCGGCGACGTAGGCGAGCGGACGCGCGCGCGGCAGCGACGGGTAGGACAGCCAGAGCGGCGCGACGATCAGCGTGCCGAACTTCGTCCAGCCCGAGAGCGCGACGGCGGCACCCCGCGCCCACGGCGACGTCGCGAGCCAGAAGCCCCAGACGAGGAAGGCGGCGGGGATCCCGTCGTTCGTGTTCGAGTTCAGCGCGTACGCCGTGAACGGATAGGCGGCCCACGCGAACGCGAGCGTCGCGGCGAGCCTGGAGCCGCCGTACCGGCGCCCGACGAGCACGAGCCCCGCCACGATGAGCAGATCCCAGGCGAGCGAGGTGGCGTGCGCGGCGGGGAGCGTGTCGCCGCCCCACTTGCCGCTCCACCCGAAGGCCAGGTAGCCGGGGACGTAGGCGAGGTACGAGACCGGGCCGTACGTATCGCCGCGCTCGTTCGAGGACTCGCACCGTCCGTTGGTCTGGATCCGGTTGCGGATCTCGCCCTCGGCGTCGGCGGGGCCGCAGGCGGGTCGGTCGTCCTGCACGGGGAAGTGGCCGTACGGCGCCTCGCCGTGGACGATCCGGTGCGCCCCGATCACGCCGGCGTAGCCGACGTCGATGACGCTGTACGGCGCCTGGACGTTCAGCCCGATGCGGAAGCCGAGGAGGAACACCGTGGCCCCGAGGAGCACCCACGTCGGCCAGACGGGCGGCGTCCCGTCCGGACGTCGCCCGCGGACGCCGATCCAGCCGAGGCGGACGATCACGTAGAGCAGCGGCGGCACCGCCAGCGGCGCCGACCAGAGGATCTCCCCGCGGTTGAACGCGTACAGCGACGGCGTGAACGCGAGCAGCGCCAGCAGGTCGAGGTTCCTCAGCGAGAGCGGCCGCCTGAGGTTCGCGAGCCCGAGCAGGAAGGCGGCGCTCAACGCGATCCACACCCAGGCGGTGTTGATCGTCCTCCCGCCGAAGGCGCCGCGGTAGCCGCGCGCCATCTTCCAGGCGACCTGCGGGCCGGTCCACGCCTCGACCACCTCGCCGGTGCCGTCGTCGACCTTGCCGAGCGCGATCTGACCGGCCTCGCCCGACCACACCTTCACCGTCCAACGCCGGTCCTCGCTGCGGAACTCGGCGTCCGTCGTCGGCTTCGGCGGGTAGCGGTCGAGCCAATCGGCGACCTTCGGGGCGCGGAGGAAGATCGCCGTCGCGCGCTCCTCGTCGAGGCGCGGCGGGGCCGGCTCCTGCGCGATCGAGGAATCGACGGGCGCGGCGCTCGTGCCGGTCGTCGTCGTCGCGGCGACGCCGGCGGGCACGAGCACGGCCGCCGCGAAGGCGGCAGCCGCGACCGTCGTCAGCGCGGCCCGGAGTGCGCCACCGGCCACGGCCTCACCGGCGGACGCGGAACGTCCACAGCTTGTTGCCGATGAAGTTCACCGGCGTGACGAGCACGATCGCGATCGCCTGCGCCAGGAGCTCGCCGACGCCGAGCGCGACGAGCGTCTGCAGCACGACGAGGTTCGCGACCAGGGCGAGGAGGGAGACGACGAAGAAGCGCGCGCCCTGGATGCCGACGCTGCCGCGGTGCCGCCGGAAGGTCCACACGCGATTCCACGTGTAGTTGTTCGTGACCGCGACGAGGAACGACCCGATCGCCGCGAGCAGGTAGTGGAACCCCGCCCCCTTCAGCAGGAGGGCGTAGACGACGAGGTTCACGACGTACCCCGTTGCGCCCACGGCGGCGAACTTCGCCAGCTGGACCCAGTTCTGCGGACGCCGCAGCGCCAGCCCCGCGCGACTGTCGCCGAAGCCCGTCTCGCCTGACACGGCGGCACGCACGCGCGAGATCACGGCGGCCGAGCCTAGCAGCGGCCGTCCGGGGTCAGGCCGCGGACGCCGGGGCGGCCGCGATGGCCAGGTCGGCGCCGGCCGGCACCGGGACGCGCGCAGGTGCGCCCTCCTCGCGCGCCTCGAGCTCCAGCGCCGTCACGCGCCCGTCGGCGCCGACGACCACGTCCGCGAGCGCACCGGCCGGACGCCCGGCGAGCGTCACCGGACGGCCACGGAGCGCGCTCAGCCAGCGCCCGCGGCGGCGGTAGAAGCCGAGGTCGCCGCCGTCGAGCAGATGCAGCGGCGAGGCGACCGCGATCTCGCTCCCCTCGACGCGCGCGGCGCCGAGCGGCAGGAACCGTCGCGCGTCGTCGCCGCACACGACCTCGAGGCCGACGACGCGCATCGCCTCCACGTCGAGGAGCAGGTCGGCCGGGTGGCCCAGCCGGATGCCGCGGACGCGCACCGGGCGCCGGAGCAGTGCGTCCGCCGACAGGCCGTCCGCCACGGCGCCGTCCTTCCCGTCGGCCCCGCCCTGGAACCTCATTCGCCGAACCCCTCCACCTCGAACCCGCCCTCCTCGAATCCCTTCGCACCGAGGAGCGGGACGAACCGACACGGCACGGTGCGAACCGTCGCCGGCCCTTCCGGGCTTCGAACCACGAGCTCGAGCTCCTGCCCGTGCCGCGAGCCGACCGGGATCACGAGGCGGCCGCACGGCACGAGCTGCTCGTAGAGCGGGTCGGGGATGCCGGGCGCGGCCGCGGCGACGGCGATCGCGTCGAACGGCGCCGCCTCCGGCAGCCCGAGCGTGCCGTCCCCCACGTGGACGTGGACGCGGTCGTAGCCGGCGGCGGCCAGCGCCTCGCCGGCCCGTTCCGCCAGCTCGGGGACGCGCTCGATCGTGTGCACCTCGTCGGCCAGCTCGGCGAGCACGGCGGCCTGGTAGCCGGAGCCGGTGCCGACGTCCAGCACGCGCTCGGTCCCGCGGAGGCCGAGCGCCTGGCAGATCGCGGCGACCATGTAGGGCTGCGAGATCGTCTGCCCGGCGCCGATCGGCAGCGCCGCGTCCTCGTAGGCGCGGGCCCGCACCTCCGCGGGGACGAACAGCTCCCGCGGCACGGCCCGCATCGCCTCGAGCACCCGCGGGTCGTCGATGTCTCGCGCCTGCAGCTGCTGGGTGACCATCAGGTGCCTGGAGGAGACGGGATCGAACAGCCGGGCCATGGCTCAGGCCGCTGGGGCGAGCAGCCGTGCGTAGGCCGGCGGCTCGACGCCCAGGTGCGCGAGCGCCGCCGGGGCGAGATCCACGATCGACCGCAGCTCGGCCTCGAGGCCGACGGTCAGGATCGGCACCTCGGAGTCGCCCGCCAGCAGCGAGCCGTGGCTCCCGCCGCCGACGTGGTGCCGCCCGGCGAGGTCGGCGAACTCGTAGCCGGCCGCCGCGGAGACGAGGACGTCCCCCGCGTTCGGGTTCGTCAGCGCGGCCCACACCCGCGCCGGCGCGTCGGGGTCGCCGAGCACGGTGGCGTCGCCGGAGGCCACGACCCCGTCGCGCACACGGCACTCGGCGCGCTCGCGCCGCGCCACGACGTCGCCGTCCTCGCGGAAGAGCACGACCTCCGCCGACGGCTCGTCGTCGAGCGCCGCCGCCAGCGTCCGCGTGTCCGCGCCGCAGGCCGGGAGCCGGTACAGCTGCGCGGCGCGGTTCGACGCGGCGACCAGCACGCCCTCGAACGACGCGACCGCGTGCTCGAGCGAGACCGCGGCATTCACGGGCGTCTGGCCGTGGTCGGCACAGACGATCACCGCGTAGCGCTCGAGGAACTCGTCCGGGCCGCCCGCGGCGGCGAGGAGCGTCGCCACATGCGTGTCGACCCGCGTCAGCGCGTCGCGGCAGCCGTCCGGCCCGAGCGCGTGCGACGCGTAGTCGAGGTCGGAGAGGTAGAAGACGAGCAGGTCGAAGCCGTCGCGCGTGACGAGCCAGCGCCCGGCGGCGGCGGCGTAGTCGTCGATCGACCCGGCGGCGCGATTGCGCACGGCGAGCGGCGCGCCGGTCGCGTCGGACTCGTAGAGCGAGTAGTAGAAGAAGCGGCGGGGCCCGCGCGCCGGCGGCACGCCCGGAAGCGACGAGCGGTGGGAGGTCCGACCGCGGTAGGCGGTGAAGTTCACGGACGCGGGCACGAGCCCCGCGTCCTCGACGGCCTCGAACAGCGTCACCGCGCGCTCGCCGAGGTGGCGCTCGTTCATGTTCAGGATCGTGTCGCGCAGCGACCGGGAGAACCCGGCGGCACGGATCGCGCCGAACGACGAGCCGTACTCGATCAGGCGCCGCTCGCCGCGGTCGTACCACACGAGGTGCGGGATCTCGTGCACGTCGGGGTGCGCGCCCGTGGCGATCGACGAGAGGCACACCGGCGTCAGCGAGGGAAACACCGACGTCCCGCGCCGGTACCGGCCGCGCTCGGCGAGGAAGCGCAGCGCCGGCAGCTCGTCGAGCGCGCCCTCGAGCAGCCCGGGCGTGAGCCCGTCGATCACGATCAGTACGAGCTTGGGGCGCATCAGTCCCGCGCGAGGATGCGGAGGCCCGCGTGGCGCTCCCCCGCGCGGCGGCGCAGCCTGGCCGCGAACGCCGGCACGACCACGGCGAGGAGGTACCCGACGACCGGGATCAGCGCGAGCGCCGCCGCCACCAGCCCGGCGAGGCCGACGAGCAGCGCGGTCGCCCCGCGGGTGCCGCCGCGCGAGAGCGCGCCGGAGACGACCTGCGCCGCGCCGAAGCCGCCGAGCAGGCCGCCGACCGCGCCGCCGACCGCCTCCTCCACGTCCGCGAGCCCGAGCCCGAGCAACGCGCCTGCGAGCGCCCCGCCGAGCGCGGCGAGCATCGCTGCGCCGCGCGTCCGGCCGAGCACGCCCGCCAGCACGAGGCCCGCGCCGACGCCGATCCCCGTGAAGACCCCGATCGTGTACCACGCTCCCATGGGCAGCCAGTGTAGACACGCCGGCTTCCAGCTCCTGCGTCCCCGCAGCACGCGTCCGCGCGCCTGGTTTCCCCGAGCCGTCCGGCGGGAAGGGAGGCTGACACGCCTCCGTGGCGACCACCCCCCTCGGACCGGAGGAACCGATCCGTGAACGACCAAGTCCGGCCCGTGCTCGTCTTCTTCTCGACCGAGCGCTCGGGGCCTGCCCGCCGCATGGAAAGCCTGCTCGCCCACCTCGCCCGCAAGGAGCGCTCGCGCCTCCGCGTGACGAAGGTCGACGTCGACGTGCGGCCCGATCTCGCGACGCGGTTCCGCGTCGAGGAGGTGCCGACGCTCGTGCTCGTGAAGGGCAAGCGCGCGGTCGCGCGCATCGACGGCCGCACGAGCGCGCCGCGGATCGAGCGCATGCTCGCGGCGCACCTCGACGCCGTGCCGGCGCTCGCCTAGCCGAGACCTCGCCTCGCACGCGACGAGGCGAGCCGGGAGGATCGGGGCGGGCGGCCGCCTCCCGCCCCGTCTCTCTCCTTGCGCCGCAGGAACTGTGCCGCAGGAACTGCGCCGCCGCAGGAACCGCCCGGAGCTAGAGGTCGCCCCGGATCTCGCCGCCGCGCAGGTCGCCCGGGCCCGTGCCCGTGGGCGCGACGCCGTCGTCGGTGTGGACGTTGACGTACGCGCCGCCGCTCTCGATCAGCGCCCAGACCTGCTCGACGCTCATCCCGGCGAACGGCCCGATGAAGTCGGCCGCCGTGAACGTCCCGGTGGCGATCCGCCCGTCGAAGCGGCCGAGCCCGGCCGGCCCCGGCGCGTTCGGCGTCGTCGACGGATAGAGCCAGACGCCGATCGGCCCGTTGGCTCCCGGGAGCCCCATGTGGATGTGGGCCATGATCACGTTGTCGATGTTCGCGACGTTCAGCTTGTAGTCGACCGACTGCCCGTCCTCCGACAGCTGGAAGCTGGCCTGCCCCTGCCCGGCGCTCGAGTTCGCTGGCACCTCGAGATCGCCGGTGAGGTGGACGGACCGGTTGCCGTTGAGCCCTGCGATCGCGACCCCGACGAGCGCGAGCCCGGCGACGGACGCGACGGCGATGCCTATGAGCCTTCGCATGATCCTCCCCTTTCCCCCCCGGGAATGACGTCGCGGGGTCCTACGCCCGCGGCGACCGGGCGGATTGCGCGACTAGGCTCCGCTCGCCGTGGCGCTGCGGGGACTCCTGTTCGACTTCGACGGCCTCGTCGTGGACACGGAGGCGCCGTCCCTCGCCGCCTGGCAGGAGCTGTACCGCGAGCACGGGCACGAGCTGCCGCTCGACCGGTGGGCGACCGTGATCGGCACCGTCGGCGCGTGGGATCCGTTCGACCTGCTGGAGGAGCTCGCCGGGCCGATCGACCGGGAGGCGCTCGACGCGAGGCGCCTGGCGCGGGAGCTCGAGCTCGGCGAGGTCGAGCAGCTCCGCCCCGGGGTGCTCCCCTACCTCGAGGAGGCGCGGCGGCGCGGCCTGCGCACCGCGATCGTGTCGAGCTCGTCGCGACCGTGGGTCGACGGGCATCTCGCCCGACTCGAGCGCACCGCCGACTTCGACGTGATCGTGACCGCCGATCACGATCCGGAGCGGGCGAAGCCTCGGCCGACGCTCTACCTCGAGGCACTCGACCGTCTCGGCCTCGCGGCGGACGAAGCGGTGGCGTTCGAGGACTCCCCGAACGGCGTGCGGGCGGCGAAGGCAGCGGGGCTCTACTGCGTCGCCGTGCCGAACGGGGTCACGGCGACGCTGGCGCTCGACGACGCCGACGCCGTCGTCCCTTCGCTCGCCGAGCTGCCGTTCTCGAAGCTGCTAGAGCGCTTCGCCTGAGGCGGCAAGCTCGAGCCGGCGGATCACGGCGAGGCCGAACTCCGCCGCCCGGGCACCGTCCACGACACGGTGGTCGAACGTGACCGAGACGTTGCCGACCTCGCGCACGACGATCTCGCCGTCACGCACGACGGGCCGCGGCGCGACGCGGTGGAGGCCGAGGATGCCGACCTCGGGATGGTTGATCAGCGGCGTCACGACCAGCCCGCCGAGCTTGCCGGCGCTCGTGACCGTGAACGTCGAGCCGCGCAGCTCCTCCGGCTTCAGCGTCCCTGCCCGCGCGGCATCGGCGAGGCGGGCGACGTCGGCGGCGAGCTCCTCGAGCGGCCGCGAGTCGCAGTCGCGCACGACCGGCACCACCAGCCCCTGCTCGGTCTGCACGGCGACGCCGAGGTCGTAGCGCTCCAGCAGGACGAGCTCGTCGCCCTCGAGCCGCGCGTTCAGCTCGGGCACCTCGGCGAGCGACAGCGCCGCGGCGCGGAGCGCGAGCGGGACGAGCCGCTGGAGGTCGAGCCCGGTGAGGTCGCACTCTTCCACGTAGGTCACGGCGGGGATCTCGCGGTGTGCGCGCGCGAGGTGCTCGGCGATCTGGCGGCGCACGCCGCGGAGCGGGATCCGGCGCTCGTCCGACGGCGCTCGTGGCTCCGAGCCACGAGCTGCCCCGGTAGCGGCGTCGCGGCCTGGACTCGGGGCTCGTGGCTCTGAGCCACTTGCTCCTTCCACGGCCGCCCGCACGTCGCTTTCCGTGACGCGTCCCTGTGGCCCGGTGCCCGCGACGCGAGCGAGGTCGACGCCCAGCTCCTGCGCGAGGCGCCGGACGAGCGGCGTCGCGCGCACCCGTCCGTCGGGCCGTCCTGCCGGGGGCGGCGCGGGCAGCGACGTCGTCCCCGGCTCCGCCTCGGGCTCGGGGGCCGCCGGCTCGCCGGCGGGCGGCCCGTTGCCGATCACGACGATCACGGCGCCGACGGGGACGACCTGCCCCTCCGCGGCAAGGATCCGCGAGACCGTCCCCGCCGCGGGGGACGGAATCTCGACCGTCGTCTTGTCGGTCTGGATCTCGACGAGCGGGTCGTCCTCGGCCACCGCCTGCCCCTCGGCAACGAGCCAGCGCGCGATCTCGCCCTCGGTGAGGCCCTCGCCGAGGTCGGGCAGCTTGAACTCGTACGCCATGGCCGCGGCGGAGCATAGTCAGCCGGCGCGGGGCGGCAGCCGGGCGGCGAGCGCGAAGGACGACGCGGCGGCGAAGCCATCGAGCTCGCCCGAGTCGCTCAGGCCCGCGGGCGGCCGATCCAGGCCTCGGCGGGCGCGATCAGCACCCGCAGCCCGACACGGCGGCCGCCGTCGTCGCGGCACTCCCACAGCGACACCGCCTGCGCCGCCGGCGGCACGCGCCCCGTCTCGTCCGCGGGCACGTAGCCGGCCTGGAGGCGTCGCCCGGCGTCCCAGATCCCGATCGCATCGGGGTCGTGCCGGTTCTCCGGCTCGGGCACCAGCGCGAGCGGCGAGCCGGGCGCGAACGAGGGATCCTGAAGCGCCTCGAGCCGATACGACGCGCCCGCGACCGCGACCACGAGCAGCCGCTCGTCCCGCCACCGCACGGGCTCGCCGGAGGCGGCGTCGCGCAGCCAGTACCCCGACCCACCGCGCTCGAGCCAGAGCCGGAGCCGCTCCGGCTCCGGGGTCACGCGAACGCGAGCAGGCGGGAGGCTGCGTCGACGACGCGCTCGACCGAGGGCATGTACGCGTCCTCGATCTTCCAGTACGGATAGGGCACGTCGAAGCCGGTCACGCGGAGCACCGGCCCTCGCAGGTCGAGGATCGCCTTCTCGGCGAGGATCGCGGCGATCTCGGCGCCGTAGCCGGCGGTGCGCGGCGCCTCCTGCACGATCACGCAACGTCCGGTCTTCGCCGCCGAGGCGAGCAGCGCCTCCTCGTCCAGCGGCTTCAGCGAGCGCAGGTCGAGCACCTCGACCGAGGCGCGCTCCGCGAGCGCGTCGGCCGCCTGCTCCGCGACACCGACCATCGCCCCGTAGGCGACGAGGGTGAGGTCGTCGCCCTCGCGGGCGATCCGCGCCCGGCCCAGGGGGACGACGTGCTCGCCCTCCGGCACTTCCCCGCGCGCGGTGCGGTAGACGACCTTCGGCTCCAGGATCACGACGGGATCGGGATCGCGGATCGCCGCGGCCAGCAGCCCCTTGGCGTCGGCGGGCGTGGACGGGATCGCCACCTTCACGCCGGGGGTGTGGGCGTAGTAGGCCTCGGGCGAGTCGTCGTGGAGCTCGGGCGCGCGCACGCCGCCGCCGTACGGCATCCGCACCACGAGCGGGAACGCCATCGCGCCGCCCGTACGCCACCGGTAGCGGCCGACGTGCGTGATCAGCTGGTCGAGGCACGGGTACGAGAACGCGTCGTACTGCATCTCGCACACGGGCCGCCACCCGGCCATGCAGAGGCCGACGGCGGTGCCGAGGATCCCGGCCTCCGCGAGCGGCGTGTCGACGCAGCGGTCGGCGCCGAAGCGGTCGCGCAGCCCGGCGGTGGCGCGGAAGACGCCGCCGGCGCGGCCGACGTCCTCGCCGAGCACGAGCACGTCGTCGTCGCGCGCCATCTCGGTGTGGAGCGCGTCGTTGACCGCCTCGACCAACAGCAGCTCAGCCAACCGCGCCTCCGAGGATCCGGCGCAGCTCGGCCAGGTCGGCCGCGAACGAGGCCGGCGGCTCCGCGTAGGCGTGCTCGAACAGGAGCGCGAGGTCCGGCTCGGGCTCGGCCTCGGCGGCGGCGATGCCCGCGCGCATCAGCTCCGCGGCCTCGTCGCGGACGGCCTGAGCCTGGTCGTCCGCGAGCACGCCGAGCCGGCGCAGGTAGCCCTCGAAGCGGCCCAGACACTCGTTCTGCCGCTCCTGCTCGACCCGCTCGAGGTCGATGTACGCCTTCGGGTCGTCGGCGGTCGCATGGGGCGCGGCCCGGTAGGAGACCGCTTCGACGAACGTCGGCCCGTCTCCCGCGCGCGCACGCTCGACCGCCTCGCGGGTCGCCTCGAACACGGCGAGCACGTCGCCGCCGTCGACGCGGATTGCGGGCATCCCGTAGCCCACGGCCTTGTCGGCGAGCGTCTCCGCCCGCGACTGGGCGGACACCGGTGTCGAGATCGCCCAGCCGTTGTTGTTGCAGAACAGCACGAGCGGCGCGCGCATCACGGCGGCGAAGTTGGCGCCCTCGTGGAACGAGCCCTCCGACGTCGCACCGTCGCCGAAGTAGACGATCGCGACCGCCGGCTCCCCGCGCAGCCGTTTTCCCCAGGCGAGCCCGGCGGCGTGCGGGACGTGCGTCCCGATCGGGACGCAGATCGAGGCGACGTTGTAGTCGGCCGGGTTCCACCAGCCCGCCGGGTGCCCCCGCCACCAGGAGAGGATCGTCGAGGCCGGGATCCCGCGCAGGAGCCCGATCGCCGACTCGCGGTAGCTGGGGAAGATCCAGTCCTCGTCCTCGAGCGCGGCGGCCGAGCCGACCTGCATCGCCTCGTGGTTCCAGAAGATCGCATAGGTGCCGATGCGGCCCTGCCGGTGGTAGACGACCGAGCGCTCGTCGTACGTGCGCAGCAGCACCATCGAGCGGTGGAGCTCGAGGAGGTCGCGCTCGCCGATCCCGTCGACCTCGCGGTCCGGCGTCGCATCGCCGTCGCCGATCACGCGCCGGAGCTTGCGCTCGGCCGGAAGCACCTGCGCCATGGCGCGCGAGACTCTACCCCAGGCCGAGCCGCTCGGAGACCCACGCGAGGCGGTCGCGCTGCGCCTGCTCGTCGAGGACGTGCCCCGCCCGATAGCGGCGCAGCTCCTTCGGCTCCGGCGCCGCCCGGAAGAAGGCCTCGCCGTCGGCGGGCGCCACCACGTCGTCCTGGGTCCCGAGCTGGAACAGGAAGCGTGCGTCGGCGCTCTTCGCGATCCAGTCCCGGGGCTGCAGCGCGTCGACGCCGGTCTCGCCGCGCCACTCCGGCGGGCCGGACATGAGCACGTAGGAGCCGATCCGCCGCTCGACGCCAGCGAGCACCCCGCCGAGGGCCGCGCCGAACGAGATCCCGACGAATGCGACGTGTCGCTCGTCGAGATCCGGCCGGCGCTCGACGAGGTCGAGGGCGCGCCGCCACGCGACCACGTCGGCGACGACCATCCCTCGGCTGGACGCCCGCTCCGGCGCCTGGATCGCGAGGCCGGCGGCGCCGCGCTCCGCCAGCGCCGCCGCCTCGCCGACGAAGTCCGCGCGGCTGCTTCCGCCGCCGTGCTGGAACAGGACGACCGGGAACGGCCCAGGGCCGGCGGGCACGACCAGGAAGGCGGGCACCCGTCCGCCCGCGGCGGCGTACGACACGTCGAGGATGCGCACGCGGCCGGCGCGCTGCTCGTCGGCGACGCTGAAGGCGAGCGGCACGTCGGCGTCGTAGGCGAACGGGTCCGGGGCGTCGTCGCCCCCGCACGCGGCGGCGACGAGAGCGAGCGCCGCGACGAGCGCGAGGCGCACGGGCATGAGCCGAGCCTAGCCCCGCGCCGCCACGAGGGCCGCGACGAGCGCCGAATCGCGCTTCGCGGCGAGCTCGGCCCAGCGGACCGGCACCGGGATGTCCGGCTCGAACGCGAGCCGCGCGTCGGCCGCGCCCCGACGGCTCTTCTGCCACCAGACGGTGCCGACGTTGACATTCCAGCCGGAGGCCTCGAGCAGGAGCGGCGACGGGTCGCCGACGAGATTCGGGCTCCCGCCGCTCGGCTCGCCGACGATCTGAATCCGCGTGCGCCCCTCGAGGTCCGAGAGGAGGTTCGCGGCAGCGGAGAACGTGGTCCGGGACGTGAGCACGACGATCCGCTCGCGCCGTCCGAGCGCGACGAGGGCGTCGAGCAGCGGCGCGTACGCGCGGTTCTCGCCGCCGGGGTTGTGCCGGAGGTCGAGGACGATCCCGCGGACCGATCGCGCCCGCGCGAGCCGGCGCACGCGGTCGGCGAGGTCGCCGCTCCAGCCGAGGCTCTCGTTGTAGGCGACGTAGACGGCGCGGCCGCGGTCGAGACGCGCCGTCCAGCCGCGGAGGTTGCGCCGGGCCAGGAAGGCGGGAGCGGGACGCCGGGGCAGTCCCGGCGGAACCATCGCGTGCCAGAGATCGGGGTTGAGCTCCGCGTACCGGGCCGCGGGCACGGGTGCCAGCGTCCGCTGCACGATCGAGCCGTCGTCCCGCGCGAACGAGAACGCCAGCGGCCCGGTGCCCGGCGCGACGCCTGCTCCGTGCAGCACCTCGGCGACGACGAGCCACTGCGCCTCGCGGGCACGCCGGCTCCACGGGTTGTCGGCGGGGACGAGCGGCCGCACCGCCTCCAGTGCGCGCTCGACCGGCACGTCTCCGACCACCGTCAGGCGCGCGCCGAGCAGCGCGGCGTCGCCGGCGACGACCCGCAGTCCGTCCGCGAACGCGAACAGGCGCAGCGGGTAGAGGTGGAGCTGCTGCCGGTGCGCCGTGTCGAGCGGGAAGATCCCGGAATGGCCGTCGCGCGGGCCGAGGAGCGCGACGAGCCGCATCAACTCGACGACCGTCTCGTCGGCCGACAGCCGCGGGAGCCGCGCCTTCAGCCGCTCGGCCGCGCCCAGGAAGTCGGCACGCGAGACGTCGTGCCACGGCCGCGGGTGGACGCGCTCGACGTGCGCGACGAGCGCGTCCACGTCGGCCGCGACCGGCGACTCCGCCGGCGCCGCGGCCGACCCGCCGCACGCCGCTGCGACGACGAGCAGGCACAGCATGGACAGCCGCGGCGTCCGCCTCACCGCAGCGCCGTCGCGAACACCGGGTCGCGCCCGGCGAGGAAGTCCGCGGCCGTCGGCTGGACGGACACGCCCGGCGCGACCGCGAGCCGCCGGTCCCCGGGCACGGCCTGCACGTCCTCGAGCGCGACGTGAACGGTTCCTGACTTCGTGCGCGGTGCGGGCAGCACGGCAACCGCGGGCGCGAGCCGACTCACGGCCGCTCCCCAAGGTCGGTGATCACGGCGTCGGCCCAGCGGACGGCAGCGGCGGCCTGCGCCAGCCCGAGGTCGAGGAGGTAGCCGTGGAAGCGGTCGTGACCCGTCCGCGAGTTCGTCTCGTCGATCCGCCGAAGCTCCGCCCGTCGCGCCTCGGCGTCCCGGCGGTACTGCTCGACCTGCGCGACGAGCGTGGCGCGCGGCACGAGCCCGCCGACGAAGACCTTCAGCTGCACCCCGGCGGCGTCGCCGGGGACGACCTCCGCGAGCCACGCGTCGAGGACCTCGCGGCCGCGCGGAGCGAGCCGGTACACCGCCTTGTCGGGACGGCCTTGCTGGACGACGTCGCGACGCGAGGCGAGGCCGCCGGCGACCAGGCGCGGCAGCACCGCGTACAGCTGGCTCCGCGCGGGCGCCCAGACGTGGCCGATCGCGCGCGAGACGAGCTTGAGCAGGTCGTACCCCGACCGCTCTCCCTCGATCGCGAGCAGGGCGAGCACGGCCGCCTCGGTGGTGGTGAGCGTCCGCTCCGGTGCCCTCGCCTCGACCGGCACGCGAACAGGATCGTATTCCTAGCCGGAATAGTCCAGCCCGGACTAGTTGTGGGTGCGTTAAGGCACGAGCACGGTGACGGCGTCACGCTCGGCCTCGAACCGCGCCTCGGTGACGTCGCCGAGGTCCTCCCCGTCGACCTGGAGCGGCGTCGGCGCGTCGCAGCGGGCGACGATCAGGTCCTCGTCGGCCAGGGAGAGCAGGGGGAGCGCCGGCCGGCCCGTCGCCAGGTACACGAGCGCGCCGGGGACGTTGCGGAGGCGGAACGACGGCGGCCCGACCGCGTCGAGCCCGCCCTCGAACCGCGCCCGGGGGACGAGGTGCAGCGGCACCGGGCCGGCGTAGGTGTACGGGTCGCCGTTGGCGACGAGCAGGAAGGCGACCCGCCCGTGCCCCCCGACCTCGAGCGCGGGGTCGAACCGGAAGCGTCGCTCGACGAGCAGCCGCAGCGCCGTGAGCGCGAAGCGGACATCGCCCGGACGACGGCCCGACGCGGCCCGGCCGAGCGCGTCCACGCGGCGGACGAACTCGGCGTCCAGCCCGAGCCCGGCGCTGAAGCCGAACCGCCGCCCGTTCACACGGCCGACCGAGATCCGGCGCGGCCGCGCCGACGCGAGCGCGCGCGCCGCGGCGACCGGATCCCGCGGCAGCCCGAGCGCCCGCGGGAGCACGTTCGTGTTGCCGCCGGGGACGAAGCCGAGCGGCACCGAGCCGTCGCTCCCGTTCAGCGCCTCGTTGCAGCCACCGTCCCCCGAGTACACGTACACGGCGGGCCGTCCCGGCCCGAGCTCGCGCACGAGCTCGACGGCGTGACCGGCGCGCTCCGTCCGCACGACGTCGGGGTCGCCGAGCGCTGCGGCGACGCGTGCGATCCGCTCCTCGTCGACGCGGCTCGCGAACGGGTTGACGATCAGCACGGCGCCCGGCACGGTGGCGGACCATGCCACGGATCGAGCACGTCGCCCTGTGGACGCACGACCTCGAGCGTGCCCGCGGCTTCTACGAGCGCTTCCTCGGCGCGCACGCCGGCGTGCGCTACGAGAACGCCGCGACGGGCTTCGCCTCGTACTTCCTCTCGCTCGAGGACGGCGCGCGCCTCGAGCTGATGCAACTGCCCG
Organism: Gaiellaceae bacterium; assembly: GCA_035456465.1. Lineage (GTDB taxonomy): Bacteria > Actinomycetota > Thermoleophilia > Gaiellales > Gaiellaceae > DATHTC01. Next base: position 1,274 of record DATIDD010000079.1, on the reverse strand, counting down.
GGATCGCGGCCGGCGCTGCGCCGGAGCAGCGGACGGGCTGGGTGCACGTCGCGATCTCGCTCGGCTCGGAGGAGCGCGTCGACGCGCTGACGGCCGAGCTCGCGCGCGAGGGCCACCGTGTGCTGGACGGGCCCCGGCGAACCGGCGACGGGTACTACGAGTCGGTCGTGCTCGACCCCGACGGGAACCGGCTCGAGCTCACGGTGTGAGGCACGGCTAGGCCGGCGTCGAGTACCCGCGCATGCCGTCGACGAGCAGCGCGTAGAAGCGGTCGGCGAGCCCGTCGGTGTCACGGCCGGGGTCGAGCCACGTGTACGCCCAGTTCAGCGCCGAGAGCGCGAGCAGCGCCGCGGCCGCCTCGTCGAGGTCGGTGCGCAGCTCGCCGAGCTCGCGACCCTCCCGGAAGAGCGCGCGGAACCGCTCCTCGTAGCGCCGGCGCTCGCCGACGATCTCGTCGCGGCGGTCGCCCTCGAGGTAGCGCCACTCGCGCACGAACACCGTGGCGACGTCGAGCTGGTCGGCGACCACGCGCAGGTGCGCCCGCATCGCCATCCGGATCCGCTCCGTCGGCGGCAGCCGCTCGTCGACGGCGTCGAGCGCGGCGTGGAACGCGTCCGCTCCCTCGCGCATCGTCGCGTAGAGCAGCTCCTGCTTCGACGCCATGTGGGCGTACAGCGAGCCCTTCCGGACGCCCATCGCCTTCGCGAGCTGGTCGACCGACGTGCCGTGGTAGCCGCGCTCGGCGAACAGGCGCGCGGCCTGGCGGGTCAGCTCGTCGCGGCGTCCGGCGATACACTGCACCCTAACGATCGTTCGGTCAGGAGGCGAGGCCGGTGGACGCGAGAACCCAGGAGTTCCTCGAGTACGTGCAGGGCGGCGGCCAGGTCGAGACGGCCGACTGGATGCCGGACGAGTATCGCTCGAAGCTCGTCAAGTTCATCGAGATGCACGGCAACTCCGAGCTGATGGGCGTCCTCCCCGAGCGCGAGTGGATCCTCCGCGCGCCGACGTTGCAGCGGAAGCTGGCGCTCACGGCGAAGGTGCAGGACGAGGTCGGTCACGCGCAGCTGATCTACCGGGTCGTCGAGGACCTCGGGAAGCCGCGCGAGCAGTGCCTCGAGGACCTCGTCTCCGGCAAGGCGAAGTTCCACAACGTCTTCCACTACCCGACGCGCACCTGGGGCGACGTCGGCGTCATCGCGTGGCTGGTCGACGCAGCCGCGATCGTCTCGCAGAAGGCGCTCCTCAAGTGCTCGTACGCGCCGTACGCACGG
>DATIDD010000078.1:0-14584 GCA_035456465.1 Gaiellaceae bacterium | reverse complement strand
GGCCAGACGGCGCTCAACCTCGCGATCGAGCTCGAGACGGCCGGCATCCTCGACGACCTCGGCGTCGAGCTGCTCGGCGCGCGGGTCGACGTGATCCGCCGGGCCGAGGACCGGCAGCTGTTCCGCGAGGCGGTGCAGCGCTGCGGGCTCGAGGTCCCGGAGTCGCGCATCGTCGAGTCGCTCTCGGACCTCGACGGCGCACCCGTCCCCGCCGTGGTTCGTCCTGCGTTCACCCTGGGTGGTCACGGAGGGGGCTTTGCGGAGGACCTGGCCTCTCTCCGCCGCCAGGTGGAGCGGGGCCTCGCGGAGAGCCCGATCGGCCAGGTCCTCGTCGAGGAGTCGATTCGCGGCTGGGACGAGTTCGAGCTCGAGGTGATCCGCGACCGCGCCGACAACGTCGTGATCGTCTGCTCGATCGAGAACCTCGACCCGATGGGCGTCCACACGGGCGACTCCGTCACGGTCGCCCCGCAGATGACGCTCTCGGACGAGGCGTACCAGGAGTTGCGCGACGCCGCGGCGGCCGTGATCCGGGCGGTCGGCGTCGAGACCGGCGGCTCGAACATCCAGTTCGCGCGCCACCGCGACACGGGCGAGCTCCGCGTGATCGAGATGAACCCACGCGTCTCGCGCTCGTCCGCGCTCGCGTCGAAGGCGACCGGCTACCCGATCGCGAAGGTCGCGGCGAAGCTCGCGGTCGGCTACACGCTCGACGAGATCCCCAACGACCTGACCAAGACGACGCCCGCCAGCTTCGAGCCGACGCTCGACTACGTCGTCGTCAAGTTCCCGCGTTTCGCCTTCGAGAAGTTCCCCGGCGCGGACGTGACGCTGGGGACGCAGATGAAGTCGGTGGGCGAGGCGATGGGGATCGGCCGCACGTTCACCGAGGCATTCCTCAAGGCGTTCGGCTCGCGGGAGCTCGAGCCGGGCTCACGCACGCCGTGGGCGACGATCGACGACCTGCCCGAGGGGCTCCACCCGTGGTTCGTGGGCCAGCTCGAGGCCGCCAAGCGCGAGTTGCGCACCGGCGACATCCGGCGCGCGAAGCGGGCGGGGTGGGGAGACGACTCGATCGGCGCGGCGTGGGGGACGTCGGGCGAGGACGTGCGGCGCACGCGATACGCGCGTGGGATCAAGCCGGCCTACCGCCGGGTCGACTCGTGCGGCGGGGAGGTCGAGGCGGGCTCGAACTACCTCTACTCGACCTGGGGCGAAGAGGACGAAGGGCCGCCCACCGGCACGAAGCCGCGAGTGGTGATCCTCGGCTCGGGCCCGAACCGGATCGGACAGGGCATCGAGTTCGACTACTGCTGCGTCCACGCCGTGCAGACGTTCCGGTCGCTCGGCTACGAGGCGGTGATGGTCAACTGCAACCCGGAGACCGTCTCGACGGACTACGACACGTCCGACCGCCTCTACTTCGAGCCGCTCTCGCCGGAGGAGGTGCTCGCCGTCCTCGACCGCGAGAAGCCGGTCGGCGTGGTGACCCAGTTCGGCGGCCAGACGCCGCTGCGGCTCGCGCGGCACATCGAGGCCGGCGGCTACCGCATCCTCGGCACGCCGCACGCCGCGATCGACCTCGCGGAGGACCGAGAGCGCTTCGGCGCGCTCGCGCGCGACCTGGGCATCCGCTGCCCGCCGTGGTCGACCGTCGAGGGCGCCGACGAGGCGCTCGCCGCGGCGCGCGAGATCGGCTACCCCGTCCTCGTGCGGCCCTCGTACGTGCTCGGCGGTCGCGCGATGCGGATCTGCGACGGCGAGGACGACCTCCGCGCCGCGATGGGCGCCGTCAGCGGGCCGGTGCTCATCGACCGGTTCGTCGAGAACGCGATCGAGATCGACGTCGACGCGCTCTGCGACGGCACGGACGTCTACATCGGCGCCGTGATGCAGCACGTCGAGGAGGCGGGCGTCCACTCGGGGGACTCGTCCTGCGTCCTGCCCGCCCAGTCGCTGACGCTCGCGAACGCGCTCGAGGTCGAGCACGTCGTCAGGCGCCTCGGCCCGGCGCTCGGCGTCGTCGGGTTGCTCAACGTCCAGCTCGCCATCGCGGACTCCACCGTCTACGTCCTCGAGGCGAACCCGCGCGCGTCGCGCACCGTGCCCTTCGCGAGCAAGGCCACGGGCGTCAACCTCGTCGAGGCCGCGTGCCGCCTCGCGCACGGCGACTCGCTCGCCGCCCTGGAGCTCGAGCCGCCGCGTCCCGCCGAGGTGAGCGTGAAGGCCGCCGTGCTCCCGTTCGCGCGCTTTGCCGGCGCAGACCCGGTGCTCGGGCCCGAGATGCGCTCGACGGGTGAGGTGATGGCGACGGCGTCCGACCTCCCGACCGCCTTTGCGAAGGCCGAGCGAGCGGCCGGACGGCCGCTGCCGACGTCCGGCACCGCGTTCCTCTCGGTGCGCGACGCCGACAAGGCGAGCATCGCGCCGATCGCCGCCGCACTCGCCGGCCTCGGCTTCGAGCTCGTCGCCACCGAGGGGACCGCGCGCACGCTCCGCGCCGCCGGTCTCGACGTCGACGAGGTGGGGAAGGTGGCCGAGGCCGGCCCCAGCGACCCCACCGTCGTCGACCTGATCCGGGAGCACCGCTGCAACGTCGTCGTCAACACCCCGCAGGGGTCGGGCGCCCGGGCGGACGGGTACCTGATCCGCGAGGCGGCGCTGATCGCCCGCGTGCCCTGCATCACGACCGTCGCGGGGGCGGCCGCCGCCGTGCACGCGATCGCGAACGCCCGCGCCGAGGCGACGATGTCCCTTCAGGAGCGCATCGGTAGCGGCGCGTGACGACCCTCGTGTCGAGTCGACACACGGTTGGCTGAGCCGTTGCGCAGCGAACGGCTCACGGTGCGCGGCAACGAGGCGGTCGGCCCGTACAGCCTCGTTCGTCTCGGACGCGGTGGGCTGCGGGCGGGCGTGCCCGGGCAGTTCTTCATGCTCGAGGCGCCCGGGCGCGTGCTGCCGCGCCCGTTCTCGCTCTGCACCGCGCCGAGGGGTGAGCTCGGGTTCCTCGTCGACCCGGTCGGGGCCGGGACGACCGTGATCGCGGCGCTCTCCCCCGGGGACGCGATCCGGGTCACGGGGCCGCTCGGAAACGGCTTCGACCTGACCGTCGCACGCCCGCTCCTCGTCGGCGGAGGCATCGGCGTCGCGCCGTTTCCCTACCTCTCCGAGCGCCTGGGCGCACCGCCCGCGCTGCTCGGCTTCCGCACGCGTCACCACGCCGAGGCGGCCGCGCTGGTCCCGAACGCCGAGGTGGTGCTCGACCCCACCCTCGTCACCGACGCGCTGCCGGACGACCCGGGCGACGTGCTGGCATGCGGGCCCGAGCCGATGCTCGACGCGCTCGAGCTGCTCGTGCCGGGGGCGCAGCTCGCTCGCGAGGCGCCGATGGCGTGCGGATACGGCGCGTGCTACGGGTGTGTGATCGAGGTCGACGGGGCGTACCGCAGGCTGTGCGTCGACGGTCCCGTGCTGACGGCCGCCGCATGACCGTCCCGATCCTCAACGCGTCCGGCTGCCTCGACGCGCTCGTCGCGCCCGACGTCGCGCGGTCGCTCGACGTGTTCGTCACGAAGACGATCACGCCGGAGCCGCGGCGCGGGAATCCGCCCGTGCGGATCGCCGAGACGGAGCACGGGATGCTCAACTCCATCGGCCTCCAGGGCCCGGGGATCGACGCGTTCGTCGCCGACCACCTGCCGCGGCTCGAGGCGCTCGACACGACGCTGTGGGTCTCGGTCGGAGGCTTCTCGGCCGACGACTTCCGCCGCTGCTGCTCGGAGCTGGACGGCGACGACCGGGTGGCCGCGATCGAGCTCAATCTCTCGTGCCCGAACGTCGAGGAGGCGCCCGAGACGGCGGCCGAGCTGGTCGCCGCCGCGCGGGGCGCGACGTCGAAGACCCTGTACGCGAAGCTCTCCCCGGCCCAGTGGGACGTCGCCGCCGCCGCACGGGCTGTCGTGGCGGCCGGGGCCGACGGTCTCTCGCTCGTCAACACGATCCGCGGTCTCTCGATCGACGCGGCAACGATGCGCCCGAGGCTCGCCCTGTCGGTCGGCGGCTACTCCGGTCCCGCGCTCAAGCCGATCGCGCTCGCCTGTGTCAGCGCCTGCGCCGCGGCCGTCGACGTGCCGATCGTCGGCATGGGAGGCGTCTGGTCCGGGCTCGATGCGCTCGAGCTCGTTGCCGCCGGCGCGAGCGCCGTCGCGCTCGGCACCGTCCTCTTCGCGGACCCGGGCGCTCCCGGCCGCATCCGCGCGGAGCTCGAGACGGAAGCGGCCGCCCGCGGCCTCGCAATTCGCAGGTCAGCGGGCGCGACTCCGTTGTCAAGATAGCAAAATACCTGCAAACCGGCCCCAACGGTACTGCTTGATCAGCGGCCAGACAGTGCTAGACTCGGCGCCTCACATGGTCACGTCGAAGACGCACGCCCAGGCCCCGGCCCGGTCGCTCGATCAGCGGATGGAGGCTCTCCAGCGTGCGAACGACATCCGCGTGCGGCGTGCCCAACTCAAGAAGGACCTGAAGGACGGCAGCGTCCAGATCGAGTCGATCCTCCTCGATCCCCCGGACTACGTCTCGACCGCGAAGGTCTTCGACATGCTGATGGCGGTCCCGAAGTTCGGCCGCGTGAAGGCGGCTCGCCTGCTGAACCAGTGCCGGATAAGCCAGTCGAAGACGGTCGGCGGCCTGTCCGAGCGGCAGCGCGCAGAGCTCGTCAATCTGTTCAACCAGAGGTGAGCTCGGGCCACGGCGGCCCGGCGGCGGCGGTGCGACCGGTCTTCGTCGTCACAGGCCCGTCCGGAGCCGGCAAGGGCACGCTGATCCGCCTGCTGCTCGAGCGGCTGCCCGAGCTCGAGGTGGCCATCTCCGCCACGACCCGTCCTCTGCGCGCCGGCGAGGAGAACGGCCGCGACTACTGGTTCCTGGGCGAGGACGACTTCGCGGCGCGCGTCGAGCGAGGGGAGTTCCTCGAGTGGGTCGAGTACGTCTCCCGCAAGCGCTACGGGACGCTGCGCTCCGAGATCGAACGGATCGCCGACAACGGCCACGTCTGCGTGCTCGAGCTCGAGCTCGAGGGCGCGCTCCACGTCCAGGCCGAGGTGCCGGGCGCCTGCACGATCTTCATCTCCGCCGACGTGGACGAGCTCGAGCGCCGGCTCCGCGAGCGCGCGACGGAGTCGACGGGAGAGATCGAGGATCGGATCACGCTCGCCCGCTACCAGCTCGAGCAGGCCCACCTGTTCCGCTACATGGTGCGCAACGACGACGTGACGCGCGCAGCCGAGGTCCTCTCGGCGATCGTGGAACGCGAGCTCAGGCTCGCAGGTACCATGGCGCACCGATGATCGAGCCACGCATAGACGAGCTCCTCTCGCACACGGCCACCGCGACCGATCCTCCGTCGCGGTACGCGCTCGTGATCATGGCCGCGAAGCGGGCCCGTCAGATCAACAACTACCACCATCAGCTCGGCGAGGGCCTCGGGCTGGAGGACGCCCCCCCGCCGCTCGTCGAGTCGCGCTCGAAGAACTACCTCACGATGGCGATGGAGGAGATCTCCCGCGGCAAGCTGACGTTCGCGTACGACGGCCAGTAGGCCGACGCGGGCGCAGCGAGGCTTTTCGTCACCTGCACAATGTGCACGTGGCGCACATCGTCGTCGGCGTGACGGGTGGGATCGCCGCCTACAAGGCGTGCGAGCTCGTCCGGCTGCTCGTCCGCGCGGGTCACGACGTGACGCCGGTGCTCACGCGCGGAGCGGAGCGGTTCGTCACCGCCGAGACGCTCTGGGCGCTCGCGCGCCGGTCGCCGCCGGCAGATCCGTACCCGCACCTGCAGGATGCGGATGCGCTCGTCGTCGCGCCGCTCACCGCGAACACGCTCGCGCGGCTGGCGCACGGCCTCGCGGACGACCTCCTCACGGAGACGGCACTCGCGCACCGCGGGCCGCTCGTGATCGCGCCGGCGATGAACACTGCGATGTGGGAGCACCCGGCGACCAGGGCGAACCTCGCGCTCCTCGTCGAGCGCGGCGCGGTCGTGGTCGGGCCCGACGAGGGCGAGCTCGCGGAGGGCCTGGTGGGCGTGGGCCGCATGGCCGACCCCGAGGCGATCGCGGGCCGCGTGGAGGAGCTGCTCGGCAACGAGCCGGCGGCGGCATCTCTCGTAGGTCGCCACGTGGTCGTGACGGCCGGGGGGACGCGGGAGCCCCTCGACGGCGTCCGGTTCGTCGGGAACCGCTCGTCGGGGAGGATGGGCGTCGCGCTCGCGGAGGCGGCGCGCGAGCGAGGGGCGGTCGTGACGCTCCTCGCGGCCAACCTCCAGGTGCCGGTCCCGAGAGGCGTCGAGCTCGTGCCCACGCCGACAGCCTCCGACCTGCGCCGTGAGGCCCTCGCGCGCGCCGCCGCGGACGTCGTCCTGATGGCCGCGGCCGTCGCCGACTACCGGCCCGCGGAGGCGCACGCCGGGAAGCGCCCGAAGACCGCCGAGCCGTGGACGGTCGATCTCGTGCCCACAGCCGACGTCGCGCGCGCGCTCGGCGCCGCGCGCCGTGAGGGGCAGGTGCTCGTCGCCTTCGGTGCGGAGAGCGGGGAGGAGGGCCTCGCCCGGAAGCGGGCGATGCTGACGGACAAGAACGTCGATCTCGTCGTCTTCAACGACGTGGGGCGCGACGACATCGGCTTCGACAGCGACGAGAACGAGGTCGTCCTCGTGACCCGGGACGCCGAGCGGATGGTCGCGAAGGCACCGAAGGACGCGATCGCGCGGGCGATCCTCGACGAGGTCGAGCGGCTGCTCGACGGTGGCGGATGAGCGAGAGCGCGGAGCTTCGGCCCGAGGTCGCGGGCGACGCGGCAGCCGCGCTCGCCGAGCGCGTCGTCGCGAACCTCGGCTCGGCCGTCCACGCCACGCAGGAGACGCTGCGGCTACCGCTGCTCTGCCTCCTCGCCGAGGGCCACGTGCTCGTCGAGGACGTCCCCGGCGTCGGCAAGACGGTGCTCGCGAAAGCGCTGGCCCGCTCGCTGGAGCTGAGCTTTCACCGCGTGCAGTTCACGCCCGACCTGCTGCCCGCGGACGTCACCGGCGTCAACGTGTTCGACCGCCAGAGCGGCGTCTTCCGCTTCCGTCCCGGCCCGATCTTCGCCAACGTCGTCCTCGTCGACGAGATCAACCGTGCGTCGCCGAAGACGCAGTCGGCGCTTCTCGAGGCGATGCAGGAGACCCAGGTCACGGTCGACGGGGCGACGCACGTCCTGGAGCGCCCGTTCCTCGTCGTCGCAACGCAGAACCCGATCGAGTACGAGGGGACGTACCCCCTGCCGGAGGCACAACTCGACCGCTTCGCGGTGCGGATGACGATCGGCTACCCGCCTCATGCGGACGAGGCGCGAATGCTCGCCGAGCAGACGACCGAGCCACCGCTCGACCACCTCGAGCCCGTCGCCGGCCGCGACGAGCTCACCGCGGCGATCGAGGCTGCCCGCGGCGTCCACGTCGAGGAGGCGCTCAACCGCTACGTCGTCGCGCTTCTGCGCCACACGCGCGCCAACGACCGCATCGCGCTCGGCGGCAGCCCTCGCTCGGGGATCGCGCTGCTCAGCCTGGCGAAGGCACGGGCGCTCGTCGAGGGCCGCGATTTCGTCGTCCCGGAGGACGTGCGCGCGCTCGCGGTCTCGGTCCTCGCACATCGCCTGATCCTGGCCCCCGAGGCACGTGCGACCGGCGTGACGGTCGAGGAAGTGGTGCTCGACGCCCTCGCGGCCACGCCTGCCCCTGTATGAGCCGCTCGGGCGGCGCGGGGATCCTCGCCGTCTGCGTGCTCGCGGGCGCGTGGCTGCTCGGGTCGACGGCCCTCCTGATCCTCGGGCTCGGGCTCGCGCTCGCGACGGTCGCGGGGCGCCTCTGGGCACAGGTCGTCGCCAACGCGCTGACGGCCGAGCGGCGGCCCGTGGAGGGCCCTCCCGTCGAGGGCGACCCGCTGCTGCTCGAGGCCGAGCTCGAAGGTCGTGCCTGGCTCGCGTCACGCGTCGAGTGGCGCGACCGCGTCGGGACGCTGGGCGAGCACAGCGGCATCGTCGGGCCGGACGGCCGTGCGCGGATCCGGCTTGCGTGCGCTCTGCGCGGGCGCTACCGGCTCGGCCCCGGGCGGCTCGTGGCACTCGACCCGCTCGGTCTCACCCGGGCCGAGATCGCCGTGGACCACGAGTCGACGCTCACCGTCCGGCCGCGCGTTCCGGAGCTGGAGACGCTGTTCACCGAGACCGGCGCGTGGGGTGAGGGCGGCCGCCGGGCGCTCGTTCGGCGCCCGAGTGGGCTCGAGCCGCACGGCGTCCGCGAGTACCAGGAGGGAGAGCCGCTCCGGGCCGTCCACTGGCCGACGTCGGCGCGGCGCGGCGATCTGATGGTGCGAGAGCTGGAGGACGCGCCGCGCGACAGCATCGCGGTCGTGCTCGACGTGGAGGCGAGCTCGGTCGCCGGGGTCCCGGGGGACTCGAGCCTCGACGACGCCGTCCGCGCTGCGGCCGGGATCGTCCGGACGCACGGCCTGCGCTCGCGCCGCGCGCTGCTCGTGATCGGCGCGCCGCAACCCGGAGTGCACAGCGTCCGCAGCGCCGGCCGGGACTGGGACCAGGCGCTCGACGCGCTGGCCGCGGTCGAGCCCGCGCCGGCGACGCCGCTCCGCGACCTCGTGGCAGCGCGCGGGCCGCTCGGCTCCGTTCCCGAGCTCGTCGTCGTCACCGCACGTCCCGAGGTGGTCGAGGACGCGCTCGTCGCGCGGACAGCCGTGGGCCGGTCGAGTGCGCTCGTCGCAGTCGATGCGCCGACGTATGCGGGCCGTCCGCCCGCAGGGCCGTCGCCCGTGCTGCTGCGGTTGGCCGCGGCCGGAGTCGCGCTCGCCGTCCTCCGCCACGGGACCCCGCTTGCCGAGGCGCTCGGCGGCCTCAGGGAGAGAGCCGTTGGCTGACCGCTTCTCGCTGCGAACGTCCGTCGCCGCGGCGCCGGCCGTCGCTGTCGTGATGGCCTCGTGGGCGATGCTCGAGGAGCCGGCCGCGAGCTCGAGGTTCGTCGCCGCGGCCGTGCTCACCGTCCTCCTCGCCGCGCTGCGCGACGTGCGGTGGCTCCTCGCCGGATACACGGTCGCTGCCGTCGCCGGCCTCGCAGTGGCGTTCGGCACGTGGCCGCATCGGGCTCTCGCGAACGCCTGGGACGCGCTCCGCGACGCCCCGGTGGTGCAGGCGCCGTTCGACCCTGGGACGTTCCCCTCGCTGCACGGGCTCGTCGTCGCGGCCGCGGTCGGGCTCGCGCTCGTCGCGTCGCTCGGGGTCGCGACCCGCCGCGCAGCCGTCGTCGCCGGCGCGCTCGCCGCCGGAGTCGGCTTTCCGGAAGTCCTGCTCGAGGGCCGCCGTGCGGTGCTGCTCGGCGCGCTCGCGCTCGCCAGCCTGCTCTGGGCGATGGTCGTGCAGAACGTCCGCGGAGGACGGCGGACGCTCGTCGGTGCGGGGCTCGCCGCCTCGCTCGTCGTGGCGTCGGGCGGTGCGGCGCTCGCAGGCCTCACACCGGGCGCCTCGCACGTCGACTGGCGTGGCTGGGACCCCTTCGCCCCGGGCGGCGGGACGACGGACGTCCGTTTCCTGTGGGACGCGAGCTATGCCGGCATCGACTTCCCCGTCCGGCCGACGGTGGTGCTCCGCGTCCGGGCGCCCGCACGGGCCGAGTACTGGCGCATGTCCACCCTCGAGACCTTCTCGGGCGACCGCTGGATCGAGAACCTCTTCCCGACGGACATCGGCGAGGCGCATCGACAGCTGCCGACGGATCCCCTCGTTCCCCGCCGCGACGCCCGCCCGGGCGCCTGGCTCGAGCAGAAGGTCACGATCGAGGGTCTCGAGGACACGCGCGTTCCTGCGGCCGCCGAGCCGGCGCGCATCGACGGCCCGGAGCTCGGCGACGTCTCGTTCCTGAGCGGCGGCGTGATCCTCGCCCACCGGCCCCTGCAGCGCGGCACCCGCTACACGGTGTGGAGCTATGCGCCGCGGCCGACGCCCCGGGCGCTCGCCGCCTCGCCGCCTCGCTACCCCGCGGCGGCCGGCCGGTACCTCGAGATGGGACGGGCGCGCTTTCCCGGCTACGGCGGACGCGGCCGGATCGCGAAGGTCGATCGCGTGTTCGAGGACGAGCTCTACCAGCCGCTCTGGGCATACCGGCCGCTCTGGCAGGACGCGCGCCGGCTCACGGCGAGGGCCCGCTCGCCCTACGAGGCGACACTCGTCCTCGAGCGCTGGTTCCGGAGCGGCGGCGGATTTCGCTACGAGGAACACCCGCCCGTGAGCAGGACGAACCCGCCGCTCGTGGACTTCGTCGAGGTGACCCGCGCGGGCTACTGCCAGCACTACGCCGGCGCGATGGCGGTGATGCTGCGCATGCTCGGCATTCCGTCCCGCGTCGCCGTCGGCTTCACGGCCGGGACGTGGAAGGCCGGTGTCTGGACGGTGACCGACCACCAGGCACACGCCTGGGTGGAGGCCTGGTTCGCGGGCTTCGGCTGGCTCGCGTTCGACCCGACGCCGGGGCGCGGGACGCTCTCGGCGGTCTACACCCTTGCCTCGGACTCGGCCGACGCGGTCCGCGCGCTCGGCACGGGGCGCTTCCTGGACTTCGACGCGGCGCCCTCGGGGCGGTCCGCGCCGGTGTCGCCCACCGTCGCCCCGCCCGCGCCGCGAACGGGCTTCCCCTGGTGGGTCGCAGTCGTCGTCGGCCTTCCGCTGGCCGCCGCGGCAGCCGTCGTGGGGACGAAGCGGCTGCGCCGGGCGATCCGCCTCCGCCGCGACGACCCTCGACGGCTCGCCGCCGGTGTCCGCGCGGAGCTCGTCTCGGCGCTCGTCGACAGGGGCGCCGTCGTGAGGCGCGACGCCACTCCCGGGGACCTCCGACACGCCGCCGAGCGCGTCCTCGTCACGCCCGCCCGGGCCCTCACGGAAGCGCTCGCCGAGGCGCGATACGGCCCGCCGTCGCGCGCCGCGGCGGCCGCTGCCCGCGCCCGCCGCGAGCTCGACCGCGTCCTCTCGGCCGCGTCGGAGCGCGAGGCACCGGGTGACCGCCTCCGTGCCACGTTCTCGCTCCGCTCGCTCCGACCCGGCGGGATCCCCTCCACGCGATGAGCGCCGCGTACGACCTGTTCCAGCAGGGCCGGACGCACCTCCGGAGCGGCATGCCGGCTCAGGCGACCGTCGCGCTCGAGAAGGCGAAGCGCCTGGAGCCGGAGAAGGCGTCGATCCGGGAGGCGCTCGGGATCGCCTACTTCCGGATCAAGCGCTGGCCCGAGGCGGAGGCCGAGTTCCGCAAGGTGCTCGAGCTCTCGCCCGCGGACGACTACGCCCACTACGCGCTGGGTCGGACGCTCCGCAACCAGGGCCGCCACGACGAGGCGCGGACGCACCTCAAGCTCGCCCGTTCGCTCCGCCCACGCCCTCCGTCGGACGACCTACGCCTCGGAGACGAGGGCGAGTGAGCTACGGCTCGAGATCGGCGACGAGCGACGCGTATCGTCGAAAGCGACGGGACGCACCCGCCGCGAACGACCGCCGGTACGCGTCGGCGACGGAGTCGTCGGGCAGCGTCGCGGCGTACGCCTCGCGCAGATCGAGCAGCCGGTCGGCGATCGCGTCGACGACGAGCTGGTAGTCCCCGTACGCCTCCTCCGCGTCCTCGCGACCTGCGCGCACCCACACGGCCTCCGCGTCGACGGCTTCCTGGAGGAGCTCCGCCTCGTCCTCCGCGAAGAGCGCGAGCTGCCTCTCGACGAGCTCGTCGAACGGGGCGCGCCGCCGCAGCCTCACACGAGCTCCCGGTACAGGTCGAGATGCGCGGCCGCCGCTGCGTCCCACGTGAGCGTCTCGCACGCGCGTTGTGCCCCCTCACGCGCCGACGCGAGTGCGGCCGGGTCGTCGAGCAGCTCCCGCAGCGCGCTCGCCAGGGCATCGACGTCGCCCGCGGCCACGACCCGGCCGGCCTCGAACCGGCGGACGACCTCGCCCAGGCCGCCGACGTCGTAGACGACGGCAGGGACGCCGGCACCGAGCGCCTGCAGGAGGGCACCCGACTGGTCGAGCTCCGCGCGGTACGGGAAGACCGCCACGGTCGCCTCCGAGAGCGCGAGCTCGAGCTCCGTCGCGCCGAGGTAGCCGAGCCGCCATTCGGCGCGGTCGCCGGCCTCACGCCGGAGGGCGTCGAGCGGGATGCGCGCGTCGCCGGCGACGAGCAGGCGCGCGCGGTCGACGGCGAGCGTGGCCCGGACGGCGTCGGAGAGGCCCTTGTAGGGCCGGATCACGCCCGGCGCGAGGATCGTGCGCCCGTCGTCCGCGCGCGGAGGGTCGCTCCGGAACACGGGGTGGGGGACGACGCGGAGCCGCTCGGCGTCCACGCCGAAGGCGCGGAGCGCGTCCCGTCCCCGCTCCGAGTGGACGACGACGCGGTCGAAGCGCGCGAACAGGCGGCGCCAGAGGCCCTCGCGGCGGGCCGTGCGCCGCGGAAGGAGGTCGTGGGCGGTGAAGACGAGCGGCTTTCGCGATCGCAGGAGCAGCACGTCGAGCTCGGGGGCGTCGAGCCACTGGAAGTGCACGACCTGCGCCGGACGCGCGAGCAGGCGCCGCATCGCGAACGGGTGCTCGATCGCCTTCGCCGCGAGACGGAGCGCGCGGCCGTCGATCGTCCCCGCTCGACGGTAGAACGACTCGTCGAGGGCGTAGCCGTCGGGCGCGGGGCGCGGTGCGAAGCGGAACGGGGCGGTGACGAGCTCGACCTCGGCACCGGCGCGCGCGAGCGCGGCCGCGAGCTCGTGGTCGTACGGCGGGGTGAACGCGGGGGGATCGGCGAGGACGACGTGCATCGGCGCGGCGCCGACGACGGTACCCGTAGCCTCGGCGGCGATGGAGCTCCTCGTCCGCACGTGGAACGTCTTCCACGGAAACGCTCAGCCCCCGCGCAGGACCGGCTACCTGCGGCAGATGATCGCGCTCGTGACTGCGGACGGACCGGACGTCGTCTGCCTGCAGGAGGTTCCCGTCTGGGCGCTGCCGCGACTCGACGACTGGTCGGGAATGCGCCGGTTCGACGCGATCACGCGGCCGCCGCTCTGGCCCGGGCCGTTCTCGAAGTGGGTCACCCGCGTGCACCAGGGCTTCTTCCGCTCCGGTCTCTCGGGCCAGGCGAACGCGATCCTGATCGCGCCGCGCCATACCGCGACGGACCTCGGCCACGAGCGCATCTCGGAGCGCGGGCGCGAGCGTCGGCTCGTCCACGCGATCCGCATCGCGGGTACGGCGGGCGTGGTCGTCGCGAATCTCCATGCCACCAACGACCATGCCCGTCCTGCCGTGCCTCGAGCCGAGGCCGCGCACGCCGCCCGGTTCGCCGAGGAGGCCGCGACGCCGGGAGATGCAATCGTGCTCGCGGGCGACTTCAACGTCGCCGACCCGCAGCTCGGCGAGTACTCCGCTCCCGGCGGCGGGATCGATCACGTGCTCGTGCGCGACGCGGCGACCCATTCGGTCGTCTCCTGGGCGCGCGAGCGGCGTGTGCAGAATGGCATCGTGCTCTCGGACCACCCTGTCGTCGAGGCACGCCTGCGGATCGGGGCGGCATGACGTTCGAAGAGGGGCGCGCGCTGTTCCCCGTGCTCGAGACGGTCGCGTACCTGAACGCGGGGACGTTCGGCCCGCTCGCGGAGCCCGTCGCGCGCGCACAGGCCGAGTCGCTCGAGCGGGACCTCGCGCAGGGCCGGAGCGGCCTCGCGTACCTCGAGGAGACGATGGCCTTGCGGGCGGAGCTGCGCGCCGCGCTCGCGTCGCTCGTCGGCGCGGAGGTGGAGCAGGTCGCGCTGACGGGGTCGACGACGGACGGCTGCGGCATCGTCCTCCGCGGGCTCGGGCTCGAGCCGGACGACGAGGTCGTCACGACCACGGACGAGCACTTCGGCCTGCTCGGCCCGCTCGCGGCGTCCGGCGCGACCGTGGTCGTCGTCGAGCCGGAGCCGGAGGCGCTCGTCGCGGCCGTCACGCCGCGCACGAAGCTGATCGCGACCTCGCAGGTGCTGTGGACGACGGGCGCGGTGCTCCCGCTGGCCGAGGTGCGGGAGCGGAGCGGCGTCCCCGTCCTCGCCGACGGGGCGCAGTCCGTCGGAGCGATTCCCTCGACGTCGCTCGGGGTCGACTTCCTGACGATCTCCGGGCAGAAGTGGCTCTGCGGGCCCGACTCGACGGGCGCGCTCGTGGTCACCGATCCCGAGCGCCTCGCCGTCACGTCCCCGACGTTTCTCGCGCAGCGCAGCCACCGCCCCGACGGGACGTACGAGCCACAGGAGGGAGCACGGCGATTCGAGCCCGGCTGGTGGTCGCAGAACGCTCTGCGGGGCATGCGCGCGGCACTGGAGCTGCGTCCTGACTGGTGGTTCGAGCGCGCCTGGGATGCCGCCGAGTGCTGCCGCGAGCTGCTGCAGGCGCGCGTCGAGGTCGTGACGCCGCCGGTCCGTTCGACGCTCGTCGCGTTCCACCCGGCGCGGGAGGACGAAGCGGCCGCCGACGTC